>JAYTXA010000060.1:0-93486 GCA_043743165.1 Acidobacteriota bacterium
GCCGCCGCGGTCCATGCGGCGGTGCGGCGCTGGCCGCACAGGCTCACCCGCGATCACTCCCGCTGGTCAGCCATCTGTTACCGAAGTCATTCTGTCTAGGTGGCGGAAGCGACTATCGGCTCAGTCGCGAACGCAGCCGCAACCACACCACCAGGTCGTCGCGATCCCGATGACCGGCAGCGATGTCGAGCATCAACTTCTCTTGCTCGTCGACGCTCGCGTCGATCTCAACGCCGTTCAGGATCAGGAAGACCTCCATCGCTGCATGGCCGATGCGTTTGTTGCCATCAACGAAGGCGTGATTCGCGACCAGGGCAAACCCCAGGGCCGCAGCTTTCTCGATGACGGTTGGATGCAGGTCGGTGGAGTCGAACGTCGCCTTGGGTTGCGCCAGCGCGGACTCGAGCAGTCCGAGGTCACGGATCCCGTTGGCGCCACCTGATTGGGCGAGCACTCGCCGGTGCAGGCTCACCACTTCGCCCAGCGTGAGGTAGCGCATCAGGCGAGGCGGCGATACAGCTCGTCGTTCTTGCGCAGCACCCGGTCACTTGCCGCCTGGAACGCCTCGTCTGGATCGGCGAGGAGGTCTGCCAGCGCGGCACGCGCTAGGTCCGTCGGTGACACGCCGAGCCGTTCGGCCTCACGCCGCAGCTTTTCGGCTTGCGCGTCCGGGAGTTCAAAGGCTACGTTCATGCACTCAATGTACAGCCGCAGGCGCCGTCTAACAAGCCGCTGCAGCCGACGAGCGGCGAGGGCGGCCGCGGCCGCTCGCGGCTGAGCGGCAGGCGTTGGGCAGACAAGATTCCTGCACTCCGTTGGGCGTAGAATTCGAGACATGGACATCGAAGAATTTGAAGCTGAGGCCTTGAAGTTGGCGCCGCCGGCGCGGGCGCGTCTCGCGACGAAGCTGCTGGCCAGCCTTGAGATGTTGTCAGACGAAGAAAATCTTCGTTTGTGGGTCGAAGAAGCCGAGCGTCGAGACCAGGAGCTGGAATCGAGTGGGGCAATGGGCCAGCCGGCTGAGAGTGTGTTTCGCGAGGCACGGGCTCGGCTGGCGTGAATGGTGGCCTCATTCCACGACCTCGCCAAGGTCGAGTTGAACGAGGCGGTGCAGTATTACGAGGCTGAGAGTCCTGGGCTGGGCGTGGCCTTCTTGGCTGAAGTCGAGCGCTCGACCGTCGCAATCACCGAGAACCCCGAGGCTGGTCCCGTCGTCGGAGGCTCGGTACGACGACGAACACTCCGGCGCTTCCCCTACGGTCTTCTGTATCGTGTTCGAGGCGAGCGGGTTCGGATACTTGCAGTCATGAATCTCAGGCGACGACCAGCGTGCTGGGTCGGTCGTCACTAGAAGGGCAGCCCAACATGCGCTGCACCCGACGCCGCTGCGTCGCTCGCGCGCCGCTTACCGGCGAGGCTGAGCGCTGACGTTAGGCCTCTGATTGAACACAACGACGAAATCAACGCCAACTTCGGACAGCCGCACGGTCTGAGAGTGCTGCGGGCCTGACCCAGGCACTGGACGGCGCCGTCCCTTCAGTAATATGCCCGTCAAGGCATCCTGACGTGCCGCAAGAACTGGACTGGGCTCCGTTGGGCAGCGCAAGTCTCAACGAGCGTGGTCGTCCTGGCGGGTCGCGTATCATAGCGACATGGAACTCGAATTGACCGCGGTGTTTCAACGGGTACCCGAGGGTTACATCGGCTTCGTCGAAGAACTGCCTGGTGCGAACACGCAGGGAGCGACCCTCGACGAGGCTCGCGCCAATTTGCACGAAGCCGTCGGACTCGTCTTGCAGGCCAATCGCGAACTCATTGCAGAGGCGACTGGCGAGGGCGTCATTCGTGAGTCGCTGAAAGTCAGTGCGTGAAGCGTCGCGACCTGGTTCGCCATCTGGAGCAACATGGGTGCGAGTTGCTTCGGGAAGGCGCCAACCACGCGGTCTTCATCAATCGCACGACCCGCAAGAGTTCGGCAGTCCCGCGCCACTCCGAAATCAACGATCTTCTGGCTCGCAAGATTTGTCGCGATCTGGGCGTGTCCGACCCCTGATTCAGCAACAACGACGACAGCCGTTGCAGCCGTCAGCGGTGAGCAAGCGTCTCGTGGCATGAGCGACGTTCCCGAGAGTTCGCCATGCATCAATCCGAACGACGAGGTCTAACTTGGCATGCAGCCGACGGCGGCCGGCGCAAGCATTAGGTCCCTGCCGCGACTGAAGCGGACAGTCGTCAGGCCGATACCGTTCAAGCGATGATCAAACCAAGGCGACTTCGAGCCGGTGATCAAGTAGCCGCGGTGTCCCTCTCGTGGGGAGGCCCTGGCGCCATTCCTCACCGGCGGTCAGTGCGGGAGTTACAGGCAGCAGGAGGCGGACTCGTTCGCGATACTGATCTGGGCTTCGCGTTCAAGCGGGGAGTGTCTTTCGGCGCAGCGCATCGATTCCACCAATGGCTCTGTGCTGGTGCGCGCGAATGGTGGCAGGTCGTCACGGTGCATCGATAGCGTTGGGCTGCGGCCGTGACGTGGCCGCCGCCCGATCCGCCTGTCGCGCCGTCGACAGATAGACCAGCAACTTGGCTTCGCGACGACCCTGCGTGACCGTGTCGAGAATGAGCCCGCACGCGAAGCTGAGAAGCGCCGAGATCGCCAGGCCCGTAGAGAGAATGGCGGTGGGGAAGCGCGGCACGAGGCCGGTGCGGATGAACTCCAGCACCACCGGGACAATCAGGACCACAGACGCCACCATCATCGCCGTGCCGATCACGGTGTAGAAGAACTGTGGCCGCTCGAGGCGCAGGAGTCGCAGGATGGCGAGGGCAATCCGCACGCCGTCCCTGTACGTACGCAGCTTGCTGACCGAGCCGTCTGGCCGGGCCCGGTACGGTGTCTCCACTTCGTCGATCGGCAGGTTCAGAGTCAGTGCGTGCACGGTCAGTTCGGTCTCCACCTCGAACCCGTGGCTGACGGTCGGGAACGACTGGACGAACGCGCGCGAGAACACGCGGTAGCCCGAGAGGATGTCGGCAAGACGACGCTGGAACAGCAGTTCGACCGAGGCGGTAAACAGCCGGTTGCCGAGCACGTGCCCGCGCCGATAGGCGGCGGCGTCAGTGTGCACGCGCCGGCCGACCACCATGGCGAGTCGCTGCTCCTGCAGCAGCCGGATCATCGCCGGAGCGCTGGCGGCGTCGTAGGTGCCGTCGCCATCGGCCGTGATGAAGATGTCGGCATCGATGTCGCTCATCATGCGCCGCATCACGTGCCCCTTGCCCTGGCGCGGCTCGCGGCGGACGACGGCGCCGGCCGCGGCGGCGAGTGAGGCCGTGCGGTCGGTCGAATTGTTGTCGTAGACGTAGATGGCTGCGCCCGGCAGTTCGCGCCGAAAGCCCTCGACGACTGAGGTGATCGCCGCTTCCTCGTTGTAACAGGGTATGAGGACGGCGATGCGAGGGGCATCCAGCCACGGCATCACATGTTCTGTTCGGCTCACGGCTCCCTGTGCCCTCCGGCGGAATGCTATTCTTCTGCTCCGTGAACCACGTAACCGAGACGCTACGCGAACCCAGCGCAGACTATACCGTAAGGGATCAGGAGCGCATGCGCGCCGCGCAGCGGTACTTCGCCTGGCAACTGGCGCTGGTTCGCCCGTGGCTCGGCAACCGCGTGCTCGAAATCGGGTGCGGGATCGGCAACTTCACGCGGACCATTCTCGACCGGGATCTGGTCGTCGGGCTCGATGTGGAAGCGGACTGCGTCGCCCTGCACCGATCGTCGTATACGGACCGCACGAACGTGGTGTCGCTCAACCTCGACGCCGAGCACACCGCCTCGGTCGAGCAGCTGGTCCACTACCGCGTCGACTCGGCGGTCTGTCTGAACGTCCTCGAGCACATTCGCAACGACCATCAGACGCTGCGCAACCTCTGGCAGGTGCTGCCCGAGCGCGGCCGCCTGATTCTCGTGGTTCCGGCGTTCCCGGCCCTGTACGGACCCATCGATCACCTGCTTGGCCACTATCGCCGGTACACGAAGGGGTCGATGCGAAGCCTGGCCGACGCGACCGGTTTCGAGCCGGTGTGCCTGCACTACGTCAATCTTGTCGGCTATTTCGGTTGGTGGGCGAACGCAAACGTGTTCAAGCGCACGGAGCAGTCAGCCGCCCAGATCGCGACTTTCGACACGCTGGTCGTTCCGTGGTTGCGGCCGCTGGAGGCGCTGCGCCCTCCGCCCATCGGACAGAACGTCTTCGCGGTACTCGAGAAGCGAAGCCCGTCGTGAACGACGCCGGTACGGCCCTCGAACGGTTTCTGGCCTCGCGGCCCGCCGCTGCCGGGATCGCCCAGATCTCTGAACCGCGTGCGTTCGCGCACGACGAGAGCGACTACGACCGGCAGTACGACCAGGCCCGCGTCTCGACCGAGCATCTGCGGAGCGAAGCCGCGCACGTCATGGACCTGTGCCAGCGTCATGGTCTTGCGGCTGGTGCCCCCGTCCTCGAAGTCGGCTGTGGCACCGGCCGGCTCTCGCTCGGCCTGGCGATGCACCCGGGAGTCGGACATCTGCTGGTCACCGACCCTTCGTCGGCGTTCTGCCGGATCACGCAGCGGAAGCTGGCCTCGATTCGCGCTGCGGCGGGGCGCGTGGACATCGGGGTGCTGCGAGCCGAGGACATCGCTGTCCTGCCAGCAGGCGCCGTAACCGCCATCATGCTCCGGAGTGTGCTGCATCACATTGCCGACGTAGACGCCTTCCTGGGCGACTGCGCCGGCGTGCTCCCGCCGGGCGGGCTGCTGGTGTGCGAGGAGCCCTACTACGAGGGCTACATGATGATGGGCTTCCACGGGCAGTTCATCGAAGCGGCCTTGTCCGCGCACGGCTATGCCTGCACACCGGAGGACCGCGAGCGGGTCGCCTACTTCATCGCGACCATGCAGTTCTACGGCCGGCGAGACGTCGACAAGGCAGACGCCGAAGATAAGCACCTGTTCAAGCCCGATGAGTTGATGCGGTCCGGGCGCACCGTCGGGATGGACCTCGATCACTACCCGAACGTCAGCATGACCATGTCGCCAGCGCAGAACGAGCAGGCACGGTCCGGATACTTCCAGCGCTTCTTCGCGGACTACGTGCGCTACTGCATGGGATGGTCGGAGTCATTCGCGCGGCGAGTGGCCGAGGCGACGCGTGGGCACTTCTCGTACTTCGGACCGCTCGAACAGGGCGGGCACACAACGCCGGCCTGCTTCGGCACCTTCGTCTTCACGAAGCGCTGACGCGAGGCTACCTGGCTGGTATCGCCGCCGGTTCGGGCATCGTGTCGAGCAAGGGCCGCTTCCCCGGTGCGAGAGACAGAACCGTGCGCGACACCGAACACGAAGGTGCCGGCTCGCAGCCCACTTCGACGAGCACGTGGTCGAATGCCTGATCGGTCGTGCCCATCCTGAACGTGCTCAACGCCGCCGCTGGCACCCATGCCGACTGGTGCTGGGCCTGCGACTGTTCGTTGAACAGCGTGAACCGCACCGCCCCCGGACCGGCTGCATCCAGTCCCTGCGTCGGACCGGCCACCTGCAGCGCGGTCTCCAGTCCCTGTCGCTCAATCCGGAGCGGCATCAGCATCAGGTCGTCGCAGCGCGGGCATTCGGCTCGACACGTACGGCCGCCGCAGACGACCACCTCGCCGCCCAGCGACATCGTGCCGAGCCACTTGAAGCTACCGACCCGGTCGGCGCGAATCGTCGCGGGTGTGTCCCAGTTGAACTCGGAGTAGTAGGTCCACAAAAACAGGTCGATGTCCATCGCCGGCGAATAGTCGGCGGTGACGTAGCGCGCCGACGGGTTCAGGCGCATCAGATTCCAGTAGAGCGTTTCCCAGTGGGTGTAGCCGATGTAGACGGTTCTGGCGCGTCCCACGACCGTCCTGACGTCGGGCGACACCTGGGTCAACCCCGTTTCACCATTGCCAACGCTGAAGGCCTGCAGCACGTTGCGCTTCTGACTGGACAGCAGCAGCGCTCCCGCGAGGAGCGTGTTGCTGCCGAGGACGATCACCAGGCACCAACTGGCGATGCGCCATCCGCCACCGGCCTTGTCCATTCGCTCCCACACGACGCCAAGGGCGGCCACGCTCGCTGGCGCCGCATAGGCGTAGTAGACGCCGATCGCTTCGACATAGAGATGGATGGTGCTCAGCCCCAGGTGCCATGCCGGCAGCGACAGCATCATCATCCAGAGCGTGAGGCTGCAGTCGCGCCACCGCGTCGCCATCCAGATGAGCGCCAGCGCCAGCGCCCACGGCACCATGCCCAGCCACAGGGTTTCTTCGAAGAACACCTCGGCCAGCGGGCTGGCGATACCGCGGAAGCGATAGAACGGGCTTGTATACGGCGGGCCCTGCCTGACGTTTGCAAACAGCAGCCTGTTCGTCACCTCGTTGGTGCGCTGGTAGGCGCGCACGCCGGTGTCGACGCCGAACACCCGCGCATGATCGGGCAACGGCGCCAGGAACAGCTGTGCGGTCAGCAGCGCGACGTTCTGCGCGGCTCCCCGCGCACTGAACGGGAGGCGGAGCACCTGCCGGTTGAAGTCGGTGTTGGTGGCCATGCCCGCCGACACGTAGTTCGTCACGGTGAAGCCACCGGCCAGCGGCACACTCAGCATCAGGGCGGCGCAGACGACGCGCGGATGGGGGCGCACGGCCCCTCGCCAAAGGTCTGCCAGCAGCGGACGGCGGATGGCCACTGTCAGCAGCACCGCGAGGACCAGGCCCGGCGCGTAGAACAGGGCATGCAGCTTCACGCCCGCCGAGAGGGCGAGTCCGACGGCGCCGAAGAGCAGATGCGCGGGCATCCGGTCTCGCAGCCACATGGCGAGGAACACGATGCCGACCAGAAGCGGTGCACCGGACAGCAGCTCGTCGTTTGTCGAATTCGCGACGCAGAGAACGATGGGAGCGGTCAGGAGCGCGTAGGTCGAGAACATGGCCGCGCGGACCGATCCCCCGAGCGTGAGCGCGCCGTAGAACGCGCCCGCTCCGGCAAGGAGCCACGCCACGACCGACACAAGGTTCCATGTCACGCCCGGCAACTGATACTGTGCGAGGAACAGGTACAGCAGCGTGCCGTCGTACGGGTAGAAGAGAAGCCGCTGGTCCGGCGCGCCCTTGGCGTGCACGAGGGCGCCGGCATTCAAGTAGAAGAACACCCGGGGGAAGCGGTAGGCGAGCGAATCCCAATTGTTCGGCAGTACCGCGAGCGCGGTGAGCAGGACGGCGACGGTGACAGCCGCCAGCATGGCCAGTAGCACGAGGGACAGCCAGCTCGCTCGCAGCTGCACCCAGATCGTCGCGAACGTGAAGCCGTCAGCTGGTACAGGCACTGGGCACGTCCAGCGAACGACGACGGCCAGCAGCCACGACATGCCGAACGACGCCGTGAAGTAGGCGACGGGCGAGCCGAGAAGGCTGGCGACCGAGATGGCTTGAGCGGTGAAGACAAGCGTCGCCCACATCAGCACGGCGGTCGCAAGCAGGCGCGGCACGTCGGAGGCGAAGGCGAGTCGCGCTGTCCTGCCGTTCACATACACCAAGAGGAGCAGGTGCACCGGAAAGAGCAGCTGAAGGTACGGCATCGGCACCGTTACGATAGTCCGGTTTACGCGTGGTCAGTGTGCGAGCAGACGTTCGTATTCCGCTACCGCGACTGCCAGCACGCGCTCCCACGTGAACGTGCGGGCTAGCTGCTGCGCGGCCGCGCCGAGCCGGCGGCGCGTCGCGGTGTCGATGACCAAGTGCTCCAGGCTGGACGCGAGCCTGCCAGCGTCGGCGACCGGCACGAGCGTCGCGTCGACACCATCATGGAAGATCTGGGCGGGACCGCCGTGGTCCCAGGCCAGGACCGCTGCACCGTTCAGTGCGGCTTCGAGCGGGCTGATGCCGAACGATTCGACGTAGCTCGGCAAGGCGAACAGGTCGGCCGCGGCGTAGAAGTCCCGCCGCTCCGCATCAGAGAGATGGCCAAGATTCACCACGCGGTTGCGGTGGCGTACACGGCTCCACCGCGCACGAAACGTCGGCATCTCCGAACCCGCCAGCACCAGCACGAAGGGCACGTCGCGGTCCCAGAGGCGCTCCGCCGCATCGAGCAGGTCCACCGTGCCTTTGTCCCAGCTCTTGTTCGCCAGGTGTGCGACGACGACGGCCTCGATCGGGATGCCGTGCGCGGCTCGGAACGCTGCCCGGTCTCCACCCGTGCACCCGTCGGCGTCGACCCCCAGACCGACAACGGCCTGGTGCGCGGCGCGCAGCCCGGCAGCCGCGAGTACGTCGCGTTCGAAGGCGGTCTGCACGAACAGGCGGTCGGCCTTCCGCAGCAGCGCGAGGTTGAGCGGCGACAGGTAGGCACGAGTCATGCGGTCACCAGCCGGCCCCGGGTGAGCCACGTGCGTGAACGGGCTGATGACCAGCGGCGCGCGCGCGCGCGCGGCGAGTCGAACGCCTGCGAACACGAGCGAGCTATACGGCAACCCCGCCACGTGGACGAGGTCAACCGCCTGTGATGGACGTCCTGCCGCCGCCGTAAGGGCCGGCACCAACGGCGTCCAGCGCAGCGTGTCGCACGTCCATCGGACGCCAAGCGGAAGCAGGTTCGCCAGCGTCCGCAGGTAGCGTTGGGCGGGAAGGTAGCGGACCGGGAAACGACGGACCTCGACGCCGTCGATGAGTTCGGGGCCAGCGGACAGCCGAGCGCCGGACGGGACGGTGAAGCCCTGCACCGTCGCGGTATCGGTGGTCCAGACCGACACCTCGTGGCCGCGAGCGACGAGCGCTTCACTCAGGCGCCGGAAGAACAACTCGACGCCGCCATGAGCCGGCGCGTAGCGCGGGCAGATGTGGACAATCCGGGCCATCAGCGGGCGTCGACGCGGCGGTCGCCGAGCCAGGTCACGACTGCCTCGGCCCCGGCGCGCAGTCGCGCGGGGAAGGGCGGGCGCCTGCCAACCTCGAATTGCACCTGTCGCTCCATCGCCTCGCTGATGTACCAGTGCCACGGCACGTGCCCGTGCTCTCGGCGGACCAGCGCCGTGGCCTCGCGAAAGTACTGGACGCGATGCCGCCGTGTCTTGGTCTCACCATGATCGCGCGAGCCGGCAACGAGCGCATCGACATACCCGATCG
The DNA here is from genome assembly GCA_043743165.1 of Acidobacteriota bacterium. GTDB lineage: Bacteria > Acidobacteriota > Vicinamibacteria > Vicinamibacterales > CAVVIG01 > CAVVIG01. The sequence continues at coordinate 9,180 of JAYTXA010000060.1, forward strand.
TGCCGAGACGGCTCAGCCGCCACCAGAGGTCGTAGTCGAAGCACATGTGCATCGACGCGTCGAGGCCGCCGACCTGCTGCCAGGCCGCTCGACGCACGAGAGTGGACGGCTGACAGATGGTGCATGCGCGTGCGAACCGCTCCGGTGAGAACCGCTCGGTGGGAAACTCGCCGACGATCTCGCCGTGTGCCGAGAGCAGCGCACCGCGTCCAGTGGCGACCACCCAGTCGGGATGATCCATCAGTGCCTGCCAGAGACGGTCGATCCCCCCGTCGAGAAACACGTCGTCAGCATTGAGCCAGCCAACCGCGTCGACGTCGGGGTGTGAATGGCAGAGACCAGCAACGCCCTCGTTGACTGCGGCCGCCTGCCCGGCATCGGGTTCACTGCGCCAGAAGGCCAGTTCCGCCGCGCGCGCCGCAATGATGTCGCGGGAGCCATCGGTCGAACCCGCGTCGAGCACCGCCCGATGCACCACGACCGACGAGCGCCCGAGCGAGTCGAGCGCGGCTCCGAGAAACGGCCCCTGGCCCAGGCTCGGAACAGCGATGGCAACACTCCTCGTGAGCGACACGGACTCCATCCTACCTTGAGAGGTGGCGTGGGCCCACCGGCACTCGACTACGTGGAATCGGCAATCGCGCGAGGCCGCGAGAAGTGCGCGATGATGGAGGCACACCACGATGACCGATTCACAACCAAGTCCGGCCCTGGCGGTCTCGATCATCATCCTGAATTTCAACGGCCGCACCTGGCTGGAGCGCTGCCTCCCGGCGGCCCTCGCTGAAGCGGCGTCGGACTGCGAAGTGCTGGTGGTCGACAACGGTTCGACCGATGGATCGGCCGAGTTTGTCGCGGCAGCGTTTCCGAGGGTGCGACTCACCGCGTTGACGGACAATCTTGGCTTCGCGGCGGGCAACAATGCCGGGGCGACGCATGCCCGCGGGCGCTACCTGGCCTTTCTGAACAACGATGCGCTTCCGCAGCCCGGCTGGTTGGCGCGCGTCCGGCACGCGCTCGACGTGCGACCGGACGCGGGGCTGGCGGCCTCCCGCATTGTCTACCTGGATCGGCCAGCGATCGTGGACAGCGCCGGGGACGGCCTCACCAGGTTCGGCGGCGCCTTCAAGCGGTGGCACGGCCAACCGGCCGCGTGCGCGCACGAGGCACGTGACGTCTTCGGCGCCTGTGGCGCGGCGCTTCTCATCAGGGCCGCACTGTTTCATCAGGTCGGAGGATTCGACAGTGCCTACTTCGCGGTGCACGAGGATGTCGATCTCTCGTACCGCTGTCAACTGCTCGGCTTCCGCTGCGTCTATGTGCCAGAGGCCGTCGTGCATCACGCTGGCTCGGCGACCCTCGGTCGCCTGAACGCACAATCCATCTTCTGGGGCCAGCGGAACCTCGAGTGGACGTACCTGAAGAACACACCGCTGCCACTGCTGGTGCTCACCCTGCCCGGCCACGTTCTCTACAACGTAGCGGCCGCACTGTATTTCGCGTGGACCGGACACCTGGTGACGTTTGTGATGGCGAAAGCGGAGGCGCTCCGTGGCCTGCCGCGCGTGGCACGGCAGCGTCGCGACATCCAGGGGCGTCGCCGCGCCACGACGAGAGAGATATGGGGGTTGCTGGACGCCGGCTGGATTGCCGCCAAGGTCCGTGAGAAGCGGTTCGACCTCGGGTTGCCCAAGTCGGCATGAGTGCCGAGGCAGCCGGCGCGGTGATGTCGTGACGTCGCCGGCCCGGATTCGGGTGGCCTTCGACGGCCACGCGTTCACGTCTCCCGCCGGCGGCGTGCGCCGCTACGTGACAGGGCTGACTTCGGCCCTGCTCGACCAGGCTGACCCTGCCGAGCTCAGCGCCGTCGGCGTCGACGCGAACACCGCACTCCCTCCGGGCATACGCGCCATCGAAGCGGCTTCGAGCCTGCCCACGAATCTGGGCTGGTGTGTGGACGGCTTGCCGCGTGCCTGCCGCACGCACCTGTTCGACGTCTTCCATGCGCCCGCGTACACCGCTCCACTCCGGGGCGTACACCCGCTGGTGGTCACCATTCACGACGTCAGCTACGAGCGGCATCCGGAGTGGTATCCCTACCGCAGCGGCCGGCTTCGGCGCTGGTTCTACCGGCGGAGCGCGCTCGTCGCGGATGTGGTCATCACCGACTCGGAGTTCTCGCGACGCGAGATCCAGGCGGCCTACGGCATCGCTGCCGCGCGCATCGTCGTCGTCCCGCTGGGCGTCGGGCGCCCGTTCGAGGTGGGGCGGCACGGGCACTGGACCGAGCGGGAAGAGCCGCCCTTCATCCTGCATGTGGGCGACCTTCACGCCAGACGCAATGTCGGCGTACTCGTGGACGCGCTCGCGTTGCTGCGGGGGCGCACGGACCTGGTCAATCGGACGGAGCTGGTTCTGGCAGGCGTCGACCGCGGCGCCGCCGCGGAGATTGGCGCACGCGCACGTGCCTGTGGCGTCGCGGATGCGGTCCGGTTTCTCACCGATCAAAACGACCACGCTGTCGTCGATCTCATGCAGCGCGCCGCCGTGCTGGCGTATCCGTCGCTGTATGAAGGGTTCGGGCTTCCTGCGCTCGAGTCGATGGCGTGCGGGACGCCGGTGATCGGATCGACGGCGGCGTCGATTCCCGAGGTGGTGGGCGAGGCGGGGCTACTGGTCTCGCCGTCGGATGTGCGTGCGTGGCACGATGCGCTCGTGGCAGTGATCGCCTCGCGCGAACGGGCCAGCGACATGCGCCGCGCCGGACTCGCCCGCGCTGAGGGGTTCACATGGGAACGGACCGCGGCGCACACGGCCGCGATCTACCGCAACCTGGCGGCGCGGCAGTTCGGAGCGTAACCTGCAATGGTGGGCGTGAGACCGACGCCGATGCGCTGGGCCAGCCCAGCCTACATGCTGCTGCTCGTCCTGTCCGTGCTGGCGTTCTGGCCAGGCTACCTGGCGCAGCCGATGGCGAGCATCGGTGGCTGGACGCACTTTCACGCGGCGGTGGGTACGCTGTGGCTGCTGATGCTGGTTGCACAGCCGATCGCAGTGCAAGCCAACCGGAGGAGACTGCATCGCATCATCGGGCGGAGTTCCCAGGTATTGCGTCGTGTCCTGGGTTGGCTCGGTCGAAGCGGTGCGGTGCGGTAGGATCGACAACCATGAGCGGCGCGCTGTTCGACTTCGGATCGCCCCTGCCCTCCGACGCACTCTCACGCCGCTGCGCCGAGGTGTTGACGATGATGGCGAGGGGGCGCGGGCTGGCACCGGGACTGGCCGGCACCACCGTCTCCTTTCCCACGTGCGAGGTGGTGCTGCGGGCGCGCATCGAAGCCCGGCAGAACGCGCCAGGGCGCATGGTGGTGAGTGTGGCGGTGGACACCGCCATTGCCGCACAGGCCGGCATCACGGTGGGATCGGTCGGCATCGGCTCAGACGAGGCGGAGGCCACCGAGACGGCCATCCAGGAATGGGGCGCGCTGGTGGGGCCCGCGGTGATTGGCGCCGTCGCCCTCGGCGAGCGTGCCAGCGAGCGCTATGCCGTGCACGGCTACGTGGCCTATCCTGGCGCCACCGGCTTCCGCGGGGCGGAGCCAGCGTGGGGCAGTGCCGAACACCAACAGTTGCTGGCCGCTTTGCGCCGCGCCTTGCCCCTTCCGGTCTCAGGCCGCCTGCGCGCGCTCACGCTGACGGTGATGGTGGAGTCGGGACAGATGCCGCAGGGCGACGTCCGCTTCGACGGTGTCGTGGCGCCCTCGCTGTGGCCGGCGGTGCAGGTGTTCAACTGGCCGCAGGCAGCCTCGGGTTACATCTTCAAGCAGTTCTACATCCTGGCTCCAGCCATCTAGCACAGCGGCATGGTTACAGCATCCAACGCATCAACGCTTATCTCGAACCGCATTGCCGATCTCGGCGACTGGCGTGGGGAGACGCTCCGCACGGTTCGCGCGCTCATCAAGGCCGCCGACCCTGACGTGCTCGAGGAGTGGAAGTGGCGGGGAACACCGGTCTGGTCGCACGACGGCGTCATCTGCACCGGTGAAACCTACAAGAACGCGGTGAAGCTCACGTTCGCCAAAGGGGCATCCCTGAGCGACCCGGCGGGCCTGTTCAACGCCAGCCTCAACGGCAACGTCCGCCGCGCCATCGATATCCACGACGGCGAGGTGCTTGACGCAGCGGGCTTCACCGCCCTGGTGCGCGAAGCGGTAGCGCTGAACATCGCCGGCAAGGCGTCGTCGGCGGCCAGGCGCCTCAGCACGACGCGCGCCCGGACACCTGGAACCAGCAAGCCGTCGGGAGCATGACGTTCGCATGACCAGCCAGATCACGTTCGATGACGGAGCCGCCTACGAAGACTACATGGGCGTGTGGAGCCGGTCGGTGGGCGAGGCGTTCCTCGACTGGATCGCGCCAGAACCCGGCAGACTCTGGCTCGACGTGGGCTGCGGAAACGGTGCCTTCACCGAGATGATCGCCGAGCGGTGTGCGCCATCCGGCGTGCACGGCATCGATCCGTCGCCTGCGCAACTCGACTTCGCGCGTGCCAGGCCAGCGCTGCACGCGGCACACTTCCGCCAGGGCGACGCGATGGCGTTGCCCTTCGACGATGACGCGGTCGACGCCGCCGTAATGCCGCTGGTGATCTTCTTTGTGCCCGAGCCGGCGAAGGGCGTGGCCGAAATGGCGCGTGTGGTCGGCCCCGGCGGCATCGTGGCCGCCTACGCCTGGGACATGGCTGGCGGCGGTTTCCCGTACGCCGCGCTTCTCACTGAACTGCGTGCCATGGGCGTGGACGTGCCGACACCGCCCAGTGCCGACGCCTCGCGTCTCGACACGCTGCGTGCCCTGTGGACGGGTGCCGGTCTGGAGTCGGTCGAGACGAGGGAGATTTCAGTGCAGCGGACGTTTTCCGGCTTCGACGACTACTGGACCACGGTCCACAAGGGTCCGAGCGTCGGCAGGCCGCTGACGTCGATGGGGACAGACGCCTCCGCCCAACTCGCCGGGCGGCTGCGCGCGCTGCTGCCCGTCGATGCGTCTGGCCGGATCACGCTCACCGCCCGCGCCAACGCGGTGCGCGGCCGCGTCCCCGCGGACGACGCTGCACAGCGCGCGCGTTGACGACGCTGTTCATGCGCAACAGCCGGCGCATCTACCGTGCTGGTAAGCTGACAGCCAGACTTGGCGCGGCCGCTGACGACCGACAACGACGAAGGCGTGGCGGCAGTGCCCCGCGCCGATGGCAGTATCCGGTTCTATCTGGTGACCGACGACAACGCGCGCGTTCCAGCGCACGTTGCTGGTCGCGTTCGACTGGACGCCGCAATACGCCTAACAACAGGAGTTCTCATGCGAACGCTGCTCTCGACCATGGCCGTGGCTGTCCTCTGTGCATCGTGCGCCACGCCCGCGTCCCAACCGGTGCCTGCTGATACCTCGGTTTCCGATGCCGCCGCGCAACGCGCTCACGACACGTACGTGTCGGCCATCAACTCGAACAATCTCGACACGCTGCTCGGCGTGCTCACCGACGACGTGGTGTACATGGCGGCGCACGAAGCGCCGATGGTTGGGAAGGCGGCGGTGAAGCCGTGGCTGGAGGGGTACCTCGCCGCCTACAAGACGCGGTGGGACAAGCCGGTACAGGAGTTCGTGGTCAACGGCGAGTGGGCCTTCGAGCGCTACTCCTACACCTCGACCGATACACCGGTCGGTGGCGGCGACCCCGTTGTCGACACGGGCTGGGGCCTTGTGATCTATCACCGCGACCCGGACGGGCAGTGGCGCGTGGCCCGCGACGCGTGGGGCCCGGACCATCCGGCCAGCTAGCCGACGAGCCTCTGCCAGCGAATCGCACATGACTCCCACACAGGCCGATACGCTTCGACAATTGCTTGAACAGCAGGACATTGCCGCGCTTGGCACGCTGCACCGTGGTGAGCCGTTCGTGTCGATGGGTCCCTTCGCGCTGCTGCCAGAAGGGCGCGGGCTGGTGATGCATGCCAGCCGCCTGGCCACGCACTTGCTGATTATGGTCGTGCCGCGCGCGCTGCGCGTGGTGGGCGGCTTCGCGCAGGCCTGGTCCGCATCGGCGGCTGCCGACTATGTGGCGGCCATGTCCGGCGGGGAAGCCTGACGTGGCGCTGCGGCGCATTGTCGCTGTGCTCGCGTGTGTCGTGCTGGGCATTGGGCTGCCGGCCAGGCCGTCTGCGGCGCAGAACCCGTCGCGTCCGTTGACGATGCAGATCATCGACTTCTCGTGGCCGCTGCCGACCGGCATAGTGGTGCCCGCAGGCGCCACAGCGGTGACGCTCGACGGCGGCATGGGTTTCCAGATGCGGTTCAGGCTGCCGGCCGACTGCGACGCGCTCGACGAGGCGGTGCGCACGTTCGGCAACGACGGGACGAACGCGTTCTCGCGGCAGCGTGAGAGCGCGCGCGAGTTCTGCGCACGGGCGAAGGTGTTCACGCTCGGCTCGGCCACCGCGAGCCGCAACTTCGTGTCGCGGGTCGACTTCACGGCGCTGTCACTCGACCTGATCCCCTACGATCTGCGCTGCCGCGGTGTCGGCTCCGACGCGCAGGCCGACCTGTGCGAACGGCTGCGTGCACGCGACGCCTCGGCGTGTGCGACCGGCACGTTGCCGGTGCCGCTCAGTTACGCGAAGTTCCTCACGCAGGAGGATGCGGCGACGGCCCGGATGACGCTCGATTGCCGCCCCGTGCGGGTGGACCCGGTCAGTTGCCGGCTCACCAGGGCTAGGTTCGTCGGAGCGATGACCGTCAGGGCCGGCCTGGTGCGGTGCACCCCGGAGCCGCTCGCCACGACGCACGCCATCGGACTCCGGTTGTACGACGTTACGTTCCGCGACGTGAACCGCGACGGCATCATGGACGCCATCCTCAGCGTCACCGCGGATGGCGATCGCGGCACGGCGCCGCCCGCGTGGTTCTCGTTCGCCTTGACCAGACGGAGCGCCGCGGCCCCGCTCGAACGTCTGCCGCTCGAGTAGTCGCGCACGGTCGCTCACCGCATGTCGATTCACGTTGTCCTCGTGCAGCCCGAAATCCACTGGAACACCGGTAACGCCGGTCGCACCTGCCTGGCCACCGGCGCCACCCTGCACCTCATCGAACCGCTCGGCTTCTCGCTCGACGACAAGCAGGTGAAGCGAGCCGGTCTCGACTACTGGGAGCACGTCGACCTGCGCGTGTGGCCCGACTGGGACACGTTCGAGCAGGTGTTGCCGCGGCTGGGCGACCCGTTCTTCTTCTCGACCAAGGCAGATGTGCCACTGTGGGACGCGCCGCTCGGCGCGGCCGCGGACGTCGTCCTCGTCTTCGGGCGCGAGACGGCGGGGTTGCCGGCGGAACTGCACGCGCGCTATGCGGAGCGCTTCGTCACCATGCCGATCGGGTCGTCGCGCGTGCGGTCGCTGAATTTGTCGACCAGCGTCGGCATTGCGGTCTACGAAGTGCTGCGTCAGCGCCGCAGCCGGACGCCGTAGTCCGCACTATGATCAGCCGGTGACCGTCAGCAGGCGCCAGTTCACGAAAGGGCTCGCCACAGCGGGCGTGGCGCTGGCGACCGAGCGCTGGCTTGGCGCGCAGGCGCTGCGGCCCGTGCCGAACGGCCGCCTGGTGCGTGTGATGCCGCTTGGCCGGCTCGACGGCCGGCCGATGCCGCCGGTGCACGTGCTGCTCGGCGCAGGACTCGACGCGCGGCAGTTCACCGATCTGTCTTCCCTCGATGAATCGCACCTGGTGACGCCCACCGTGCAGTTCTACGTGCGCACGGCGCATCCACCCGACCTGCCCGCGGCCGCCGCCTGGCACGTCGCCCTTGGAACGACTGGCGCGTCGGAGCGGGCCGTCGATATCCGCAGCCTGGCCAGCGCTGCACGCGACCTCGGCGTGCGCCTGATGGAGTGCGCCGGCAATTCGGACCCGGCGAACTTCGGCCTGCTCAGCGCGGCGTCGTGGAACGGCGTACCGATGGCGTCGGTGCTGGACCGCATGCCGACGGCTCCGGCTGGCGCGCGCGTGCGCGTCATCGGTATCGATGATGAGCAACGGGCGTCGGTGACGTCGAACCCCGGCGCGAGCTGGGTCTTCTCGCGCGCGGAGCTGGAGCAGACGGGGGCGTTCCTCGCGCTCGGCATGAACGGCCAGCCGCTGACCGCCGATCACGGTGCGCCGGTGCGGCTGGTGGTGCCGAATTACTACGGCTGCAGCTGCATCAAGTGGGTGTCGCGCATCGACTGGGTGCCGGACGATGAGCCGGCGACGCTGCAGATGATGGAGTTCTCGTCACGCACGCACCAGCGCGCGGTGCTGCGTCTGGCGCGCGACTACGAGCCGCCGGTGATCGACGTGACGGCTGCGCCCGTCCGCGTCGAGCAGTGGATCGTAATGCGCGACGGTCGCGAACGCCTCGTCTACAGGGTAGTGGGCATCCGGTGGGGCGGTCGCCAGCGTCAGGTGCCGCTGACGATCCGGTTCGCGAGTCGTGAGCCGTTCGTCGTGGTCGACGACAATCCGCCGTCGGACAACCCCGCTGCCTGGAGCCTGTGGTCGCACGAGTGGACGCCCGACGCGCCGGGGCGCTACCAGATTGCGCTGCGCGTGCCAGACCCGGCCATTCGGACGCGACGGCTCGAGCTCTACTACTACACGCGCGACGTCGAGATCGATCGCGCGGCGTTGTGACGCCTCGGTGAAGGCGCGTCAGCGGCGCGCGAGGGCACGCGCTTCCGCCAGTTCCGGCCGATCGGCGTCGGCCGCGTGCCAGATCTGCAGGAATTCGGTGGCCGCGCGGCGTGCCTCGGCGCGGTTCCCGGCGGCCGCCGCGGCGCGTGCCAGCCCGAGCAGCGCGACGGGGCGACGTGGCAGGCGCTGCAGCACCGTGCGATATTCCGCCATTGCCGCCACCGGCTGGCCGAGCCCGGCCAGCGCCTCCGCGTAGAGTTCTCCCGCCGGCTTGGGAGGATACGGACGGGCGATCGGCTTCGGCCGCGCCGCTTCGCGAGCAGTGGCGCGCAGGAGCGTGGCGAGGCCGTCGGCCTGACGTCCGCGCGCGATGGCCAGCAGCGCGCTGACTTCCTCCGCCATGATCGAGGCGACATCGGCCGCGTCGCGGTCAGGCAGCGTGGTGGATGCTTTTCGCAGTTCGGCGAGCGCGGCGTCCGCGCGGCCGTAGTCGTCGTTGGCGACGCTGCTGAGGCCGAGCGCGAACAGCTCGTCGACGTTGTCGAACGACGACGAACCCTTCATGAGGTGCCAGTCGCTCCCTTCGATGACGCTGCGTGCCCGCATGTTCGCGAGTTCGTTGCGCAGGCCGGAGGCGTCGTAGCCACGGCCGATCTCACTGGCCATGTGTCCGTGCGTCGCCGGCATGTTCGCGGTGGCTGCGGCTCCGAGCTTCAGTGTCTGATCGAGCGCGCCGGACACAATGGCCGCGGTGTCGCGCGCCGTGCTGAACCGTCCCTGCTGCAAATACTCGTAGTGCAGCCACGACAGGCTGTGGAAGTCGCGCTGGTTCACCGTGCGTCCGGTGCGCGTCACCCAGGCCACCGACGCGGCCCACGACGCTTCGTCGGACTTCGCCGCCTCGTCCCACATCCCGAGCGGCAGGAACGCATGCGACGGCATGTGCTGCGCGTGGCTCGACTGCGGAGCGAGCGCGGCATAGATGCGCGCCGCCGGCAGCGCCATCGCGTTGTGCTCGCCATCGTCGTACGCGTGCAGGACGTAATGGGCCGCACCAGGGTGTTGCGGATTGCGGCTCAGCACGCCCGACGCGATCGCACCGGCGCGTAGTGAGATCTCCGGCTGCCTGGTGCCCTCCGGAATCGTGGCAAGCAGCGCCAGCGCCTGGAACGCGCGCGCCTCATCGTCCTGCGGGAACTGCACGACGATAGCGGCGAGGCCGTCGGCAAAGCTGCGGAACCGCGTGAGGCGGTCGCCCTGACCGAACAGGCGTTCGAGCGCCGCGAGGTAGGCCTTCTCGCGCGGTGTGGGTGCCTTCGCCGCACGCGCCGCCGCGGTTGGAGCGAGCCGGCTCAGGACCTCGCGGGCACGCGGCAGGTTTTCGTTGTACCAGAGCGGCTGCGTATAGCAGAGCGCCTCACCCCAGTAGGCCATGGCAAAGCCCGGCGCGCGCGTCTGCGCGTCGCGGAAGGCGAGGATGGCCTCGTCGTACTCGAAGCTATGGAGGTTGAGGACGCCGCGCTCGAAAGCGGCTTGGGCCGGACCGGTGGCCGAGGTCGAAAAGGCTATGCGCCCCTGCTGCGGCGCCTGGGCCGCCAGCGGGGCGGCAACGCATAGCGCCAGTGCCGCACGCACCAGCCGGCGAACCAGCGCGCCGGTCATCGCGGCTTGTAGCCGGGGCCGCGGATCACCTGGCCGGGCCGCGCCGTCGTGATGGCGCCAGCGTTGACGACGACCTGGCCGTTGACCAGCACGTGCGAGATGCCGGTCGAGTACTGAGCCGGCTGTTCGTAGGTGGACACGTCTGCAATCGTAACCGGGTCGAAGATCGTGATGTCGGCTTTCATGCCGAGCTTGAGCAGGCCACGGTCGGCGATGCCGACACGCATGGCCGGCCGCGACGTGAAGCGGCGGATTGCCTCCTCGAGCGTCAGCACGTGCTCGTCGCGGACGTAGCGGCCGAGGATGCGGGGGAACGAACCCCAGCCGCGTGGATGCGACTTCGAGCCCGCCAGCGGACCGTCGAGGGCGCGCGCTCCGGAGTCGGTGCCGATCGCCATCATCGGGTGCGCGAGCGCGGTGCGAACGTCGGCTTCATCCATGATCGAGATGATGACGTCGCTGCGCCCCTTGTCGGCAACGACCATGTCCATCACGGCGTCGCGCGGGTCCTTCTTCATGGCCGCGCCAATCTGCTCCAGCGTCATCCCCTCGTACTGCTTCAGCGACGGCTCGACGACGGTGGACAGCATCACACCGGCGGCACCGCCGGAGCCGAACCATTGGTTCTCCCACTCGGTGATGTTCGGGTCGGCCATCTCGCGCTTGATGCGGTCGCGCAGCGACGGATCCGTGAGTCGGGCCAGCATCGGTTCGAGGCCGCCTTCGCGTACCCAGAGCGGCAGGCAGGCATCGAGGCCGTTCGAGGCGCGATCGTAGGGATACATGTTGGCGGTGACGTCGAGCCCCGCGGCGCGCGCCTGGTCGAAGCGCCGGAGCACGGCGGGCATCCGGCCCCAGTTCGCCTTGTAGGCCGTCTTCAGGTGCCACACCTCGGCCGGGATGTTGGCGCGGCGGGCAATCTCGAAGACCTCGTCGAGCGAGCTGTCGATCTGGGCCGACTCCGATCGCTGGTGCGTGATGTAGATGCCGCCGTACTGCGCGACGACCGACGCCAGCGCCACGAGTTCATCGGTGGACGCGAAGCGGCTCGGCACGTACTGCAGGGAGGAGCCGAGGCCGAGCGCCCCCTGCTGCATCGCCTCCGCAACAAGCTGCTGCATCGCCGACAGTTCGTCCGGCGTGGCGGCGCGCTGGCCGTCGCCGATGACATAGGAACGCACGCCGCCGGCGCCGACGAAGGTGCCGAGGTTGAGCGCGATGCGCGACCGGGTTTCCAGGCGGGTGAAGTAGTCGGCCAGCGAGCGGAAATCGAGAGTGAGGCCGTAGCGTTCGAAGGTTGGCTTCGCGCTCTCGAACAACCGGTCGTTGAGCGGCGCGATGGAGCTGCCCTCGCCGGTGATCTCGGTGGTCACACCCTGCGTCACTTTGCTCGGGGCGCGTCCGTCGACCAGGACGTTGAATTCCGACTGGCCAAGCATGTCGATGAAGCCGGGGGCGACGAGTTGGCCAGACGCGTCGATGCGCCGCGTGGCGCTGCGCTCGCCAAGCCGGCCGATCGCCGCGATGCGATCGCCGGAGATGCCGACGTCGGCGGCAAACCAGGGCGCGCCGGTGCCGTCGACGACGTGGCCGCCGGTGATGAGGATGTCGAAGGTGGCGACCGGCTGTGGCGCCTGGCCAGGCGCATTGGCCGTGCACGACCCACCGAGGAGGGCGGCCCCGACGGCCAGAACAGCGAGGGGAGTGATGCGCATGGCCATGAATGTGAGAACGCCCGGACTGCAGGAGCGATCTGCAGCCCGGGCGACGGTACGTCGGGCGAACTAGAAGCTGAAGCGGGCCATCAGCTGGATGATCCGCATGAACCCGGCCTGGGTAGTCGTCTGGCCGAAGTTGCTGGTGCCGACCGTGTTGCGGCCGTTGAGGGTGCGGACCTGCACGCGGTTCGTCAGGTTGAGCGCTTCCAGCTTGAACTGGAGGGTCTTTGCACCGAAGCGGACGTTCTTGATGAAGCTGGCGTCGACGTTGTAGGTCGTCGGCGTGCGGACGTCCGTGATGGTGCGCGGCGCGTTGCCGTAGGTGAACGCCGGGGCCACCGCGAAGGCCCCCGCATTCACGTAGGTGGCAGTGGCGTGGTCGGCCGAGGCGAGGCGGTCAGCATAGCTGCCAGTCGTGGCGAGATCCACGCCAGACACCAGGTTCGGACGCTGCACGCCCGAGAAGGTGCCGGTGTTGTCGCTCTGCTGGACGGCGATGGGAAAACCGGCCTGCAGATTGATGGCGGCCGAGACGACCCAGCCGCCGATGAGCCCGTTCACGAACGGGTTGCTGCTCTTGAACGGCACGTTGATGACCGGCGCCAGGATGACGCGGTGCGGCACGTCGAGCAGGCTTGCCGCCCAGTCCGCATCCGGGTTGTAGCAGGCCGCGGCGTTCGTCGTCGTGCAAGCCGGAGCGTAGGCCAGGTAGTTGTAGTTGTTCATCGGGTTGAAGCCACCCGCGGAGTAGAAGTTACCTTCCGCCACCTGGTTGTCCATGAGGCGGCTCCAGGTGTAGCTTGCCCTGCCGCCGAAGATGCCGGTGGCGCGCTTCGAGTACTCGAGCACCACGGCGTCGTACTTGCTCTTGCCTTCGAGCACGTGCCGCGCGTTGACGTCGAGGAACTGCGGGAACGGCCGCAGTAACTGGCGACGCGACAGCGTGGCCTGCGACGAGAGTGGACCGGCGCTCGCGTTGCCGAAGAACGGGTTCGGCAGCGAATCGTTCAGCGCGACGCCGAGTGCCATGTACTTCGGATCGAGCTGGTTGATGTTGACTGCCGCATCCACCGAGCCGCCGAGGCTGAGGCTGTCGCCCTTCGAGCCGATGTAGCTGAGCGTCAGCGACTGGTTGCCGCCGAGCTCGCGCTGCAGGTCCACGGAGTACTGCTGCACCCGCGGTGAAGTGCTGTTCTGGTCGACGAAGCTGATCGTGCTGCCGACGCCTGACAGCAGGCCTTTCGAGCCGCCGCTCACCGGGATGAGCCCGCTGGGGAACGGGTTGGTGAGGGTTGTGGTCGGGTTCGTGGACGACTGCACAAGGAAGGTGTTCTGCGTGAAGCCGACCTGCCCGTAGTTGTTGGCCGACGAACTCGGCGCCGGGTAGTTGTACGGCGCGTAGTAGATGCCGTAGCCGCCGCGCAGAACCGTCTTGCTGTCGATCGAATAGGCCGCGCCGACGCGGGGTGAGAGCTTGACCTTCGGCGGGTTGCCCTGGGTGGTCGGGTTGCCGTTGACGCCGGCATACATCAGACCGCCCGTCACCGTGCGCGAGCCGACGCCGGCCAGTGCGTCACCGGGGATGGTGACCGTCGACAGCGCGCTGGTGGCCGTGCGGTCGAAACCGACGGTGAAGTTGTTGTTCTTCTCCGCCATGCCGGTTTCGTGCTCCAGGCGGAGCCCGTAGTTCAGGGTCAGCTTGGCGTTCACGCGCCAGTCGTCCTGGACGTAGCCGCCGAAGTACTTGGTGGCGATGTTCACCGGCGTCGAGAGCGTGATCGAACTCTGGCGGTTCGAGAGCGCCGAGGGCAGGCCGAGCAGATACGACGCGAAGGCATTGCCGTCGGTGGTGCTGCTGTTGCCGCCGTTCGACGAGGTGATGTCCTTGTCGAAGTCGAAGAAGCCGGCACCGTTGCCGGGCGCGAAGAAGTCGAGGCCAATCTTCCGGTAGTCGCCGCCGACCTTCAGCGAGTGCGTGCCGAAAATCTTCGACAACGTGCCGTTGACGCTGGTCGAGTACCAGTCGCGATCGGTCGGGTTGATGGCGCCGAGCGTCTGGCCTGCGAACGAGTCGTAGCCGCGGATGCGGATGCTCGGGAACTTCTGGACGGCGATCTGGTTCAGGAAGGTCTGCGAGAAGCCGAGGGTGGAGGGGTCGAAGTCGACCGTCAGCTTGTCGTTGTCCGGGAAATCAGTCTGGCCGTAGCGCAGCGACAGCACGGTGGTGTTGTTCAGCACCCAGGTGTTGTTCAGGGCGAGAATCCACGGACGGCGCTTCAGCAGATAGTCGCCCGGGTCGGCGAAGCGGTTGGGGTCCTTCTGGTCAGCAAATCCGGAACCGGTGGAGAAGTAGTTGGCGCAGGGCTCGTCCGACTTGTTCCAGAGGTAGAAGCCGGTGAGGCTGATGTTGTCGGTGATCTTGTGCTCGACCTTGCCGGTGTACTGCTGCGTCCCCGAGGTCTTGATCAGCGAGGTGCGCGTGTAGTTCGCGCTGCCGTTGTCCACCTGGACATCGGCTGCCGGCAAGAACTTCAGGGCCGCCGCAGCAACGGGATTGACGCGGTTGGCCGGAATCACGTTGCCCGGGAAGGGCAGGCGAGTCAGCGGGTCGTAGATGGTGATGGGCTGACCGGCCGCGTTGGTCGTCTTCGAGAAGTCGCCGCCACGCTCGAGTGCGGTCGGCATCAGCTCGCTCGCGTTACGCGTCTGGGTGTCGGCGTAGTTCTCGCTGGCGAACCAGAAGAAGGTGCGGTTCTTCTTGATCGGACCGCCGATGCCGCCACCACCGAGCCAGTAGGGGCTTTGCGGCTTGGCGACGCCCGCCAGTTCGGAGAAGTAGTTGTTGGTCTGTCCCGCAATCGGACGGTTCTGGATGAAACCGCTGCCCTTCCAGAGGTTCGAGCCCGAGCGCAGCGTCGTGTTGAAGACGCCGCCACCGGTGCGACCCATTTCCGCGTCGTAGGTGTGGACCTGGACCTTCACGTCGTCCAGCGCTTCGATGGTCGGGTTGGCCGATGCGCGGTTGCGCAGGTCGGTGACCGGGACGCCGTCGAGCGTGTAGTTGTTGCCACGGCGCGTGCCGCCGCCGAGCGAAACGAGCGACGAGTTGGTCTGGTCCTGCTGGCGGTTGTACTGCGTGTCGCCAGACGCGATGACGGTCGGCACCGTGGAGCCGATCATGAACGCGTTGCGGCCGGCGGCCGGCAGCGTCTGCAGCGCTTCCGCGTCCAGGCGGGTGCCGGTCGACGCGTTCGAGGTCTCGATCAGCGGCGCGGCGCCGGTGACCGTGATGGTCTCATCGAGCGACCCGACTTCCAGCGTCGCGTCGAGGGTCAGAAACTGCTGGGTGCCCACCGTGAGCCCGGCGCGCTGGTACGTCTTGTACCCCTGCAGCACCGCCTTGAAGGTATAGGTACCAGGAGCGAGGTTGGGGAAGTTGTATTCCCCGGCGGCGTTGGAGGTGCTCGACCGCGTCACGCTCGTTGACTCGTTGGTCAGCGTCACCTCGACCCCGGGGATGATACCGCCCGAGTCTTTCACCGCACCACGAATGCCGCCCTGGAATCCCTGTGCGTACAGCGGCGCCGTGCCGCCGACAAATAGTACCGCCGCGAGTAGCCCGAGTAGGAGCCTCCGCATCAATTCCCTCCTGTTGTGGTCCGAACGAACTGGCCACGAGTTTGAGCACGAGCGGCGCGCCACTCCGCGCACCGTCGTTGAGCTAGAAGTCTATGGTGCAGATGGATGTACCGAAACGTTAGTTTTTGCGTTCGGAGGTATCGCTTCGGAAAATTGAAGATCTGATCGGCGAAATACTACGAAAGCGTCATGGCAGTGCCGGCGCGGGGACAACAGTGTCGATTCTGTCGAGCGCCAGGCTCCCAAAACAGCTGCCGGTGTGGCGATTAGAAACGATCGCCGCGGAACGGCTGCGGATCGAACGATGGCGTTTCGCCGGTCATGAGCTGCGCGAGCAGCACGCCCGTGGCTGGCGCGGTCTTCAGTCCGGCCATCTGGTGGCCCGTGGCGAGCCACACATCGCCTCGGCCCTTCGCACGGCCGATCACCGGCATGCCGTCGGGCGTGCACGGACGCAGGCCTCGCCACAGTTCCTGCACGACAGGCGCGTCACCGATATTCAGCATGCTCTTGGCGCCGCGTACGATCACGTCGACGCGCCGCTGGTTGATGGAGAAGTCGTTCTTCACCAGTTCGAGCGTGCCCGCGATGCGCAGCGCATCCTGGTGCGGGTTGACGGCGACCTTCCGCTCGATGAGGTAGATCGAGCGCGTCGGGTGGGGGTCGGCTTTCGGCAGCAGCAGCGAATAGCCCTTCGCGCCGAGCACCGGGATGCGCAGGTCGAGCATGTGGCCCAGCTCCTCGGACCACGAACCCGCAGCCAGCACGATGCGCTCGGCCGAGAAGGTCCCGGCGGTGCTCTTCACCGTGCGCGGAACCGACCCCTGCGGTGCGGAGACGCCGAACACCTCCGCGCGCTCGATGAAGCGCACGCCGGCCGCGCGGGCCTCGTCCGCCAGCACCTGCACGGCTTCGTACGGCTTGCAGTGTGCATCATCAGGGAAGTAGTAGCCGCCGACCGTGGCACCGATAATCGCCGGCTCGCGGTCGCGGACTTCCTCGCTTGACCAACGTTCGGCACGCACGCCGGCGCGCATGATCAGTTCGTTCGTCTTCGCGGCTGCGGCGAACGAACCCGCGTGCTCGTAGACGGCGAGCAGGCCACGGCGTTCGAAGCTGGCGAACGCAGGGTTGCGCCCTGCCACGGCTTCCCACATGTCCGTGGAGGCGGTGCAGAGCTGCACGAGCGCCATCGCGCCGGGCTCGAACTTCGATTTGCGTGAGGCGAGCAGGAACTCGATCAGCCAACGGAGGTACCCGGGGTCGAGCCGCGGCTGGATGTACAACGGGCTTTCAGGGTCGAGCATCCACCGGAACGACTTGAACAGCATCGCGGGGTTGGCGAGCGGCACCGCCTGCGACGGCGTCAGCCATCCCGCGTTGCCGAACGAGCAGCCATGACCGACGCGGTCACGCTCGAGGACGGTGACCGCCGCGCCGCGCTTCGCCAGTTCCAGCGCGCACGACACGCCGACCACGCCTCCGCCAATCACCAGAACGTCCATGTTGTCGATTATGTCCTCTTCCCGGGCCAAACCTGTCGCCTTCGTCACGCGGGGCGCGATACTGTTGTCAGCATGTCTCGTGTCGTTGTGCTGTTGCGCGGGGTCAACGTCGGGCGCGCAAAGCGCGTGGCGATGGCCGACCTCCGCGACCTGCTGGCGGAACAGGGCTTCAGCAATGCGCGAACACTGCTGAACAGTGGCAATGCCGTGTGCGACGCGCCGGCCGGCTCGGCGCGCGTGCACGCCAGTCGCATTCACGACGCCCTTGCCGAACGGCTCGGCCTCGACGTGCCGGTGATCGTGAAGAGCGCAGCAGACGTCGAGGCGATCATTGGCGCGAATCCGTTCGCCGCGCAGGTCGCCGACCCGTCGCGGTTGCTCGTGGCGTGTGCGGCGGACGCCAGGTCACTGGCCTCGCTCGCGCCGGTGGCAACGCTGGTGACGAAGCCGGAGGCGTTCGTGGTGGGTAGGCACGCCGCGTATCTCTGGTGTCCCGACGGTATCCTGTCGTCGAAGGCCGGAGAAGCGCTGCTTGGCAAGGCCGGCCGCCTGGCCACCACGCGGAACTGGGCTACGGTCCTGAAGATCGAAGCCCTCGTGAAGTCGGCGTAGTCGCCGCACATCGCCTTCGGAGCGTCATGCACTTCGTCACCTGCACCCACGACCGTCACGCACGCGCCATCGTCGACATCTTCAACGAGGCGATCCTGAATTCGACCGCGCTCTACGACTACACACCGCGGCCGCTCGAGTCGATGGCCGACTGGTTCGGTCAGAAGGCCGATGCTCGCTATCCGGTCATCGGTGTCGAGAGCGATCAGGGCACGCTGCTCGGATTTGCCAGCTTCGGGCAGTTCCGCGTCCGGCCGGCGTACAAGTACACCGTCGAGCACTCGGTCTACATCCACCACGACCACCGCAGCCAGGGCCTCGGACCGCTGTTGATGCAGCGGCTCATCGAGCACGCCACGATGCAGGACTATCACGTGATGGTGGGCGGGATCGATGCCTCGAATGCGGCGAGCATCCGCATGCACGAACGGCTTGGGTTCTCGCACTCTGGTACCATCCACCAGGCCGGTTTCAAGTTCGGGCGATGGCTCGACCTGGCGTTCTACCAGCTGATTCTTTCGACGCCACGCGACCCGCGTGACGGTTAGTCCGAGGCACACCATGAACAGGCGACAGCGCAGGAAGCACCGCACGGGCGAATTTCAGGAACTGGGCTTCGACCTCCAGTTCAAGACGCCGTCGGCATGGACAGACGAGCAGGAACTGACGTTCTGGAACGCCCTGATAGACGATGTCGAGAAGCGCGGCATGTCCATCGGCGGCAGTTCCGGTGAGCCGTGGGAGGTGTTCGTCACCGGGGCCGAGCGCGCCACGGTGTCGCCAGACGAGCGCCAGGCGATCATCGACTGGCTGAGCGCGCGCGAGGGTGTGACCGAACTCGAGGCCGGACCGCTCGAAGACGCCTGGACCGACTAGTCCGATCACGCACAGGAGACAGATGACGATGGTGAAGCAGATGGCGGCGGTGGTGGTGTGCCTGATGCTCGGCGCGGTGTCCGCGTCAGCGCAGCCCAAAGGCGCGGCGGCGGCCGACGGGAGCCAGTTGAGCTTCTTCCTCGGGAAGTGGACGGTTGACGGGCAGTCGCGCTCGACCCCGACCGGGGTCTACGGACGGATCACCGGCAACGAAACCTGCGCCTGGTTCTCGGGGGGACCGTCGGTCGTCTGTCGCGAAACCACGCAGGATGCGAGCGGCGAGGTCGACAGCATCTACATCCTCTCCTACGACCCGGCCAAGAACCAGTACGCCGTGCACGGCACCGACAACAACGGCTCCATCACCTCCGGCGCCGGCACCGTGGCGGCCGGCGTGTGGAAGTGGGCGGTGGAGTCGCGGGCCGGGGACGGATCGGTGACGCCGATGCGTTTCACCTTCCGCCCGGGCGCCGCCGGCGCGCGCATGATGGATGTCGAGGCGGCCGCGGGCAAGGGTACGTGGGCCAGGGTCATGGGCGTCACCTACAAGCCGACCCGCTGATGGCGCTCAACCTTGAGGTGCACTGCCGATGAAGTTTCTCTGTTTCGCGTACGAGGAAGAGCGCGTGCTCGATGTGCTGACGCACGACGAGTGGCTCGCGCTGCGTCAGGAGACGCTCGACTATGTCGAATCGCTTCGGGCCAGCGGCGTGCTCATCGATGCGCGGCCGCTCCGGAGCGCGACCACCGCGTCGGTCGTCCGTGTTCGTGACGGCCGGAGCTCGATTACCGACGGCCCCTTTGCGGAAACGAAGGAGCAGATCGGCGGCTATTTCCTCATCGAGGTGGCGGACCGGGACGAAGCCGTGCGCGTAGCCGAGCGCTGGCCGTCCGCGCGGCTCGGCTCAATCGAGGTGCGCCCGATCGAGGACGGCCTGCACACCGACAGCCGCTACGGTTCCGGCCGCTCCTAGTTTGCCTTCCCGCGACCGCAGTGGGATGATCAGCCGCCCTGATGGAAAATTCACGAGGAGAGCGCGATATGAAATTCACATTGGCCATCGTGGCCAGCCTGGTGGTGGCACTGGGCAGCACCGGGCACGCGGCCGGTCGCAGCATCCTGTTCGTCGGCAACAGCTTCACGTTCGGATCCGGTTCTGCGGTCCGTTTCTATCGCAACGATACGGTGACCGACCTGAACAACGAGGGGATCGGCGGCGTGCCCGCGCTCTTCAAGTCGTTCGCGCAGCAGGCCGGACTGGATGTCGACGTGGCGCTCGAGACCCGCGGCGGTGTCGGGCTCGACTTTCATCTCGAGAACAAGCTGGGCGTCATTGGACGCCGCGGTTGGGACACCGTCGTCGCGCACGGCTACAGTACGCTCGACGCCGACAAGCCGCGTGACGCCGGTAAGCTGGTGGCCACCGCGAAGCAAATGGGCGACTTCCTCCGCGGCCGCAACCCGCAGGTGGAGTATTACCTGATGTCCACCTGGTCGAGAGCCGACCAGACCTACCCCGCCAAGGGGGCGTGGGCCGGCCTGCCGATCGCGCAGATGGGCACTGACGTTCGGGTCGCCTACGACAAGGCTGCCACCGCCGCGAACGCGAAGGTGATTCCGGTTGGTGACGCCTGGAACCGGGCGATGGCCAGCGGCGTGGCCGACACCAATCCCTACGACGGCATCGACACCGGCAAGCTCAATCTCTGGACCTACGACAACTACCACGCCAGCAGCTACGGCTACTATCTCGAGGCGTTGGTCATCTTCGGTAGCGTCACCGGACACGACCCGCGCTCCCTCGGCGACAACGAATGCTCAGGATTCGAGCTGGGCATTTCGACCGCCGAGGTGCGGAAGCTGCAGCAGATTGCCTTCGACCAGTTGAAGGAGTCGGGGCCGATCGTGGCCAACCCGCTGGTGCTGCCGAAGTCGGTATCGCCGGAGCGCTGCACGGCGCGATAGGCGCGCGGTCGCAGAACACGCATTGTGACGACCCTCGACTCCCTGGAGCGCTGGCGGACCGACGGCACGATCACCCAGGCGCAACACGTCGCGCTCGTCCCGGTCGTCAGCCGTGCGCGGATCTCGCTGTTCGCTGAGCTGAACGTCCTGCTGTATCTCGGCGTGCTGGCCTTCGCCGGAGGGCTGGCGTGGACAGCCAGTGTCTATGCCGACACCTGGGGGGACCTGGCCATCCTCCTGCCGGCTACGGCGCTGCTGGTCGGCTGCTTCGGGTGGTGCGCCCGTCACGTGCCGCCCTACGCGCCCACGCTGGTGCCGACGCCCGGGCTGGGGTTCGACTACGTGCTCTATCTCGGGTGCCTCGTCTTCGCGGTGGAACTGGGCTATATCGAGTACCGGTTCCATCTGCTGCAGGGGCAGTGGGATTACTACCTGCTCGCGTCCGCGGCCCTCTACCTTGTCGTCGCGTACCGCTTCGACAACCGCTTCGTGCTCTCGCTCGGGATCGCCACGCTCGGTGGCTGGTTCGGCGTGCGCTTTTCCCGCTTCGACCTGTTCGTCTCCGAGTCGGTGCGCATCACGACGCTGGCCTACGGCATCCTGGTGGCTGCCCTTGGCACCGGACTCCACCGGGCCGGCATCAAGGCGCACTTCGTCGAGACCTACCTGCACGTGGCCGCGAACGCGGCACTTGGGGCGCTGCTGGCGGGGGTGATGGTCGGCGTGGGAAGCGGACTGTGGTTCCTGGGGTTGGTCGCGGCCTGTGCGGGCGTCATTGCCGTCGGCGTGCGCCATCGGCGATTCGCGTTCGTGCTGTACGGCGTCGGCTACGGCTACCTCGGGGTGAGCCGTGCAGTGTTGAACGGGATTCCCGGCTTCACGACCATGCTGTTCTACGTCGTGGTCTCGGCGGGCGCAGTGGTTGTGGGCCTCATCATCCTCGCCCAGCGGTTCGGGAGGGAGAAGTGAGGCGCTACACCGAGGCCGACGAACAGCGCATCCATCTCCAGAGGCAGGTGCGGAACTGGACGCGCTCCGGACTGCTCGGCAAGGAGCAGGGGACGACTCTCGATGCGAGCCTTCAAGGGGACCTGCGGCGAACCGGGCTGATGCTTCGCCTCGGGCTCGCCGTGTTCACGGGCATCGTGCTGACGGCCGCGGTCGGTCTCTCGTTCCTGCTCGCTGACGTGCGCAACGAGAAGGCGGTGGCCGTCCTGCTCGCCATCGTCGGCGTGATGTCGTTGCTCGCCGCCGAGGGGGTGGTGACCACGTTCAAGGCCTATCGGCACGGCGTGGAGGAGATGCTGGCGATGGCCGGCGCCGGCTTCCTGGCCTGCAGTCCGGTCCTTGTCACCAGCAGCCTGTTCTCGTCGTCGGGTGAGGCGACACGATTCGCGCTGGCCGGCGCCGTCGGTTGTGCCGCCAGCCTCTGGGTATATCGCCGTTTCGGGTTCCTCTACGCGCCGATCGTGGCGATGGCGTGCGCCGCCACCATTCCGGCGCAGCTCGTCGCCAGCCGGCCGCTGGAGCGCATCGGCGCCGCACTGGTACTGCTCGCCGCCTTCGCCGTGGCGCGAGCCGTGCGGGTCGATCCGCGGAACGAACGGCTGCGCGACGAACGCGCCATCCTGCAGGCGGTCGCGCTCGTTGGCGTCTACCTGGTGCTGAACGTGCACCTGACGCCGGGTGGCTTCATCGCCTCCTACTCGGGCGGGCCGATGCCGCCGTGGTTCCGCTGGGGCACCTACGCCTGCACGTGGGTCATTCCGGCGCTGCTGTTCTGGCGCGGTGTGCGCGACCGGGAACGGTGGCTGATGGACGCCGGGCTCGCCACCGCGCTCGCCACACTCGTCACGAACAAGTCGTACCTCGGTTGGCCGAGGCAGCCGTGGGACCCGATGCTGCTCGGCGTGTTCCTGGTGGTGGTGGCAATGGGCGTGCGGCGCTGGCTGGCCAGCGGCCCGGGGGGTGAGCGCGCAGGATTCGCGCCGGGACAGATTCTCGAAAGCGATCTGACCGCGATCCGCGTGGCCGGCCTCGCCTCGGCGGCGTTCACCCCGACGTCCGCGGCTGCCGCACCGGCGCAGCCCGACACGTTTCGCGGCGGCCGTTCGGGCGGCGCCGGCGCTGGTGGCTCGTTCTGACGTGACGCTGGTCAGGTCGGCCCGGGCCCAGCGCACCTGACCAGCCTCCGCCAAGGCTACGGCGGTCCGCCGAAGCACTGCGAAGGCGGAAGGTTCGCGGCTACGCCACACCCACGTTCCTTACTGTCTGACTTCCACCGTGCCTTCGGCGAGCAGCGTCTCGGCCTTCGGCAGTCCGAGGATGGTGCGTAGTTCGTCGCCTTCCATCACCTCGACTTCGAGCAGCCGTTTCGCGATCGTATTCACCTGATCGCGGCGTTCGGTGAGGATCCGGGTGGACGTTGCATGCGCCTCGGCGATGATGCGTGCGATCTCGGCGTCGATCTTCAGCGCTGTCTGTTCCGAGTAGAGCCCACGCTCCTGCGGCATGGCGATGTCGAGGAACTTGGGGCGCTTGTTGCCGTCGTAGTTGATGAGCCCCAGTTCATCGCTCATGCCGAATTCGCACACCATCGCCCGGGCGATATCGGTGGCGCGTAGCAGGTCGTTCTGCGCGCCGGTGGTGATTTCGCCGAACGCAATCTCCTCGGCCGTCCGGCCGCCGAGCAACACGGCGAGTTCGCCCTGCAGTTGACGCCGCGTCGAGAGGTAGCGCTCCTCGGTCGGCAGGTGCAGCGTATAGCCCAGCACGCCGAAGCCGCGACCGACGATCGAGATCTTGTGGACCGGGTAGGTGCCTTCCACCACTGACGCGACTACGGCGTGGCCGGTCTCGTGATACGCGATGGTCTCGCGATCCTTCTCGCTCATCACCCGCTTGCGTTCGAGCCCGGCGACCAGGCGCTCGATGGCGTTCTCGAACTCCATCGGGCCGACCTCGGTCTTGTCCGCGCGTGCCGCCAGCAGCGCGGCCTCGTTTACCAGGTTCGCCAGATCGGCGCCGGCGAAGCCGGCCGTCCGCGCGGCAATGAGTTTCAGGTCGACGCCCGGCGCAATCTTCACGCCCTTGACGTGAATCTTCAGGATGTCTTCGCGCCCCTTCACGTCCGGCTTGTCCACCAGCACCTGCCGGTCGAAGCGTCCAGGGCGGAGCAGGGCAGGGTCGAGCACTTCCGGCCGGTTGGTGGCGCCCATGATGATGACGCCCTTGCGTGAGTCGAAGCCGTCCATTTCCGCCAGGAGCTGGTTCAGCGTCTGCTCCCGTTCTTCATGGCTGCCGACCGGGCTCTGCACGCGGGCCTTGCCGAGCGCGTCGAGTTCGTCGATGAAGACGATGCAGGGCGCCTTGGCGTCGGCCTGCTGGAACAGGTCGCGGATGCGGGCCGCGCCGACGCCGACGAACATCTCGACGAACTCCGAGCCGCTCAGCGAGAAGAAAGGCACATGCGCCTCGCCGGCGACCGCGCGGGCCAGCAGTGTCTTGCCGGTACCAGGAGGGCCGACGAGCAGCACGCCCTTCGGAATCCGGCCGCCGAGATTGGTGTACTTCTTCGGGGTCTTGAGGAACTCGACCACTTCGCGCAGTTCCTCGCGCGCCTCGTCGACGCCCGCCACGTCCGCGAACCGCACCTTCACTTCGTCGTCGGCAAAGACCTTGGCCTTGCTGCGGGCGAACGACATGACGCCGCCCTCTGCGCCGCTCATGCGCCGGAAGAAGAAGCCCCAGATACCAACGAAGAACAGCAACGGCAGCAACCAGCCCAGCAGTTCTGGCAGCCAGCGGTTGTTCGTCTCGCCGCTGTACTTCACGCCGCGCGACTCCAGCTCTTCGGTGAGCTTCGGGTCGTCAACGCGGGTGGTGGTGAAGTCGTTCGTTTGCCGGTTGCCGACCTGCACCGGCGTCCTCAGCGTGCCGCGGATGGCGGTGTCGCCGACGAAGACTTCAGTGATAGCCCCGTCCTTCACGTACTGCTTGAATTCGCTGTAGGGCAGCGACTTGCCGGCCGGCACGAACCAGTACAGCTGTGCGAGGCCGAGCACGAGCAGCAGCGCGAGCCCGTACCACAGCGACAAACCGGGGCGGCCACCGAACGGCCGCGGCCCGCGTTTGTCGCTGCCCCGGGGATTGGAGCGAGGAGTCGAATTGTTTGACGACATAGTCTTCTACATTATGCCTTTACCGACTCCTGCCCGCCTCCGCTGGATCAACGGCCGGGCCGTCCGGCGTCGGCCGCCGCTTCGGCGAGGCTGGCTTTTTCGAACCGCAGTCCGCCATCGCCGGCGTCGACCACCACCGTGTCGCCTTCGCCGAAGCGTCCTTCGAGCACCTGGAGCGCCAGCGGGTCGAGCACCCGGCGCTGCAACGCCCGCTTGAGCGGCCTCGCGCCGTACGACGGATCGAAGCCTTCCTCGACCAGGTCGGCCTTGGCCGCGTCGGTGAGGCGAACATGGATCTTGCGATCCTCGAGCCGTTTCATCAGGCCGGCCACCTGGATGTCGATGATCTGCGTGATGTGCGAGCGGCTGAGCGCGTGGAAGAAGATGATCTCATCCACACGATTCAGGAACTCCGGCCGGAAATGCGCGCGCAGCGTCTCCATCACCTGGCGACGGGTGCTGTCGTCGAGCACGCCGGTCTCGAGCGACGAGTGTTCGGAGATGAACTGGCTCCCGAGGTTCGAGGTCATGATGACGACGGTGTTCTTGAAGTCGACCGTGCGTCCCTTGCCGTCGGTCAAGCGCCCGTCGTCCAGCAGTTGGAGCAGCACGTTCAGCACGTCGGGATGCGCCTTCTCGATCTCGTCGAAGAGCACGACCGCATAGGGGCGCCGGCGCACCGCTTCGGTGAGTTGACCCGCCTCCTCGTAGCCGACGTATCCGGGAGGGGCGCCGACCATCCGCGACACGGTGTGCTTCTCCTGGTACTCGGACATGTCGATGCGCACCATCGCCTGCTCGTCGTCGAACAGGAACTCGGCGAGCGCCCGTCCGAGCTCGGTCTTGCCGACGCCGGTGGGGCCAAGGAACAGAAAGCTACCGAGCGGACGATTCGGATCCTGCAGGCCGGCCCGCGCGCGGCGGATGGCGTTCGATACGGCGACGATCGCTTCCTCCTGACCGATAACCCGCTTGTGCAGGCGCGCTTCCATGTGAATCAGCTTCTGGATTTCGCCCTCCATGAGGCGCGTCACCGGAATGTGCGTCCACTTGCTCACGACCTCGGCGATGTCTTCCTCGTCCACTTCCTCCTTGAGCATGCGGTGACCCGCTTGCAGCGTCGCGAGGCGGGCTTCTTCATCGCGAATCTTCTGCTCGAGTTGCGGCACGCGGCCGTACTGCAGCTCCGACGCCTTCGCGTAGTCGCCGCCGCGCTGAGCCCGGTCCACCTCGAGACGCACCGTCTCCAGTTCTGCCTTGAGCGTGCGCGCGTCGCCGATGGCGGCCTTCTCCTGCTGCCACTGCGTGGCCAGGCGTCCGCGCTCTTCCTTGAGGTCGGCCAGCTCCTTGTCGAGTTTGCCCAACCGCTCCAGCGACGCCTTGTCGGTCTCCTTGCGCAGCGCTTCGCGTTCGATCTCGAGCTGCATGACGCGCCGCTCGATCTCATCGAGTTCCACCGGCATCGAGTCGATCTCCATGCGCAGCTTCGACGCGGCCTCGTCGACGAGGTCGATGGCCTTGTCGGGCAGGAAGCGGTCGGAGATGTAGCGGTTCGACAGCACGGCTGCGGCGACCAGCGCCGAATCCTTGAACGTCACGCCGTGATGGATTTCGTAGCGCTCGCGCAGACCGCGCAGGATGCTGATCGTGTCCTCGACCGTGGGTTCGCCGACCAGCACCGTCTGGAAGCGCCGCTCGAGCGCCGCGTCCTTCTCGATGTACTTGCGGTACTCGTCGAGCGTCGTGGCGCCCACCGTGTGCAGTTCGCCGCGCGCCAGCATCGGTTTCAACATGTTCGAGGCGTCCATCGACCCCTCGGCCGCGCCGGCGCCGACCACCGTGTGCAGTTCGTCGATGAACAGGATGACCTGCCCCTGCGCGTCGGCGATTTCCTTGAGGACCGCCTTGAGGCGCTCCTCGAATTCGCCGCGATACTTGGCGCCAGCGACCAGCGCCCCCATGTCGAGCGCGACGATCCGCTTGTTCTTGAGCCCCTCGGGCACGTCACCGCGCACGATGCGCGTCGCCAGCCCTTCGACGATGGCCGTCTTGCCGACGCCGGGTTCGCCGATGAGGACGGGGTTGTTCTTGGTGCGCCGCGACAGCACCTGGATGACGCGCCGGATTTCTTCATCGCGTCCGATGACCGGGTCGAGCTTCCCCTTGCGGGCGGACTCGGTCAGGTCGCGACCGTAGCGCTCGAGCGCCTGGTAGGTGCCTTCCGGGTTTTCGTTGGTGACGCGGGCCGATCCGCGCACGCTGGTGAGCGCCTGGAAGATCGAGTCGCGGGTGATGCCCTGCGCCTTCAGCAGCTGGGCAGACGGAGATCGTCCGCTTTCGTCGGCGATGCCGACGAACAGATGCTCGGTGCTGACGAATTCGTCCTTCAGGCGATTGGCCTCGGCCTGCGCCTGGTCGGTCACCAGCTTGAGGCGAGGCGACATCCCCGGCTGGCTGCCGCCAAACGCCGACGGCAACTGTGCCAGCAGGTCCTTCGCGCCACGGCCGACGATGGCCGGGTCGACATTCATCTTCCGCAGCAGACCCGGGACGATCCCTTCCTGCTGGTCGACCAGTGCGGCCAGCAGGTGCTCGGGTTCGAGCTGCGGGTTGTTGCCCTTCTGGGCCAGTTCGATGGCGGCGGCCACCGCGTCGCGTGCTTTCTCCGTGTACTTGTTGATGTTCATGATGACGTCGTTCCTTTGTCGAGCTCTGCGAGCGCCTCGAAATGCGTGCGCTGGTCCGGCGTCAGCGTCTTCGGCAGCTGCACTTCCACCGTGGCGTAGAGGTCGCCGGATTCAGGTCGGTTCGTCGTGGGCATACCATGCCCCTTCAGTCGAAAGGTCTGGCCGTTCTGCGTCGTGCCCGGCACCTTCAGCCGCAAGGCTTTGCCTGCGAGCGTCGGCACCTCGGCTTCGCCGCCGAGGACGGCGGTTGTTAGCGAAATCTGGACCTTCGTATAGAGGTCCTTGCCCCGGCGTTCGAACGTCGGATGGGGGGTGAGGCGGATGCGGAGGTAGAGGTCGCCCGACTTCGCGCCGCCGCTGCCCATCTCGCCTTCGCCCGCGACGCGGACCCTGGAGCTGTCGCCAACGCCGGCGGGAATGCGCACATCGACCGTGCGCGCGTGACCGTCGTGCTTGATGGCCAGCCGGCGCAGGGCGCCCCGGTAAACGTCGTCGAGGGTGAGTTCGAGCTCCTGTTCGACGTCGCGTCCCGGCCGTGCGCCGCGCGTCCGGCCGCGTCCGCGGCGGCTGTCGTCGTGCTGGCCGCCCGTGGCCCCGCCAAAGAACGTGTGGAAGAAGTCCGAGAACGGATCACCCTCGCCGAACATGGCGTTCATCTCGTCGGGCGTCATCGTCCGTCCGCCCGGTCCGCCGCCGGCACCGGGATGCCAGGCGCCCTGGGCACCTGGGCCGCCACCCTGTTCGTAGGCGCGCCAGTTCGAGCCAAGCTCGTCGTACTTGCGCCGCTTCTCGGGATCGCTGAGGACCTCGTTCGCCTCGTTGAGGTCCTTGAACTTCGCCTCGGCGGTCTTGTCGCCGGGGTTGACGTCAGGATGGAACTTCCGCGCGAGCTTGCGGAAAGCCTGCTTGATTTCCTTCTCGGTGGCGCCCTTCTGGACACCGAGGGTGGCGTAGTAATCCTTGAAGTCCATCAGTCGAATCCCAGCAGACGAGCGAGTTGATCGACCTCTTGCGTGAGACGGCGGGCCTCGCGCGTGGAGAGGGGTTCGTCGCGCATGAGCGGCCGCATCCGCTGCACGACTTCCGCAATCGACAAGAGGCGCTGCACTCCGGCCAGGTTGATGCCGGCGTCGCCGACGAGCCGCTTGATGACCTTGAGGCGTTCGAGTTCGTCGCGCGAGTAGACGCGCATGCTGCCGATGGTCCGGCCCGGCTGAATCAGTCCGAGCCGTTCGTACTTCCGGAGCGTCTGCGGGTGCATCCCGAGCATTCGTGCCGCGACGCTGATGAAGAAGAACTCGTCGTCGATACCCATCGTCTTGACTCGATCCCACTCTACGACTTGATACGGTGCGTGTCAAGTTAGGCTCGGTATACTGGCTGAGCGTGGTTGCCCTGTCGATCTTCGATGCCGTTCAGCCGTCCGACCTCATCACCATCGCGCTGCTGGTGGCGCTCGAGGGGCTCCTCAGCGCCGACAACGCCATGGTGCTGGCCGTGCTGGTGCTCGGGTTGCCGCGCGAGGAGCAGCAGAAGGCACTGCGCTACGGCATCCTCGGTGCGTTCGCCTTCCGGTCGCTCGCGACATTGCTCGCGGTCTACCTCATTGCGCTGACATGGGTGAAGCTGGCCGGCGCCGCCTATCTGCTGTACCTCGTCTATCAGCACTTCTCGCAGCAGGGTGGGTCGGGGGAGCGGCAGACGCCGCCGAAGGCCACCTCGATGTTCGGTCTCTCGCCGTTCTGGTCGACGGTCGTGAAGGTGGAGTTGACCGACATCGTCTTTGCCGTCGACTCGATCCTGGTCGCCGTGGCGATGTCGAACAAGAAGTGGGTCATCCTCACCGGCGGCATCCTTGGCATCATCGCCATGCGGATGGTCATCGGTAGGCTGCTTGCCATCGTGCAGCGCTACCCACCGCTCGTCGACGGCGCGTTCGTCATCATCGCGTGGGTCGGCATCAAGCTCGTCGTCGAGTACCTGCACGCGGCGCACTACATCAGCTGGGAGATTCCCAAGTGGCTCTCGCTCGGACTGATCGTCGTGATCTTCGGCATCGCGCTGCTGTACGCGCGGCGGCAGGAACAGGCTCTGAGCGCTGACGACCAGCGCGCGTCCGATCTGCTCGACGGTCGATAGGGTATGCAAGTTCCCGGTTCGCGACGGCTCTGGACACTCACCGCCTACGTCCTGCTGGCGCTGGTCATCGTGGGCGGGTCGTTCTCGGTGTGGTGGCTGTCGCGCTACGCGGTGGCGGTGCATCGGCTGACTCGCGGCGTGGGTGACACGGTCTTCCTGTCGAGCGACGGCAAGCCCTGGTTCCGGCTCGACGAGCAACGACGCGATGTGACGCTCGACGCCATTGCCACCGACCTCCAGCATGCCTTCGTGGCGATTGAGGACCGGCGCTTCTACTACCACCCCGGCATCGATCCGATCGGCGTCGGACGCGCGGTGTTCCGCGGCCTCACCGGTGGCGGACGGCTCGAAGGCGGCAGCACCCTCACGCAGCAACTGGCCCGCACCCTCTTCCTGTCGAACACGCGCACGCTGAACCGGAAGGGCAGGGAAGCGCTGATTGCGCTGATGCTCGAGGTCGAACTCACGAAGCCCGAGATCCTCGAGCTGTACCTGAACCGCGTCTATCTCAGCGCCGGCGTCTACGGCGTCGAGACGATGTCGCAGCATCTGTTCCGGAAGCCGGCCCGGGAGCTGACGCTGGCCGAGTCGGCGCTGGTGGCGGGCCTGGTGCGCGCACCGTCCACGCTGTCGCCCTGGAGCAATTACGAGGGCGCGCTCGACCGCAGCCATGTGGTGCTGGCGCAGATGCGCGACCAGAAGTTCATCACGCCCGAGCAGGAGGCTGCGGCCCGCAAGCTCAGGCCGCGCATCCAGAACTATCGCCAGACGCGTGAGGGCGCGAGCGGGTGGGCGAAGGAGTGGCTGCGGCAACAGTTTCGGGGTGAGTTCGGTGGCGACCACCCACCCGAGTGGCAGGTGCATACCACCTTCGACCGCACGTTGCAGGACGCGGCGGAGAAGGCGATTGCGTCGGGCCTGCAACGTATCGGGAAGCCCGGGCTCGAGGCGGCGTTCGTGGCCATGGACCCGCGCACCGGCGACGTCCTGGCGATGGTCGGCGGCGGCGACTACGCGCGCAGCACCTTCAACCGCGCCACACGAGGACGCCGCCAGCCAGGGTCCACCTTCAAGCCGTTCGTCTACGCGGCGGCACTCGAGCACGGCTTCTCGCCGGTGTCGGTGCTGACCGACCTCGACCGCGTGAAGGCGCCGGCGCCGGGCGACCCGGAGTGGTCGCCACGCAACGCCGAAGGCGATGCGCCGGCCGCGCTGACGCTGCGCGCTGCGCTGATGGATTCGAACAACGCGGCGGCCGTCGATCTGCAGCAGCGCGTCGGGACCGGCACGGTCCTCACGCTGGCGTCGAATGCCGGCCTCGACAACCTGCCCGACGTGCCGTCCCTGGCGCTTGGCACCGGTCTCGTGTCGCCACTCGAGCTGACCGCGGCCTACACGATGTTTCCCGCCGGCGGCGCCGTGGCCGAGCCACGCGGGTTGAGCGCCGTCACCGACGCGGACGGCACCGAGGTGTTCACCCGCGCACCGCAGACGCACCGTGTGCTGACCGAACCGGTCGCGTTCCAGATGCTGAGCATGATGCGCGACGTGGTCGATCGCGGCACAGGCAGTGGCGTACGCGCTGCTGGGCTGCAGGGGCCTGTCGCCGGCAAGACCGGCACGACCGACGCCTATCACGACGCCTGGTTCGTCGGTTTTTCGGACACGCTGGTCGCCGCGGTGTGGATCGGGTTCGACACGCCCGCGTCGATCGGCCGTGAGGCGTACGCGTCACGCGTGGCGGTGCCCATCTGGGCCGACTTCATGAAGCGCGCGGCCCGGGTCAGGCCTGCCACACCGTTCGTGATTCCCGAGGGCATGCAGGGCGAAGAACTCTGCAGCGAGTCCTACCTCCACCCGGTGGATCAGTGCCCGACCTATGTCGAGTACTTCAAGGCGGGCGACCGGGTGCCCACCCAGCTCTGCCCGATTCACAGGGGGACGCTGAAGCAGCAGGTGGCGCGCGCCGCTCAGGGCTTTATGCGCTCACTTGGCGGACGCGTGCGCGGGTTGTTCGGTCGCTAAAGGTGTTCCGGATATCTGTAGCTGGCGACCTTCAGGTCGGCTCCGGCACCAGCATGCCGGCATCCACCAGCGCCTGCACCACGTCGCACTGCGCAGGCGTGCGCGGCGTGAGCCGAAGGACGGCACTCGACGGGTCGACGCTCGCCTCGACCGCCGCACACGCTCTCGCATCGAGTGGCCACAGGCGCGGCCCTGGGTATCCATCCTCCACCAGCGCCCGCCGCTCCGCGTCCAGCACACACGGGAAGAAGCCTTGCCAGGACGATCCGCCAGTGACCACAGGTGGTCGCGGCCGCGTCGTGTACATGCCCTGGACGGCAGTGAAGAAGTCGTTGCTCGGATACTCGGGATTGTGCGGGCCGGTGCCCGGCGCGAACAGGCCGTCTGGCGCCAGTAGCGACCGCGAGGTGATAGCGGCCACGACGAGCGGGTCGGCGTGCGCAAAGATGCGACGGAACGCGGTGCGAGGCGCGGTGTCGGCGGGCGCGGTCGGCTGCGGCGTCTGTCTCAGCAGCGCCTCCACCGCGGCGCGCAGGCCCGAGGCGGCAGTCGGCGCGTCACACGAGGCACGGACCCGATCGACCCACGACGCATCAGTGCGCGCGTGGTCGAGCGCGGCGCGGATGCCCGCGCGCAGGTCGCGCAGCGCGAAGCGCACCCCGACAGCCGTGGGGTAGGTGGGCACGCTGCCCCAGGGCAGATAGCGCGCCAGGTCGGCCAGCCCGGCGAAGTCGGACACCACCGGCGGCACGCCGCAGAGCGCGGCCTGCCGCGGCGTAATGCCGTAGTTCTCGTCTTCGTGCCACGACGGCGAGATGAAGGCATCGGCCGACCAGAACAGGCGCCGCAAATCCTTCGCATTCAGGGACGGCCAGACGCGCAGGAACGACCCGGCGTCCCTCTGCCAGTGCCTCGCGAGATAGGCAGGGAAGCCGCGGTGATCGGTTGACAGTGCCTGGATGGGAAACGCCGGCTCGGCACTGCCGGCGAGCGTGAGCCTGGCGTCAGCGATCGGCCACGCCGCGAGCGCCTGCACCGCCTGACAGAGGCCCTTCGTCACCAGCAGCCGCCCGGCCGAGACGAGGTGCGTTGTCGACTCGGGCACGCGCAGTTCAGCCCGTGCCCGCGACCGCTCTGCTGGCGACGGTGGCCGCCAGAAGTCGGCATCGATCGGGTACGGCATGACGCCGAGTGCCTGCACGGCCGCGCCGAGAAACTGCTGGAGTCGTTCGCGCTGGAACGGCGTCATGACCAGTGTGACGCGGCTGGATTCGCGGGTCGTGAGGGTGGCGACGCGGTCGGGCAACATCAGCCCGCCGAGCGAATGCCAGAGCGAGCGCCTGGGCACATTCTGCAGGCGCGCGTGAGCCGGAGACGAGAGGTCGGCGTGCACATACGCCAGCACTGTGTCGGGCCGCGCGAACAGAGCGGTGAGGTCTTCGGTGGCGGCCTCTTCGGGGAGAGGCGTGACCGACCCGAGCGTGCGCAGCAGCTCGAAGAAGTGCGCCTTTACCTGATCAACCGATGTCGAGCGGTCGAGAATGCCTGGCTCGGCCGCTGGTATGACGTCGCGCGGATAGACGACGAAACGCATGGCTGCCTGAAAGTATAGAGCGCACGTTCCCGGCATCGATCCTGCTACGCCGCTGGTGAATGCCAGGCTCAGGCGCGACTGCCGCCGCACCTACCTCGACCTCTGCCATGCGACCTCGCCGACTGCCGGCTGGTGCCGACGTGGTGGGGCCGGGCCGCGCGCACTTCCGGGTGTGGGCGCCGCCGGCGCGGTCGGTCACGCTCGTACTTGGCGCACGGACGCACCCGCTCGATCCGGATGGCCACGGTTACTGGTCCGTCGAGGCAGATGCCAGCCCTGGCGAGCGCTATCACTACAAGGTAGACGATGCCGATCGGCTCTATCCCGATCCGGCGTCCCGCTTCCAGCCCGAAGGTCCGCACGGCGCGTCCGAAGTGATCGATCCGTCGGCATACGCCTGGAGCGACGCCACGTGGCGCGGCCTCCCGCTGGAAGGGCAGGTTATCTACGAGCTGCACATCGGCACGTTCACGCGTGAGGGCACGTGGGTAGCGGCCCGTGCTGAACTGGCCGAACTGGCGGCGCTCGGCATCACGACCATTGAACTGATGCCCGTCGCCGAGTTCGACGGCGACTTCGGGTGGGGTTATGACGGCGTCACGCCCTACGCACCGTACCACCGCTACGGACGCCCCGACGACCTGCGGGCGTTCGTCGACGAGGCACACCGGGTTGGCCTCGCCATCATCCTCGACGTTGTCTACAACCACCTCGGTCCATCCGGAAACTACCTGCGCGTGTTCTCGCCCGCCTACTTCTCGGAGACCTACGACAACGAGTGGGGTGACGCGCTCAACTTCGACGGTCCAGACGCCGGCCCCGTGCGCGACTTCTTCGTGGCCAACGCCGGCTACTGGATCGACGAGTTCCACATGGACGGCCTTCGGCTCGACGCGACGCAACAGATCTTCGACGCCTCGACACGTCATGTGATCGCCGAGCTTGGCGCAGCGGTGCGTGCACAGGCGCGCGGCAGGCGCACCATCCTCGTAGCGGAGAACGAACCGCAGCTCACGGAACTGGTGCGCGATGAGTCGGTTGGCGGACTGGGACTCGACGCGCTGTGGAACGACGACTTCCATCACTCGGCGATGGTGGCCCTGACCGGACGCCGCGAGGCCTACTACAGCGACACCACCGGCACGGCAGCCGAGTTCATCGCCGCGGCCAAGTACGGCTACTTGTTCCAGGGACAGCACTACGCCTGGCAGCGCCATCCGCGCGGCACGCCCGGACTCGATCTGCCGCCGGCCCGCTTCGTGGCCTACCTGCAGAATCACGATCAGGTGGCGAACTCGGTGCACGGCAAGCGCATGCATCACATGAGCAGTCCCGGACGCGTGCGAGCGCTGACGGCACTGATGCTGCTGATGCCCGCCACACCGATGCTGTTTCAGGGGCAGGAGTTCGCCTCGTCGGCGCCGTTCCTGTATTTCGCGCATCACCAGCCCGACCTCGCCGCGGCCGTGAAGCGCGGACGCGCCGAGTTCCTCACGCAGTTTCCCAGCGCCCGTGGCTACGAGCAGGTAGCCGAACTCGCCGACCCGGCCGACCCGCGCACCTTCCGTGCGTGCACGCTGGAATTCAGCGAGCGGACGACGCACGCGACGGTCTATGCGCTGCATCGCGACTTGCTGCGGCTGCGCCGGGAGACGCCGGCGTTTCGCGCCCAGCGGTGCGGCGGGGTGGACGGCAGCGCGCTGACCGATCACGTCTTCGCGCTCCGGTTCCTCACCGGCGGCACCGACGATCGGCTGCTGCTCGTCAATCTTGGCGCGGACCACACGCGCGCATCGATCGCCGATCCGCTCTTTGCGCCGCCTTTCAGGTGCGACTGGGAGGTGGAATGGAGCAGCGACGCTCCGTGTTACGACGGCCCCGGTGCCGCCGGCCTGTGGCCCGAGGGCCATTGGGCCATTCCCGGCGAGTCGGCGTATGTGCTGCGACCGGTGTCGGCGCGTCTCCGCACGAGTGTCAAACTGAAACGACGAACGGCGTAACCAGCGAGGCGACCCCGACGTGACCGAACCGATGCGCAGACTCGACTGGCCCCCGCCCGGTCTCGACCCCGACGAATACGCGACGCGCGAGTGGCTCGTCGCCAACGGCCTCGGCGGCTATGCCTCGGGCACGGTCAGCGGCTTCATCACCCGCCGCTATCACGGCGTGTTGATCGCGGCGCTCCCCGCCCCGCACGGCCGCATCGTCATGCTCAGCCACCTCGCCGAACAACTGCGGTATCCGGACGGACGCCGCGTGGAGTTCGGTGGACGCGAGCGTGTTGGGGAGACAGTGGGACAGACCGCCAGCCAGTACCTCGTCGAGTTTCGACTCGAGGCCGGACTTCCGGTCTGGCGGTTCGACATCGACGGCATCGTGATCGAGCGGCGCGTGTTCCTGACGCACATGCAGAACACCGTGCACGTGCTGTACGAGCTGCTCGACGGCGCCGATGCTGTCGAACTCGGCCTCCGCCCCTCGGTGAATTTTCGCGCGCAGGAAGAACCGGTGTCCGAGCCGCTCGGATG
Source organism: Acidobacteriota bacterium (assembly GCA_043743165.1). Classification (GTDB taxonomy): domain Bacteria; phylum Acidobacteriota; class Vicinamibacteria; order Vicinamibacterales; family CAVVIG01; genus CAVVIG01. The sequence goes on from JAYTXA010000060.1 coordinate 45,030, forward strand.
GCCGTACGAGTTCCGCGCCATCGGCGACTGCTGCGAACTGGCGTTGAAGCACTCGCCGCTGCCGCCGTTGCGCATGCTGGCCTTCGGGGATGCCAGCTTCACGTTGCAAGGGCAGCGCCTCAACCAGGTGCAGTACCCGGTGGAGGAGAGTCGCGGCTATCAGGCGCAGGGCGACCTGTGGAGTCCTGGCTATTTCAGCCTCAGCCTGTCGCGCGGGGCGCGCGCCGCGTTCATGGCATCCACCGAGACGTTCGAGACGATGCAGGTGCTGCCGAGCGAGCAGGCGCTCGCTGCCGAGCGCGAACGCCGCCTGCGGCTCATCTCTCAGGCTGATCCGTCGGTGCGCGAGGGCGTCGGCGCCGAACTCGTGCTGGCGGCCGACCAGTTCATCATCACGCCCGCCGGTCGGTTCGAGGAGGCGGCGCGCGCCCGTGCGACCGGCGACGAGGTACGCACAGTCATCGCCGGCTACCACTGGTTCACCGACTGGGGACGCGACACGATGATCAGCCTCGAGGGGCTGACGCTCACCACCGGTCGCCATCTCGAAGCCGGGTACATCCTGCGTACGTTCGCGCACTACGTTCGCGACGGCCTCATTCCCAACATGTTCCCGGAGGGCCAGAAGGAAGGGCTGTATCACACGGCCGATGCCACCCTGTGGTTCTTCCATGCGCTCTCCCGCTACCTGGCGGTCACCCGTGACCGCATCACTCTCGACGCCATCTACCCGACGCTGGTCGCCATCGTCGAGGCGCATGTGAACGGGACGCATTTCGGCATTCGGGTCGACCCGCGCGACGGCCTGCTGACGCAGGGCGCCCCGGGCTACCAGCTCACGTGGATGGACGCTAAGGTCGACGACTGGGTGGTGACGCCGCGGCGCGGCAAAGCGGTGGAGATCAATGCGCTGTGGTACAACGCGCTGCGGTTGATGCAGCAGTGGGCGGCCGAGCGTGGTGACGCCTCGTCACGCGAGTACTGCGCCCGGGCCGACCGCGCCCAGGTCTCGTTCAACCAGCGCTTCTGGTGCGAGCGCGCCGGGCACCTGTTCGATGTCGTGGACGGTGAGGACGGGGACGATGCGAAGTGCCGGCCGAACCAGGTGCTGGCGATCTCGCTGCCGCACGAGGTTCTCGCACGCCGCCGGTGGACACCGGTCATGCGGGTGGTAGTCGAGCGCCTGCTGACGCCGGTCGGTCTCCGCTCGCTCGCGCCTGGCGATCCCGACTTCAAGTCGCGCTACTACGGCGATCTGCGTCACCGCGACGCGGCCTATCACCAGGGCACGGTGTGGGGGTGGCTGGTTGGGCCGTTCGTCGATGCCTGGCTGAAGGTGCATCCCGACGACGTGAAGACGGTGTCCGCGGTGCTGCACGGCGTGGCGGTCCAGCTGGACGATGCGTGCGTCGGTTCCATCAGCGAAATTTTTGATGCCGACCCGCCGTTCACGCCGCGGGGGTGCATTGCGCAGGCTTGGTCGGTGGCCGAACTGCTGCGCGTGATGGCGAAGATGCCGAGCGCCTAGCCGCCTTCCTTCATCTTGCGCCGCGCACGCCGATCGCGCTTGTCAGGGGTGGTGGTGGGTGTCACGGCGGCCCGGTAGAGGCGCTCCATGCGGCGCATCTCGATCTCCGCGGGGGATGGCGGCGGTGTGGTGTCCTCGTAAAGCAGTCGCGCTTCCGCCTTCGACACGTGCCGCTCCACGATCCCCTTGACGATGATGGTCTGCTTGCGGGCGAAGGGCCGGCCGATGACCAGCGTGTCGCCGAGGCGGAGCATGCGGTGAGCCTTGGCCGTCTGGCCATTGACGTCGATCTTGCCGTTCTTGACGGCCTTCTGCGCCTCGGAGCGGGTCTTGAACAGGCAGGTCACATCGAGCCAGATGTCCAGGCGTGCCGCCGGTCCGTCCTTCGTTGCCTCGCTCACGTGCGACTCCCCACGGTCATCCTGAATCGATGATACCGGACGCTCCCATTTCGGGTATAACTCTCCCGGCTCGACTTCCCAGAGCGCTAGATCGCCAACGCACGACCAGCAGAGAGGCACTTCGCGCCTATGTGGCAGCACAATTACGAACCGCTCGCCGGCAGCCTGGGGCTGTCGGCCCTGTTCGCGGCCGTCCCCATCCTCGTGTTGTTCGCGATGCTCGGGTTGCTGCGGAAGCCGTCGTGGCTCTCGGCCCTGACGGCGCTGGGGTCGGGCCTCGTCGTGGCGCTACTCGTCTACGGCATGCCGGCGAATCTCGCCGTCGTCTCCGTGGTCTACGGCGCGGCCTACGGCATATTCCCGATTGCCTGGGTGGTCTTCAGTTCGATCATGCTGTATCGACTCGTGGTTGATACCGGCAAGTTCGAGATCATCAAGAACTCGGTCGGCAGCCTCACCGACGATCGCCGTCTTCAGGCGATGTTCATCGCGTTCTCGTTCGGCGCGTTCATCGAAGGGGCGGCGGGTTTCGGCGCGCCGGTTGCCGTGGCGGGCGCCATGCTCGCCGGGCTCGGCTTCGACCCTTTCTACGCCGCGGGCATCTGCCTGCTGGCGAACACGGCGCCGGTGGCTTTTGGGTCGATCGGCATTCCCGTGATCACGCTGGCCAACGTCACCGGTCTGCCGCTGCCAGAGCTGAGCGCGATGGTCGGGCGCCTCTGTGCGATGGTGTCGGTCTTCATCCCCGGCTATCTGCTGGTGGTGATGGTGGGGCGCAAGCGTGCCATGGAAGTGCTGCCGGCGATCGTCGCCTGCGGCGTCTCGTTTGCCGGCATGCAGTTCATCGTCTCGAACTACGTCGGCGCGGAACTGACCGACATCGTCTCGTCGCTGACGTGCATCCTGGTGATGGTGGCGGTGCTCAAGCTGTGGAAGCCGCCGTCGATCATGCGCCTCGAGGGCGATCGGCCGGCGACGGTGGCGATCGAGAGCCCGTCGGGCCGCGAACTGCTGCTGGCCTGGCTGCCGTACCTGCTGCTGGTGGTCTTCGTGCTCGCCTGGGGTGAGCCGGACATCAAGAAGGCCATCGACACCTGGACCAACGGCCTGCTTCCAGAGTGGCTCCGCTCGGGTGCCACCAAGACGAACATCCTGAACGTGCCCGGGCTGCACAACCTCATTCAGCGCGTGCCGCCAGTGAGCAGCGCGCCGGCCCCGTATGCTGCCGAGTTCACGCTGAACTGGCTGAGCGCCTCAGGCACCGCCTGCCTGCTCGCCACGCTCACTGCGGCGCTGTTGCTCGGCGTCCGGCCGAAGCAGGTGGTGAAGGCCTACAAGGACACGTTCAGGCAGCTGTCGTTCGCGATGCTGACGATTGCGTCGATGCTCGGCCTGGCCTACCTGATGAACTACTCGGGCATGACCTCGACGCTCGGCCTCGCGCTCGCATCGACCGGGTCCGCCTTCCCGTTCTTCAGCGCGGTGGTTGGCTGGATGGGCGTGTTCCTCACCGGCAGCGATACCTCGGCCAACGCGCTCTTCGGCAACCTGCAGGTGGTGACCGCAAACGCGCTCGGCCTGAGTCCCATCCTCATGGCCTCGGTCAACTCTGCGGCGGGCGTGATGGGCAAGATGATTTCGGTGCAGAGTATCGCCGTCGCGGTGGCCGCCACCGGCATGACCGCAGCCGATGAGAGCCGGCTGTTCAGGTTCACCATCAAGCACAGCGTGCTGCTGATGATCGTGATGGGGCTGCTGTCGTTGTTTTTTGCCTACGTCGTCCCCCAGTGGGTGCCGCCGATGCCGGTGAAGTAGGACGACATTCCCGAGGAGGCACGATGCGGTTTCGAGCGTTCATCGCCGCGCTGGTCGTGGCAGCGGCGGCAGCCGCGGTCACGCCGCCGGTTGCGGCACAGGCCGCTGGTCCGGACTGGACCGCCCTGCAAGCCGAGACACTGCGGCATTTCCAGGCGCTGATACGCCTCGATACCAGCAACCCCCCAGGCAACGAGTATCTCGTCACGGATTACGTGAAGGGCGTCCTCGAACAGGAGGGTATTCCTGTCGAAATCTTCGCCCTCGACCCCAAGCGACCGAACCTCGTGGCGCGGTTGAAGGGGAGCGGCCGCAAGCAGCCGATCCTCTACATGGGGCACAGCGACGTCGTGACCGTGGACCCCAAGAAATGGACGTTTCCGCCGTTCAGCGCGGCGCGCGACGGTGGATATGTCTACGGGCGCGGCACCCTCGACGACAAGCCTCACGTCGTGGCCGGCCTGATGACGATGCTCCAGTTGAAGCGGCTGAACGTGTCGCTCGACCGCGATGTGATCTTCATGGTCGAGTCTGGTGAGGAGGGTACGACCGGTCCGGGAATCGGCTTCATGACCAGCAAGCACGCCGACGCGATCGCGGCCGAGTTCTGTCTGGCCGAAGGCGGCAGCATCGCGCGCCTGAACGGCAAGGTTGTCTACTCCGCCGTGCAGGCCGCAGAGAAGACGCCGCGGACGGTGGAACTGGTGGCCAACGGGCCGTCCGGGCACGCCTCGCGTCCTCTGCAGGGCAACGCGGTGGTGCATCTTGCCGCGGCGGTGGCCGCCGCCGGGAAGTGGCGTGTGCCGGTGCGGCTCAACGACACGACACGGAGTTTCTTCGCCCGCATGGCGGAGTTCTCGCAGCCCGAGGCGGCGGCCCGCTATCGGGCCATCCTCGACCCCGCGTCGGCTGCGGGCCGGGCGGCAGATGACTACTTCGTCGAGCACGAACCGAACTACGCGTCCATGCTCCGCACGTCGATTTCGCCGACCATCATCAGCGGGGGATTTCGGCGGAATGTCATCCCGTCCGAGGCACAGGCCACGCTCGACGTGCGCATGCTGCCGGACGAAAACCCGGAACAGTTCCTCGCTGAACTGCGGCGCGTGATCAACGATCCGGCGGTCACCGTGAGGTTCGCGCCGGATTCGGGAGAGCAGCGTCCGGTCGGGCCACCGGCAAACCTGCAGTCGGAGGCGTTTCGGGTGATTCAGTCTGCCGCCGCTCGCAACTACGACACGGTTACGCTGCCGATGATGAGCACGGGGGCGACCGACATGTCGCAGGTGCGGGCGCAGGCCACGCAGTGCTACGGCGTGGCGCCGGCGACGGACGTCGAAGACGGTCCCAAGGGCTTCGGCGCGCACAGCGACCAGGAGCGGATTCTCGAAGCCGAAATCCATCGCTTCGTCCGCTTCTCCTACGAGATTGTCTACGACCTCGCCCGGAAGAACTGACGGCTACTTCACCGGCACCGCTTCGAAGCGGTAGATGACGTACTCGATCGGACCGTCGAGTTCGCTGAAGCGGTGGGGAAGGCCGGCCGGGATGATCACGAGGTCACCCGCCTTCACCTTCTGGGTGACGCCGCCGTCCTGGTTCACGTAAAAGCTCGGTGTCGGTCCGAGGTTCGGCGGATCGGACACGGGCGTTGGCGCCTGCGGTGTGCCGCCGGTGAACAACAGGCCCGAGCCGGTGATGATCTGGTAGATCTCGGTCAGTTCGTTGTGTAGCAGCGCGCGCGGTTCCGGCTTGGTCCGGTGCACGATGCCGATGCGGACAATGCCGCCGCGCGTCGGCGTTTCCGCCATCTTCTTGTCGAGGGTGTTGTTCGCGATCGACTGCTTCAGGGTGCTGTCGACCAAGTCGGCGCCAACCACGATCGCCGGAGCCGATGCGGCGCGCGGAGCGGGGGCCTGGGCCAGGACCGGGGTTGCCGTCACACCAAGACACCACACTGCCGCCAAGGCTCGGTTCACCATGGCGGCGACTCTACCATGAGCCTCACTGGCGGAGGTGGTACTCTCGGATTCATGGCTGCCTGGACCGACGCTCTCGTGGAGTTCGTGGAAAAGTCGGCGCTGCTCCGCGAGACGATCAAGCGGAACGGCGACGATGAGCGGTACGCGGCGCGTGTCGCACGCATGTCGCAGAAGCTCGAGGCGCTTGCCGCGAGCCTGGACGAGACCGAGCCGGAGGTCGCCAGGGCGCTGCGTGCGTCGTGGGGACGTCCCGTGCGAAGCCTGGCGTTCCGGAATGCGGCGCACCAGAAAGAGGAGGGGGACTAAGAGGGCGGGCAGGCGCCGCCCCCTGGCGGGAGACGGCGCCGTGTCTTTTCAGTCCGTCTTTTCGGGCTCCTAGGGCGTGCAGCCAGCGGGAAGTGCGAAGCTCTCCGTGATGCTCACCGTGCCACGGCGCAAGACCGTGCCCTTCGCACCGACGCCGATACCGAACTTCGCGAACGCTCGCCACACGATGCAATTGTCGAGGGCGACAGCGCCCGGTGCCGCGAGGTACTGCAGCATACCGTCGCGCATGTTCTCGAACGCCGGCGCCGCCGGCGTGTAGTCCATCCCGCCGACGAAGATCTTCTGGATCTCCTCGGTGGTCTTGCCCGCCGCCGTCCGGGCGTCCTGGGCGAACTTCCACATGGCCGCGGCGTAGATCTCGCCGTCGTTATGGACCTCGTAGCTGCCCGTGCCGCTTCCGACATAGCTATACGTATTCGTGTAGACGTCGTAGGGAGCCCGGCGAATGCCCAGAGGGTTGGCAAAGGCATACTCGCCAACGACCGGGTCGTTGTTGATGAGGAACGCGTTCACGTCGCTCGCACCTTCGCCGATCGCGCCGGCGAGAACGCCGCTCATGCTGCCGATCATGCGCCATGTCAGGCCGTGGCCGTATTCGTGGTAGACGATGTCGGAATCGACGTCGCCATCGAGTTGCGGCGGTGCGATCGCATTCATCCGCAGCGTGGCGCTCTGGGTGTCCAGCGAGCGCAGCGTCGCACCATCAGCCTGGCCCACCATGCCCGAGGGGATCTTCACCTTGCGGTCGGTTCCGCCCGGCGCAAAGCTGAAGTTGCCGGCCTCGTTGTTCTGGATGATCACGGCCTTGGCGCCGGCGTTCTGGGCGTTCAAGACCTTCACCGTGAAGTTGCAGGTGCCGCGGCTGATAATCGCGACCTTGCCCGTGAACGTGCCGGAGGGGAAGCTGGTGCAGCCATCCGTGGGCGCCGAGGCGAGTGGACCCGACAGCCCGGTGGTCGTCAGCGCCGCGCCAAACGTCGATTGGCGAAGGCCGTAGGACACGCCGAGGACCACCACTTCCTGAGCGGGCAGTGCCGCGCTCCACAGGTACATCTGCATGCGCGGCTTGGAGCCGTCGGCCGGCGTCGAGAAGTTGGCGTTGTCGGTGCCGCTGCCGTCCTGTGCTTCGGCCTGGACCGCGTCGTTGCCAACTCCAGCACCAGTGACGTTCGTCGTCTGGAAGTTGCCCTGCCCCTCGGTGAACCCGGCTGCAAGCAGGACGTCGTGCATCCTGTTGTTGAGGTAGAACAGGTTCTGCACGGCGACGGCTCTATTGCCGGTCGTCGTGGGCGTGACCGTCAGGTCGGCCGATGTCAGGAAGTTGCCGTCGGTGACCGCCGTGCCGCCTGGGTCAGGTGCGTTGTTGGCGTCGACATCCAGGTAGGCGGCGACGTTGTTGCCGTGGATGTTGGTGGTGGTCTGTCCCGTGGCGTCGAGCCACCCTCCAGGACCCGCCACAGTCGTCTGTGCGGCCTTGGCGGGGCTTTCCACGAACACGTTGTAGGAATCGGTGGCGGTGCGCGACACCACGTCGAGTACGTTGCCGCCACCACCCACCAGCGTCTCGTGCAGCAGGTTGCCCGTGTTGCTCCACGTCTCCACCAGCAGGCCGCGGTTCAGCGAACCGTCTTCGTCCTGGAAGAGGACGTGCGAGACGCGCGGCGCCGAGTAGAAGAACGGTGTCTTCTCGAACACCACGCTATTGGCTTCACGACGCGCTGCGCCGACGGCGATGTTCTGTCCGGGGTAAAGCCCGGTCAGGGCGGCGCGCAGCGCCTGTTCCTCGTTCCCCGCCGTGCCCTGCGGAGTGCCAGCCACGGCCGCGAAGTTCTCTGTGAGGAACACCAGGTCGCCGTTCGTACTGACGGCCGCCTTGGCCGAGACGCCGTACACCTGCACCCCGCCAACCTGCTGCGTCAGGCGATGGATCAGCTGGCCGTTCGTCGAGCGTGACGACGAGCCTACGACGATGGAGTCGGCCGGAACGAAGATGCCGCGCTGAGCGAGAAATGCCGATAGCTGCGAGGCGAGGCCGCGCTGCGCCGCCGACGCGAGCGGCTGGGCCGCGGACCCCGCAAACGTCTGCGAGCGGCGCGGCGCGAAGGCGCTGTTCTGTGCCTGCCCGGCGGCTGCGAACAGCAGCGTGCCGGAGAGGAAAAGTGATGCCACGAGTGACTTGTGCATGACCAAGGAATCTACACCCGCCAGAGGAACCTATGGTGGGGAAAGTGTGGCCGGCCGCCGCACGAGCCGGCACAACCACCGCACGACTGTGCAGTGGCGTGCGTCGACCAACGACTACTGACCAACGACCAATGGCTGCCCTGCCGGCTCATTCGGCGGCGTCCGCGCCTCGTAGGCGAAGGTCAGGGCGTTCTGGCCTTCGTCGATGGTGACGGTGCCGCCATGTTCGAGCGCGCCGAACAGCAGTTGGTCGGTGAGCACGTCGCGCACCTCTCTCTGGATGACGCGTGCCAGCGGCCTGGCGCCGAAGAGACGATCGTAGCCGGCCTTCGCGAGCCACGTGCGAGCGGCCGGCGTCAGCGTGATGGCCACCTTGCGCTCGGTGAGCTGGCTTTCGAGCTGCAGGATGAACTTCTCGACGATCGTCTCCATCGCGTCCGGGGCAAGCGCCTTGAACATGACGATGGAGTCGAGCCGGTTCCGGAACTCGGGGCTGAACACCTTTTCTAGCGCGCTCTTCGCCTTGCCCGCCGACGCCTTGCCGCGCGACTCCTCGTCGAGACCGGCCATCGTGTCGGCGAAGCCGATCGAGGCGGCCCCCATCTCGCGCGAGCCGGCGTTCGAGGTGAGGATGACCACCGAATTGCGGAAGTCGGCCTTGCGCCCGGTGTTGTCCGTCAGCGTGGCGTGGTCCATCACCTGGAGCAGCACGTTGTAGATGTCCGGATGCGCTTTCTCGATCTCGTCGAGCAGGACGACGCTGTAGGGGTGCTGGCGCACGGCGTCCACCAGCAGGCCGCCCTGCTCGAAGCCGACGTATCCGGGAGGCGCGCCGATGAGCCGCGCCACCGCGTGCTTCTCCATGTACTCGCTCATGTCGAAGCGGATGAACTCGTTGCCCAGTTGCAGCGCGAGTTGCTTGGCGAGTTCGGTTTTGCCGACGCCGGTCGGACCGGTGAACAGGAAGCAGCCCGCAGGCCGATCGGGCTGGCCAAGGCCGGCGCGCGACCGCTTGATGGCCTGCGCCACGAGGTGCACCGCCTCGTCCTGACCGAAGACCACGCGGCGCAGCGACTCTTCGAGCGTGCGCAACCGGTCGCGATCGGACGCGGTGGCCTGACGGTCGGGAATACGCGCCACCTTGGCGGCGACGCGTTCGATGTCGCGGGCGTCGACCACGGGGCGATCGGCGGGCGCCTCGGCTTCGGCGAGACTGCCGTTCGCGGGCGCACCCACAGGAACGTCGATCTTCACCGCGGTCTCGCCCTCCGCCGGGCGCTCGGCGTCAGCCTTGCTCTTCGCCTCGGCCGCGGCCGCCAGGGCCTGCAGGCGCGTCACCGATCCGGCCTCGTCCATCAGGTCGATGGCGCTGTCGGGCAGCTTGTAGTCGCGCAGGTGCCGGGCGGCCAGCCGCGCCGCCGCCTCGAGCGCGCCGTCGGTGTAGCGAACGCCGTGATGCTCCTCGTAGCGGCTACGCAGCCCCGAGAGGATGCTGATGGTTTCCTGGATCGATGGTTCCTCGACGGCGATCTTCTGCAGCCGGCGGGCGAGCGCCCGATCCTTCTCGATGTGCTTGTACTCCTCGTGCGTCGTCGAGCCGATGACGCGGAGCGTGCCCTGCGTGAGCAGCGGCTTCAGCAGCGTGGCGAGGTCCATCGTGCCGCCGGAGACGGCGCCGGCGCCGACGGTGGAGTGCATCTCGTCGATGAAGAGAATGGGCTTGGGCCGCGCGGCCAGGGCCGCGATGACCGCCTTGAAGCGCTCCTCGAAGTCGCCACGGAAGCGCGTGCCGGCCAGCAGGGCGCCGGTGTCGAGCGAAAAGACCTCAGCACCGGCCAGTGCGCCCTGCACGTCATCGTGCAGCAGGCGCGAGGCCAGGCCTTCGGCCAGCGCCGTCTTGCCAACGCCGGGGTCGCCGACGAAGACCGGGTTGTTCTTGCGGCGGCGGCACAGCACTTCGATGGTGCGCTGGAGCTCTGCCGCTCGACCGATGAGCGGGTCGAGCTGGCCCTGACGAGCGCGGACGGTGAGGTTGACGCAGTACGCGCTCAACGGATCGGTGGCGGTGGACGTGGGCTCGTCGCCATGCGCCGGTGTGTTCTCGTCGCTGCCGGGCGTACCCGACGGGCCCTGCGGCACCTTCGTGATGCCGTGCGAAATGAAGTTGAGGATGTCGAGCCGCGTGACGTCCTGTTCACCCAGCAGTTGTGCGGCGTAGGTTTTTGGCTGCTGCAGCATGGCGGCAAGGATGTCGCCGGCGTTGGCCTCGTCGCGCTGCGCGCTCTGGACGTGCAGGATGGCGGTCTGCAGCACGCGCCGGAACGCGACCGTCTGCTCCGGATCTTTCGCGCTGCCGCGCTTCTGCTTCTCGATCGACTCGTCGAGAAACTGGTCGAGCTCGCGACGCAGTTGCGGCAGATCGACACCGCAGGCCGCGAGGATCCGCTCGCCGTCCGGGTCGTGCGCCAGGGCGTAGAGCAGATGTTCCAGCGTCAGGTAGGCGTGACCGCGCGAGATGGCCTCGCGGAACGCGATGTTCAGGATGACTTCGAGCGCAGGTGAAAACATGGTTCAGGCGTCCTCTATCGTCGCCTGCAGGGGATGGCCTGCGACGCGCGCAAGCGTGGTCAGCGAGTCGACCTTTGTTTCGGCAACTTCCCACGGATAGACGCCGGCAACGCCGCGTCCCTCGAGGTGCACCTGCATCATCACCCGGTACGCCTCGGACGGGCTCTTCCTGAAGAGGCCTTCCAGCACGTCCACGACGAACTGCATCGGGGTGTAATCGTCGTTGAGGAGCACGACGTTATAGAGCGTCGGCTCCTTGGTTTGTTCGTGGACCCGTTCCTTGACGGCTCCGCCTGTCTGGTCCTGATCGCCGGGCTTGCCCGCCATGATCTAAGCGTAGCATCTGGCGCACCACCCGTGCGGGTAGGGCTACCGCTCAGCGCACGCACGGGCCACCTGTTCGCAGGCCCGTGCCAGGGCAATCGCCTCGTTGCGCGGAATCGGCGGCGGCCCCTGACCGGCGGCGGCACGGTAGAACGCGTCGATGAGCGTGCGCAGTCCCGGATACGCCACCTCGCCCTGGCTGGCACGGCGGACGAGGTTCGCGGCGGCAGCGGTGCCCAGGGCAGCGGCACTGGTGAAGGGACGAGCCACCTTGCCGGTCCGCGTGGAGAGTCCGTGTGCAATCGTCATGAAGCCGTGGAAGAGGTCGAGATGTGCAGTGCCACGTTCGCCGACGAGTTCCATGCGGTTGACCGGCGGGCGCCCGCGCATCGACACCACGATCGACACCGCGGTGTCGGCAACTACACCGCTGACCTGCAGTTCGCCTGGCAACGGACAGCGTACGTGCCAGTTCACCGAACCGATCGACCCGGGAAAGAACCGTTCGAGCAGTGAGAAGGGGTGCACCAGCACCTCCTCGGCAATGCGTTGCCGCCGCACGGCGTCGGGTCCGTCGGCGCCGGCCGAGCAGATGCGAAGGTCGATGTGGCGAAGCGACCCGAGCGTGTCACGCTCGCGCAGCACGCGGCGTACACCCTCCTGGAACGGGAATTGGTGCACCGGGCAGAGCTGCACCTGGTGGAGCACCGCCAGATCGAACAGCGCCGCAGTGTCGGCCTCGGTCGTGGCCAGCGGCTTCTCGACCAGCGTGTGGCGTCCGGCGGCAAGCGCCTCCGCGGCCACTGCCAGATGGGTGTCGCCCGGTGAGCAGACGTGCACGACCTCGACGTCGGGCAACGCGGAGGTGAGGTCCGGCACGGCGCGGCAGCCGCGATGACGCGCGGCCAGCGCGGCGGCGGCGGCGGGGTCGGGATCGACGACGACGCGGACCTGTGCGCCGAGGCGCTGCGCCGCGTGCGCGTGCCAGCGGCCCATCAGGCCGGCGCCGACAATGGCCACGCGGGGTTGTGCGGACGTCACGTGCATCAGCGTAACAGCCCACGCTGCCTCGCGTCTCGATGCGGGCTCGTCTATACTGCCGACCGTATCTCGCGTCGCTGACCGCAGTCGTCCCGCAGGATCCGAATGGCCCAGAACCCGTCTTCGCTTCCCGAGAGTATTGGTCGCTTCCGCATCGAGGCCCGGCTGGGCTCCGGCGGGATGGGCGACGTGTATCGCGGCGTCGACCCGACATTGAAGCGGAGTGTCGCGGTCAAGACCGTTCGCCCTGGCCTTGGTGGACAGGAATACGTCGACCGGCTCTATCGCGAAGCCCAGGCCTGCGCCGCTCTCCAGCACCCGAACATTGTCACGATCTACGAGGTGGGTGAGTTCGACGGCGGCGTGTTCATCGCGATGGAGTACCTGAAGGGGCACAACCTCGCGACGGTCGTGGAGCACGGCGCGCTCAGCCTGGCCTCCCGCCTCACCGTGCTGACGCAGATTCTGGATGCGCTGGCGCATGCGCACGACGAACAGGTGATCCACCGGGACATCAAGCCCAGCAACGTCCACCTGCTGCCGGATGGCTCGATCAAGCTGCTGGATTTCGGCCTTGCCCGCATGGAAGCTGCAGAGACAATCACGCTGAGTGGCGCGGTGATGGGCACGCCGCACTACGCGTCGCCCGAGCAGTTGCGGGCCGAGCGCGTCGATGCCAGGAGTGACATCTTTTCGACCGGAGCGATGGCCTACGAACTGTTCGAAGGTCGGCGCCCCTTCGAGGGCGACACGATCTCGGCCATCCTGATCAAGGTGCTGACCGAACCCGCGCCCGCGGCAGGCGGCGAATGGAGCCGGCGCGTTCCGCTGCTCGAGCAGATCGTGCAGCGCGCCATGGCCAAGAACCCGGCGGAGCGCTTCCAGACGGCGCGCGAGATGCGCGACGCGATTGCGGCCGTGGCGTCGAAGGAGAGGGAGGCGGTCGCCGCCTACGACGCGGAGCATCCACCACAGAGACTGCCAGCGCTATCCGCGCCGCCAACGGGGAGTTCGACGACGGCTCCGACCGTGGACAGGCGACCGATGGCCCGCCCCGCCGAATCGCAGACGACCAATCGGCTCGCCGCCGCCGCGGATGCGCCGACAGCGGTCACGGTGCCGGCGCATCCGTCGGCGCATCCGGTTGCGGTGTCTGCCGCGTCGCGCGAGGACGAGCGCGCGTCACCACGCGCCTCCAGGAGGCAGCGACGCCTCCTCGTCGCCCTTGCGGTCATCGTCATCGGATTCGGCGTCCGGAGCTACCGCCAGTCTGTCAGGCCGAACCCGGCTGCGCCGGCCACAGCTGGCGTCGAGGCGGGTGTCCCGCAGGCCGTCACGCCGGCCGCATCCGACACGGCAGCGAACACGAATGTGGCGGCCGCGCTTCCACCACCGCCGGGACCCGTGCAGCCCTTCGAGGTGAACCGGACTGTGACGGCACCAGGCGCGACCATCGCGCCGGCGGTGGTCGCGGCGACGGCAGTGCCCCTCCCGGCGGATGCGCCGCCAATCGCGACCGGCCCTGGACAGGCAAAACAGTTGTTCAGTGCTGCCGCGGGGACGGTGCAGAACGCCGGGTTGAAGTGGCGCGTCATTCGCAAGCTCGACTCCGGCGAGGAAGTAGACGCCGACGGCGACCAGACCTTCCATTCCGGCGACCGCGTGCGCCTGGCCTTCGAGTCCAATATCAACGGCTTCCTGTATGTGGCGCACCAGGGTTCGTCGCGCCGCTGGACGCTGCTGTTTCCAGGCGAGACGATCAATGGCGGTTCCAACGCCATTGCGCGCGGCCAGTTGACGCAGGTGCCGGATAACGGCTGGTTCCGCTTCGACGACACGCCCGGGCAGGAAGAGCTGTTTGTCGTGCTGAGCAGGGAACGCCTGGCGGACATGCCGGGTTTTCAGGGCCGCGTCCGGCGGTCCGACTCCCTGCCGCCGAAGGCCGTGGACGACCTGCGTCTGCGCCTCGCGTCGCGCGACCTCGTGTTCGAGAAGGATACGCCGAGCCCGGCGCGGAGTACGGCCACGGCGTCGCTCGCCCAGTACGTGGTGAACCGTGATGAACTCGGCAAGGCCGTGTCGGCCACCATCACTCTGAAGCACGCCCGGTAGAACCATGAAGCAGTGGGCATCCGCGCTCGCGCTGACCGTGCTGCTCGGAGCGGCCGTACCCAGCGGCCAGGCCCCGGCGCCGACGTCAGGCGGCGCGGCTTCGCAGTCGCAGCCCGCCACGCAACGTTCACGCGACCTGGTGTTCGAGGCAGATGCGCCTCCAGCCACCGTGCCTCGAGGCTATGCGGTTGTCGTCGGGATCGCGAATTACGAGAAGCTCGACGCCTCGCAACAACTGCAGTTTCCCGAGAGCGACGCGGACGCCATCTACCGCGTGCTCATCAGCAAGGAGGGCGGCGCGTTCCCTGCCGAGAACGTGCGGTTCCTGAAAGGGCGTGAGGCGACGCTCGCCAACGTGAAGAGCGCACTCGAGGAGTGGCTGCCGTCCGTCGCCCAGCCTGCGGACCGTGTCGTGGTGTACTTTGCCGGTCACGGCTTCGTCGAGAACGATCACGGCTACCTTGCACCGTGGGACGTCGATCCCCAGCACCTGGCCGAGACTGCCTACCCGATGGACACGCTGGGCGAGGTGCTCGCGAACAAGGTGAAGGCCAACTGGAAAGTGCTGCTGGCCGACGCGTGTCACTCCGGGAAGATCTCCGCTGAGACGACGAACGAGAAGCTGGAACAGAAGTTCGACGCGCTGCCGTCGCGCTTCCTGACCCTGACGGCCACGGCCGGCAACGAGAAGAGCTTCGAAGACCCCACGCTGTCCACCGGCTTCGGCCTCTATACCTACTTCGTCGTGCAGGCCTTCCAGGGCTACTCGGACAATGACCCCTGCGATGGGCGCATCACCGCGGATGAACTCGTGGGCTACGTTCGCTCGAACGTGCGACGCTACGCGCGCGAGCGCCAGTTGTCGCAGACGCCCACCGCACGAGGCGACTACGAGCCCGGCATGCTTCTCGGCGTATCGCGCGATTGCCTGGCCGACGCCGCCGATGCCGCGCCGTCGATGCTCGGCACCGCAGTTGTAGAGGCGAACCTCGATGAGGTGACGCTCTACATCGACGGGAGGTTGATCGGCCCGCTGTCGAAGGGGAAGCCGCTGGTGGTGCCGGCGCTTCCGGGCGGGCTGCACGAGTTCGTTGGCGAGAAGCCGGGCTACGAACCGGACCGGCAGCAGGTGATGATCGCGCCTGGGCAGGAGTCGACGGTCACGCTGCGTATCCGCTACGCGCGCCGCATCAGGAAGCAGGCCGCCGATCTGAACGAACAGGGCGAGAAACTGCTCTTCTCCCGGCGCTCCTCCATGAGCCTGCTGAATGTCCTGCCGACCGACCGCACCCAGAGCGAGCAGGACATCCGCGAGTCGATTCGCCTCTTCGATCGCGCGCTCGCCGAGGACCCGGGCTTCGAACTGGCCGCCTATCACCTGGGGCAGGCCTATCAGTTGCTCGGCGACCTCGACCAGAGCGTCACGCAGTTCCAGCGTGCCATTACGCTCGATGCCACGCATGTGGCGGCTCGCGTCGAATGCGCTGCGGCACTCATCGAACGAGGGGATGCCGACGAGGCGATTCGCCAACTGCTCGACGCTTTACGGCTCGACGGCACCGATGACGACGCACTGTCGACGCTGGCGCGGGCGTACTGGGACAAGGCGGCCTGGCCACAGGCTATCGAGCAGGCGGGTAAAGCGCTGGCCGCCAACCCGTCGAATGCGCAGGCTGCCCTCTGGCGAGCCGACGCGCGTCGGCAACTGGCCGCAACCGAGCGTGAGAAAACGCCACAGCGGGACCTCTGGACCGCCGCCCGCGACGACTACCGCACGTTCCTCGACCTGACAAACTTCTCGTCCGGCCTCGGATCGCGGCTGGCATTCCACTTCATCGGGCTGGGGATCGGTCGACGCGCGCACGCCGACCGGCAGATGGCCTACAACAGCCTGCGAAGCGCCGGCTTCCTCGGGCTGTGCCTGACAGAGCAGAAAGTCGGAAACCCGCGACGCGCGAGAGACTACTGCGGCCGCGCCCTGATGCACGCACCGGACGACCCGATGGCGTATTTCGTCCTCGGGAATATCAATCGTGATCTCTACAACCAGTTCTCGTCGTGCGAGTACCTGGTGGCGGCCCGCCGCAGCTACCAGAAGATGCTGCAGATCAACGGCGATATCGATGAAGCCCGCAACGCGCGCAACTACCTGAAGCAGATCGAACCGATTGTGAAAGCGCTCGACTGCCGGGGATAGCAGACGTGCGGCTACTCGTAGCGCATGGCATCGACCGGTTCGAGCCGGGCGGCCTGCATCGCCGGGTAGATGCCGAAGACCAGCCCCACGGCGCATGAACTGATGAACGCCAGCAGCACGGCGACCGCTGAGACGTGCGTCTGCCACTCCGCGAAGGCCGCGATGGCAACCGACACGAGGACGCCGAGCAGAATTCCGGCAAGGCCTCCGGCCATCGTCATCAGCAGCGCCTCCGCCAGGAACTGGCGCGCCACGTCGCGTCGGGTGGCGCCGGCGGTACGGCGCACGCCGATCTCGCGGGTGCGCTCCACCACCGAGGTGAGCATGATGTTCATGATGCCGATGCCGCCAACCAGCAGAGCGAGTACTGCGACGCTGCCGATCACGATGCTGAAGGTCCGCTGCGTGCGCTGACGCTGCGCGAGTAGCTCCCGCGGCACGACCAGATCCGCGTCGCGGCCGCCGTCAAGTCTGGAGAGGGCGTGGCCGAGTACCTCGCTGAGTTCGACCGCACGCTCGCCTTCGAGCAGCTTCACCCAGATTTCGTCCACCGGCTGATCGGATGCGATCATCACGCTGCTGCCCGACAGGGTCGAGAGCGGAAGCAGGGCGGCCTCGTCGATGTCGCGCCAGGCCAGCGATGTGCCGGACCGAGCGGCCGTGCCGTTCGGCGCGAGGACGCCGACCACGGTCGCACTCGAGTCGCCGATGCCGATCGACGCGCCGACCGGGTCGCGATAGCCGAACAACCTCCGGGCGAGTGATGCCCCGAGGACACACGTTCGCGCCGAGGTGCGTTCGTCGAACGGGGTCAACAGGCGCCCGCGTGCGGGCACGAGCCGCGTCGCCGACTGATAGCCGGGTTCGATGCCGATGGCGTGGCCGAGCGTTGAACGGTCGTCGTGGTGCAGTCGCACGTGCCGGTCGATGAGGGCGGCCGCTCCGTCCACGCCCGGCACCAGCGCGGCGATGCGCGCGGCATCTCCGGCCTCGAGCGGCCGGAATGCGCCGGCCGCGCCAGGTGGGCGGCTTCTCGCCACCAGGTTGTCGAGCCCGAGTGCTTCAACCTGGGCCAGCGCTTCGCGCGCGGCGCCCTCGCTCACCGACATCATGGCGATGACCGAGGCCACGCCCAGAACGACGCCCACGACGCTGAGCGAGGTGCGCAGCCGATAGCGGCCGAGCGCCTCGGTCGCTGTCTCGATCAGATCGCGCAGTTCAGTGCGGCGCAAGCAGGCCTGCTCCTGTCAGTCCGGTCGGCAGGGAAGGTGTGGCGCCGGCGGCGCGTGCGCCCGGCGTCGCCAGCAGCACCGCATCCCGCTCGTCGAGCCCGCTCAGTACCTCCACCAGTTGGTCGTTCGATTCGCCAAGCACCAGCGCGCGCGTCTCGACGCCGGCTCGCCCAATGCGATGCGCGACGAAAGCACCGCCCTCGTCGAAGACGGCGTTGACGGGAATGAGAAGTGTGTTCGCGCGCTCGGCCACCAGGATGTCCGCCCGCGCGCTCATGTCGGGCCGGAGATCAACTGGGGCAGTGTCCAGGGCAATGACGACGGCGAAGCGTTTGTCCTGTTGCGGCCTGAACGGCGACGCGCTGGCCAGGGTGCCGATGCGCGTCACCAGCCCGCTGAGGGCCACTCCTGGAAACGCCTCGACGTGGACCGCGGTGCGCTGCCCCTGGACGACGCGGTGCACCTCCGCTTCGCTGACCGACGCCTCGATGACCATCCGGGCCACTTCGGGAATGGTGACGATGCCCTGGCTGCTGGTCACGCGGTCGCCGATGCGCACCTTGCGGCGGGGATTGGCGCTCAGGTAGTCCTCGTACACCGCCAACCCCGGACCGCGTGCGTGGATGGTGCAGGCGTCGACGATGTCGCCGAGCTGCGAGAGCCGTTGCGCGGTCTCCTGGACGCGCGCCCGTGCGCGCAGCCGTTGCGACTCCTTCTGGGCGAGCCCTAACGCCGCCTTCCGTTGCTCGCGCGGGTGAGACAGTTGCTGCACCACGTCGGCGCGTTTGCGGGCCAGCGCCAGTTCCTCCTGCGCCTGTTCGAACTCGCTGGCGGTCCGCCCGAGTTCCTCGCGGGTGATGAAGCCGCGGGCGAGGAGCGGCTTCAGTTGCTCGTACTCCTCACGCAGGCGCCCCTCGCGCCGTTCCGCCAGCTGCAGGCGTGACACCGACTCGGCCACCGTCAGTGCGCCGTCGCCGTCGCGAACGGCGGTGACCTGGGCTTGCGCCTCGTCGAGTTCGCCCTCGGCGATCTCCAGATCGATCTGGGCCTGTCTCAGGTCGTCCCTGGTGCGCGCCATCTCCCGCTCGACCTCGGTCGTGTCGAGCCGCGCCAGCAGGTCGCCGGGCGCGACCTTCGAGCCCTCGGGAACCAGCTCGAGGATCTCGACGTCGCGCCCTGGCACTGGCGATCGGTAGGTCAGCGACTCGACCGGCCTGAGCGTGCCCGTCGTCGTGAGCCTGGCCGCGAGGGCACCTCGACGGACCGTCGCGGTGAGGGTCTGTTCGCTGGGTGTGCGACGCGCCATCAGCAGCGCGGCGGCAACGCCGGCGAGCAGCAGCACAGCGAGGAGTGCGCGCGAGGGCCGCAGCGACGATCGGCGTGCAGAATAGGGAGTCATCGGCCGGCTGTCACGGTCGACGCTGCAGCCAGTGTCGGCCGTCCGATGTCGGCTCGCGGGTTGAGTGTGCCGAGGATCGCCCGGAGCCGCAGTGACGCGACCGCGGAATCGGCGAGGGCCTGGGCACGACGCAGGTCGGCTGCCATGCGAGCGCCCTCCGCGGTAATGACATCGAGGTTGTTCGACAAACCGCGGTCGTAGCGCAGCTGTGCCACTTCCACCTCTCGCCGGCTCAAGTCGGCACTCGTCTCGGCGGCCGCCACCGAGCGAAGGGTGCGGTCGCGGTCGCGAATGGCCCGCTTCACATCGATGACCAGTTGCCGTTCGAAGGTGGACAGGTCCCGTTGCCGCCGCATGCGTTCCAGCACGGCGTTCTGGTACTCGATCTGCGGCGCGGTTCGGTCCACGGGCATGGCGATTGTGAAGAAGGTGGCGAACTGGTACCCATCGCGGCCGAAGCTGCGGGCGAGGGTGTTGGCGGTCTCACGACGCGTCAGCGCCAGGTTCACGTCCACCTGCGGCAGCAGCATGTTGCGGGCGAAGCGGACCTGTCGCTCCGCGTCCGCGGCGTTGTCGATTCTGCTGCGGAGGTCGAGACGGTTCTGGCGGGCGGTTATGGCCGCGGCGTCGACGTCGATCGGCGCCAGGTCCGGCATCGGAATCGTCCGATCGACCTGGACGTCAACGCTACCCTCGCGTCCCATCAGGAACAGCAGCTGGTCGCGCGCGTCGCCGGCGCTGGCCCGCGCGTCGAAGTACTGGTCCTCGGCCTGCGTCACCAGTTGCTGTGCGCGGAGGACATCGAGCTGCGACACCAGTCCTGCATCGAGCTTGGCCTCTGCCGCTTCGCGCAGGGTGCGTGCGCGGGTGAGGCTCTGGCGCGAGGCGTCTACCGACGCCTCCTGGGCGGCGACGCGGTAGTAGGCGGTGGCCACGTCGATGGCCACCTGCTGCTCGGCCAGCATCTGGAAGCGGCCGGCGTCTTCGCGCCGCAGTTCGGCGCCACCGAGCGCCCGTCGCGTGGCGGACGGGCCGAAGCCTCGCAGCAGCGGCTGGGTGAGGGTAAGGGTCGTGTCCGCGTTGTAGAAGCGCACGTCGCTCGAAGTGCCGAGGGGGTCGCCAGGGATCTGCGCCGAGGCGGTGCCGACACTCAGGCGGGCTTCCGTGCCGGTGACGAAGCGTTGCGACAGGTCGACGCGGTAGGTCTGGCTGTTGATGTTGGTCTGCCCGAACGACCCGAGGATGTTCGGCGTCAGCTTCGGCTGGAACGCGTCACGGGCGAGGCGGACACCAAGGTCCGCCTGCACCGACGTGTCGCGCTGATTCAGGATGCGGTCGTTCCGTGCGAGCGCTTCCGCAACCGCCTGGTCGAGGGTCAGGGCGGGCGCCGGCTGCGCCCATGACGACCCGGCCGGGACCAGCCACAGGAGCAGGAGGAGGGGAATCGGTCGTCGTGTGTACATGGCCGTGCGCGCTCACTGCTTCTGCAACGTGACCGCCGTCGAACTGAGGGGAAAGCTCTCGGAATTGGTGGCGCTGATCGCCGACCGCGACAGTGACACCGTGCCCGAGACCGTCCCGCCACCGACACTGCCGGTGAAGCCGTAGAAGCGCGTGATCGTGAAGCCGTTCCCGCCAGTGCCGCTATCGGTCCGGGCCATTTGCAGGTTGCTCCCGGACCCCTCGAAGTCGAGCCCGACGTACAGGGCCGGCGTTGACGGTTGGGGCACCGGGCAGTTCGTGGCTCCTTCGCGCTCGGTCCAGTTCATGTCGAGGTGTGCGTTGACCGTTCCGTTGCCGAGCGTCTCAACCGTCATCGAGGCCGTCCCGGCAAGGGACAACGCCGATGTGCAACGGCCGATGCTGCCATTGGGCAACGTGAAGGTTGCGGTGAATGTGGTGCTGATGCTGAAGTCGCCGCGATAGGTCGACTCTTCGCCGCCGCCGAGACCGCCGGCGACTTTCGTCGCGACGATCGTGCCGCCGGCCACCGCGCCGCCGATGATGCCGATGGTGGTGGCGGAAATGCCGCCCGCGGCCCCACCAGCGCCCGCCCCTGCGGCCACGGCGCCGCCGGTTGTCGCGACCCCGGCCCCGGCGACCACGGCCCCTCCTGCGGCGGCTGCTCCCGTTGCGGCCGTGCCGGCCCCTGTGCCAGCGCCCGCGGCGGCCGTTGTTCCGGTGCCCGCACTGCTCGCACCGGCTGCTGACGTCGAGAGGGCCGCGGCCTGGGCGGCCGTGGCCACGTTGGTCTGGGCGATGGTGACCGCTGCGGTCTGTCCCTGGTAGACGGCGCTTGCACTGATACGCAGGGCCCCGGTGCCAGTGGGTGTCAGGCCCGAGGCGACGGCGCGTCCGGTGGCATTGGTGGTGAGCGTGAGCGCACGGGCGCCGTTGAAGGTGGCCCGGCCACCGCGAATCGTGAACGAGACGACCGCACCCGCAACGGGCTGGTCGTTGCGGTCTCTCACCTCGACAACGGGTGCGACGGCTGTCTTCTGCTGGATGATGTTGACCGCGTCCTCGCCCTCGAGCACGACGATGCGCAGCGCCTGCGCCTGGGCGAGCAGTACTACCGAAAACGGCGCGGGCGCAACGGCCAGCGACACTGCGGCCACAGCGATCAGCGCGGTACGCAGTCTGACAACGGGAGACAGTAGGTGCATGCTGATACCAACCATCGAGGCAACCTGGACAGGAACGGTGACGGCCGGAATATATCCTATGCTGGAGTCCTGCATACGCCCGTGACCTGGAACACCCCGCCCGAGCCGGTTGGCCACAGCCACTGGCGCTTCGCATCGCCCGCCGAGTGGCCCGAGCAGGACCTGGTGGCCGGCGGCGCCGACCTCGAGCCGTCCACGCTCATCGAGGCCTATCGCCGCGGCCTCTTCCCGATGCCCGTGCCTGATGTCGAGGACGTGCTCGGCTGGTGGTCGCCCGATCCGCGCGGCATCATCCCGCTCGACGGTCTGCGCGTCACGAAGTCGCTTCGCCAGAGTGCGAAACGGTTCGACGTGCGCGTCGACACCTGCTTCGACGCGGTCCTGCGCGGCTGCGGCGATCCGTCGCGCGAACATGGTTGGATTACCGACGAATTCATCGCGGCCTATGCCACCCTGCATGCGATGGGCTGGGCGCACAGCGTCGAGGTGTTCGACCGCGACGGGGTATTGGCCGGCGGGCTGTACGGCATCCGTATCGGGCGGTTTTTCGCGGGCGAGTCGATGTTCCACCAGCAGCGCGACGCGTCGAAGGTGGCGCTACTGTCGCTCGTGTCGCTGATGAAGGAGAGCGGCATGACGCTGCTCGACACACAGTGGTGTACGGAGCATCTAACCTCGCTCGGGGCGATCGAGATCCCGCGGCGCGATTACCTTCGCCTGCTCGCTGACGCGATCGGACCGCCTTCCACCCTATAACTGCGCGTCCTTGCCCCGCCGCCACCGCGACGGGATGACCTCGAACCAACCCGAACAGACCAGGACGTAGCCCATGAGCGGCACCGCCCCTCCGACGGCCGAGCGTCGCGCCCAGCAATACGCCGTCGGCATAGGCGGGCGCTGATCGCCGGCTGTGTCGTCATTGGGCGGCGTCACCTACCGTAGCGTGACCGGTGCGGCGAATGATCCCGTGGCTGTCTCGCCGCTATTGACATTGATGCGTTCGTTCTCTGAGAACGTGCCCGTGAGCACGCCGTTGGCCATCGAACCGGTAAAGGAATAGTTCTCGGTGCTGGTACCGCCGCTGAATGAATTCGTGCGCTGGCCCGAGCCCGAAATCGACGACGGCCCGCCGGAGGCCACGAAGCAGAACCCGCTGTGCACTTGCGTGCCGACGGTCTGTAAGCAGGTGCTGGAGACGATGGTGCGATCGGTCTCATCGCAGATCTCCCCCTGCACTGTTCCATTCTTCTCGACGTGGTCGTAATCGATCGTCCCCGACAGCGACCACACCACCGTACACCCGGACCCTGGCGGCACCGGCGCACCTGCCGGCGGAGCATAGAACATTGGCAACTGCGCGGTGAAAGCGCCCTTGATGTCTGTCGAGGCGGTGGCCGCACCGACGATCTCTTTGGTCGCGAACGTTCCGCCGGCGACAGCCGCGCCGATGATGCCGACCGTGGTGGCCGAGATGCCTCCACCGGCCGCGCCCGCCGCTGCACCTGCGGCGGCCGCTCCGCTGCCGGCTCCGCCCGCCGCGGCGGCGCCTCCTGCGGCACCCGCTGCGGCGCCACCGGCCGTGGCCGTGCCTCCGGCTTCGGCGGCCGATGCCCCGGCCGCAGCCGCCTGTGCGGCCGTGACCACATTCGTCTGCGCGATGGTGACGGCAACTGCCTGGCCCTGGTAGCTGGCGGTGGCGCCAATCTGCAGGGCGCCTGAGCCAGACGGTGTGAAGCCTGCGGCGACGGCGCGGCCCGTGGCGTTGGTGGTGACGGTCAGTGTGCGCGCGCCGTTGAAGCTGGCCCGTCCGCTGCGAATGGCGAAGCGCACGACGGCGCCGGCCACCGGCTGATCGTTGCGGTCGCGCACTTCGATCACCGGGGCGACGGCTGTTCGCTGCTGGATGATGTTGACCGCGTCCTCGCCTTCCAGCACGACGATGCGCAGGGCAGGGCCGGCGGTGCGCTGCGCGGCGGCAGCCGGCGCGGCGCAGGCAAGCAGGGTGATCAGGAGGGCACGAATGCCCGCCGCGAACGGCACACGGACGACGCCGGGAGTGGAGTGGTTGCGCATCGGAGTCCTTTGAGTTGCGACGAATTGGTGGTGCAGTGTAACGCGCGAGCCACGGGACATATGTCCTCGCGGCTCGTGCCAGGCTGACGGTGGACTCCGACGCGCATGGCAGACAACCGCGAACTGGGACTGGCTACCTTCGGCGACGTCACCGTTGATGCCGGCGAGCGTCCGATTGCCAATTCGACGAGGCCGGCTCTGGTGCCGTACCGTCGAACGCGTGGACCACTACGCTGACCGGCGACCCCTCGCCGCGCCGCGTCGCGACAGCCACCAGGTGCTCGCTGCCGACGAAGAGGCGATCGAATTGCCAGGCCCGCGCGTCGTCATCGAAACCGTCGGCGAAGCGAATGGCCGGCCGACCCGGCGTGTCGACGTCGAACGCGAACCGGTCGAGCGGGAGCGACAGCCCCGCACCGCGCGCCTTGATGTACGACTCCTTCAAGGTCCAGTAGTCGAGGAATCGTCGTGGCTGTTCCGGTTCGGGCAAGGCGCGCAGCGCGTCGACTTCAGCCGGCGCAAAGAAGCGGTTCGCGATCTCCAGGCGGGCGCGGCGGCCGATCCGCTCGACGTCGACACCCACGTCGTACTGGGCGGAGACGACCAGCGTGACCACACCGTGCGCATGCGAGAGATTGAAGCGCAAGTGGGCGGCATGCGCGGGCGCCTCGACCTCCGGCCGGCCGTGGGCGCTCTCGACGAACCGCCAGTCCGCGGGGTGGACGGCGGCGTAGTGAGACAGCACCGACCGCACCATGAACCGTGCAGCCAAGCGTTCCCGCAATCCCTCCGCGTAGGCGAAGCGCTGACAGCGGTTCCACTCGTCGTCGGTCAGGATAGGCCGAGCTGCTTCTGCGCGGGCGGCGTCCAGTGCTGGGTCGAGCACCTCGTAATAGAGATGCACTTCGTCCTGGGGCAGGTCGCGCACGCTCGGAGCCTCGGATCTACCAACGTCGTCAGAGTGTTTTGGTGTTCTGAGAACGTCCACATTGGACTTCATCCGTCTGCGCGAATCCTGTATGGTTTGCAGAAGAGTGTCAAGACACGGGTTGCCACCAGGCATCCGGAACGAGTGCCCCTCGAGAGTCACTGACTGCCATGCCCACACGTTCGACGACTGACAAGGCTGAGCCCGCCGATCCCGTTCTTCAGTTCCTGCAAACCGTCTGGCAGTTGGAGCACGCGCTCGAACGCGCGTCGAAGCGCATGGAAGACGCGATGGGTATCAGCGGGCCGCAGCGGTTCGCCCTTCGGATCATTGGTGCCCGTCCCGCGATCACCGCCGGAGAACTGGCAGCCGTCCTCCACCTGCATCCGAGCACGGTGACGGGCATTGTGCAGCGTCTCGAAGCGCGCAATCTGGTGAAGCGCGCCTCGAACAGCAGCGACGGCCGCGTGGCGCACCTGCACCTGACTCCGGCCGGGTCGACGATCAACACGCCGGCGGCCAAGGGCACCATCGAGCGTGCCGCGCGGACCACATTGTCGCGCGTCGCCGGCCCCCAGTTGAAGGCGGCCACCGTGCTGATGGGCCACTTCACCGAAGAACTGATGAAGATCTGAGGGCGCGCTCGCGTCCTCCGGCGGGCCGCACTTCGACTATGCTGTCCGCCATGTTGCGCACGCCGTCCTCTCTCGTTGTCTGCGGTTTGCTCGCAGCCATCCTCGCGCCGCTCTCGGCACAGAACGCCGCGACAGCGCGCAACGACCTGCCGCAACCCTACCGCACCGCACGCGACTGGGGCGCTCTGCCTCCATCCATCCCACAGTGGCCGGCCGTCACCGCCATCGAGCCGGCTCCCGACGGCACCCTCTACATCGTCGAGCGCTGCCACGACAACTCGTGCGAGGGGCGACGCGAGCCGCCCATCCTCAAGTACAGCGCGACTGGCACCCTGCTGAAGGCGTGGGGCGAAGGGCTGTTCAATTTTCCGCACGGCGCTGCCGTCGATGCGCAGGGCAACCTGTGGGTGACCGATGCCCGGGGTGGCAACGGCAAGGGCCACCAGGTGCTCAAGTTCTCTCCCGACGGGCGCGTCCTGATGACGCTTGGCGAGGCCGGCGTCAGCGGCTCCGGCCCTGAGCTGTTCGACCAGCCGACGGATATTGTGGTGGCGCCAAACGGCGACCTCTTCGTCACCGACTCGCACCGCAACGGCACGAACAACCGCGTCGTCCACTTCTCGAAAGAGGGGCGCTTCATCAAGCAGTGGGGGGCGAAGGGCTCTGGCCCAGGCCAGTTCATCGAGCCGCACACCATCGCGATGGATTCGCGCGGCCGCCTGTTTGTCGGAGACCGCGAGAACAACCGCATCCAGATCTTCGAGCAGTCCGGGCGCTTCGTGGCGGAGTGGCGGCAGTTCGGACGTCCGAGCGGCATTGCCATCACTGCCGACGACACCATCTATGTGGCCGACTCGGAGTCGGGACCCGATACCGGCGCGCACGAGTTGACGGGCATCAGGAAGGGCATCCGGATCGGCCGCGCACGCGATGGCCGGGTGACCAGTTTTATCGAGGACATGGAATCGACGCGAGGCGATCACTCCGGCGCCGAAGGCGTGGGGGTGGACGCGCAGGGGAACGTGTACGGCGCCGTCGTGCGGCGGCAGATGCTGGAACGCCACGTGCGCAAGTAGCCGCGTCGCCATGACGCGGCGGAGCAGACCTATGACGCTGAGACCTTCACGTTGCATCGGCACCGGCGCGTGCCTCGGACTATTCGCCCTGCTCTGGGTGTCGCGGCCAGCCGCGCCGCACGCGCAGCCGTCGCTCGCCGAGGGTGAGTGGCCCAGCTACGCCGCCGACAACAGCGCCACGCACTACTCGCCGCTGGCCCAGGTGGACGCCTCGAACTTCGGCTCGCTCGAAGTGGCCTGGCGCTTCAAGACCGACACCCTCGGGCCTCGACCGGAATACAAGCTGGAAGGCACGCCGCTCATGGTGGGCGGCGTGCTCTACACCACCGCAGGCACGCGGCGCGCCGTGGTCGCGCTCGATGCCGCAACGGGTGAGGTGATCTGGAGCCACAGCGAGCGGGAGGGCGCACGCAGCGCGGCGTCGCCGCGTCAGCTGTCGGGCCGCGGCGTGGCGTACTGGACGGACGGCCGCGACGAACGCATCCTCTATGTCACGATCGGCTTCAGGCTGGTGGCGCTCGATGCGAAAACCGGCAGCGTCGTCTCGTCGTTCGGCACGAGTGGCGCGGTCGACCTGAAGGCAGGGGTCGTCTTCGGCAATCGTCAGCCAATCGATCCGGTGACCGGCGAGATCGGCGTGCACTCGGCGCCGACGGTGACGCGCGACGGCGTCGTGCTGATCGGCTCGTCGATGCGGGAGGGCGGCACCCCGCGCACGCACAACAACACGAAGGGGCTGGTGCAGGCGTTCGACGTGCGCACCGGTCGCCGCCTGTGGACATTCAACACTATTCCGCGGCCCGGCGAGTTCGGCAACGACACCTGGCTGAACGACTCCTGGGCGAGCAACGGCAACGTTGGCGTGTGGAACCAGATCTCGGTCGACGAGGAACTGGGACTGGCGTACCTGCCGGTCGAGACACCGACGTCGGATTTCTACGGCGGGCATCGCCCCGGCAATAATCTCTTCGCCGACAGCCTGGTGGCGGTTGATGTGAAGACCGGGCAGCGGCGCTGGCACTATCAGCTCGTGCATCACTCGCTCTGGAACTTCGACGTGTCCACGGCGCCGATCCTGGCCGACATCACGGTGGCCGGCCGTCCCATCAAGGCGGTCTTCGTGATGACGAAGTCCGCGATGATGTACGTCTTCGACCGCGCGACCGGGCAGCCGGTGTGGCCGATCGTCGAGCGTCCGGTGCCGAAGGGCGACGTCCCTGGCGAGTGGTACTCACCGACGCAGCCGTTCCCGACGAATCCGAAGCCGTACGACCTGCAGGGGGTGGAGGGCGACGCGCTGATCGACTTCACGCCGGAACTGCGGCAACTGGCGCTGCGCAACGTCGCGAAGTACAAGCTCGGTCCGATCTTTACACCGCCGCCGGTGAGCCGGCTCGAAGGGCCGCTGGCCGGGTTCCGTTCGTCTGGCGGCACCAACTGGCCCGGCGGCTCGTACGACCCCGAGACGCACGTCGCGTATGTGCCGTCGTACAAGTCGTTTCCCACCGTCGCACTGATGCGTCCGCCCAGTCGGGAGTTCTCGGACGTCGACTGGGTGCAGGGGTTTGCCGATCGCGGTGTCGTCTACGTCACCGGTCCTGGTGAAGACGTCGGCGCAGACGCCCTGCCACCGGGTGCTCGCACGACCGCACCGCGCCCCACCGGCGCGCCGGCGGCGGCCCCAACCACCACCACCGGTGAAGCCGCGCAGAGCCTCAACCCGCTCGGCCTGCCGTTGCTCAAGCCGCCCTATGGCCAGCTGACGGCCATCAACATGGACAGTGGGGAGCTTCTCTGGCAGACGCCGCATGGAGAAACGCCTGACGCGGTGCGCAATCACCCGGCGCTGGCCGGGTTGACGATCCCGAGAACCGGGCAGGGGGCGGCCGTCGGCGCACTGGTCACCCGCACGCTCGTCATTGCCGGCGAGCCGCAGGCCACGGTCACGCCGCAGCACCCACGCGGCGCCATGCTCCGTGCCTATGACAAGCGGACAGGCAGGGAAGTTGGCGCGGTTTTCATGGCGGCGCCGCAGTCGGGTACGCCGATGACCTATGCCGTGAACGGACGGCAGCACATCGTGGTGGCGATTAGCGGCGGCGCCTACTCGGGTGAGTACGTCTCGTTTCGCTTGCCTCGGTAGCGCCCGTGGTGCTGGCTGACGACGAGCGCTTACAAGATGTCGCCGTACCCCGAACGACCGAGGACAACGGAGGCGACCGGCGCCCTCCGTCGTCCCGGTGCCAGCTAGCGGCCGCCGCCGCTCCCCGACGAACCGCTCCCCGACGAGCCGCTGCCGCTCCCCGAGCCTGACGTGCCGCCGGTCTTCTTCACCTCGCTCGCCGCAATGGCACCGTTCGACTGACGCAGCCCCTTGACGCGAATTACGTCGCCGGTGGCGAGGTTCGCGCACGAGACGTCGTCGAAGCGCGTGGTGCCGCTCGTCACGACCGCTGAACCGGTCAGCGTGAACGTCACCACCGGGCACGAGCCGGCCGGCCGCGCGCCGAGTGCACCGGTCACCTCCACCTCCTGGCGGCTATTGTCATCACCATCGTCATCGCTGTCGCCGGTGTTCGTGCCGGTGCCGGTCGAGCGGTTGATCTCGCTCGCGAGTACTGAGCCGTTGGCCTGGCGCACGCCTTCCACGCGCAGCGTATCGCCAACGGCCAGGCCCGCGCAGCTCAGGTCGTCGAAGCGGGTGGTGGTGGTCGTGGTGACCGTGGTGCCGCCGAGCGTGAAGGTGACGGCGGGGCAGGTGCCGGTCGGGCGGGCGGCCAGGGTGCCCGTCAGCTCGAGGTCTTCGCCGGTTCCAACGCCAGTGCCCGGGGTCTCGTCCTCGATGTTGACGCGAGTGGCGGTGACGACGGTGCCGTTGCGGACGGCCTTGACTTCAACCAGCAGCCCAACCACCAGGTCGGCCGCGGTCTTCGCCGTGCCGCCGCGGGTGATGACGGCGCTGGCGGGCACCGCGATGATCAGGTTGAGGCTGCCGAGCGTGATGGTTCCGCCGCCGACGGCGGTGATTCGCGCGGTCGCTTCGAGCGCATTGGCACTGGCCGCACTTTGGGAGGCGTCGACCGTGGTCGTTGCCGGCGTGGCTGCAGCGGCTGCGGGCGACGGTGTCGAGGGGGACAGTGGCGAGTCCGCCCCGATGCCGGAGCAGGCGGCGGTCGAGAGGGCGAGCGCAAACAGGACCGGAACGACTGCGCTGAGTGAAGACATCCGCATTGCTGGAACTCCTTGTTGGGCGACGGCCATGCCCCCGCAGGCCGCCTCATCACCGCGACGCGTGATGCGCCGCGACGGGATCGAGCATGCCGACGGCCGTGGCAGATGGTGTCAGGGGCATGCCAAGAAGTTGTCAAAAGCCGTAGTCGAGCCGGAGGGGCGACCCGGGCGCGATTGAGGCTATACTCGAAAAATGAATTCGGCTTCATCACCTGACGCGCGCGTCAGTTTGCGCGCCCGCTTCCGGACCGCCACGCGCGAGGCGATTCTCGATGCGGCCGCTGGCCTCATGGGCGCCGAAGGCGCCGCGCAGACGCGGATGGAAGACATCGCCGCCCGCGCCGGTGTGGCGGTGGGCACGGTCTACAACTACTTCGAGGACCGCACGGCGCTCGTCCTCGCCCTGCTCGAAACCCGCAGTCGCACACTGATGGACGCGCTGGAATCGGCTGGCGAGCGGCCACGCGCCAGGGCGGGTTCGACCGCGGCCGCATTGTTCGAGGCCCAGTTGGAGCAGTTCGTGGCCACGTTGGCCGCGCATGTCGAGGCCAACCGCTTCCTGCTTGGCGTGCTGCTCGAGGACGAACAGCTGCGCGGCGTCGATGCGAAGTCGGCCACCAGTCGCACCGCGATGCGCCGCGAGATGATGGTGCGGGCCGAGCGCCTCATCGCCCGCGGCATCCGCGCCAGGGCGTTGCGGAAGGACGACCCGACGGTGTACGCAGCATTGCTGCTGGGCATGGTGCGCGGTGCGGCGCTGGCGTCGCTCACCACGGCACCGTCCCTGTCGGGCCATTGGACGGCCGCGGTCGTCCGCATGTTCATGCACGGAGCCGTACGATGAGCACGGCTGCCGTCGCCGTGCCGTCCGTCCCACTCGTAGCCCGGCGTGCGCCGGTCAACAAGTGGATTGTCACCATCTCGATCAGCTTCGGGACGCTGATGGGCGCCATCGACTCGTCGATCGTGAGCGTCGCCTTGCCGCACATTCGTGGCGCCGTTGGTGCAACGCTCCAGGAGATCACGGCGATCAGCACCGGCTACGCCGTCGCACTCGTGCTGGTGATGCCGCTGACCGCATTCCTCAGTCGCCAGTTCGGACAGAAGAACGTCTACATGGCGTGCCTGGCGCTCTTCCTGCTCGGCTCGCTGCTGTGCGGGTTCGCCACCTCGCTCACGACGCTCGTGGTCTACCGTGTCATCCAGGGCTTCGGGGCCGGGGCGCTGCAGCCGACCGAACAAGCCATCCTGCGGCAGACGTTTCCGCCGAAGGAGCAAGGCATGGCGATGGCGCTGTTCGGCATGGCGGTGATGCTGGGTCCGGCCATCGGCCCCACGCTCGGCGGCTTCATCGTCGACAACTATCACTGGTCGTGGATCTTCTTCATCAACCTGCCAATCGGCATCCTCGGGTTGTTCCTGGTGCAGGCCTTCGTCCACGAAGACCCGGAGCTACTCGAGCACAACCGTCGTGAAGCCGAGAAGCAGCGCAAGAACCTCGACTGGCTCGGCATCATGTTCATGTGGATCGGGCTGGCCGCCCTGCAGTACTTCCTGGAAGCAGGCAGCCGCGAAGACTGGTTCGACTCGGGGGTCATCACCGCGGTCTTCCTGACGGCCATCTTCTCGATAACGGCGTTCGTCATCCGCGAATTCACTGCGCCTTATCCGGCAGTCGATCTGCGCCTGTTCAAGGATCCGGTGTTCCTTTCGGGAACGGCGGTCGGCGGACTGATGTTCGCGATGCTCATGGCGAACATGTTCCTGCTGCCGATCTTCATGCAGGAACTGCTCGGCTTCACGGCGGTCCAGTCGGGCTCGGCACTCATGCCACGTGTCATCGCGATGATGCTGGCGGTGCCGCTCGTCGGCCGTCTCTACCAGAAGCTGTCGCCGCAGGTATTCATTGCGGCCGGGGTCCTGCTGTTCTCGACGAGTTCGTGGATGCTCAGTCACCTGACCCTCGAGTCGGGCCGCTCGGACATCATCATCCCGCTCATCGTCCAGGGACTGGCGTTCGCGTTCCTCTTCGTGCCGCTCACCACCGTGGCGCTGGCCAACATTCCGCGCCACAAGATGGCCGATGCGACGGGGCTCAGCTCGCTGCTTCGGCAGATCGGCGGCGCCGTCGGCCTGGCCGTCTTCGCGACGATGATCGGCAACAACGCTGTTGTGTCGCGCGGCGGCATCAGTCCGCACATCACCGAGACACGCCCCGAGGTCTACCAGCGCCTGCAGGCGCTGCAGGCCGGCTTCATGGCCCGCGGCATGGACGCCGTATCCGCGAAGTCGGCGGCGGTCCGCGCCATGAGCGGAACGGTCATGGCCCAGTCCATGGTGCTGTCGTTCAACCACATATTCATCCTGGCCGGTGGGCTCTTCCTGCTCGTCCTGCCGCTGCTGTTCTTCCTGCGTGTGCCGAAGCGGGAACAGCCGGCGCCTGGCGAGTTGCACATGGAGATATAGCAAATGAGTGCTGATGCAGTGAAAGACGAGGCAGCGCCGCGTGGCCGGCGGGCCTTCGCGGTTCTCGGCGTGTTGTTGCTCGTGGTCGTGGGCGGCGTCGGTGTCTACACCTACTCGACGGCCAACCGCGAGACGACCGACGATGCGGTGGTGGAGGCGGAGGTCGTGGCGGTGACGTCGCGCGTGCCTGGCGTCGTCGCCGACGTGCTGGTGCGTGACAATCAGCTGGTGAAGAAGGGCGATCCCGTCCTTCGGCTCGACAGCGCCGACTTCAGCGCCCGCGTCGCGCAGGCGCGGGCGGAACTGCAGACCGCGCAGGCGCAGGCGGCTGGAGCGCACGCGCAGACGCAGGTGGTTGCGGCGACGGCGCGTGGCGGACTACAGGGTGCGCAGGCGCAGGTGACGTCGGCAGCATCGGCGGTGCAGTCCGCCGAGGCGCAGATTGCCGTCTCGCAAGCGGCTGTCGCCCGCGCTCAGGCCGAAGTGGACAAGGCGGATCGCGACCTGGCTCGTGCGAAGGAACTGGTGGCGGCCGATGCCATCGCGCGCCAGCAACTCGATGCGGCGCAACTCGCGGCCGACGCCACGCACGCCGCACTTCGCCAGGCCCAGGCGGGTGTGACCGCGGCGCAGGAGGCGAAGCGCGCGGCCGAGAGCCGGGTGAACGAGGCGAAGGCCCGCCTGTCGCAGACGACCCCAGTGCCGCAGCAGATCGAGACGGCGCAGTCGGCCGTGCAACTGGCAGACGCACGTATCGCTGCGACCGAGGCGGCGCTGAGGCTTGCCGAACTTCAGCTGTCCTACACCACCGTGCTGGCGCCGAACGACGGTCTGGTGACGCAGCTCACGGCGCGGGTCGGCGGGCTGCTGCAGACCGGGCAGCCGATTGCCCAGGTCGTGCCGGTGCGTACCTACCTCGTCGCCAACTTCAAGGAGACGCAGATCGACCGCATGCGTCCCGGCAACCGCGCGTCCGTCAGCATCGACGCCTTTCCGGGGCGGACCTTCGAGGCCACGGTCGAAAGCCTGGCTGGTGGAACGGGTTCGCGTTTCTCCCTCATCCCACCAGACAATGCGTCGGGCAACTTCGTCAAGGTCGTGCAGCGCGTGCCCGTGCGGCTCGCCTGGACGGCCGAACCCGGAGTGGCGCTCAAAGCCGGCCTCTCGGCCGACGTCACGGTGTTCGTCGGCGATTCCAAGTAGGAGCGACAGATGGCGACTATCGTGGCGATTTCGCGCCAGTTCGGAAGCGGCGGCGCCCGCATCGGCCGCGCCGTGGCGCAGCGGCTTTCCTTCCAGTATGCGGACCGCGAGATCCTCGCGGAGGCCGCGCGTACACTGAAGATGGAGGCGGCCGACCTCGAGCCGCTTGAGGAGCGGACGGCGAGCGTCTGGGAACGCATCGGTGAACTGTTCGCGCTCGGGGCGCCAGACACCCCGTTCATCCCGCCGTCGCTGCCGGCCGTGAATGAATCGCAGCTCTTCGACGTCGAGCAGCAGGTCATCAGGCGCATCGCCGACACGGGCAAGGCGGTCATCGTCGGACGGGGCGCTGCACATATCCTGGGCGACTCGAAAGAGGTGCGGCGCGTCTTCCTCCACGCGCCGCTGCCGGAACGAATCACGCTGGCGATGGCCGAGTACGGATTCACCGATCGCGATGCGGCCGAAGCGGTGGTGCGCGAGTCGGACGCGTCACGCGCGAAGTTCGTCCGCGCCCTCACCGGCAAGGACTGGTGCGACGCGACGCTCTACGACGTGACGCTCGATACGGCGGTGATCGGGCACGGGCGCGTGGCGGATCTCCTCGTCGAGCTCGTGCAGGGACCGGCGACGGAGGCGCTGCCACCAGTGGTGCCGCGTACGGCGGCGGACCGGGACGCACGATGAGACGCCGACTCGCCGTGCTCATGGCCGGTCTGCTGTGGCTTGGCAGCGCGACGGCGTTCGCCCAGACCGCCGCCGGCCCATTCGGTGGCAGCGTCGTGCAGACGCCGGCATCTACCGAGGTGCTGTCCCTCTCGCGTGCCGACGCGATCGACCGCGGTCTGACGCACAACCTCGGCCTGATGGTCGTGGAACAGCAGGTGGAGAGCGCACGCGGCTCGCGCCTGCGCACGCTGCGTGAACTGCTCCCGCGCGTCGACGCACGAGCCGGCGACACGCGCCAGACCTCGAACCTGGCGGCGTTCGGATTCGACTCGACGCTGTTTCCAGGCATCCCGTCGATCGTCGGTCCGTACACCATTTTCGACGCTCGCGTGTACGCCTCACAGCCGGTGATCGACCTCAGTGCCAGGAGCGAACTGCGAAGCAGGAATGCGGCGTTGCAGGCGCTGCGCTTCGATGCGGAGAATGCCCGCGACGTCGTCACCTGGGTCGTCACGAACCTCTACTTTCAGGCCGCAGCCGGCGAGAGCCGTATCGAGGCCG
Source organism: Acidobacteriota bacterium (assembly GCA_043743165.1). Lineage (GTDB taxonomy): Bacteria > Acidobacteriota > Vicinamibacteria > Vicinamibacterales > CAVVIG01 > CAVVIG01. The sequence continues at coordinate 79,648 of JAYTXA010000060.1, forward strand.
CGCGCAGCCAGGTCAGCACCGCCGAGGCGCTGCTGGTGCAGGCCACGAACTTGCGCAACGCCGGTGTGGCGCCGGGCATCGACGTGGTTCGCGCCCAGGTGCAGGTGCAGGCGCAGCGGCAACGATTGATTTCGGCAGAGAACGAGTCCGCAAAGCAGACGCTGCAACTGGTGCGCGCCATCGGCGTCCCGACGGCACAGGCGATCAAGCTGGCCGACCGTGCGCTGGCGACGCCGGGAGACACCCCGACCGTCGAGTCCGCACTGGCGCGGGCGGCGGCGGCACGGGCCGACTACAAGGCCAGCCTCGAGCGCGTGCAGGTAGCGGAGTTGATGCTGCGTGCCACGCGGCAGGACGGCTTGCCCACGCTGCAGGTGAGCGGTGACGTCGGCGCCATCGGCTCGAACCCGGGGAACGCGCGTCGCACCTACGCCGTGGCCGTGGGCGTTCGCGTGCCGCTGTTCGACCCCGACCGCAGTGGACGGGCCATCGAGAACCTGGCCGCGCTGCGGCAGCGGCAGGCCGAGGCCGCCGACCTGCAGCAGCGTATCGAGGCCGAGGTGCGCGCGGCATGCCTCGACCTGAACGCGGCCGGGCAGTTGCGCGACGTCGCCCGCGAGCGGGTGTCGCTGGCGAACCAGGAACTGTCGCTGGCGCGCATCCGCTTCACCGCGGGCGTGACGAGCAATCTGGAAGTGATTCAGGCGCAGAACGAAGTCGCGGTGGCGAGCGAGAACGAAGTGGCGGCGGCGTTCAGCCTGAACGTCGCACAGGCCGCGCTGGCGCGCGCGATCGGCGAGTGAAGACGATGGCTGCGGGCGGGACAGCCGTGATGCCGTCCTGCCCGCACGCCGATGCCGGGTGCTACTTCTTCTTCGTGACGAGCTTCTGGACACGCCAGTTGATCAGTTCACCCACGTAGATCTCGTCTTCCGATGGGCAGGCGATGGCGTGGATCCAGCCGAACTCGCCGGGGTTGCGGCCGGGCTGTCCGTAGACGCCGAGCACCTTGCCCTCGAGCGTCACCTTGTAGATGCGGCTCGGGTAGAGGTCGCCGACGAACAGCACAGGGTTCGGGCCGGGCGTCATGCACAGCGCATCGGGCGCGCCGGGCGCCTGCGAGCCGGTCTTGGCGTTCGGCGTCTCGGCGCCGTAGACGATCTTGCCGCGCGTGAGGTCCACTGGTACATCGATGGTGAACTCGCGCAGGTACTTGCCTTCGGTATCGAACACCTGGATGCGGCGATTGCCGCGGTCCGCGACGTAGACCTCGTCCTTCGGCGACACCGCGACGCCGTGCGGCGTGTCGAACTGTCCGGGGCCGCTGCCGAGCGAGCCCCAGCTGGCCACCCATTCGCCCTTGGCGTTCACCTTCGCCACGCGCGAGTTCACGTAGCCGTCGCTGAAGTACGAATTGCCCTTCGAGTCCCACGCCACGTCGGTCGGCTGATTGAAGACGTTGTCGCGGTGAACCGGCACCGGGTTCCGCGGGTTATTGTTCTCGGGCAGCGTCACTGGCAGGCCCGCGCGCTTCAGCAGCACGCCCATCTGCGACGCCCAGTCGGGCGGCACGTCGAGGTGTGATGACTCACCCTTGCGCCCGAAGAGCCACTCGACCCGCCCCTGAGGGTTGAACTTGACGATCATGTTCGACCCCTTGTCGACGATCCAGATGTTGTCCTGCTTGTCGATGCGGACGGCGTGCGCGTAGGAGAGCGCGAAGTTGTTCTTGCCGATCTCGCGCAGGAACTTGCCGGTGGCATCGAATTCCAGCAACTGTGCCGCCTGCGCCATGTAAGCCGCACCGGTCACGTTACCGCGCGAGAACACGAAGATGTGCTTCTGGGAATTGACGGCCACGCCGCCAATCTCGCCGAAATGCACGTCGTTCGGCATCTGGAAGAAGTTCTTGACCGGCTCGAAGGGAAGTTCGGGGACGGTCTGGGCGGCCACGGGCGAGGCCAGCAGGCCGGCCACCAGGCAAGAGAAGAGCACACGATTCACGAAAACCTCCGTTCAGCATGATGTCGCGCCGGCGGACAGACGTCAGCCGCACCAGCGTGCCCGGCAGACGGGCGCGTCAGCGTAGCGCAGAGCCTGAGTCTGAGTAAACCATAAGGATCGCGTCTGCGCGATACTTGGAGCAGCGCCTCGTGTACTCCTTGCGGATTGGACTCATGACGACTCAGACGCCCCGAACCTTCATCCTCATCGACACCCAGGCCGGCCTCGATGCCCTGTTCGAGCGGTCGCTGCTCGGACCGGTGGTCATCTTCAAGCACAGCCCGACCTGCGGCACCAGCGCGCAGGCCTACGACGAGCTCGAGTCCTATCTGCGCGAGGCCGATGCGCTCGACGTGCATCTGGTCGACGTGGTGAGGAGTCGGGCCCTCTCGCAGGCGCTGTCCGCTCGGGTGCAGGTGCGTCACGAATCGCCGCAGTTGCTCGTGCTGCAGGGCGGGGCGGTGCGCTGGCACGGATCGCACTGGAAGGTGACGGCCGATACCGTCCGTTCGGCGGTGATGCCGGCGACGGCGCGCGGATAGTGGGGAGCGGAGGCTCGGGGGCCAACTCGGCGGTGTCACCTTTGTTTCACAAACTATCTGGCGGGCTGAACGTCCAACCCTGCAGACGGCGCACGCGGGGCCGCGTCGCAAAGGAGTCGGAATGACCAGCACGCAGGTGAACGCGATTGGGGAACAGCCGCCGGTGACGTTGCACGTGGCGGGCGAGGCCTGGAAGTTCTCGATCACCGGCGTGTCACGCATCGGTCGCGACCTCTTCATCTCCGTCGTGCTGCAGGGAGCGGAGGTGTGCACGGCCGTCGTGCACGTGCGCGACCATATCGTGCTGGGTGTTACCGCGAGGGACATTCTCGACCGCGCCTGCGCGTGGCTGCTGGCGCGCCGGGGCGAGCGGCACGTCTACATCGAACTGGCCGAAGCGATGGCCTAGAGCGCGCCACCCACGCGGCTCGCCTCAGCGGTGGAGGCGGACGAACGTGCTCATCAGTGCTTTCCGACGCTCGCCGTGCAGCAGGTCGGCCAGGGTGCGCGTGTTGAGCGAGGCGACGAAGGCGTCGAGCGCCTCGCCCAGCACACCCTTCAGTCCGCAGTGCTTCGTAATCGGGCAGGTATTGGTCCGCGTGTTGAAGCACTCGACAAGCCGCATGTTCTGCTCGGCGTCGACGACCACGTCTCCCAGCCGGATCGATTCCGGCTCCCGCGCCAGCCCCACCCCTCCCGAACGTCCCGGCACCACTCTCACGTAGCCGTGCTGGCCAAGCGTCTGCACGACGCGCACGAGATGGTGCTTCGAGATCCCGTACGCATCGCTCATGGTCTGCGTCGAGACGAGTTCGCCCGGGTGCGCGCCGAGGTAGATGAGCACGCGAAGGGCATAGTCGGAGTGGAGCGTCAGCTGCACCTACTCACCTTACCGCAACTCGCCCCGCGTCTTGGTGAACGCCGCCCGGCCATCGTGAGGAAGGCATCGTCTATCGCCGCAGTGTCAACGCCTCGTGTGTGGCGATGTCTGGCGCAGGCGCGGCCAATCGGCGAAGCCGCTCGCGGCCCACGGGCTCGTCGGCCTGCATTGCGACCACCGCCACGCGCGACGCATGCTCGCGGAGCACCGTGGCCACCAGCGGCCGTTCAGCATCCGCACGCGCGCGCAGCAGGGGTGAGACCGGGGCGGCCGCGGCGAGGCTCTGGTTGACCACCCATGCCCACGGTTCGATGCCGGCACGCCGAAGGTCGGCCTGCAGGCCAGCGGCCTCGAGTACCGGCGTCGTCTCGGCAAGCGTCACGATGATGACCTTGGTCTGTTGTGGATCCTGCAGTTGCATCATCGGCGTGACGAACCGCTTGCCGCTGTTCCCGAGCTGGCGCGCGATCTCCCGGTGGTAGGCGCCGGTCGCATCGAGCAGCAGCAAGGTGTGTCCGGTGGGGGCCGTATCCATGACGACGAAGGATGTTCGCGACTCGCGCACGACTCGCGAGAACGCCTGGAACACCGCAATTTCCTCCGTGCATGGCGAGCGGAGGTCTTCCTCCAGCAGCGCGCGACCGTCAGCGTCGAGGCTCGCGCCGCGCGTGGCGAGGACGTGCTGCCGATAGCGCTCGGTTTCCACATGAGGATCGATGCTGCTGACGCGAAGGCCGTCGATGGTGCCGTGGAGGGCCTGCGTCAGGTGGGCGGCCGGATCAGACGTCGTGAGGTGCACGGGCAGGCCACGTGCGGCGAGTTCAACCGCAATGGCGGCCGCCAGCGTCGTCTTGCCCACTCCCCCCTTGCCCATCAGCATCACGAGGCCATGGCCGTCGGCCGCGATCTCCGCCACCAAGGCCGCCAGCGGCGGCGCGGGGAGCGGTACGCCGGCTGGCGCAGGAACTGCCGCGGCACGCCCGTCGTTCGACAGCAGGGCTCGCACCGCGTCGAGGCCAACCAGATTGAACGGCTTCAGCGGCACGCTATCGCGTGGCAGCAGGGCGAGTGTGACGGGCAGCTCCGCCAGCGCGCGCTGTTCGCGGGCGTGGATGGCGGCGGCGTAGGGATCGATGGCTGATTCCGCGGCTGGCAGCACACCGTTGACGACGAGGAACTGCTGGGAGAGCCCAATCGCCAGGAGCTCGTCGTGCGTGCGGGCGGCCTCGGCCAGCGATCCGTGCTGGGCGCGCGACACGAGGACCAAGCGCGTGCGGGCCGGGTCCGACAGGGCCTCGACGGCGTGTCGATACTGTTCGCGCTGCTTGCCGAGCCCGGCCAGCGGACCGAGGCACGACGCGTCGCCTGTGCCCGACTCGAGGAACTGGCTCCAGGCGCCCGGCAGCTGCAACAGCCGGATCGTATGACCGGTTGGCGCGGTATCGAAGATCACATGCTCGAAGGCCATGAGCAGGGCCGGGTCGGTCAGCAACGAGGTGAACTCGTCGAACGCGGCAATCTCGGTCGTGCAGGCCCCCGATAACTGTTCCTCGATGCCCGTCACCACCGAATCTGGCAACAAGCCGCGCACCGGCCCGACGATGCGGTCGCGATAGCCCTGTGCGGCCGCTTGCGGGTCGATCTCGAGCGCCGACAAGCGCGGCACAGCCGCGACCGGCGTAATCTGGTTGGAGAGCGACACCCCGAACACCTGTCCGACGTTCGACGCGGGATCGGTGCTGACGAGCAGCACCCGGCGTCCGGCGTCGGCCAGATGCACGGCTGTGGCGCAGGCCAGCGACGTCTTGCCGACACCGCCCTTGCCCGTGAAGAACAGGACGCGTGGCGCGTCGTCGAGGAACAGCATGGATACCTCCGTGTGTCAGCTGCAGCCGCAGCCGCTGCCACCGCAGCAGCCGCCGGCGGGGGACACCGACAGGGGCGTCACGCCAGGCAGCCCCGCCCACCGCGCGAGTTCAGCTCGATTCGGATAGCGTCCGGCAAGCGCCACCTCGCCGTTCACAAGCACCAGCGGGAGCGCCTCCGCGCCCGAACACTGCAGGAACCCGCTTACCACCGGGTTCAGCGCGAACGCGAGCGGCTGCTGGGCCAGATTGAAGCGCTCGATGGCGGCGCCGCGCTGCTGCGCCCAGCCCACATCGGCAGCGGCCGATACCAGGGCCTCGTCTACCTCGACACCGCACACACCGGTGCTGCAGCACAGCGCCGGGTCGTAGATCTGGATGCTGCCGCAGCCGGCTTTCGCCTTGGGTTTGCGTGCCCGGATGAACGCGCTGGCGAACGCGCCGTCCACGGCCGGCGCGATGCGGTCAACATCGACGCCGCTCTCGGTCAGGAACGCGCGCGCATCGTCGAGCTTGTAGACGCGCCACGGGTCGACGTCCACTTCCTCGAAGCCGGCCGCGCGCAACCGTGCCGAGTAGTCGCCTTCATCGAGCGCGCCAGCAATGCAGCCCACCCACAGTGCCATGTTACGGCGGACGTCGGCCGGCACCTCGCCTCGCACGACGACGTCGGAGACGGCGAATCGGCCGCCTGGCTTCAGCACGCGGAACGCCTCACGCAGGACGGCGTCCTTGTCGCTCGAGAGGTTGATGACGCAGTTCGAGATGATGACGTCCACCGAGTTGTCCGGCAGCGGGATCGCCTCGATGGTGCCCTTCAGGAATTCGACGTTCGTCGCGCCCGACTTCGCCTGGTTCTCGCGCGCCAGAGCCAGCATCGCGTCGGTCATGTCGAGGCCGTAGGCTTTCCCGGTGGGACCGACCCGCTGTGCCGAGAGCAGCACGTCGATGCCGCCGCCCGAGCCGAGGTCGAGCACAACTTGTCCGGCCTCGAGCTGGGCCAGCGCGGTGGGGTTTCCGCAGCCGAGGGAAGCAAGCACCGCCTCTGCCGGCAGTGCGCTGGTCTGCGCGGCATCGTACAGGTTGCTGGTAATCGGATCGCTGCAGCCAGACGAGACGGGGCCACAGCAGCCGCCGGTGCCCTTCCTGACTGACTGGGCGATGGCACCGTAGTGCTCCTGGACAGTCTGCTGAAAGTCCGACATTGTTACATCTCCATGTATGTGCAAATGCGAATATAAGATGACTCTACGGGGCCGTGTTATATTTGTCAAGGCGAATATATGATGACGCGTTTGATTGAGATGGAGACGTTGTTCAAGGCACTGGGCGACAGCACCAGGCTGCGCATCCTGGGTCTATTGCTCACCGGTGAGGTCTGCGTCTGCGACATCCACGAAAGCCTGAAAATTCCCCAGCCCAAAGCCTCGCGACACCTGGCTTACCTGCGGAAGGTGGGCCTCGTCGATACCCGGCGGGCTGGCCTGTGGATTCACTACCGCCTGGGAAGCGTGTCCGATCCCGTGCTGGCGGCCATCACCGACGCTGTGCGGCACGCCCTCACACACCTGGACGACGTCAGGAAGGACGCGGATCGGCTGCAGACACGCACCGGCTGCTGCCTACCCGTCGTCGCCGCCGCCCAATCCTGCTGTGCAACGGCCTCGTCCCCGGTCGCGGTCCTCAAGCGTCGCTGAGCGCGACGGAGTCATCATGTCCATTCGTATAGGCATCAACGGCTTCGGCCGCATGGGCCGCCTCGCGCTTCGCGCTGGCTGGGGGCGCCCCGACATCTCCTTTGTCCACATCAACGAGGTGGCGGGTGGCGCCGCGACGGCCGCGCACCTGTTGACGTTCGACTCGGTGCACGGCCGCTGGCCGCACCAGGTGGACGCGACAGACCGTGCTTTGGCCATTGACGGCGCGCCGATCGCCTTCTCCAGCGAGGCGAAGCCGGGCGGCGTCGACTGGAGTTCGAGCGGCGTTGACATTGTGCTCGAGTGCAGCGGCAGGTTTCGGACGGCCGAGAGCCTGGCGCCGTACTTCGCGGCCGGCGTGAAGAAGGTGATCGTGGCGGCGCCGGTCAAGGCGGGTGCGCTGAACGTGGTGATGGGGGTCAACGATCATCTCTACGACCCCGCTTCGCACCACCTGCTGACGGCCGCGTCGTGCACCACGAATTGCCTCGCGCCGGTCGTCAAAGTGGTGCACGAGACCATCGGCATCCGGCACGGCGTCATCACCACGATTCACGACGTCACCAACACGCAGTCGGTCGTCGACGCCCCGCACAAGGATCTGCGCCGGGCGCGCGCCAGCGGCCTGTCGCTGATTCCCACCAGCACCGGGTCGGCGACGGCCATCGCGCTCATCTACCCGGAGCTGACCGGGAAGCTGACCGGCGTGGCGGTTCGTGTGCCGCTGCAGAATGCGTCGCTCACCGACTGCGTGTTCGAGGTGCAGCGCTCGACGAGCGTCGACGAGGTGAATGCGGCGTTCAAAGCGGCAGCCGACGGTGCCCTCGCCGGTGTGCTTGGCTACGAGGAGCGACCGCTCGTCTCGGTCGACTTCAAGGACGACCCGCGCTCGGCCATCATCGACGCGCTCTCGACGATGGTGGTGGACGGCACGTGCGTGAAGGTGCTGGCCTGGTACGACAACGAGATTGGGTACGTCAACCGCATGGTTGAACTTGCGCAGAAGGTCGGTGCCGCGCTGTGAGCACGGCGTCGGCGATCAGCCTGCGCAACTACGTCACGGTGACGGCGGCGTACTGGGCCTTCACGCTCACCGACGGCGCCTTGCGCATGCTGGTGCTGCTGCACTTCAACCAGCTTGGATACCCGCCAGTCAGACTCGCGTTCCTGTTCCTCCTCTACGAATTCTTCGGGATCGTCACCAACCTGGTAGGTGGATGGGTGGCGTCACGGACCGGAGTGCGCGCCACACTGGTGTCAGGGCTGGCGCTGCAGTCGGGGGCGTTGGCACTGCTGGCCTTGCTGAGCCCGGCCTGGGGTGCAGCCGCGTCGGTCGCCTGGGTCATGGGGTACCAGGCGCTTTCGGGCATCGCCAAGGATCTGACGAAGATGAGCGCCAAGAGTGCCGTGAAGGTGCTCGTGCCGACCGGCGATCAGTCGGGCCTCTTCAAGTGGGTGGCGGTGCTCACCGGATCGAAGAATGCCTTGAAGGGAGTCGGCTTCTTCGTCGGTGGCCTGCTGCTGTCGACGTCCGGCTTCCGCGGCGCGCTGCTCCTCATGGCGCTTGCGGTGGTGGCGGTCCTTGCGGCGGTGTTGACGACGCTGCCGTCGAACATCGGCCAGGCGAAGCAGAAGGCTCCGTTCGCGGGTGTCTTTTCGAATTCCGCGGGTATCAACCGGTTGTCCCTGGCCCGCCTCGTGCTGTTCGCCGCGCGCGACGTGTGGTTTGTCGTCAGCGTACCGGTGTTCCTCGCCTCGGTGCTCGGCTGGTCGTTCGCCGAGGTCGGTGCATTCATGGCCGTGTGGGTCATCGGGTACGGCGTGGTTCAAGGTGCGTCGCCGCTCGTACTGCGGGCGTTCACCGGCGGACGTGCTCCGGGGCCAGGGGTCACCAGCGCGCTGGGGTTCGGGCTCGCGGCCGTGACCGCACTGATTCCCGCCGGCCTGTCGCTCGGCTGGCCGCCAGCCTGGACGATGCTCGGGGGGCTCGGGTTGTTCGGTGTGGTGTTCGCATTGAACTCGTCGGTGCACTCATACCTGGTGCTCGCCTACTCGGAAGCGGACCGCGTGTCGTTGAGCGTGGGGTTCTATTACATGGCCAATGCCTGTGGCCGGTTGCTCGGCACCCTGCTTTCCGGCGTCCTGTATCAGGTGGCCGGTGTGGAGGCGTCGTTGTGGGGGGCGGTGGTCCTTGCGGGTATCGCGGGGGCGGTGGCGCTGTTGCTGCCACCGGTGACGGCCGATGTGTCGTGGGGGGGCAGGAGCCCGTGGGCTTCCCGCTGATGGGCATGAGTGGCCGCCCCAGCGTGGTCCACTTCGCCTCAATGACGCAGTGGACGATGACCGGGGAGCAGATGAACGGGATCCGTCTCGTGCAGGTGCATCCGGAAACGGCTCGGACATCCTTCCCCCGCTCTACGAACCGGCGAACACGCTCGTGGACGGTCGCTTCGACAACCTGTCGGGGCAGCCGGCCTGCAAATGCTTCGCCTGCCGCGTCGTCAAGGTGTGAGGGCGCCGATGGGCTGGCCGCTTCGCGCGTAAGATCAGGCGCGTGAGTTCAGGCAGCGCATTCAATCAGCGCACGGACGCGCAGCACCAGCGGCTCGATCGTGGCAAGCGTGCCGCGCGGTTCGGCATCCTCGCCAACGCCTTGCTCGCGGCGTTCAAGCTGGTGGCCGGCATCGCTGGCCACTCGTACGCCCTCGTCGCCGACGCCATCGAGTCGAGCGCCGACGTCGCCTCGTCGACCATCGTGCTCGGCGGCCTGCAGGTGGCCGGGCGCGAACCCGACGAAACCTATCCGTTCGGCTACGGCAGGGCCGAGACACTGGCGGCCGCGGTTGTGGCGCTGATGCTGCTCGCGGCGTCGACGGCGATCGGGATCGAGGCATTGCGCGAGATCCGCACGCCGCATCACGCGCCAGCGTGGTGGACGCTGCTCGTCCTCGTCGTCGTCATGGTGGTGAAGGCCGCGTTGTCTCGCTGGGTGGGCGGCGTGGCCTCGGAGATCGGCTCCGCGTCAGTGAAGGGCGACGCCTGGCACCACATGAGCGATGCGCTCACGTCGGCGGCGGCGTTCATCGGCATCTCGGTGGCGCTGATTGGCGGGGCCGGGTGGGAGTCGGCGGACGATTGGGCCGCGCTGGCGGCGTCAGTGGTGATCGCCGTGAACGGCGTGCTGCTGCTCCTGCCCGCCGTCGCCGACCTGATGGACCGCTCAGCTGGTGCTGACGTGCTCGAGGGCATCCGCAGGTGCGCGGCAGCCGTCGACGGCGTGCAGGCGGTCGAGAAGCTGGCCGTCCGCCGTGTCGGCCTTGGCTACCGTGTCGTGGTGCACGTGCAGGCCGACCCTGCCCTGTCGTTGCGCGACGCGCACACGCTCGGCGGCGTGGTGTCGCGCGCCATTCACCAGCAGGTGAGCCACGTGCAGTCGGTCATCGTGCACATGGAGCCGTTCGAGGCGCCGCAGCGCTGACCGCAGGGGCCGCATTTGACGTGTGACCCGGTCGCTGACGACCGTGCCGTTCAGGCGTCAGGGCCGGCGTCGTTGCGGAAGGTGACGCGTTGGCGCGTTTCGCCGGCGGGCAGTGGCGAGACGGTCAGGCACAGGTTCACCGCGTGCACGTTCAGGTAGACGCAGCAGCGGCGCCCACTGGCCAGGTGACCGGTGAAGATGATCATGTCCTGGTCGTAGCCAAGCTGTTCGATGTGGCAGTGGCCGTCGGGGACGTCGTGGGTCAGCTCGAGGCCTTCCGTCGGCTTGAGCGACGCTTCGACCCGCGCGATTCGAGCCTGGAGACGCTGGTAGAAGGCCCGCGCGGGGTGGCAGGCGCCACTTGCAGCGCCAGCCGCGGCGTCGCCGCTCGCCGGGCCGGCGTCGGTCTTCGCGGCGTCGTCAGACTTGGCGGCGACCATTTCGTACGCCGCCGCGCGCTTGGCGATTTCCTCGCGAAGTCTGCCAATCTCCATCAGTGCCCTCCCGGATGGTATCGGCCCGCGCGCGGCCGCGCTTGAACGTGGGAATGCGTCCACACGCCATCGCCGCCGGGGAACCGATCCGCCTGGCCGTTCATGCCGCCGCCTGGGAGGTGCGGGTCTGGACGAACCGCGACGATGGGAGCGGGTGAGCAGGAACCCCGCCCCTGATACCGAGAGCGATCGCCAGCTTAATCGGCCTCGAGGCGATGGGGCTACAGGAGGGTGCCCTGAAGTGCCGACTGCTGAACACGCTGAGCGTCAGGGAGTCCGCACGCCCGAACGGTTGCAGAAGGATGTCGGTGTCGATGGTAAGTGGTGGCGAGACCCGGGATCGAACCGGGGACACCACGATTTTCAATCACGTCCAGGCCGAAATTGGCCGAAACCGTCTGAAACAAGATGAGACACCTAAGCCTATATAGATATGGCACTTAGGCGTTTCATCGCGTAGCATCATCGTCCGGCAAGCATCGTTCTTGTGTTACCCCGGTGTTACCCCAGGGCCGACACTACGACTTGCGACGAGGTGAAGATGCCGACGTTGATGCTGACCGCCAAGTTCGTCCAGAACGTCAAACCGACGGGCACGCGGGCGGAGTACTTCGATGAGGACGTGAGCGGCCTGGCTCTGCGGGTTACGCCGACCGGCGCGAAGAGCTGGACACTGTTGTACCGGCATCGCGGTCGACTGCGGCGCATGACACTCGGCACCCTCACTGCCATCACGCTGGCGAATGCGCGACAACGATCACGGGACGTGCTGCACGACGTCAGCAAAGGGACGGACCCGGCCACTGAGAAGCAGGCAGGGAGACAGGTCGAAACGGTCGACGAACTCGCCACGCTCTACATCGAGAAGTGGGCGAAGCCGCGCAAGCGTTCCTGGAAGGCGGACGACCACTTACTTCGCCGGAAGGTCCTGCCTCGGTGGCGCAACCGCGCCATTATCGACATCACGCGTCAGGACGTGCGGCAGTTGGTCGAGGCCGTGGCCGAGGCGGGTGCGCCCATCGTGGCGAATCGCGTGGCTTCGCTCGTCTCGAAGCTGTTCGCCTTCGCGCTTGACCGCGACCTCGTAACGTTCAGCCCGGCCGTGCGCATCGTCAGGCCGGGTGTGGAGACGGCCCGAGACCGCGTGCTGACCGAACCGGAACTTCGTGCGGTCTGGGCAACGATCACCGAGATGCCCGCCGCAATGGCAGCGTTCTACAAGCTCCGCTTATTTACCGCCCAGCGTGGCGGCGAAGTGGCGGCGATGCGCTGGCGAGATGTCGACATCGAGCAAGAGTGGTGGACCATTCCGTCCGCTGGCAGCAAGAACAAGCTGGCCCACCGCGTGCCGCTTAACGCGTCGGCGATGTCGGTCGTCGCGTCACTACTGGCTACGGCGAAGCGCAATGAGGAGTACGTGCTCGCCGGCGCGAGGGGCAAGCGCCAGCAGGCGGAAGCCGCGGCGCTGTTTACTGTGCACAATTTCAGAGGCCACGACCTTCGACGCACTGCCGCGTCCCATATGGCGAGTGCCGGGATTCCACGTCTCACGATCTCCAAAATTCTCAACCACGTCGAGCGCACGGTAACCGCTGTATACGATCGTCACTCCTACGATCCAGAGAAGCGGGTTGCCCTCGAGTGGTGGGGTGCGCGACTGCTCGCAACAGTCAACGACGAGGAGCGAGGCAAAATCCTGCCATTCATCGGGACACGCTAGCCGGCATCCGCCGTTCTCGCGGAATTGCTCTCGAGTAGCATCGCGCTTCGGTCGCGTTGGGGTTCTTGTCAGCCCACGGGTTTTAGGGTGGCGCGCCTCTTCGGGAAAGACGCTCGCGCGAGTCCTCGAAGATCACGCAGTCGGACCCTGGACCTCCAGCACACGCGTTGTCGCAGCACTCGACGAAGCTCGCCTCGAGTGCCTTCAGCTCTGCAAGCTTTGCCCTGACGGCGTCCAGATGCTCCTGTGCGAGCTCGCGTGCCTCCGTGCACGAGCGGCTACGAGCGTGTGGGAGTACCACGAGAGCGCGCACCTGTTCGCTCGGGAATCCGATGTCCCGACACTGGCGGGCCTGAAGCTGATCGGGTTCGCGGTCTGGGAGCGCCGCGGCGGCGGGGGACGCAACGTCACGTTCCCGGCGCGGCAATACTCGGTGAACGGCGAGCGCCGCAGCTACGCCTTGCTGCGTCCCGTCGAAGACGCCACCGCCCAGGAGCGGGTGCGCGACCTGATCCTGCAGGCCTACGCCGAACTCGAAGCGTCCCTCTAACGCTTCCATGCCCGCGGCTGGCGCACGCGCGCCGGTCGCGGGTTCCTGTTCAATCTCCCGCCCGCAGCCGCCCGCCTTTCGCGCGAAGGTCCTACCTACCGCTTCAGACCACCGCTTCTTCGCCGTATCCACCCATCGCGCTGGTCAGCTCTCCAGCCGGTCTGCCACGCGTCGGTGCGCACGTTGTGCCCGCGCCAGGCGGAGCCTGTCACGGCCGCCGCAGTTTGGCAGCCCTTGCTCCGGTGCCGTCGCCCCGTGTCCTCCGGTGCGCGTGTCGGTGCCTTGGTCGTGAAGGCACACGCCACACGCACACCCTGGAGGACACGCACATGGACGAGCACACCACGCTTCTTCGAGAGCTGACGATTCGCTACGCGGTGAAGCCGGATCAGGCCGGGCGGCCAATCCCGCTAGGGCAGGCGCTGACCACACCGCGGGTGGCCGCAGACCTGCTGCTGCGCCTCCTGGCCGACGAGGCCTCCGAGGTGTTCGCGCTGGCGCTGCTCTCCCCCAAGCACCGCGTGCTGGCGTATCACGAAGTCAGCCGCGGGACGCTGGACAGCACCCTCGTCCACCCACGCGAGGTGTTCAAGGCGGCGATGCTGGCGA
>JAYTXA010000061.1:0-92908 GCA_043743165.1 Acidobacteriota bacterium
GCCGCAAGACGCACACCGCCCCGCCGCGATCCTTCCGCCCGCCCGACGGAGGCCGATGCCGCGGACCCGCGGCGCGAGCGTGCCACACGGCCAATGCACCAGCGCGCCCGAGCGGGACGTGCCTCCCAAACCAATCCGGGCCTTCATCTGCCCGTATAACGAGTGTTGGAGTAGACCGCGCTCCCCGTTCGCCGCTGCCTAATCCATCGCGAATGCCGGTCATGGTAGTTCACAACTCGCGCAGTGAGAACATCTTCAGGTCCTGCACGGCCGGCATCGCCGGACGCGTTAGACTGCGAACGGCCGGATTAGACTGCGGGTGCTCCGCTGCCTAATCCGGCAGTCGCCAGAGGCGCCGTCTCGGACAGTCGCTTGTCTATCAACACGTTCCGACCGGTGCGGCGGGGCTGGCCGCAGAATTAGCCTGCGAAGCAACCGAGGCCTAAAGCAGTTGTGCGTTGTCGAGCGCTGTCTGCGTGGCGACGCTCAGCACCGGCAGGTCGATGCCGCTGACGCCCTCCGGGCCGAGCCTGACCGGCAGCGCGACCGCGCGGTTGCGCCTGCCCAACGAGTCGTCCGGGGCCACGAAGCAACTGCGCGTACGGCGAGAGATGCCACAAATGGCGGCAATGGCCTCTACGGCGGCATGCGCGAGAGCGTGCGGGCCTGGCGGCCAGAGTGGGCCGACCTGAGCGGCAAGGCGGCGTATCGATGGTTCGTCCAGCACGTCCGTCAGCCTGAATCCGCCAACCGTGGCATCGTCCCAGTTCACCACCGTGTGCGCCGGCGGATGGCCCAGCACCGTAAGCGAGACGTCGCGGACTGAGCCGTTGGTCTGCAGCGCCACAAGGGCGCGAAGCGATGCCGCCAGCGCCTCGGGCGCCGAGCCGAACAGGCGTTCACGCCGGTAGCCCAATTCCCGTACGCCGCGCTCGACCAGCGTCCGCCCGTTCGCACCGGCGCACAGCACCAGCGCCCGACTGGCGAGTTGTGAAATCTGGGTAAGGGGGAGCAGGTCGTCGGCGCCCTGCGCGGGGCGGACCTGGTCGGCAATGACCACAAGGTGCGCACCAGCGACGCGGCTGATGTCTGGAGTGCCGTCGAGCCGTGTGATGAACCGCTCGATTGGACCGGTCTGCATGATGTCGAGCGCCTTGCCCGCCGCCACCTGCCCGGCGGGATCGATGAGCTGGATGCGGCGCACGATCGCGCGCCGCGCCAGCACATGCGCGAGCGAGCCGCCCAGTTCTCCGGCCCCGAGGATGGCGACGTCAATCATGAGTGTGGGCTATTGTAAGGGCAGCCATGAAAAAGGAATTGCGCGGACAGGTGGCGTTCGTCACCGGCGGCTCGAAAGGTATCGGATTCGGCATTGCCCAGGCGTTGGTCGCCCGCGGGGTGCATGTGGTCATCACCGGGCGCGGCGCCGCGGATCTCGAGTCGGCGAAGCAGCGCCTGCAGGCCGGCCCCGGGCAGGTGGACACGCTGGCCGTGGACGTGCGCGACTATGCGGCGGTTGCCGCGGCCATCGCGCAGACGGCGGCGAAGCACGGCGGCATCGACATCGTGGTGAACAACGCGGGCATCGGCACATTCGTGACGGTTGCCGACATGACGCCCGAGCAGTGGGCCGGAGTCATCGACACCAACGTGACCGGCGTCTTCAACGTCTGCCATGCCGCGCTCCCCGAGTTGAAGAAGCGGGGCGGCGGCTACATCGTCAACATCTCGAGCCTGGCTGGCAAGAATGCCTTCGTCGGCGCCGGCGCCTACTGTGCTTCGAAGGCGGCGCTGAACCAGTTTGCCGAGGTGCTGAACCAGGAAGTGCGCCACGACAACATCAAGGTGACGACGATCGCGCCGGGGTCGGTGGCGACGGCGTTTGGCGGCGGCGACGAAGCGAAGGGGGCCGAGTGGAAGATTGCCAGCGCCGACATCGGCGACATGGTGGTCGACCTGCTGGAACTGGACACGCGCAGTCTCCCCAGCTACATCGAGCTGCGTCCCTCGAAGCCGCCGAAGAAGTAGCTGCCGATGTCTGTCCTCCAGAAGCACCAGGATTCACTCGAGCAGCACGAGACCATGATGGGGCCGGTGCGCGGCCGGCTTGCCGTGGCGCTCGACCTGCTCACCGACTCGCTCGCGCTCGTCGGCCAGCACGGCGTCTACTGCCGCAGCGAACGCTTTCCCGGTCAGCCGAAGATGGACATCCGCATGGTGGTCGAACAACTGAACGACGCCAAGCAACTCGTCCAGAGCGCCATGGAAGCGGTCAAGAATCGATAAATTGCAGATTGCAGATCGTTCCGGACCCTTTCAATCTGAAGTCTGAATTCTGCAATCAGCAATCCGTCTCACCCAATCCGGCCTTCCAGCATTTCCTCTTCACCCGTGTGCGTCTGGTCTGGCGTCTCGAGGTGCGACGCTGGCTTCCAGCGCGCGTTTATCAGCAACCAGAGCAATCCCGGTATCGCGAAGCCGGCACCCAGCCCGAAGGCCAGCATGCGCGGCGACCAGCCGAGACCGTCGAGCGCGTAGCCGGTCATCCAGCTCGAGATCGATGACGTCAGGGTGACGAGTGCCAGTTCCGCCGCGAACACCCGGCCACGGAATTCGTCCGGCACCTCCATCTGAAGCAGCACGGTACTGAAGACCCACAGGATCGACCCGCCGAAGTGCGCGAGCATGACGCACAGCGCGGCCAGCGGCAGCGTGCCGGCGGCGGCCAGCGCGACGTAGAAGCCGCCGACGATGAAGTAGGCCGGACCGATCGATCGGCGCATCGTGGTCGGGGTCTGGCCCATCAGCCAGCGCAGGGCGATGGGGCCAAGCCCGGCCCCGATACCGCGGGCGCCGTAGAGGACGCCAATGCCTGCCGCGGTACTGCCGGCGATCGGGAAGACGCGCTGGCCGAATACGGTGAGGAGCAGCAGCACCCCTCCCGCGAGCCCCCACCCCGCCTTCACGAACATCAGTGCCGACACATGCGTGCTCTGACGCACATAGCGCAGTCCGTCGAGCAAGTCGGGAATCCCGGTGAGGGCGAACCAACCCGTCAGCGCCGGCTTCGGCGCCGGCGTCGAGTCGTAGCTGGTGCGGCTGATGAACCAGGCCGAGACGAAGAACGATGCGCCGTTGATCACGAACGCGATGTCGCGTCCGGCGAACGCCGTGACCAGGCCGCCAATCGAGGCGCCGATCGCGAGCATGGCCGCCCACGTCGCGCTCGAGAGCGCGTTGGCCGGCATCAGTTCTTCCTTGCTCGTGACGTTCGGAATGGTGGCGGTGCGTGCCGGTTCGAAGAACGCCGAGCCCGTGACCACGGTGGCCATCACCACATAGGCAAACCATACCTGCTCGCGCGTGCGCACCAGCAGCAATCCCAGCACGACGACGCCGCGCAGGATATCGGTGGCGATCATCAGCTTGCGGCGATCGACGCGGTCCACCACCACGCCGGCGAGCGGGCCGACGATAGCCATCGGCAGGAACTGCACGATCATCATCCAGGCAACGGCGGTGGCCGAGCCGGTCAGGTCCAGCAGCAGCGCGAAGACCGCCACCGAGTTGAACCAGTCGCCCAACTGCGAGACCGTTTGTCCGAGGAACAGCAGCCGGAAGTTGCGGTTGTTGCGGAGAATGGCGGTCTGGCTGATCACGGGAATGCACCCAGTATAATTCCCGGCATCACCGTGCCCCGCATCGTTGCGCACTTCGAACTGCAGGCGCTCCTCGGTCACGGCACGCTGGGCGAACTCCAGCGTGCGCGCGACCTCGAGGTTGGCCGTACGGCGGCGTTGCGTCTCATCGCGCCGTCGATCGCCGACGACGCGCGCGCCGTGTTCGCGGTGTTGCAGGCGGCGCAGCGCGTGGCGTCGTTCGAGCATCCGTCGATTGCGGCCGTCTACGCCTCTGGTGAGGCGCCGGACGGCGCCTTCATTGCGTCGGAGTACGTGCCCGGACAACCGCTGTCGGCCATGGTGCACGGCACGCCGCTGCATCCCAAACGTGCGCTCGATCTGGCCGCGCAACTTGCCGACGCCCTCGCCGTGGCGCAGGCGCACGGGGTGGTGCACGGCGCGCTCTCCAGCGCCTCGGTGATCGTGACGACCAAAGGCACGGCGAAGTTGCTCGACGTCGGGCTGGTGCGGTGGACGAGCGCCGGTGGCGCGGCGCCGCGCGACGATGTCTCTGGTATCGGGGCGCTGCTCTTCGAGATGCTGGTGGGACGTCCGTTCAGGCCAGGCTGGCCTGCCGAACTGCGCGTGTCTGAATTGCCGCTCGGGGTGCGACCTGTGCTGCAGCGTCTGCTGGCCCCGCGTCCGGGCGACGCCTTCGAGTCGATGGCAACCGTGGCGGCCGCGCTGCGCGACCTGGTGCTGGTGGTCGCGGCGCGAACGTCGGCGCCGGCCGCAGAACCATCGCCCGACGTCGATGGTCGCGGCGGGCCGGGCCGGGCGATGCTCGTCGGCCTCGGCGTGCTGCTGGTGCTGGCGACGCTCGTGTGGGCGTTCTTCCGATGACGGCGGTCCGCACCCGCCGCCTACGCCGTGCCGCGCAGGAGGTCGGCGAGGTTCATCGCGAAAGCCGAGCGTGCGACCACCGTGCCAATGCCGGCGCCGCGCGCCGCCTCGATGGTGGCGGTGTCCACATGCGACACGAAGCCGAGCGTCGGGATTGCGGCAAGGGACGCGTCGGCCTTCATCGCAGCCAGCGTGCCCATCGGATCGGTGCGCGAATTATTGAGATCGAAGATCACCAGCGACGGTGCTTCGGCTCGCATCTGATCGAGGGCGCCCTGCGACGAGCGCGCGAAGGCGATCGTCACGCCGGCGTGCTTGGCGGTCGATCGGATCTTCGACGTGAACATCAGGTCGTCGAGGATTGCTAGAATCACGGCGTGATCATAATCGAGTCGCAAGCGGTGGCGCCGTTCCACAAGAACGGCTTCGTGGTGGCGTGCCCCCGGACGCGCGAAGGGGTGCTCATCGACCCGGGCGACGAAGTCGACGGTCTGCTCGAGTTCATCGAGCAGGAAGACCTGCGCATCCTCCACATCCTGCTCACCCACGCCCACATCGATCACATCACCGGCGTCGGGCCGGCGACGCGTGCCCTCAAGGTGCCGGTGCACCTGCACAAGGACGATCTGTTCCTCTACGACCGCGCTCTGGAACAGGCCGTGCGCTTCGGCCTGCGCATGGATGCTGCGCCGCCACCGGTCGACGCCTTCTACGCCGCCGGCGAATCGATCGCCTTCGGCGACTTCGAAGCTCGGCCGCACCACACGCCAGGTCACTGCCCGGGCGGGGTGTGCCTGGAAGTGGCGAGAATCGGCGAGCGTGGACTCGACCTGTTCGTCGGCGACACGCTATTTGCGGGGTCGATTGGCCGCACCGACCTGCCGGGTGGCGACTACGCGACCCTCATCGGCGCTATTCGCTCGGTGTTGTTCCCGTTCGGCGACGATGCGCGCGTGTATCCGGGGCACGGCCCCGACACCACCATCGGCCGCGAACGCAAGACCAACCCGTTCCTGCAGGCAGTCTAGCGGCGCCGTGCGCCGCGGCAATAGGCGATGGGCGATAGGCACTGGGCTCCGGCCCAACCCCAACCCCACCCCCCCAACCCCGCCCCCCCCAAACGCCAAACTCTCTCGATTCACCCTTCCGACCACCCGACCTGCAGTTCCACGCGTCCCACCTTCAGTCGGTCGCCGGGGATCAGGTGGGCGCGGCTGACGCGCTCGCCGTTCACCGAGATGCCGTTGGTGCTCTCGAGGTCGATGACCTCGAGCGTCTCGTCGTGCGCCTCCACGCGGCAGTGGAGACGCGAGACCAGCGCGGCGTCGACGATCAGTTCAGCACCGCTCGAGCGGCCGATGGTCTTGATCGAACCGGGGGAGAGGCGGAAGGTGAACGGCGGGCTGTCGGTTTCTGAACTTTGCAGGATCCACATCGGACCATGATCTTACCAAGCCGGTTGAACTTCGGTTCGGGGCGCCTCGTAAGTGCAGGTATGCCGGTCACACCCACGCGCAAACGCCTCTACGTCTTCATCGCGGCCGCCCTCGTCGTCGGCGGTGCCACTGCGGGGTTCGTCACCCTGCGTGGCGCGTCGGTCGACATCGATGCCTCGAAGCTGGCCACGGCCGAACGCGGCACCATGGTCCGCTCCGTCGTCGCGACGGGCAAAGTGGAACCGATCACCAAGATCGAGATCAAGTCGAAGGCCAACGGCATCATCCAGGCGCTGCGGGTCAACGTCGACAGCGTGGTCGAGGTAGGCGATGTGCTGGTCGAGCTCGACAAGGACCAACTCCTCGCCCAGCAGCGTGGCGCCGAAGCCAACCTGCTGGCGGCGCGCGCCGCCCTCGAGGGTGCCGAGGCGCAGTTGAAGAAGAACACGGTCGAGGCTGAAGGGCCGGACGTTGCATTCGCCCGCCGCGCCTTCGAGCGCGCGCAGTCGCTCTTCGAACAGCATCTCATCCCGCAGGCCGCGCTCGACGACGCCCACAGCGCGGTGGATGTGGCGGAGAACAGGCGCCGCGCCGCCCAGTCACAACTCTTCGTCAGCCAGGCCCGCGTCTCCGAGGCGCGCGCTCAGGTGGGGCAAGCCAAGGCGGCCGCCGATCGCGCGGCTGAAGACCTGGCCAATGCCACCATCCGCTCGCCCATCCGGGCCATCGTGCTCACCCGCGATGTCGAGATGGGCAGCCCCGTCTCCTCCATCCTCAATCTCGGCGCCAACGCCACGCTGGTGATGACGCTCGGCGACATCGATCAGGTGTTCGTGCGCGGCAAGGTGGACGAGGCGGACATCGGCCGCGTGCAGCTCGGACAACCGGCGCGCATCCGCGTGGAAACATTCCGCGATAAGGTCTTCAACGGCAAGGTCACCCAGATCTCACCCATGGGGGTGGAGAAGGACAACGTCACCAACTTCGAGGTGCGCGTCTCAATCGACAACCCGGGCAAGGAATTGAAAGCCAACATGACGGCGAATGCCGAGATCGTGCTCGAAGAGCATCCGAACTCACTGCTGCTGCCCGAGGCGGCGATCGTCTACGACGGCGAGAAGCATCCATTCGTCGACGTCGTGGACGCCGGCGCGAAAAACGGCCGGCGCCGCATGCCCGTGAAGCTCGGTGTCGGCAACGGCACGCGCATCCAGGTGCTTGACGGGCTGAAGGAAGGCGACCGCGTCGTCCTGCCGTCCTAGGCACGGTCGTCACCCAGCTCACGGTTACGCACCATGAAAGAAGCGTTCATCCAATCCTTGGAGAACCTGCGCGCCAACCGGCTGCGCAGCTTCCTCACCATGTTCGGCATCCTGTGGGGAATGATCTCGGTGATCATCCTCTCGGCCACCGGCGAAGGTTTCAGGCGCGGCAACGACAAGGTGCTGCGCGAACTCGGCCAGAACATTGGCATCGTCTGGGGCGGGCGCACCAGCCTGCAGGCTGGCTGCGAGCGCGCCGGCCGCCAGGTGTTCCTCACCGTGGACGACGCTCGGGCGATTGCAGCCGAAGCGTCGATGGTGGAGGTTGTCTCTCCCGAACTCGAGCGCGGCGCCGTGCGCGCCAAGAGCCTCTACAATGCGGCGTCGGCCCGCGTCACCGGCATCGAGCCGCCCTACCAGAAGGTCCGCACCATCGAACTCGATTACGGACGTCAATTGACGTGGACCGACGAGCAGCAGGTGTCGCGCATCGCCATTGTCGGCTACGACATCGCCGATCAGCTATTCGGCAAGCGCCACATCCTCGGCGAAACCCTCATGCTCGATGGGGTGCCGTACATCGTGGTGGGGAAGATCCGGAAGAAGGAACAGGACAGCAACTACAACGGCCCGGACAACAACAAGATCTTCGTGCCATTCGCAGCGATGCTGCAGGACCTGCCGCGCAAGGACGCGCCGGTCGGCAGCCTCTCCGACATCGTCGTGGCGCCGAAGCCGTTCGTCGTCGACGACCTGCCGCGCGTGTTGAATGAGCGGACGGGCCGCATCGAGGATATCCGGTGGCCGCTCGGACAGAACGTTCGCGACGTCGTGGCTCGCCGCCACGGCTTCGATCCGCACGATCTGGACGCCGTCACCGTATGGGATACCTCGATCGAGACGCTGATGTTCGGCCGCATGATCGACCGGATGAAGGACTTCTTCACCATCGTCGGCATCGTCACGCTGGCGCTCGGCGGCATCGGCGTGATGAACATCATGCTGATCGCCGTGAAAGAGCGGACGCGTGAGATCGGCGTGCGCAAGGCGCTTGGCGCCACGACGCACAGCATCCAGCAGCAGTTCTTCATGGAGGGGTTTTTCCTGACGATGCTGAGTGGCGGTGCGGGGATGCTGGTGGCCATCGGCCTGTGCCAGTTGATCAACCTGGCGCCGATGCCGGCGCGCTTCGACGGCATGATCATCTCGTGGCAGTCGGGGCTGCTGTCGCTGGCGACGCTCGTCGTCATCGGCATCGTCACCTCCACCTATCCGGCGCGCCGCGCCGCCGAACTGCCTCCGGTTGAGGCGCTGCGGTTCGAGATGTAGCCATGGACGTCGTAGTGCAGGCGATTGTCGGGCTCTATCACCATTGGTTCCGCGCTGCCCTGTCGATGCTCGGTATCGCGTGGGGCATCGTGTCGGTCGTGGTGCTGCTCGCCTACGGCGACGGATTCCGCATGGCC
The DNA here is from genome assembly GCA_043743165.1 of Acidobacteriota bacterium. Taxonomy (GTDB): domain Bacteria; phylum Acidobacteriota; class Vicinamibacteria; order Vicinamibacterales; family CAVVIG01; genus CAVVIG01. The sequence goes on from JAYTXA010000061.1 coordinate 8,688, forward strand.
CTGCAGGCCGGATTCGCGGGAGCGTTCGGCGACGGCGTGGCCGTGGCGATGATGGGGCAGACCAGCAAGCAGGCCGGCGGCGAGCGGGCCGGTAAACGCCTGCGGCTGACGATTGCCGATGTCGATGCCATCCGGGAGCTGCCGCTCGTGGCCGCGGCGAGCCCCGAGTTCATGAAAGAGTTTCCCGTTACCTTCGGGAACAAGCAGTCCAACCACCTGGTGCGCGCCGTCGATGCCAGCTATGGCGAGATGCGCAGCGAGCGCGCGCTGCCGGGCGGCCGCTTCCTCGACGACGAGGACATCCGCCTGCATCGCCGCGTGGCGTTCATCGGCAGCGAAGTGCAGCGCAAGCTGTTCGGCAACCTGTCGGCTGTCGGTGAGACCATCCGCGTCGCCGGTCAGCCGTTCGAAGTCATCGGCGTCATGCAGGAAAAGGTGCAGATGTCGAACTACAACCGGCCCGACAAGTACTGCATCTTCATTCCCTGGACGACCGGCAGCGGCCTGCTCGACACCACGCAGGTCGGCATCTTCGTCTGGCGCAGCGTCTCGGCCGCGCAGTACCCGAAGGCGGAAAAGCAGGTGCGCGCATACCTGGCCACGCGCTATCGCTACGACGCGACCGACGAGCGGGCGGCGAACATGTTCGGGTCGGCTCAGATGGAGCAGATCGTCGGCGGCATCATTACGGGCCTCGAGCTCGTGCTCGGCTTCATCGGCGTGCTGACGCTCGCCATCGGCGGCGTCGGCATCATGAACATCATGTTCGTGAACGTGCAGGAGCGGACGCGCGAGATCGGCATCCGCAAGGCGCTCGGCGCCTCCCGCGGCCAGATCCTGCTGCAGTTCCTGCTCGAAGGCCTGGTCACCACCTTCGCCGGCGGTCTCATCGGCATCGGCCTGTCGTATTTCCTCGTCTGGTTGCTGAGCCCGCGCCCGTTCCTGGCCGAACTGCTGGACGACGCGAGCCGCGTGTCGGACATTCACCTGGTGATGTCGGCGGGCCTCGTCGGCACGTGCACCGCCATCCTGATGGGTGTGGGGCTCGTCGCCGGGCTGCTGCCGGCCCTGAAGGCGTCCCGGCTCGATCCGATCGACGCGCTTCGCTACGAATAGCGCTCGCCGACTCCAGCGCCCGCACGGTGTGCCGATACACTGAGTGGATGACGCCGATGCCTCCGGATTCCGACATCTTCGCCTCGCCGAGCCTCGCGCCGTTGTTCGAGGGCGCTCCCGAGCCGGTCCTCAAGGCGATGATGGCTGGGTCCGAGCTGCGCGAACTGCAGCCTGGCGAACGCCTGCTGGCGAAAGGCGACGAGAACGACGTCCTCTATCTGGTGCTCGAGGGCACGCTCCAGGTGCGGATTCCCGGGGCAGCGCGCACAATCGTGCCGGTGACGCGCGGGGAGTGCGTCGGTGAGCTGTCGCTGATCGATGGGTTCGAGGTGTCGGCGGATGTCTTTGCCGACGGCGAGGCGCTGGTGCTGGCGATCGAACGCGAACAGCTCTGGCATGTCATCGAGATCGCGCCGATGGTGGCAAGAAACCTGCTGCGGATGCTGGCGAAGCGGGTGCGCAACGACAACCGCCGCTTGCAGGCTGCCGACCGGATGCAGCGGAAGTACGAGAAGGCGGCGACGGTGGACGCGCTGACAGGGCTGCGAAACCGCCGGTGGCTGAACGAGGCGTTCGAGCGTCAACTGCAGCGCACGATCAGGTCCGGACAGCCGGTGTCGGTCCTGATGATCGACGCCGACCACTTCAAGCACGTCAACGACACGCACGGTCACCTCGTCGGCGACGAAGTGCTGGTGCACGTCGGGCATACACTGGCGACCGGCTTGCGACCGCAGGACTTGCTGGCCCGCTACGGCGGCGAAGAGTTCGCGGTGTTGTTGCCGAACGTGCCGCACGAGGAAGCGCTGGCCGCGGCCAACCGCCTGCGCGGGGCTATCGAGACCAGTCCGCCGACGACCAGCGCGGGCGTCCTGTTGCTGCCGCCGGTGACCGTGTCGATTGGTGTCGCTACGGTCGCCCCGAACGAGCCCATGCCTTTAGAGCAACTGATCGAGCGGGCCGACAGCGCGCTCGGCGTTGCGAAGGCCGGTGGGCGCAACCGCGTTCGAGGCTAGGTCTCGCTCCGGCAGCTACCTGGCCGGCGCCGTGCGCTTCAGCCAGGCCGTGATGGCGTTCGTCACCGCAGGGCTGACGCTGACGTTCCCAAGGCGATCGTACTCCTCCACTTCGCCCGTCGTGGCCGGGACCAGCAGGTGGTTCACCCCGGCAACCTTCACCACGTCGACACCGCCGTTTTTCTTGCGGGTCCGGGCCAGCGCCTCGAGCTTGTCCGCGTGGTCGGGTGGCACCTGGGTGTCGAGCGAGCCCTGCACGATCAGGATCGGCTGTTCGACATCCGGCATGACCTTCGCGGGGTCGAAGGCGAGGAAGCTCTGGAACCACGGGGTTTCGGCCTGGCGGCGCACGGCCGGCGGCACGTGAATCGTCTCCCACCCCTTGCCTGTGAGCACGGCGTCCTGGATGCGACGCTGCAGGTCGAGTGTCGTCTGGCGCTCGGCAGCCGGACGGTTCGCGCCGTCGAAGGCGTGCGCGACCTGATACATGTTCAGGTCGGCGCCGGTCGTGCCGATCGTGGCGAGCAGTGCGACGCCGGCGACGCGCTTCTCTTTCGTGGCCGCGAGCATGGCGAGCGAGCCACCCTCGCTGTGCCCGACCAGGGCGATGCGACGCCGGTCGATATCCTTGCGGTCGCCCAGCATGCGCAGCGCCGCACGGGCATCCTCGGCGTAGTCGGTCATCGTGGCCGCTTCGACGCGTCCGCCGCTCTGGCCGACGCCGCGTTTGTCGTAGCGCAGCACCGCGAATCCGGCGTTCGCCAGCGCATCGGCCAGTTGTCCGAAGATCGGAATGCCCGCCACGGTCTCGTCGCGGTCGAGCGGTCCCGATCCCGATATGAGGATGACCGCCGGCCATGGTCCGGTGACGCCGTCGGGTTTGGACAGGGTGCCGGCCAGAGAGAAGCCGTTGGCGTCGATGCGAACCTGCTCGTCGTTCGCACGCGACATCGTGAGACGCCGGGTGGAGACCGCGGCCATGTCCTCGCGCGCCACTTCCAGGCCTTGCGCCGGCACGCGCAGGCGCAGGAGCCGGCCGCTCTCATCATCGACCCAGAGTTCTGTGTCGGCTGGCGGCGCGCCGGCAATCTGGAACGTCACCGCGATGCGCCTGGCGTTGATGACGCGGTCAACCGTCTGGATCCGCTCGGCTACCGCGTCGCCGACGATGCCCGTGAACGAGCCTTGTCCGGGCTGGTAGAGGAACAGCGTCGTGCCGGACGTGGCGCTCGCCGCACGCGCCGCCACCGCTTCATAGGGAGCGATGAACGGGTTGGGCAGGAAGAGCGCCTGGGCGTCGATCGTGTCGGAGCGGCGGAGCGGTGTGGCGCCCGGTGCGCCACGCAGTTCCGTGTCGGCCGTCGTGCCAGTCACCACCGTGCGCAGCGTCGTGTCCTGCCCGTTCAGGACGGCGTCGATGGTCAGCTCCAGCGGCTTCCACGACGCGTCGTATCGAGCCTTGAACTGCCGCGTGACGACATTGATGGGCGCACCCAGCCGGCCGTTGCTCGTGACGGTGATGCCCTCCGGCCCGTGCACGACGGTGACCGACTCGGTGCCGACCTGCATCGACCGGATGTAGATATTGAAGGTGGACTCAGCCGCGTTCTGCGCGGCAGCCCGTCCGGAGATCGGACCAATGATCAGCGCGGCGGCCAGCGCGAGGATGGAGGCGCGGGTACAATCGAACACGGGCATATTTCACCATAACACCATGACATTGGCTGCACTTTCTCAGGCGTATCAGGCTGCGCGCACCCATGCGGTGCTGCTCGCACGCCGCCGCGGACGCATCGTCGTGTCAGGGCGCGACCGCGCCACCTACCTGCAGGGACTGCTCACCAACGACATGCCGGCGCTGAAACAGGGGCACGGCTGCTACGCCGCCTACCTGACGCCGCAGGGACGGATGATCTCCGATCTCCTGGTCTACGAACTTGGCGACGTGATGCTGCTGACGCTGCCCGAGTCGACGAAGGACGTCGTGCTGGCGAAGCTGGATCAGTTCATCTTCTCCGAGGACGTCCAACTCGGCGATGTGACTGACACCTTCGGGAGCGTGGCGGTGGTGGGGCCGGACGCCGGACTGGTGGTGAACGCACTCATCGGCATCGACGTCGCAACGCTGGCGGCCTTGCCGGTGCACGGCAACCTGCGAGGCACGGCCAGCGGGCAGCCGGTAATCGTGCTGCGCGTCGACGATACCGGCGAGACGGGCTTCGAACTGCTGGTGCCGGCCGAGGCGCTCGACCAGATTCGAACGCTGCTGCTGGAGGCTGGTGCGGTCGATGCGGACGACGCAACGGCCGAGCAGTTGCGGATCGAGGCGGGTGTCGCGCGGTTCGGCCAGGACATGGACGAGGAGACCATCCCGCTCGAGGCCGGTATCGAGGCAAAGGCCATCAGCTTCACCAAAGGGTGTTACGTGGGGCAAGAGGTCATCATCCGCGTGCTGCACCGCGGGCATGGGCGCGTGGCGCGAAAGCTCGTCGGCCTGACCTTCGACCCCGCCGGCGAGGTGCCTCAGCCGAAGACCGTGCTCCTGATCGATGCGAAGGAGGTCGGCAGGATCACCAGCAGCGCGTATTCGCCCGCCTGCGGCCGGCCCATCGCTCTGGGGTATGTGAAGCGCGACTTCATCGAGCCTGGGACGGTGGTCACCACCGCGGACGGAGCCTCGGCGCAGGTGGCGATGCTGCCGTTCGTCCCACGCGCATGAAGACGATTGTCGTGACCGCGGCCGTCGTCGAACGGGACGGCGCGTTTCTGGTGACGCGCCGGCTGAAGGGAACTCATCTGGCCGGGACGTGGGAGTTCCCGGGCGGCAAGTGCGAAGAGGACGAGCCGCTCGAGGCGTGCCTGTGGCGCGAGATGCGCGAGGAGCTCGGGGTGACGTGCACCGTCGGCGCCGAGCTCTTCGGCACCACGCACGACTACGGCGACCGGCGCATCGAACTGCACTTCTTCGCCTGCACGCTCCAGGGTGAGCCGGTGCCGCAGCTCGGTCAGGCCATGCAGTGGGTGCCACGCGCCCAGCTGCGCGAGCTCGAGTGTCCGCCCGCCGACGACGAGCTGATTCGGCGGCTGACGACGGGGCCGACCTGAAGGTCGGCAGCACACCGTCTGAACGTAGCCGCGGACCTTCAGGTTCGCTGACCGTGCAGTCCGGCCTTGTACGCGAGGCAATCCTTCGACATCGGGCAGACCAGGCACTTCGGGTTGCGCGCGACACAGACCATCGCCCCGAAGTCCATCAGTGCCTGGTTGAAGTCGAACACCTGCTTCTGCGGCACCATCACCTCCGACACCGCCCAGAGGTGCTTCTTCATCGCGTGGCTTTTGGGGTCGCCGCCGCCGACGAAGATACGGAACAGCACCCGCGCGACATTGGTGTCGAGGATGGCGGCGCGCTGGCGGAAGGCGAAACTGCGGATGGCGCCTGCCGTGTACTGGCCGATCCCCTTGAACGACAGGAGCGTCGCCTCATCGTCGGGCAGGACGCCGTCGTACTTCTCTACCGCCTCGCGCGCAATCGCCTGCAGGCGCCGCGGCCGGATGTTGTAGCCGAGTGGGCGCCACGTCTCGGTTACGTGCGTCTCGTCGGCCGACGCGAGGGCATGCAGCGACGGGAACTTGCCGAGCCACTCGTGATATTTCGGCAGCACACGGTCCACCTGCGTCTGCTGCAGCATGATCTCCGAGACGAGGATGTGGTACGGGTCGTCAGTGCTGCGCCACGGCAGGTCGCGGCCATGCCGGCCGTACCAGGTGAGCAACCGCTGACGGAATCGTCGCCGATCGGGCGGCGCGGGCATCTCGAGCGCGGGTGTCGCGGTGCGCCGCGAGCGTGGCGTCTTCGTCATCTCGTATAATTCCGCACGGTTCCCACCTGTGAAGATCTACACACGCACCGGCGATGCCGGCGAAACTGGCCTGTTCGACAACAGCCGTGTCAGCAAGGCCGACCCCCGCGTCGATGCGTACGGCGAGGTCGACGAACTCAATGCCTGGCTCGGCCTCGTCCGTGCCAGCGGGCTCGATGCCGACCTCGATGCCGAGCTGATCCGCATCCAGCGCGACCTCTTCGCGGTGGGCGCGCAACTGGCCGACCCCGCGGAACGCCTGGCCGACCGCGTCAGCAAGGCGTTCGTTGCCGACGAGGACGTGGAGCGGCTCGAGCGGTTGATCGACCGGCTCGAACAGGAACTCCCGCCGCTCACCCGCTTCATCCTGCCCGGTGGGGCCGTGACCGGTGGCGCGCTGCATGTGGCCCGCACGGTCTGCCGACGCGCCGAACGCCGCATCGTCGGGCTGACACCGGCCGCCGACGAGTTGCTCATCCGCTACGTCAACCGGTTGTCGGACCTGCTGTTCGTCATCGCGCGCGTCGTCAACCACCGGGTGCGCCAGCCGGAAACCGAGTGGTGAAGCCGTCGCTCGCCCGTGCCTACGAGGCCTGTGCGTCGCTCGCCGCGAACCACTACGAGAACTTTCCGGTCGCGTCCCGCCTGCTTCCCGCACCGATGCGGCCGCACGTCGCCGCGGTCTACGCATTCGCGCGCGTGGCCGACGACATCGCCGATGAAGGAGGGGATGCGCCCGAGGTGCGCCGCGCCCGGCTGCGAGCCTGGCAGCAGCGGTTGCACGAGGCGGCGCGCGGCCCGCGGCCCGCGTCGAACGAGAGCCGCGACGACCTGATCTTCATCGCACTCGGCCACTCGATGCGCGAGCTCGACCTGCCGCTGCAGTGGTTCGACGATCTGCTGAGCGCGTTCGCGCAGGATACCACGACGCATCAGTACGACTCGTGGACGGAACTGTTCGACTACTGCCGCCGCTCGGCGAATCCGGTGGGTCGACTCGTGCTGCGCATCGGTGGCTATCGCGACGAGGCGATGGACCGGTCGTCGGATGCCTTGTGCACGGCGCTGCAGTTGGCGAACTTCTGGCAGGACGTCGGTCGCGACTGGCGGGCGGGACGCCTGTATATGCCGCGGGAGGTGTACGCCGCCGCTGGGGCATCGCTCGACGACCTGCACGCCGGACGGGTCACGCCGGCGTGGGCCGACGCCCTTGAGATGTGCGTGGCGCACACGCGACACAGCTTCGACGCCGGACGTCTGGTGTGCGACCGCGTACGTGGCCGCCTGAAGCTCGAGCTGCGGCTCACCTGGCTTGGCGGCTCGCGCATCCTCGACCGGGTCCACGACCAGCGCGCGCACATCCTGACGCACCGCCCGGCGTTGGGCCGCCGCGACGTCCCGTCGCTGTTGTGGCGTGCGGCGTGCTGGTCGCAGGTCGCTGCCTGATGGCTGCTCCGAAGACCAGCTTCTACTACTCGTTCCTCGTGTTGCCGGCCGACCAGCGTCGCGCCATCATCGCGGTCTGGGAGTTCTGCCGCGCGGTGGACGATGCGGTGGACGAAGCCGACGCGCCCGGTGCGATGCCGCCAGACACGGCGGTGGTCTTCTGGCGCGAGGAGCTGGCGCGCTGTTTCAGCCCTGACGCGCCGCTCACGCCGCAGGGGCGCACGCTGCAGCCGTTCGTGAGGGAGTTCGACCTGCCGCGACAGGCATTCGACGATGTCATCGACGGCGTCGCCATGGATCTCGATCACGCACGGTACGAGACGTTCGACGAACTCGTCACCTACTGCCACCGTGTGGCCTCGGCCGTCGGCATGATCTGTATTCGCATCTTCCGATGCCAGAACCCCGCATCGACCGAGTACGCGCTGGCGCTCGGTGTGGCGCTGCAGCTGACGAACATTCTCCGCGACGTCCGCGGCGACCTCGAACGCGGGCGTGTCTACCTGCCGATGGAAGACCTGCGGCGCTTCGGCTGCACGGTCGACGACCTGGCGGCGGGGCGTGTCACCGAGCCGGTGCGGCGGTTGCTCACGTTCCAGTGCGAGCGGGCGCGCGCGTTCTACGACCAGGCGATGGCGGTGCGTCCAGCCGAGGACCGCCGGCGTCTGGTGGCCGCCGAGATTATGCGTGCGGTCTACTCCGCGACGCTTGCCCGCATCGAACGTCGCGGCTACGACGTGTTCACGTCGCGTGTGCGCACGCCCAAGCCGCTGCAAGCGCTGATTGCGGTGCGCCAGTGGCTGTTCCAGTCGTGAGCCAGTACGACGCGGTCGTCGTCGGCAGCGGCTGCGCCGGCCTCAGTGCCGCGGCGCGGCTGGCGCGAGACGGCGCACGCGTGCTCGTGCTCGAGGCGCGGGCGCGGCTCGGCGGCCGCGCCACGGCGTTCGTCGATCGCGAGACGGGGGAACTCGTCGACAACGGTCAGCACGTGCTGATGGGCTGTTATCGCGAGACGTTTGCCTTCCTGCGCGACATCGGCGCGGAGGGTCACGTCAGGTGGCAGCCCGAGCTGTCGGTCACCACAATCGAGCGCGACGGCCGCGTCTCGCGACTGCGCTGCCCGTCGCTGCCATCGCCGCTGCACCTGGTGGCCGGCGTGTTCACCTGGCCCGCGCTCGGCTGGCGCGACCGGCTGGCCGTGCTGAGAATGGCCGGTCCGCTGCGCCGGGCGCAGCGCGCGTTGCGCGACGAGGTCCGGGGAACCTCCCCCACGCCGCTGCTCGCCGAGGGCACGGTTGCCGAGTGGCTCGCGCGTTGCGGCCAGACGCCTCGCCTGCGCGAACTCCTGTGGGAGCCGCTCGCGCTGGCCGCACTGAACCAGCCGCCTGAGATTGCCGCGGCCGACCCGTTCGTGCGTGTACTGGCCGAGATGTTCGGCCCGGACCCGACGGCGGCGGCCCTCGTCCTGCCGACGACTCCCCTGCACCTGATGTACGCCGAACCCGCGCGCGCCTGCATCGAGCAGCGCGGCGGCTCGGTGCGCACGGGCGCCACGGCGCGCATCCGGATCGACGCCGGGGCAGTGACGCATGTGGCGGTGGCAGGCGAGGCCTGGTCTGTGCCCGCGGTGATTGCTGCCGTGCCCTGGTTCGCGCTTGGCGACCTGTTCGAGGGCGACACCGCGCTGCTGGCACCGGTGCTGGCGGCTGCCAGCGCCACCAACGCGTCGCCGATCGTGACCGTGAACTTGTGGTTCGACCGGGTGGTGATGGACGAGCCGTTCGTGGGCCTGCCCGGACGGATGATGCAGTGGGTCTTCGACAAGCGGGCCGTGTTCGGCGAGTCGGCTTCGCACCTGTCGCTCGTCTCGAGCGGCGCGGCCGACGTGCTGCGCTGGACCAACCCCCAGTTGATCGACGCCGCGCTCGACGAGGTCCGCGGCGCGCTGCCGCCCGCGCGCGACGCACAGGTGGTGCGGGCCACGGTCATCCGCGAGCCGCGCGCCACCTTCTCGCTGGCGCCGGGGCAACCCGAGCGGCCGTCGGTTCGGACTATGGTGCGCGGGCTGTTCCTGGCCGGCGACTGGATGGGCACCCGCCTGCCAGCGACGATCGAGGCCGCCGTACGAAGCGGTCACCTTGCCGCGGAGGCGGCACGTCCGACATGCGTTCGATAGTGGTTCACTACAAGGAATTGGCGCTCAAGGGGCGCAACCGGCCGTGGTTCGTCCAGATTCTGGTCCAGAACCTGAAGAATGCGCTGAAAGGGATCGGCGTGCCGCGCGTCCGTTCCGTCATGGGACGGATCGAGATCGACCTTGCTCCAGAGGCAAGCTTCGCAGCCGCGAGCGAGCGGATCCGCCACGTTTTCGGCATCGCCAACTTCTCGCTGGCCGGGCGCGCCCCGCACGACTTCCATGAACTGGCCGCTGCCATCCTCGCCGACCTCGGCGACATCCAGGTGCCGACGTTCCGCGTCAGCGCGCGCCGGGCCGACAAACGCATCCCGTTCACCTCGCCGCACATCGAGCGCGAGGTCGGCGGGCTCATCAAGCAGGCGAAGGGGTGGACGGTCGATCTCGATGATGCCGCGCTGACCATTCACCTGGAGATGCTGCCCGACCACGCCTTCTACTTCTTCGGGAAGGTTCCCGGCGCGGGCGGGTTGCCCAGCGGGACGAGCGGCCGCCTGACATGCCTCGTCTCCGGCGGCATCGATTCGCCGGTGGCGGCCTACCGGATGATGCGGCGTGGCTGCACGGTGTCGTTCGTGCACTTCCACAGCTACCCAATCCTGTCGCGCGCGTCGCAGGAGAAGGTGCGCGAAATCGTGACGCTGCTCACGCAGTACCAGCAGCACGCGCGGGTGGCGATGGTGGCCTTCGGCGAACTCCAGCAGCAAGTGGTGCTGGCCGTGCCGCCGCAGTACCGCGTGGTCATCTACCGGCGGCTGATGCTGCGCATTGCCGAGCAACTGGCGCGCACGTGGAAATCGCGCGCGCTGGTCACGGGCGACGTCGTCGGGCAGGTGGCCTCGCAGACGCTCGAGAACATGACGGTCATCGCCGACGCCTGCTCCCTCGAGATCCTCCGCCCGCTGGTCGGCATGGACAAGGATGAGATCTCGAACGAGGCGGAGGCCATCGGTACCCTCCCGATTTCGAACATCCCGGATCAGGACTGCTGCACGCTGTTCACTCCGCGTCATCCCGCCACGCGCGCCAGGCTGGCCGACGTCCTGCGCGCCGAGGCGGCGCTGCCCATCGACGAGATGGTGGCCGGCGCGGTGGCGGCCGCCACCATCGAAGAGTTCAGTTATCCCGTGCCGCGCGCCTAGCGCGATGCGGCGGGACCCGCTCTTCCGCTAACATGAACATTGGCCGGAGGGGCTGCTGCGAAGCGAGAGATAGAGGCGAATATGTTCGAATCTGTGAAGGAAATGACCGAGGCGGTCGCGTCAGTCGCGACTGTGGCTGGCGACGCGATCACCGTCACCCCGGGTGCGGTCCTGTCAGGAGATGTGGTCGACCGGCTGGCCTGGACCGCCGCGTTCGGTGCGAGTCCCGACATCAAGGGCACGGCGCGCTGGATCATCCGTTCGGTGGCCGCCGCCGCGGGGATCCGCCCGGCGTCGATCCACGACCTCTATATCGCGATGGGGCAGGGCAAGACGGGCGGCTTTACCGTCCCGGCCATCAACGTCCGCGCGATGGGCTACGACACGGCGCGGGCGGTCATCCGCTCGGCGAAGACGCTGAACGCCGGCGCGTTCATCTTCGAGATTGCCCGGTCCGAGATCGGCTACACGGAACAGCGTCCGCATGAGTACGCGTCGATCCTGTTCGCCGCCGCCCTGCGCGAGGGCTTCGTCGGGCCGCTGTTCATCCAGGGCGACCACGTCCAGACCAACGCGAAGAAGTACAACAGCCCCGAGCGCGACAAGGAACTCGAGACGCTGCGCCGCCTGATCCGCGAGGAAATCGCCGCGGGCTTCTACAACATCGACATCGACACCTCGACGCTGGTCGACCTCGACAAGCCGACGCTGGTCGAGCAGCAGGACGTGAACGTGACGCTCGCGGCCGACTTCGCGGCCTACATCCGCAGCGTCGAGCCGGCAAGCGTGACGGTCTCGGTCGGCGGCGAAATCGGCGAAGTAGGCGGCAAGAACTCCGACATCCACGAACTGCACTGCTACATGGACGGCATCAACGCCAAGCTGAAGGAGCGCGGCATCGACGTCGGCCTCAGCAAGATCAGCGTCCAGACCGGCACGGCCCACGGCGGCTTCATCAACGCCGATGGGACGGTGCGCAAGGACGTCGCGATCGACCTCGACGCGCTCGAAGAGCTGTCCACGGCGGCGCGGAAGTACGGCATGGGTGGCGCAGTGCAGCACGGCGCGTCGACGCTGCCGCTCGAGGCCTTCGACGCGTTTCCCCGCGTCGGCGCCTGCGAAATCCACCTCGCCACCGACTTCCAGAACATGGTCTACGACCACCCGGAGTTCCCGGCCGAGTTGAAGGCCAAGATGTACGCGTGGCTGCAGGAGAACGCCAAAGAGGAACGGAAGCCGCAGGACACCGAGGAGCAATTCCTCTACAAGGCGCGCAAGAAGGCGATTGGTCCCTTCAAGCGTCAGCTGTGGGGCATGGCCGCCGCGAATCGTGACGCCATCGGTGCGTCACTCGAAGAGCGCTTCACACGCCTCATGACGCTGCTGAAGATTGACGGAACCGCGGCGCCGGTGACGCAGTTCGTCACCGTGCCGCACGTGCCGCTGTCGCTCGATTCCGAAGTGAAAGCGGCCGCCGGCATCATCACCGCCGACGAACGCAAGGCTGAGGGGCTGGCGGACTAGCTAGTCCGCAATGCCTTCGTCACCAATCGGGTTCGCCGGGAAGACTTCCCAGAAGATCACCCGCACGGGAACTCCCGGCGTCCCGTAGTCATAGAACACGTCGATGGCGCGCCACGCGCCATCGGCGAAGACGGTCAGCTTGTCCCCCGAAATCGCCCCGGACGGGTTCTTCTGCCGGCCCGCCTGATACCCCGCGCGTCGCAAGTGCCAGATGATCCGGCGCAGGAGCTCGGTGGCCGCCGCCTGAGCCTCACCTTCCGTTGACCGTGCCGCCAGCAACTGGGGGAACTCGTCCGCTGTCGCGTTGATCACCTGCTCGGTGCGCGCAAATGTGAGCGGGCCGGGACCGACATGACGCGGGTTCTCGGCCGGTGGCGGCGGGTCGCTGGGCGGCTGAGTCGGCGGGTGCGTGGGTGGTTCCGTCGGCGGTTGTGTGGGCGGCTGCTGCGGCGTGGGGCGGCGGAGCGTTTCCTCTCCGCTGACCGGACCGAGGCACGTCGTGCCCGCGTAGGGAATCCGCAGCGTGTCGCTGTCGACGATGACGGCGGTGCCACTGAGGGAGAAGGGGCACGACGGGAAGCCGGGCACCGTGCCGTTGCCCGTCACCGTGTAGGGGACGTTGGCGCCGCTGATGGTGCCGGAGGCCGTGCCGCTGGCGGAGATGCCGTTGGCGCAGGTTGCGGAGAACGTGCCCGCGATCGACGTGGTGGTCTGACTGGTGACGTGCCACGAGAAGCCGGTGCATGAACTGACCGCGATGCCCGGCAGCGGGTTCGACGACCAGATGCCGAGCAGCGACGGCGCACTCGGAGACGCGGGTATCGACGTCGTGGTGGTGGCGGCCGGACTCGGCGCCAGCACGTTCGACGATTCGCGATCGAATCCGGTGCAGGCCCCGGTGAGGGCGGCGGTCATCAATAGGCCGAGCGCTATGAGTGGCTTCATCGTCGTGACCCTGGCAGCGTACGGAATCCGGACGCGCACCGTGTAAGGGTGATTACAAAAGCCGTCGGGCCGTTGCCGAAAACGTGATCAGCGCCAGCGCCAACGCGTGAAAAATCGGGGATTGCGTCGTTACTTGGTCAGCGGATGCAGGAGTCCGGCCAGATAGTCGCGCAAAGCTTCGTGCGTGCTGTGGAAGGCAAGGTCGTTCCAGGGGATATCGGCCGGAGCGACGTCTGCCGACTCCAGGCTCTCGTCGTCGATGGCGAGGCTGCCGCCCAGCACCGTCGCGGCATAGACCACGATGATCGCGGTGCGACCGGGGTACGAGTACACGTTCACCAGGCCTTCGAGTCCGACGTCCAGCCCGCACTCCTCGCGCGCCTCGCGGATGGCCGCCTGCGTGAGCGCCTCGCCTCTGTCGACGTAGCCGCCCGGGAAGACCCACTTCCCGTAGCCAGGTTCGATGGCTCGCCGTACGAGCACGATGCGGTTGTGGTCGGTGCGGATGATGGTGCCGACAGCAATTTTCGGGTCGAGATAGAAGATGAAGTGGCAGGCCGGGCACACGAGGCGCGAGGGGTCGCCTGCCTTGAGGAGGCGCGCCTCCAGCGGCTGGCCGCAGCGCGGACAAAAGCGATAGCCGTGGGCGTCGTGTGGGTGGTCGTAGGTCACGGCTGCCGCTGGTCCGTGACGGCAAGTATAATTCCGCTGATATGTCGATTTTGAAAGTGTCCCGCATGGGACATCCCGTACTCCGGAAGAAGGCGAAGGCGCTCGACAAGGCGATGGTCCGGACGCCAGCCATCCAGAAGCTCATCGACGACATGATGGAGACGATGGACGAGTACCACGGCGTGGGCCTGGCGGCGCCGCAGGTACACGAGGACATCCGCCTCTTCGTGGCCGCGCTCGACATGGAACGGGGTGACGAACCGAGCCCGCCCATGGCCCTCATCAATCCCGAGATCACGCCTATCGGTGACGAGATCGTCGAGGACTGGGAAGGCTGTCTCAGCATCCCCGACATCCGCGGCAAGGTGCCACGGCACCGCGAGATCAAGGTGCGTGGACTCGATCGGGACGGCGAGCGCGTCGAGTTGCGCGCCCGCGGTTTCTCGGCGCGGATCATCCAGCACGAGACGGATCATCTCGACGGCATCCTGTTCTTCGACAGGATGACAGCCTTCGAGACGCTCACCTTCCTCGAGGAATACTCGCGCTACTGGGTCAAGCACGACGACGACGCGGACGAGGACGAGGCGTAGCGCGGCCTGCGGCTGCCGCGGCGGTTCGAGCGGCGCCAGCGCCAGTGACGGACTCACGCCGCTGTTCAGCAGCAGTGCCTCAGTCGTGACGAGGGGGAGTATCCCGGAAGGGACGTATACTGAAGGTTCCGCTTTACTGAGTTACCGGCTTCCCTGGCCAGAACCCTCATCGAAGCTCTGCTGAAGTGAGCTTTCCTCATGGTGCAACGTCCCGCAGGTCTCGGAATCCTCGAATTCACGGTCATGGCTGGTCTGCGCTCGGCGCAGTTGGTGAAGGGGTGCGTCCCGCTCGTCGAGGTCGGCACGCACAAGAAGACCACGACCGCGTTGATGGAAGTCGCCGCACGCAAGATCGAGCGGGTTGCGATGGTGATCGCCGAACCGGTCGTCGCCGTCGTCGAGCCGGCCTGAGCCGGCCCGGCGTTCAGGCGCGCGCGGCGCGCTTCTTCTCCATCGCCCGTTCCTGCTGCAGTCGCTCGAGTTCGACGCTGGAGTGATCCGCGTACTGGATCGCGTTGGCAATGGCCCGGTGTCCAGCCACCTCCGCGATTGCACGGTGCATCGCCTGGCAGACGCGACGGTACGACGGATGTCCCTGCGGCGCGGTACGCAACTCGATGACGTGCATCGCCTCGCGCGCATTCATGTCCATGTAGAAGCGGACGCGGTAGGCCATGGACACCGCGTAACTGGCCGCGTCGCGCAGACCGTGAGACACCAGCGCCCCGTGCAGGTCGGCGGAGCGCTGCATCACCTCGCGCCAGTCGGCGAGGGCGCCGGCCTCCTCGATGGCGGCCGGTTCGACGCAGCCATGGTCCGGCGTCAGCGGCTGCCACTCGAGCGTGAGCAGGCGATGGCGCTGCAGGTCGCGGAACGCTCCGTAGTCGGCGAGCACGTCGAAGCGGTAGTGCGTTCGCTCGAAGGCGCGCCCGGGCTTGTGGCGGCGATTGGCGCGGTCGCCGATGTAGGCGTGCAGGACCGCGGCCCGGTCCTCGGGCGACATCGCGCGGGCCAACTGCAGCAGCTGGTCGTCCGGCAGGGCGCTCGCGGCGTACAGCGCCGACGCCACCACCTTCACTTCCCCCTCCGGATCGAACTCCGTCAGCGTCACTTCACCGCGCGGCTCGGCCTCGACCTGGCCAATGCGTGCCTGCACCGCCGCCAGCGTGGCTTCCCGCGCCTGCGTGAAGTACTCGACCCAGCGTCCGCCACGCGTCGGCTGGTCGATGCGGGCGACGAATGCCGGCATCACCTGCTGCAGTTCGTGGAGGAGCATGTCGGCGTAGGCCCGCACTTCCTCGAGCGGGTTCGCGCGCATGCGCAGGATGAGCGCCTCGTAGGCCTGGCCGGTGCCGTAGAGTCCGAGGTTCGAGGTCGTGGCGGCCGGCAGCAGCCCGCGCAGCGTGTCGAGCGCCTTGGCGCGAATCACCGAGCGATAGACGCCGTCGGAGTCTTCCACCGCCTTCGGATACTTCGCGCGGAAGTGCTCCTCGAGCACCGGAATCCACTTCGTGTAGACCTCGAAGGCATGATCGAGCGTGCTGGTGAACTGGGCGGCGAGAGGCGACCGCGCCACGTCGGCCGGCACGTGATACTTCCAGCGGCCGTGCGGCTTCGCCGTGTACGGGACGTAGCGCGTCGACTGTTCGAGGTAGGCCATCAGGCGCCCCCACTCGAGCACCTTCGTCAGGATGTTCGACACCCCTTCGCACGCCACATGCGCGCCACCGAGCTGCGCCACCGAGTCGTCACCGTATTCGTTGAAGACGCGCGCGTAGAGCTTGTCGGCACGTTCGCTGCCGACGCCGGCGCCGGTGCCGGTTGTGGCGCCTGCGGACTGGCCGACCTCACCCAGGAACTCGTCGAGGAACAGTCGGCGCAGCGACTTGGCAGACCGTGAGTAGCGCGAGAACAGCGCACCCTTGACCGTCTCGGGCAGGTTGCGCAGCGCGAAGACCGGACGGTCGGTGTTGGTGAAGTACGGCTCGAGCGCGCGGCATTCGTCCGCGGTGAAGGTGTCCTGCGTCTGCGGAAAAGAAGCCACGGTAGTCAGGTATTCTACCTTCCATGTCCGAGCCACGCTGCGTGTTTCATCGCCTCACCGCTGTCCTCATTGTCTGTCTCGCGGTGGCGTCGGCCGCCGGCGCCCAGACGAACCGGATCGACATGGTGGCGCCGTTCGCCCCCGAACTCGCCAGGCACGGAACCTACACCATCGGCGTCCGCACCTTCGACGTGACCGACCGCAATCGTGTCGATGTGCTCGACACCAAGGAGGGTGCGCCCAACGCCCGCTACGATCGCCGGCTCGTGCTCGAAGCGTGGTATCCCGCCTCCCTCCCGCCAGGGCAACAGCCCGGCGGCGCGACGCGCGTCATCACCCGCGATCCATCGGTCACCGCGGTGCTGTATGGTCGTGCGGTGCGCGGCGCCGCACCGGTCACCGCCGACGGCGCCTTTCCGCTGGTCATCGTCTCGCATGGCTACCCGGGCAACCGGTTCCTGATGAGTCATCTGTGCGAGAACCTCGCGACCAAGGGGTTCGTCGTGGTGGCCATCGATCACCCGGACAGCACCTACGATGACCAGCAGGCCTTCGCGAGCACGCTGTTCAACCGTGCCTACGATCAGCTGTTCGTGCTGAACGAGATCGCCAGGCTGGGCCGCAAAGGGAGCGGCCACTTCCTGTCCGGCATCGTCGACGACTCGAAGACCGGCATGGTCGGGTACTCGATGGGCGGTTACGGGCTGGTGAACGTCATCGGCGGCGGCTATGCGGACGCGGCGGTCACCGCGACCGGCGCTCCGCCGAATCGTCTGCTGGCGCAGCGGGCCGCATCGAATCCCGACTACCAGAAGACCATGGACCCGCGCATCAAGGCGGCGATCGCGATTGCGCCGTGGGGCATGCAGAACGGCTTCTGGGACGCGACCGGGTTGCAGGGCATCCGTACCCCGGTGCTGTTCGTCGCCGGCAGCAACGACAACGTCGCGCAGTACGAGCGCGGCACCAAGGCCCTCTATGAAGGCGCGGTGCACGCGGAACGCTGGCTGCTGACGTTCATCAATGCGAACCACAACGCCGGCGCGCCGATTCCGGCCCCGATCGAAACCTACCGCTACTCGGAGACGCTGAAGTCCTACCCCTTCGTTCACTATGCTGACGCCGTGTGGGACAGCGTCCGGATGAACAACATCCTCGACCACTTCGCGACGGCATTCTTCGAGCTCTATCTGAAAGGCCAGCAGGATCGGCTGGCCTACTTCACGCGCGAGGCGAGCGGCGAGTTCAAGGGCTTTCTGCCGCGGACCTCGGTCGGCCTCACCCTCGACCACCAGGCCGGCCGCTAGCCCGGCGTGCGCCGTTCACGGACAGGCGCTCACCGAATCCATCTATCATGGTGGCAATCCGGCCCTGCTGCCGGCCGCGCCCTCGAGACGCTCAGACGCCAAGGACCTGCACGCCATGAACAACGTGATCGATTTCATCAACGTCAACCGCGAGCGTTACCTCGAGGAACTGAAGGCGCTGCTCGCCATCCCGAGTATCAGCGCGCTGCCCGAACACACGGGCGACGTCCGGCGCTGCGCCGAGTGGTGTGGTGACGAGATGCGGCGCGTCGGGCTGCAGAACGTCCAGCTCTTCGAGACGCCAGGCAATCCCATCGTTTATGCCGACTGGCTGGGCGCCGAGGGGTCGCCGACCATCCTGTTCTACGGGCACTACGACGTGCAGCCGGTCGATCCGCTCGAGCTGTGGCTGTCGCCGCCGTTCGAAGCGACGGTGCGCGACGGCGAGATCTTCGCGCGTGGCGCCGCCGACGACAAGGGGCAGGTGTTCATGCACCTGAAGGCGATCGAAGCGCACCTCAAGCAGAACGGCCGCCTGCCGGTGAACATCAAGCTGATTCTCGAAGGCGAGGAAGAGGTGGGCAGCGTCAACCTCGATAACTTCGTCAAGGGCAACAAGGAGCTGCTGAAGGCCGACGTGGTCGTCATCTCCGACTCCGCGATGTTCGCGCGCGGGGTCCCCTCCATCTGCTACGGCCTACGCGGCCTCGTCTACTTCCAGATCGACGTGCGTGGCAGCAACACCGACCTGCACTCGGGTGTCTTCGGCGGTGCGCTGGCCAACCCCGCCTTCGTGCTGGCGCAGATGCTGACCGGCATGAAGGAACGCAACGGCACCATCAAGATCCCCGGCTTCTACGACGATGTGGTGCCGCTGACCGAGGAGGAGCGGCAGGCGTGGGCCACGCTTCCCTTCAACGAGAAGCAGTACCGCAAGACCTTTGGCATTCCGAAGGTGCAGGGCGAACCGGGCTACACGACGCTCGAGCGCACCTGGGCCCGTCCCACGTTCGAGGTGAACGGGCTGCTCTCCGGCTTCACCGGCGAAGGCGCGAAGACCGTGCTGCCGGCCGTGTCGATGGCCAAGGTGAGCATGCGCCTGGTACCGAACCAGCACCCGGACACAATTGCCAAACTCTTCGAGGCCTACGTGCAGAAGCTCGCCCCGAAGACCGTCGAGGTGAAAGTGACGCGCATGCACGGCGGCAAGCCGTGGATGGCGTCGTTCGACAACAAATTCATCCAGGCGGCGGGCCGCGCCATCGAGCAGGGCTTCGGCCGCGCGCCGGTGTTCACCCGTGAAGGCGGCTCGATTCCGGTCGTGGCGACGTTCCAGGAAGAACTCGGGCTGCCGTCGGTGCTGTTCGGTGTCGGCCTTCCCGACGAGAACGCCCACGCCCCGAACGAGAAGCTGGATTGCGACAACTTCCACAACGGCATCATCGCGTCGGCCGCGTTGTACCAGGAGATCGGGAAGCTCTGACAGGCGCGCCCGTGCCCGTGGCGGAGCTCGTTGCGGCGCTGGAGCGGTTCTACGGACCGCTCCCGGCGCCGCCGTCCGATCCCTTTCGCTACTACGTTTGGGAGGTGCTGTCGGCGCACACCACGCCCGGCCGTCGCGACACCGCCTTTGCGGCGCTGCTCCGGATCCCGGCGCTCACGCCAGACGCCATGTTCCGCGCCGCTCGCGGACGGCTGCTGGCCGCAGTGGCCCATGCGGGCCCGTACCAGGAACAGCGACTGCACGCGCTCCTGCTGGGTGTCGAACAGTTCAGGCGACAGCCGGCGTTCAGCGCGATCGTGCGCGGCGCCGTGCCGCGTGCACGGAGGCTGCTGGCCAGGCTGCCACGACTCGGAGAGGGCGGTGTTCACCGGATGCTGCTGTTCGGCGGACAGCACTGCGTGGTGCCGGTCGATCGCGACGTGGCACGGCTGGCGTCGCGACTGTCTGGAGCCGACGCTGGAGGCAGTCAGCGACTGCCGCGGCCGCGACCGGTGCGGCGGATGTTCGAGGCGGGGTTGCCGAGGGAGGCACGCGCGTTCAGGCGTACCGCGCTCTACCTGCGGCATCACGCCGTGCAGACCTGCGCCGACGATCCGCACTGTTCGGTGTGCCCGCTCGCGGAGGAGTGCCCATCATTTCGCGGCTACGGCGAGCTCAGTTCAGCGAGGCAACCCGGCGTCTGAGTGTCTTCACGTGTTCCCAGATGCGCGCGTGTTCGTCGCGCTCGTCCTCTGCGAGCTCAATCCCCTTCGAGCGTTCCAGGTAGGTCTGCAGGTCGCGCAGCGCCGATGGCAGGTCGTTCAGGTGATAGGCGAGCAGGCCGCGGTCGCGCAGTTCGGTGACGGCGGACGGATCGACGGCGAGCAGTAGTTCGGTGACGTCGCGCGCCTGCTGGAACGAGTACAGCCGCACGTACGCGCGCTTCAGGTTCAGCAGCATGCGCGTGATGATCTGCAGCTTCGTGGCGTGTGCCAGCGCGTGGGCATCCCACAAGTGCTCGTCGCCGGTGTGCCGCGCCAGCAGATCGCGGCACATGCGCTCGGTGAGCAGGGCGCCGCCGTGGTGCGCATCGATGATGAGGTCGCGCGAGTACTGCGTGCCGTGCACGCCGCGAACCCGCACGAGGAAGTGACCTGGGAAATTCACCCCTTCGGCCTCGACGCCCGCTCGCCGTGCCACTTCCAAGTAGACCAGCGCCAGCGTGATGGGGATGCCGGTACGGCGGTCCAGCACTTCATTGAGGAAACTGTTGCGGGGGTCGTCGTACTGCGCGTCGTTGCCGGTGAAGCGCTCGTCCTCGAACAGGTACGCGTTCAGGGTGGCGATGCGCGCAAACAGATCCGGATCGACGTGGGGAGGAATTTCGAGCGTCGTGCCTGCGGTGGTGGCGTTGGCGACGCGGCGCCGCGCCTCGCGGCCGAGTGCGTCGAGCCGGGCGAGATAGGCCTCCATGTCGAGGGCGGGGTAGGCCACCCGCGACATCATCAGCGCCGCCACGGCCAGGTCGGGGTCGGGACTGAGCGCCAGCGCCGCGAACTCGTGAATGAGAGCCTCGGAGAACACAGGCAAGCATAACGCAACCGATACACGCCGGCGCGCGCGCCGGCTCCTGCGGGCGCCTTGAACCGCAGGCCGAACGTCATGTTGAACGTCCGCGGTCGCGTGTCGTGCCGCGTGTGTTCGTGATCAGCCGGTGAGCGCGTGCAGGAGAGCGGGCGTGAACTGGTCGAGGTGTGTGATGACCGCGTCGGACACGTCCACCAGTTCCGATGCCGGATAGGTCTGCGTGATGCCGACGGTGCGCATACCCGCCGCGCGTGCGGAGACAAGCCCCCACTTCGAGTCTTCGATGGCGACGCACTCGTCGGCTCGGAGGTCCGCCAGCGTGGCCCGCAGCTGTTCGGCAGCGAGGAAGTACGGCGCCGGATCGGGCTTGCTCGCCGATGTGTCTTCGGCCGAGACGACGAACTGAAAATGGCTGCGCAGCCCTTCGTGCTCGAGGACGCGAAGGATCTCTGCCTTCAACGCTCCGGAGGCCACTGCGATCGGGAACGCCGCGGCCGTGCGGACGATGGCGTCACGAGCGCCGGGGAAGAGCACCGACCCGCTTTTCTCCAACTCCTCGAGCCGCACCGCCTTGCGCGCCACGAGCCCGGCGATGGTCTCGGCACTGAACGCCGTGCCGCTATCGGCGGCGATCGCCTTGAACGCGCCGACGTCGTCGTACCCGAGGTAGTCCTTGTAGTACGCCGCTTCGCTCAGCGCGATCCCCGTGTCCACCAGGACGTCGCGATACGCCCGGAAGTGGAGCGGTTCGCTGTTCGCGATCACTCCGTCGAAGTCGAATACGACGGCGCGAATCATCGGAGCTGAGCGTCGCCGGATTTCTTCATCCGCTCACCAGCGTGAATCGGCACCTTCAGCCGGTTCTCGGCCGGCGGGTACGGACACTCGTACGCCGGGTTGTAGTAGCAGTACGGGTGATAGGCGAGGTTGAAGTCGAGCGCGTAGATGCCGCTCGCGGTCAGGGGCAGATCGATGTAGCGGCCGGCGGCGTAGGTTTCGGTGCCGCTGGTCATGTCGCTGAACATCAGCGTCACGTGGGTGTTGTCCGGTGCCCCGACCTCGTTGAAGGCCAGCAGTGACATCTGCTCGCCCTTCAGAGTGAACTGCATCCGTCCCACCTGGCGCATTTTGCGGCGCTGGCCGGTCGAGGTGGGCATCATCACCTGGATGTCTTCGGTGATGGGCTTCAGGCCGGCAAGCACGTTGTAGTTCGGGTCGACCGCAAAGTACGCCAGCGGCAGGAACGTCGCCTTCAGTTCCGCGCTCGGGATGACGTCGGTGCCGGCCTGGAAGTCGGCATCCTTGGCCGCGCGTCCGGCGGTGATCTTGCGCAGGTAGTCCTGCGGATCCTCCTCGTGCGGCGTGTTGCTGCAGGCCGACGCGGAGAGCAGCACCGCAAACACGGCGAGGAGCGCGACGGGCGACGTCAGGCGGAATCGAGTGCGGGACATCGGCATCATTCTACCCGGGAGGCAGGCGACCGGCGATAGGCGATCCCGCCCCACACGCCAACTACCCAGGCGGACACGCACCCCCCCAGGTTCCAGAGTGCACCGCCGCCGACACTCCACAGGTGTCGTGGTGTGTGGTGTGTGTGCATGTGCGTCAGAACGGATACGCGCCGCGCGCGACGGCTTCGTCGGCCAGCGTGCGGCGCAGCGCTGCGGTGTTGATCGGCATCTGCCGGAACAGCCGTTTCAGCGCCGCCACCATCGTCCGCAGCGTGTCGCCGTCGAGCATCGCCGCCAGGGCCTGCTTCGCTGACGCCTCGATGCGCATGGCGGCGTCGTTCACGAACACGCGCGTCGCATCGGCCTGCAGCGCCGCCCCGGCGCGAGTGGCCGTTGCCGCCGATGAGGCGCGCAGCAGCGCGCTCTCGGCGGCGTAGGTGTCGATGATCATGTCGGCCAGGTGCAACAGCACCTCCTGCTGCTCGCCGAGCTTCTCGCGATAGGTCTGCATGGCGAGGCCAAGCACCATGAGCGACGCCTTCTTGAACGCGGCCACGGCTCTACGCTCGTCGGCCAGCGGCGTGTCATCGTCGATCGGGAGCGCCGGCGGCCCGAGCAGTTCGTCCTGCAGCGCTTTCGCCGCCGCAATCAGGCCAATGTCCCCCTTCGCCGCACGCCGCGCCAGCATGCCGGGAATGAGCAGCCGGTTGATCTCGTTCGTGCCTTCGAAGATGCGGTTCACCCGCGAATCGCGGAACTCGCGTTCGGCCGGATAGTCGCGCACGTAGCCGTTGCCGCCGTGCACCTGGATGTTCTCGTCGAGGACGAAGTTCATCATCTCGCTGCCGGCCACCTTCGCGATCGACGCCTCGACCGCATACTCCTCGACCGCCTGGAGCACCACCGTCTCATCCGTCGCCTCGTGCGGTGTCGCCGCCACGCGCGCATCGATCATTCCCGCCGTGCGGTAGATGAGACTCTCCACCGCAAACGCGCGCACGACCATCTCGCCGAGCTTGTGCCTGATGGCGCCGAACGAGGCGATGGGTTGACCGAACTGCCGGCGCTGCGCCGCATACCGCGCCGATTCGCCGATGGCGCCCTGGGCGCCGCCGCTGCACATCGCGCCCAGCTTGTAGCGCGCGAAGTTCAGCACGTTGAACGCCACCTTGTGCCCCCTGCCCACCTCACCCAGCACGTTCTCCGGCGGCACGCGCACGTCTTGCAGCAGGATGGGCGTCGTCGACGAGCCGTGGAGCCCCATCTTGTGCTCCTCCTTGCCGCTGGTCAGCCCGCCGAACGCCCGCTCGACGATGAACGCGGTGAAGTGCTCGCCGTCCACCTTGGCAAAGACGATGAAGATGTCGGCGAAGCCGCCGTTCGTAATCCACATCTTCTCGCCGTTGAGGAGGTAGCTGCCGTCCGCCTGCTTCGTCGCCCGCGTCTTTGCGCCGAGTGCGTCCGACCCCGCCCCGGGCTCGCTGAGGCAATAGCCGCCAATCAGCTCGCCGCTCAACAGACGCGGCAAATACTGCCGCTTCTGGGCCTCGGTGCCGAAGAGCGACAACGGCAGGATGACGAGGTTCGCGTGCGCCCCGAATGTGGCCGCGAACGAGGCCGACTTCGAGATCTGCTCGCTGATGACCACGGACGACACCTTGTCGAGCGCCAGCCCGCCGTACTCCTCAGCCACGTCGGCACCCATGATGCCGAGCGCCGCGCCCCGCCTCACCAGCTCGCGCGACAACGTCCAGTCCTTCTCTTCGAGGCGATCGAGCACCGGCAGCACCTCGTTGGTGACGAAGTCGCGCACGGTGTCACCGATCATGCGGTGCTCGTCGGTCCGCTGCTCTGGCGTAAAGACATCTGCCGCTGCCGCGCTCCGCAGCAGGAACTCGCCGCCGCGCAGGATCTGTCCGGTGTTGGTGTTCATGGCTACATCCGTTCGAAAATGCCGGCCGCGCCCATGCCGCCGCCCACGCACATGGTCACCATCGCATAGCGACCGTTGCGTCGCCGCAATTCATGAAGCGCCGTGGCCGTGAGTTTCGCGCCGGTGCACCCGAGTGGATGCCCGAGCGCAATGGCGCCGCCGTTCACGTTCAGCCGGTCGGGATCGATCGGCAGTTCGCGCAGGCAGGCCAGCGCTTGCGCCGCGAACGCCTCGTTCAACTCGACGACATCCATCTGATCGAGGGTCAGCCCGGCCAGCTTCAGCACCTTCCGCACCGCCGGCACCGGGCCGATGCCGAACTTCTCGGGTTCGACGCCTGCCGTGGCATAGGCCACGAACCTGGCCAGCGGTGTGAGCCCGCGCGCCTGTGCCATCTCCGCGCTGGTGATGACCACGGCCGCCGCGCCGTCGCTCATCTGCGAGGAGTTGCCGGCGGTGACGCTGCCGGCAACATGGAATGCCGGTCGCAGCTTTGCGAGGGCGGCAGCAGAGGTGTCGCGTCGCGGTCCTTCATCGACGTTGAAGATGGTCTCGACGGTCGCGCCGGTCGTCGTGTCGAACAGGCGTGCTGTGATCGGGACGATCTCCTCAGTGAACCGGCCCGCGTCGATGGCGGCCAGGGCACGCTGGTGGCTGCGCAGCGCGAAGGCATCCTGGTCCTCGCGCGAGATGCCGTAGTCCTTGACGTGGTTCTCGGCCACGAGCCCGGTGCTGAGGTACACGTCGGGATAGGTGTGCATCAGGGTCGGATTCGGCGACACCTTCAATCCGCCCATCGGGATCATGCTCATCGACTCGGTGCCGCCGGCGACGATGACCGCCGACCCTCCGGTCATGATGCGCTCGGCCGCGTAGGCGATGGCCTGCAGGCCAGACGAGCAGAATCGATTCACCGTGACGGCCGAGGCACTTACGGGCACGCCGGCGCGCAGACTGGCGATGCGCGCCACGTTCATCCCCTGCTCGCCTTCGGGCATGGCGCAGCCGAGGATGATGTCCTCGACCTCGGCGGCGTCGATGCCGACCGCGCGGCGCAGCGCCTCGGCGATGACCGCCGCAGCTAGTTCGTCCGGTCGCGTGCCGCGGAGCGTGCCGGTCGGCGCCTTGCCGGCGGCGGTGCGAACGGCGGAGACAATCACAGCGTCATGCATGTTTATCCATTCCAGTCGCCGAGCAACGATTCGATCGCGTCGGCCACTTCAGCCACAACGCCGTTGAAGAGATGGTCGGACGAGTCGATGATGACCAGCTCCTTCGGATCGGCGGCACGCGCGTAGAACGCGTTGATTTCGCGGAAGCCGCAGATTTCGTCCATCTCGCCGTGCACGAAGAACTTCGGCTTGGGGCTTTTTTCCACCTCGGCGAAGTCCCACTTGTTGACGGGAGCGGCGATGCCGATGAGCGTCGACACGCGCCGGTCGGCGACGCCGACGTTCATGCCGACCCACGAGCCGAACGACATCCCGCCGGCCCACAGCGGCACGCCGGGAAAGCGGGCGGCCATGAGGTCGAGTCCGGCGGTGAAGTCGTCGCGCTCGCCACGCCCTTCGTCCCACACGCCCTCGCTCTTGCCGATGCCACGGAAGTTGAAGCGGAGCACCGCGCAGCCGATGCGCGTCAGCCCCTTGGCCGCGTGATAAATCCCCTTCGTGTGCATCGTCCCGCCGAACTGTGGGTGGGGATGACCGAGCACGACCGCGGCGCGCAGGCCACCGTCGGCGCCACTGGCGGCGAGCCCGTCGCTCGTCACGCCCTTCGCAGCGGGGAGATCGAGAATGGCTTCGAGACGACCCGCAGGTCCCTGGAACTCACGCAGCACTGCTGTCACGACTGTCCTTCTTCGCGTCGACGAGAAATTGATGAATGAGCGCCGCGCACTCGTCAGGCCGGGTGACGGAGCCGAGATGCCCGGTGCGGTCCATCCGCTCATGCCGTGCATGGGTGATGAGCCGTGCATATTCCGCCGTGCCGCCGTCGCCGGTCACGTGGTCCAGCGCATCGTCTCCCTGGACGATGAGCGTTGGCGCCGTGACTGCCGCGGCATCAGCGACGCGGTTGTACGAACCAATCAGCCGTGCACGCGCCGCCATGCGCGCCAGGGACACCCGTGCCGACGCCACGATGCCGGCCTGCTCGCGCAGGTATGCCAGCCGTGCACGCCAGCCTGGCAGCGCCGCCTGGATTTCCTTGCGCAGCCGGAACGGCGACTCGATGAGGAACACCGGCCAGAAGAGCCACGGCAACCGCGCGTACATGTCGTGGCGCGGGCGCAGGTGCCAGCGCGGCCCTGGCGCCGATACCATCGTCAGCGTCGCGGTGCGCTGCGGGCGCGTGGCGGCGAACCGCAGCGCCACGAGTCCGCCGAACGACACGCCGACGATCGCCGCACGCTCGACACCGAGCCGGTCGAGCGCCGACTCCACCTGGTCGGCGAACAGGTCGATCGGGTGCTGCCCGGTGCGACCCGCGCGTTCATCGCCGAGCGAGAAGGTAATGACGCGGTAGGAGCGCGCGAGCGCCGTCACCAGCGCACGCGAGTACTCCCAGCGTCCCTGGATGCCGGGGATGAGTAGCAGCGGCGCTCCCGCGCCTTGCTCCACAATCTCGAACCGCTCCGTCATTGCTTCCTGTCGCGGACCTGAAGTTCCGCAGCTACATCCCTCTCGCGATCAACGACCAACGACCAACGGCTATTCAATTCCTGAGCGGCTTGCCGGTCTTGAGCGTGTGCTGGATTCGCTCCAGCGTCTTGCGCTCGCCGCACAGCTTCAGGAAGGCTTCACGTTCAAGGTCGAGCAGGTACTGCTCGGTCACCTGCGTGGCGTGGGGCAGCGAGCCGCCCGCGACGATGTGCGCCAGCGACCGTCCGATGACTGCGTCGTGATCGGTGGCGCGGCCAGCGCGCCACGCGAGGTGCACGCCCAGCTTCAGGGCCGACTCGAGGCTTTCGCCGCCGACCGGAATCAGCTCCGGCACTGGTGGGCGGTAGCCTTCGCGCACGCGGTCGAGCGCCAGCGCCTTCGCGTCGGCAATGAGCCGCTCGCGGTTCATCGAGATCGGATCGTGATCGTGCAGGTAACCCAACTGCTTGGCGTTCGCGCCGCTGGTGGAAACCTTTGCGAGTGCCATGGTTTCGAACGCCGCCTGGACGAACGGCTGCAGATCCGCCCTGGCGCTGGCGGCCTGGCGCGCCGCACGCTGCGTCATCTCCTTGGTGCCGCCACCAGCAGGAATGAGGCCGACGCCCACTTCGACCAGGCCCATGTAGGTTTCGGCCGACGCCTGCACGCGGTCGCCGTGCAGCACGAACTCGCAACCGCCACCGAGCGCCAACCCGCAGGGCGCCAGCACCACCGGCACCGCCGAGTAGCGCAGCGACAGCGTAGCTTTCTGGAACATGCGGACCATCAGGTCGATCTCGTCCCAGTTGCCGTCCTGCGCTTCCACGAGCACCAGCATCAGGTTCGCACCGGCGGAGAAGTTCACGGCGTCAGTGCCGACGACCAGCGCCTCGAAGTTCGTCGCCGCTTCGGTGAGGCCCGCCTGGACGATCTGCATCGTGTCGGCCCCGATGGCATTCATCTTCGAATGCAGCTCCACGCACAGCACGCCGTCGCCGAGATCGACGAGGCTCCCGCCGGGGTTCTTCTTCAGGACCGTCGCGCGCTCCTTCGCGGAGCGCAGCAGTTGGAGGCCGGGTGCGGCAGGCGGCACCAGGCCGTCGCGGAAGCGGGTGCGGCCGGCGGCGAGCTGCGCGGCAACCAGCGGCGGCACAGTGGCCGGCTTCGCCACGTCGAGCACCGCCTGGAGGCCGATGGCGTCCCACAGCTCGAACGGGCCAAGTTCCCAGCCGAAGCCCCAGCGCATGGCGCGGTCGACATCGTCGATCGAATCGGCGATGGTGGGGGTGACGTCCGCGGTGTAGATCAGCGTTGGTGCCAGCGTGTCACGCAGCAGCGTGCCGGCCTTGTCCTGGCTGTTGAACAGCGTGCGCACGCGTTCGGCGACATCGTCCATGCCCTTCACGGCGTCGAGCGAGGCGAGCCGTGCCGGCTGCTTCGGCCGGTAGGTCATCGTCGTGGGATCGAGCGTGAGGATGTCGGCGCCCTCGCGCTTGTAGAAGCCCTGGCCCGCCTTCTCGCCGGTCCAGCCGCGGTGCACCAGGTCGGCGACAATGCGCGGCAGCGTGAAGCCGGAGCGTGTGGTCTCCTCCGGCCGCCGTTCCTGCAGGTTGCGCAGCACGTGGTCGAGCACGTCGAGACCGGCGATGTCCATCGTCCGGAACGTGGCGCTCTTGGGGCGGCCCAGCGCCGGACCGGTGATGGCGTCAATCTCTTCGATGGTGTACTGGCCCGACTCGAGTGCACGCATCAGGTGCACGACGCCGTAGAGGCCGACGTGGTTGGCAATGAAGTTCGGGCTGTCCTTCGCCGGCACGACCCCCTTGCCGAGAGCGATGTCGCAGAAGCGGCTGATGCGGTCCACCACCGCCGGATCGGTGTCGGGCGTGGGGATCACTTCCACCAGGCGCAGGTAGCGCGGCGGGTTGAAGAAGTGCGTGCCGACCAGATGTCGACGGAACTCGAGGCTGCGCCCTTCGGCGAGTGCGGCGATCGGGATGCCGCTGGTGTTCGACGACACGATCGCGTGCGGCGCGCGCAGCGGCTCGAGCTGCGTGAACAGCATCTGCTTGACGTCGAGCTTCTCCACGACCGCCTCGATGATCCAGTCGGCCGTGGCGAGCCTGGCCAGATCGGTGAGGAAGCCGCCGGTGGTGATGAGCGACGCAGCCTGTTTGGTGAAGAAGGGGTCGGGCTTCAGCGCCGCCGCCTTCTTCAGGCCGTCGCGCGCCGCTTCGGGCGTCACGTCGAGCAGCAGCACGGGGATGCCCGCGTTCGCCAGGTGCGCCGCAATCTGCGAACCCATGGTGCCGGCGCCGAGCACCGCGACCGAACGGATGAAAGATGGCTGCGTCATCGTGGGCGTGTCCTGTCGAGAAAGATGTCTACGACTGCGTCGGCGTCCAGCTCGAGGGTGTAGCGCCGGCGGCTGAGAATTCAGCCGGATCTGCAATGCCGGCCACTTCGTTACGGCCTTCGCGGAGCCGTTCCTGCACCGTGCGTTCGAAGATGGCGACGAGCTGTAACGAGCAGGCGACCGGTCGGGCCGAAGAACATCGTGGACGGCGAGACCGCGACAGAGAACCGTTTCAAAACTTCGCGACGGCGCGAATGGCTGCGAGGACGTCGGACGGCTGCGGCAGGATCGCCTCTTCAAGGTCCGGCGAGTACGCCACCGGCGTGTCGAGCGCCGCCACGCGCCGGATCGGGGCATCGAGGTACGGGAAGAGTTCGTCGGCGATGCGCGCGGCGAGCTCCGCACCGAAGCCGCAGGTGAGCGAGTCCTCGTGCGCGATGACCACGCGGTTGGTCTGCTTCACCAGTGCCGAGATCGCGTCCCAGTCGAACGGCATGATGCTGCGCAGGTCGAACACCGCCGCCTGGATGCCGTCGCGTTCAGCGGCCTGCTGCGCGGCGAGGATGGATCGCTGCACCAGCGCGCCCCACGTCAGGACGACCACGTCCGAGCCTTCCCTGCGCAGGGAGCCTTTGCCGAACGGAATCATGAAGTCCGACCCTGGGTACTCGCCCTTGTTGTAGGTCTGGCGGTAAAGGTGCTTGTGTTCGAGGTACAGCACCGGGTCGTCGCAGCGGATGGCTGTGCGCAGCAGGCCGGCCGCATCCACCGCATTGCAGGGGTAGACGATGCGCAGGCCGGGGCAGTGCGCAAAGATGCTCTCGCCGGACTGGCTGTGGTACGGGCCGCCGCCGCGCAGGTAGCCGCCAATCGGCACGCGGATGACGACCGGGCACGACCAGTGGTTGCCCGACCGGTAGCGCAGCATCGACATCTCGTCGCGAATCTGCATCATCGCCGGCCAGATATAGTCGAAGAACTGAATCTCGACCACTGGCTTGAGTCCGCGCATGGCCATGCCGATAGCGCGGCCGATGATGCTGGCTTCAGCGATCGGGGCGTTGAACACGCGGTCGCTGCCGTAGGTGCGCTGCAGCCCGTGCGTCACCTTGAAGACGCCGCCCTTGCCCTTCACTTCCTTCAGCGCTTCGGCCCGGCTCGCGTCCGCGATGTCCTCGCCGAACATGACGATGCGCGGGTTGTGCGCCATCTCGTCCTTCAGCGTTTCGTTGATCGCGTCCACCATTGTCTCGGGCTTGCCGTGCGGGGAGGCCGGCGTGTCGAAGGCGGCCGACGCCGGGTCGACATTGGGCGAGTAGACGAAGTGGGTGACCGTGCTCTTCGACGGCTTCGGTGCCGC
This sequence comes from Acidobacteriota bacterium, assembly GCA_043743165.1. GTDB lineage: Bacteria > Acidobacteriota > Vicinamibacteria > Vicinamibacterales > CAVVIG01 > CAVVIG01. Next base: position 39,362 of record JAYTXA010000061.1, read on the forward strand.
CACAGCCTGCTCGGCGGCGAGCGAGACCTCGCGGTCGATCCCGGCCTCGAGGGCGACGAGGTCGTCGGCGGTGGCCAGACCGTTGGTGGTGATGAACGCGGCGAGGCGGCCAATCGGGTCGCGCTTGGCTTCCGCGTTGCGCTCAGCCGCCGTCTTGTACAGCTTCTCGTCGTCGGACAGCGAGTGCGAGTACGGACGGGTGACATGCGCGTGGACCAGGGCGGGTCCCTTGCGGGCACGCACGTAGGCAGCTGCCGCGCGCACCGCGCGCAGGCTGTCGAACAGGTCGGTGCCGTCGGAGGTTTCGATGTGCAGCCCCGGGAACGAGCGCAGCAGCTTCGAGATGTCGCCACCAGGCATTTCGACTTCGACCGGCGTCGAGATGGCGTAGCCGTTGTCTTCGACGAGGAACAGGACGGGGATGTGGCGCGTGCACGACACGCTGACCGCTTCCCAGAATTCCCCTTCGCTGGTCGATCCTTCGCCGAGCGAGGTGTAGACGATCTCGTCGGAGTGGAACAGCGCCTCGCGACCCGCAATCTGCTCGATCCGGCTGTAGAGAGTGCCGGCTTCGGCCATGCCGACCGCGTGCAGCACCTGTGTGGCGGTGCAGCTGGATCCGGCGACGATGTTCAGCGATTTGTTGCCCCAGTGCGACGGCATCTGGCGGCCCGCGTTGCTCGGGTCGGCATCAGCGCCGACCGACGCCAGCAGCATGTCGAGCGCCGTGACGCCGAGCTGCAGGCAGAGCGCCCGATCGCGGTAGTAGGGGTGGAACCAGTCGTAGCCGGGACGCAGCGTCATGCCGACGGCAACGAGAATGGCCTCGTGACCAGCGCCGCTGATCTGGAAGAACGCCTGGCTCTGGTTCTTGAGCTGGATTTCCTTGTCGTCGATCTTTCGCGACAAGACGATGGTGCGGTAGGCGTCGAGAACCTGATCGCGGGAGAGCCCATCGAATGCGGCCTCCGCAACCTTCGCTGCCTGACGCTCACCGTTCGCGACGGCGCTCTTCATCGATTTCGAAGTATATAGCACCCCCGGAAGGTTGGGATATCCTCAAGCCTGCATGGGTCAGACTGGCGTGCGATTGCACCGATGGGATGAGATTGCGCTCGACAAGGTCACCGAGATGCTGTCTCGGAAGATCGTGACCGGCGAGCGCGAGATGCTCGTCCAGGTCTACGTGAAGCGCGGCTGCCTGGTGCCGCTGCATGCCCACGCGAGCGAGCAGATGACGTACGTGCTGCAGGGCGCGCTGAAATTCCTGGTGGCTGGCGAGGAGATCACTGTGCGGGAAGGCGAAGTGATCCACATCCCGTCCGGTATCGCGCACCAGTCCGAGGCGCTCGACGACACCTTCGAACTCGACATCTTCAGTCCCATCCGTGAGGAATGGCTCACTGGAGCCGACGAGGATCTACCCCGCTGAATGGCCAGGCGTCGGGGGCTGCCGTCAGCCCGGCTTCAGCAGAGAGCAACTATGGCAATCGACAGGCAGGGGACCGGACTCACGATCGTCCGCGTCGCTCTCGGCGTCTTCTTCTTGTTCGAAGGTCTCAACAAGTACCAGTGGCTGCTGGACACGTCCATTCTCGCTGGGCGCTTCAGTCACTGGCTGGCTGATGCGTCCGCCGGCACGCCCACGCATTGGTATCTGGAGCATGTGGCCATTCCCGGCACAGTGGTCTTCGCGCGGCTCGTGCCACTTGGTGAGCTTGCGGCGGGCCTTGCGCTCATCGCCGGTATCTGGACAGCGCTCGCGGCCTTCCTGGCCTTCGTGATGGTGCTGAATATTCACGTGGCAAGCGGCGCGCTGTTCACCTACGCCATCCTCACCAACGGCTACGGATTGCCGGTGCTGGGCGCGACGCTCGGGCTGGCAGTCGGGGGTGTGCGGTTGCCGCTCAGCTTGCGGCGCTGAGCGCGTTGTCCGATGTCGGTGTGGCTACGCCGACCTGAGGTCGGCAGCTCCACACATCTGGCTCGCTCAGTGGACCTTGCGGTCCCAGTCCTTCGCGCGACCACCCTGGTAGACATCGAACCTGGCGCGCGCGCGGTTGATCTTCCACTTCAGGTACCGGTACTTCACCTCCGCCCACGGGTGCATCTGCAGGCGCCCGCCCTTGAGGAACAGGTACGCCACAACAAAGCCGCTCAGGTGCGTCGCGTTGGCGACGCCGTTGCTGCCGGTGATGGTGAGGAAGAGTTCAATGGCGCCGAAGATCATCACGGCGTACTTGGTCTTCACCGGAAACAGCATCCACAGGTACATCTCGCGTTCCGGGAAGTACATCGCATACGCGAGCAGCAACCCGAAGATGGCACCCGATGCGCCGTAGATGTACGAACCGTAGACGTGTGCGGCGAAGGCGAACGGCAGCAGCGAGAAGAGCGCGGTGAGGACGCCGGCGCCGATGCCGGTGACGAAGTAGAACTTGAGGAAGTAGCGCGTGCCCCAGATGCGCTCGAGTTCGGTGCCGAACATCCAGAGCGCGAGCATGTTGAAGAGCAGGTGGAACAGGTTCCCCGGATCGTGCAGGAACATGTAGGTGGCGACGCGCCACAACTGCAACCGCTCGAACACCTCGACGGGACGCAGGCTCAACGTCCACGTCAGGTTCCAGCCGGTCCACTCGGCTACGACCTGCAGGAGGAAGACCCCGACAGTCGCGCCAATGAGCCACTTGAGCGCTGGGGACAGCGGCCCGGGGCCGAACGACATCGACGATCCGTAGCGAGAGTTAGGTCGGCGCATAGGCGCTTTTTGATGGTAACACGTCGAGTTGTGGCGGCCGGTCAGCTCTCGAGCAACTTCTGTACCCGCGTGCGCGCTTCTGCTGCCAGCGACGCGAACTCGCCGATGCGCAGCACCCACGCGGTGAGCGCCAGGACAAACAGGCCTGCGGCAATTGCGGCGACGAGGTGGAGCGCCTGCATGGCCGTGCCCGCATCGCCTGCCGAACCGGACAGTGAACGGGTTACGCCGACGACCGCCGCCGTCATCGCGGCCGATGCGGCGCCGGTCTTGAGGAAGGTGAGTGCCAGCGACCGGCCCGCCAGACCGTCGAGATGCCGGCGCAGCAGCACGACACACAGCGTCGCGTTCACAAGCGCGGCCAGCGCGGTGGCCAGGGCGAGGCCGCGGTAGCCCATCACCCGCACCAGTACGAGGCTCAGGCCCAGATTGGTGAGCATCGACACCACGCTCAGCGCCACGGGCACGCGGCTTCGTCCGAGTGCGTAGAACACCGGCGACGCGATGCGCGTGGTGGAGTAGCCGACGAGCCCGACGGCATACAGGCGCAACGCCGCGGCCGTGGCGGTCGTGTCGGCAGCCGTGAAGTGCCCGCGTTCGAGCAGCAGGCGGATAATTTCGGTCGACAGTGCAATGAGGCCGCAGGTGGCCGGAACGTTCACCACCAGCATCAGGGCCAGCCCCTGCGAGACGGTGCGGCGAATCGCAGCCCGGTCGTTCAGCGCCGCGTGGCGCGCGGCCGCCGGAAGCACCGCCGTGGCGATCGACACGCCGAAGAGTCCGAGCGGCAGGTACATGACGCGGAAGGCGTACTGCAGCCACGACACGGCACCGGTGCCCTGGCCGGTGGCGAGCAGGGTGCTGACGAACAGGTTCACCTGCGTCGCGGCGAGGCCCACGGTGCCGGGTCCCATCAGCACCAGCACCTGGCGTAACCCCGTGTCGCGTACGTCGAGGAGCGGACGATAGCGGAAGCCTTCCCGGCGCAGTGTCGGCCACTGCACCAGCACCTGCGCGATCCCGCCGACCAGTGCCGCAACGGCCATCGACATGATGCGCGGCAACCCGAGCATCGGCATCACCGGCGTCAGGACCACCGCGAACACAATGGCAACGACGTTGAAAGTGGCAGGGGCGAGCGCCGGCACGAAGTAGTGCCGGAGCGAGTTCAGCATGCCCATCACGGCCGCCGCGATCGCGACGAGCATGATGAAGGGGAACATGACCCGCGCCAGTGAGGTGGTGAGCTCGAGCTTGCCAGGAACCGCCGCAAAATTCTCGGCGTAGAGCGTGACGAGCGGCCTCGCGAAGATCGTCCCGAGCAGCGCGAGCGCGCCGGTGATCAGCAGTAGCGCGTTCAGCACGTTGTTGCCGAGACGCCACGCGTCCGCTTTGCCGTGCCGGGTCAGGTGCGTGGTGAAGGTCGGCACGAACGCGGCGCTCATCGCGCCTTCGGCGAACAGGTCCCGCAGCAGGTTGGGAATGCGGAAGGCGACCAGGAACGCGTCCATCTGGTCGCCCGCGCCGAAGAGGGCGGCGAGCACCTGCTCGCGCACGAGTCCGAGGATGCGGCTGGTGAGGGTGGCGGCGCCGGCGAGGCCGGCGGCCCTGGCGATCGGTTCGGAGGTGCCGGCCTCGGGCGGCGCGTCCGCAGCCGGAACCTGTGCCATGCGCTAGGCGCCGGCCAGCTTCTTCCGGACGAGCTCGTTGACGACTTTGCCGTCGATGGTCTGGCCGACGAGCTTCGCCATGGCGGCCTTCATCACCTTCCCCATGTCCCTGGCGGATGTCGCGCCGGTTTCGGCGATGGCGTCGACGACGGCCTGCTCGATGAGTGCCGGGTCGGCCGCCGGCGGCAGGTACGACTCGAGAATGGTGATCTCGGCCTGTTCCTTGGCGACGAGATCCTGACGTCCGCCTTTCTGGAACTGTTCCACCGAGTCGCGCCGTTGCTTCACGAGCGCATTCACCACTTGTTGCGCCTCGGCGTCGTCCAGGTCATGCCCCTTCTCGACGCTCTTGTTCATGAAGGCCGCCTTGAGCATGCGCAGCGCGCTCAGCCGCGCCGCATCCCGCTGGCGCATGGCGGCGGTGATGGCGGCGCTGATCTCGTCGACGAGTGACATGGGTGTATGGAACTCCTGCGAAACGCGGCGGCGCGTTCAGCGATCGGTGTTGCGCGGGGCCGGCGGCTGCGGCGTCGGCACGATCATGCCTGGCGTCGATACGCCGGTTGACCCGCCGAAGGGCGGTGCGGCGACGGGCGACCCGCCCCGTGGCTGCTGTGGCTGTTGCGGCGCCTGCCCCTGCGGTTGCGGGAACGTGGCGAAGGCCGGCCCGCGAACCGGAACGTTCTGGTTCTGCTGCGCGGCCGGCAGACGCGGAGCGTCTTCGTCGACACCCGGTTGTTCGTCGTTGAACGGCGGCGGTGCGAAGGCCGGTGCGGGCGGCGGTGCCGACGCAACCGGGCGCGACGCGGTGCCGCTGCTCGACGCCAGCAGGAAGATGCGGTCGTAGCGCGAGGCGTTCGGCAGGTCGCGGGCGCGCGGCGCGGCCAGGTAGCCGCTGACCGAACGCAGCACGGTCTCGAGCGCCTGCGCCTCGGGCACATCCGTCAGTTCGAGCGATATCGGCGCGCCAGACACCCGGTCGAGGTTCACGATACGGGTCTGGCCCACCCGGGCCCACTCGGTGAGGATCTGGCGGATGGTGGCGTCCTTCGCGGACACTGTGACCCGTCCCTCGGCAATCGCGATGCGCACCTGGGCCGACGCCGGAGTGCCGGCGAGTGCCATCCCTGCGACGATGAGGCCGAAGACGTGCAGTCGCATGGCGTCAGTATACGGCTACTGTCCGCGGAAGAACTCGACCACGTCGTGCAGGATCGAGTCGAGGTTGTGGCGCGGTTCGTAGCCGATCATCCCGCGGACCTTGGTCAGGTCAGGCAGGCGTCGCGGCATGTCCTCGAAGCCCGACTCGTAAGCCTGATCGTAGGGGATGAGCTTGATGGGCGAGGCGGAGTTCGTCGCCGCCTTGATCCGCTCGGCCAGCTCCTGGATAGACACTTCTTCGGTGTTGCCGATGTTCACGACCTGGCCGATGGCCTTCGGTTCGTTCATCAGGGCAATCAGCGCCCGGACCACGTCGGCGACGTGCGTGAACGACCGGCACTGCGTGCCGTCGCCGAACACGGTGATCGGCTCGCCGGCCAGCGCCTGGCGGACGAAGTTCGGGATGACCATGCCGTACTGGCCGGTCTGGCGCGGACCCACCGTGTTGAAGAACCGCACGATGATGACCGGCAGCTTGCGCTCCTTCCAGTAGGCGAGCGCCAGGAACTCGTCGATGGCCTTGCTGCAGGCGTAGGCCCAGCGATGCTTGGTGGTCGGCCCCATCACGAGGTCGGAATCCTCGCGGAACGGCACGTCGATGCTCTTGCCGTAGACCTCGGACGTGGAGGCCACGATGACGAGCTTCTTCTTCTTGTTCGCCAGCTTCAGCACCACTTCGGTGCCGTGCACGTTGGTCTCGATCGTGTGCACCGGCTGCTCGACGATGAGCTTCACGCCAACGGCGGCCGCGAAGTGGAACACCACGTCGGCGTGGTCGATCAGTTCCGCCAGCAGCGGTTCGTTATCGACCGAATCGATGTCGTAGGTGAACCCCGCGTGCCCCTTCAAGTGGGTGATGTTGTCGATCGAACCCGTGGACAGGTTGTCGAGCACGTGGACCTGGTGTCCGGCGTCGAGCAGAGCCTCGGAGAGGTGGGAGCCGATGAAACCGGCACCGCCGGTGATGAGAGCCCGCATGCGTTACTCCTCGTGAAATGCACACACCGCGGCGCAGACGTCCTGGACGTCGTCCGCGGCGAGCCCGGGGTGCATCGGCAGCGACATGACTTCGTCGCAGGCGCGATTGCCCTCCGGGCAGTCTGCTGGTTGCTGGTCGGCGAGCGCCGGTTGCCGCGGAATCGGCACGGGATAGTGCACGAGCGTTTCGATGCCGCTGTTCGCCAGGTGCGCCTGCAGCGCGGTGCGGTGGCGCGTGCGGATGACGAACAGGTGATAGACGTGACCGGCGTCGAACTCGGGCGGGACGCCGACGGCGGCACCGCCGAGCCCGGCGCGGTACTGCGCCGCGCGCGACCGCCTGGTCGTCGTCCACGCCGGCAGGTAGGGCAGGCGCGCCCTGAGGATCGCCGCCTGCATCTCGTCGAGGCGCGAGTTCATGCCCGCCTCGAGATGATGGTAGCGATTGGTCTGGCCGCCGTTGCGCAGTCGCCGCAGCTTCGCCGCGAACGCCTCGTCGTTGGTGACGATGGCGCCGCCGTCGCCGAGTGCGCCGAGGTTCTTCGTCGGGTAGAAGCTGAAGGCGCCCGCCACGCCGATGGTGCCGACCGGTCGTCCGGACGCCGTCGCGAGATGTGCCTGGCAGGCGTCTTCCACGACAGCCAAGTGGTGCGCCGCCGCGAGCGGCATCAGCGCGTTCATGTCGGCGGCCTGCCCGTAGAGATGCACCGGCAGCAGCGCGCGTGTGCGCGGCGTGATGGCGCGGGCCACGGCTGCCGCGTCGAGGGTATGACGCTCGGGATCGATGTCGGCGAAGACGGGGCGTGCGCCGACCATCATCACGGCGAGCGCGGTGTAGGCGGCGGATAGCGGCGTGGTGATTACCTCGTCGCCGGGGCCGATGCCGAGCCCCTTGAGGATCAGCGCGATGGCATCCGTTCCGGTGCCGACGCCGACCGCATGCGCCGCACCTGCGGCGGCTGCGAACTCGGCCTCGAACGCGGCCACTTCCGGGCCGAGCACGTACCAGCCGCTGCTGACGACGCGCTCGATCGCGGCGCGGATGACTGCGGCGTCCTCGCGCGGAGCCGGCGACCCGAACGGAATGCGGAAACGGCTCACACCTGCTCCTGCCGCACGGCGGCGTCGACGTAGTGGGCGAAGTGCTCGCGATAGAAGCCGAGGGTTGACGTCAGTCCGTCGCGCAGCGCGATGCGAGGGGACCATCCGGTGGTGCTGGTGAACTTCGACGAATCGGCGAAGAAGCTGCCGATGTCGATCGCCTTCTTCTCCTGCGGCCAGTCGATGTACTCGACGCGGCCCGAGCCGGCGGCCGCGAGCAGCATCGACGTGAGGTCGCGGTGGCTGATGGGCGCGGTGCCGCCGACGTTGAAGACTTCGCCATTGCAGCGGTCGTCGGCTCCGGCGCGCAGGAACGCATCCGCCGCATCGTCCACATGGACAAAGTCGCGGAGTTGCTCGCCGTCGCCGTAGATCTGGATGGTGCGCCCTTCGAGCGCCAGCCGGATGAACCAGCCGATGAAGCCCTGGCGGTTGTGCCTGATCAACTGTCGTGGCCCGTAGACGTTCGTCAGTCGCAGCGCGCAGGCGCGGATGCCGAAGACGTTGTTGTAGACGAGGTGATACTGCTCGCCCGCCGCCTTGTTGATGCCGTTCACGTCGGTGGGCCGCACCAGGTGCGACTCGCTCACCGGGAGCGAGTCGGGCCGGCCATAGATCTGACGCGTGCCGGCATAGACCACCTTCACCGCCGGGTTGTGATGGCGGCACGCCTCGAGCAGCGTGAGGTGACTGAGACAGTTGATCTCGAGGTCCGCATACGGATCCCGCATGCTGTCGATGTGACTGACCTGGCCGGCGAGATTGAAGATGACGTCCTGGGACTGCACCAGGTGGTTCATCGTCTCGCGGTTCCGGAGGTCGGTCGTGTCGACCCGCACCTGGCTGGCGAACGGCGCGATGTTGAAGCGGTTGCCGCCGTAGTCGGGCAGCAGCGAGTCGACCAGCAGGACATCGGCGCCGAGCGCAACGAGCTGGCGCGCAAGATTGCTGCCGATGAAGCCCAGGCCGCCGGTGACCATCACCCGGCGCCCGCGGTAGAAGTGGCGGTAGTCTTCGGTCACGGCGTGCGCGGCGGAGCCTTGCGGCTCGATTGAGGATTGGAGATAAGCCGCCACGGCGTGACCGCCGATTCGAGCAGCACGGCCCGCGACACCTTCGACTCGCCCTCGCGGCGCTCGACGAACGTAATCGGCACCTCGGCGATGCGGCAGCCGCGCCGATGCGCGACGAAGAGCATCTCGACCAGGAACGAGTAGCCGTCCGAGAAGAAGGCGTCGAGCGGCAGCGAGGCGAGCTCCGATTTCTTCCAGCAGCGATAGCCCGAGGTGCAGTCGTGCGCGCTGACGCGGGTGACCGTGCGGATGTAGGTGTTGGCGAAGCGGCTGAGGACGTGGCGCTTGAACGGCCAGTTCACGATGGTGCCGCCGGGCACGTAGCGCGAGCCGATCACCATGTCGGCGGGGCCGATGGCGGCGATGAGGTCGGGCAGTTGCGCCGGGTCGTGCGACAGGTCGGCGTCCATCTGGCAGATGACATCCACGTCTTCGGCGAGCGCCCGCTTCATGCCGTCGATGTACGAGCGCCCGAAGCCGCGATTCGTGGTGCGGTGGAGCACCGCGACGCGGCCGCTGTACTCGCGTCCGAGTGCCTCGGCGAGCGCGCCGGTGCCGTCCGGCGAGTTGTCGTCCACGACCAGCACACGCACGTGCTCGTGCTTCATGAGGCCAGCAACCAGCACGGGGATGTTCGCCCGCTCGTTGTAGGTCGGGATGATGACCAGCGCCGAGAGGCTCACGAACGCCGACCCTCTGACCGCAGGGACGCGATCTGTTCCGATACGAGGCCAATCAGGAGAATCACGATGCTCGAGAGAATCAACAGCACGGATGAATTGGTGACGTGCGACTGCGTGGCAATCGTCCACACCGCATAGGCGGCGCCGAGTGCGAACAGTGCGCCGCTGACAGGCACGAAGATGCGGAGCGGGCTGAAGATCGTCATGACCTTCAGCAGGATCAGCACGAAACGGGCACCGTCTGCGCCGAGGCGAATCTTTGATGTGCCGAGCCGCTGCGCGGCCACGACCGGCTCGAACCGCACGCTGTAACCCGCGCGGATAAAGGACATGGTAGACGTTGTTGGCGTGGAAAATCCATTCGGGAACAGGTGAATGAATTCCAGCATGCAGTCGCGGTGCGCGGCGCGGAAGCCCGAGGTCAGGTCCGGAATGGGGTGTCCGGTCAGGTAGCTTGCCGTACGGTTCAACCAGTGATTGCCGATGCGCCTCGACCACGACGCCTGTGAGTCGGCCGACCGCGTTCCCACCACCAGCTCATAGCGATCGAGCTGGTCGACCAGGCGCAGGGTGTCGTGCGGCTGGTGCTGGCCGTCGGCATCGACGATGAGGATGTAGGTGCCGGCGGCGTTGCGCAGGCCCGTCTTCACGGCCGCTCCGTTGCCCTTGTTGTACGGGTGACGCAGCACCCTGGCTCCCGCACCGGCCGCGGCGTCGCCCGTCCCGTCCGTCGATCCATCGTCGACCACGATGATCTCGAGCCAGCGGGCCTGCCGTCGGAGCGAGTCGACCAGGGAACCAACGGAGTGCGCCTCGTTGTAGGCCGGGACGATGACGGATGTGAGCTCGGCGAGTTCAGCCATGCGGCAAACCCAGAATCGTACCGCATCTCGTGAGCGAGGCCGGACGCTGGTCGCAGGATGTGCCGCGTCTGGCCTCCGGCCGATCCTCGAACCTTCCTTATCAAGTTTCTGGTATCACCCCAAATTGTTACGGCTATGGGCGTACGCCCGACACGCACATCGCGGTGAAGCTACGGCGTAAGTCACTGAAGGATTGCCTTTTGCGGTTGACAGGCCCACTACCCTCTCCTACTATCGACGTGGAAAATTGTGGTCAGAAGTGGAGTAGTGTCGCGTGTTTAGAGGGAACGCCCCGGCACGTATCGATGACAAGGGACGATTGAAGGTTCCCACGGCCTTCAAGTCGTTGCTGGAGAGCAAGTACGGCCGCGAGTTGTTCCTCACGAGCCTGACGGGGGAGTACGTACGGATTTATCCGATGCCGGTCTGGCTCGAACTCGAGCAGAAACTCAGCGACGTTCCCTCCACCAATCCGTCCAAGCTCCGCTTCCTCGACCGGGTCAACTACTTCGGCTCCGTCGGCGAACTCGACGCGCAGGGGCGCGTGCTCGTTCCCGTGCGCCTGCGCGATGCCGCCACGATGATCGGCGACGTCGATGTGCTCGGCCAGTTCAGTTATCTCGACGTCTGGAACCACGACCGCTTCCTGTTGAAACTGCAGCGCGAGTCCTTCACCGACGACGATGCGCGCGCGCTGTCGGAGTTCGGCATTTGAGCCTCCACGTTCCCGTCCTCACGGCGGAAGTGCTGCAGCACCTACGGCCGGAACGCGGCGGACTGTACGTCGACTGCACCGTTGGCCTCGGCGGACACTCGCGTGCGCTGCTCGAAGCCGGCGCGTCGCGCATCATCGGTTTCGATCGCGATGCCGATGCGCTGGCCATCGCCCGCGAAACGCTGGCGCCCTGGGGCGACCGCGTTGAGCTGATTCACGCCGACTATCGCCGCGTGGCGCAGGAACTCGACCAGCGCGGCATCGCGTCTGTCGATGGTGCGCTGGCGGACCTCGGCGTCTCGTCGATGCAGCTCGATCTCGACGGACGCGGCTTCAGCTTCCAGCGCGACGAGCCGCTCGACATGCGAATGGACCGTTCGTCGGGCGAGACCGCCGCCGACCTGCTGGCCTCCGCGTCCGAAGGCGACATCGCCGACGCCATCTACCAGTACGGCGAAGAGCGCTTCTCGCGGCGCATCGCCCGGTTGATCGTCGATGCCCGCTACGACGAGCCGATCACGACCACGGGACGGCTCGCGGCGCTTGTGAGGCGCGCGGTGCCGGTGCGCGGCTACCAGCGCATCGACCCTGCCACCCGCACCTTCCAGGCGCTGCGGATCTGGGTGAATCGTGAACTCGAGGGACTCGACGAGTTCCTCGCGACGCTGGCCGGTCGCCTGCACGAGGGCGCGCGCCTCGTGCTCATCAGTTTCCACTCGCTCGAAGACCGCATCGTCAAGCACACGTTCCGTGGCCTCCATCAGGGTGGTCTCGGGCTGGTCGTGACGAAAAGGCCGGTGACCGCCGGCGACGACGAATTGCAGCAGAACCCTCGCGCCCGGAGTGCCAAGCTCCGCGCGCTCGAAGGAGTGGCGTGATGGCTGAAGCCTTCGAATACGCCGTTCGCAAGGACGTTCGTAACAACCCCATCGTTCGGGAGGTCGACGCCGAGCGTCAGACCGAGATGTGGAAGACCGCCGGGTTGTGGGCCCTGTTCGTACTGGCCGTCATGTTCTGGACCTGGCAGCACTTCGAGATCGTGCGCCACGGCTACCGGATCGAGGAAGTGCAGCGCGAGCGGACGACCGAAGAGGATGCGGGCCAGCACCTGAAGCTCGACATCGAAGCGCTGCGTGCACCCGCGCGCATCGAGGCGCTGGCGCGCAAACAGAGCCTGGTGACCCCGACCCGTGAAGATGCCGTCGTCATCGAACGTGTCGTGTCGGCGGTACCGCCGGCCAAGTCCGTGGTTGCCCGCCGGTGATCGACCGACTTCGACGCTTCGCGTGGCGGCCGACCAACCGGCGGAATGCCGCGGTCGGGGAGCCGTTGCCCGACTGGCGGGCGACGCTCAGGCGGCGCCTTGTCTTCGCGGCCAGCGTCTTCGCCGTCTGGGCGCTCGCGATCGAAGGGCGCCTCGTGACGCTGCAGGTGGTGGAGCACCAGGACATGGTGCGGCGCGCCGAGCGGCAACAGATGCAGACGCGCACGCTCGCTGCTCGACGCGGCGACATCGTCGATCGCCGCGGCCACGTGCTGGCGACGAGCGTGGACGCGGACACCATCTATGCCGTGCCGTCGGCGATCGCCGATGAAGCTGCCACGGTGCGCCTGCTGTGCACGGCCTTTGGCGACTGCACCGCGCGGGAGCGCAAGGAACTGCTCGAACGTCTGCAGAAGCAGCGCCACTTCGCCTACGTACGGCGGCAGGTGTCGCAGGACATCGCCGCGAAGGTGACGGCGCTCGGGCTCGACGGAATCGGCTTCATCAAGGAAAGCCACCGCGAATACCCGAAGAAGGAACTGGCCGCCCACATCCTCGGCTTCGTCGGAATCGACAGCAAGGGGCTCAACGGCCTCGAGTCGGCCTACGACTCGCTGATTCGCGGCAAGGACGGCCAGGTGCTCGTGCAGACCGATGCGCGTCGCCACGCCTTCAACCGCTTCGAAAAGCCGCCGACGGCAGGCGCCACCATCGAACTGACGATCGACGAGTTCCTCCAGCATGTGGCCGAGCGCGAACTGCGCAAGGGTGTGATGGAGAACCGTGCCCTCGGCGGCACGGCGATCATCATGGACCCGAAGACCGGCGAGATCCTGGCGCTGGCCAACGAGCCGACGTTCGATCCGAACGACTACCGCGCCTCGGATGAGCGCGCGCGCCGCAATCGCGGCGTACAGGACATCTACGAGCCCGGCTCCACCTTCAAGGTGGTGACCGCGTCTGCCGCGATCCAGGAACGACTGATGCCGGTCGACACGATGATCGATGTCAGCGGCGGCCGTCTCAACATCGGATCGCGTGTCGTCCGCGACACGCACGACTACGGGGTCCTGTCGTTCACCGACGTGATCGTGAAGTCGAGCAACGTCGGCGCCATTCGGATCGGCTTCAAGCTCGGCACCGACCGCTTCAGCGACTACATCGCGAAGTTCGGCTTCGGCCGTCCAGTGTCGCCGGACTTCCCGTCCGAGAGCCCGGGCATCGTGTGGGACCGCTCGAGGATGAGCGAGAGCGCGCTGGCGTCGGTCGCGATGGGGTATCAGGTTGGTGTCACGCCGCTGCAGATGGTGACGGCGGTCAGCTCGGTCGCCAACCGCGGCGAGTACATCGAGCCCCGCGTGGTTCGTGCCATCTACCGCGACGGCCGTCGGCTCGTCGTCAAGCCCAAGGTCTTGCGCCAGACGGTCAGCAAGGACACGGCGGCCTCCATGACATCGATCATGGAGCAGGTCGTCGAGCGCGGCACCGGCACGGTGGCGAAAATCCCCGGCTACACGATCGCGGGCAAGACGGGCACGGCGAACAAGCTGGCCAACGGACGCTATTCGAGCGACACCTACGCGTCGTTCGTCGGCTTCATTCCCTCGAACGATCCGCAGGTGACGATCCTGGTGGTGCTCGACTCACCGCGCGGTCCGAACGGGCACTTCGGCGGCCCGGTGTCGGCGCCGATCTTCCGCCGCATTGCCGAAGAAGCGATGCGTCACCTCCGCGTACCGCCGTCGATCAATCCCGAGACACCGGTGCTGGTCGCGAGCAACGGGGTCCCCGCTGGACAGCAGGCCCGCGCGGTCGTGTCGGAGCCTGCGCTGCCGGTCGAACCTGAAGAGCCGGGGACCGTGCCAGACGTGCGTGGCCTCAGCGCCCGCGCCGCGATGCGGAAGCTGATGCAGTTCGGGCTGAACGCCAGGATCGACGGCGACGGCTTCGTCACCGACCAGGACCCGCAGCCCGGTACGCCGGTCGGCGAAGGTTCGGTCTGCCGTCTCACTCTCGCGCGGGTGGCCGCGCATCAAGCGCCGAGCGCACGCACGCAATGACCTGGGCGCACCTCTACGAACGGCTGCGCGAACTGACGCTGACGCCGTCGGCTTCCGCGGCGCCGCCGTCGGTCGCGATCACCGGCCTCTCGCACGACTCGCGTCGTGTCGAACCCGGCCACGTCTTCGTGGCGCTCCGTGGTCAGCACGCCGACGGCACCGCCTTCGTGGCGCAGGCGATCGCGCGTGGTGCGGCGGCGATCGTGTCGCAGGAAGCGGCCCCGGATGGCACGGTGGTGCCGTGGGCCCAGGTCAGTGACGCCCGCCTGGCGCTGGCGCTGCTCGCCGTCGAGGTGCACGGCGATCCGAGCCGCCGCCTGCAAGTGGTGGGTATCACCGGCACCAACGGCAAGACCACGACGGCCTATCTGATGGCGTCGATCTTCGAAGCGGCCGGCGTGCGCTGTGGCCTGCTCGGGACGGTGGCGTATCGCATCGGCTCGGACGTGCGCGAGGCAACGCGGACGACGCCGGAAGCCCCCGACGTGCAGGCGCTGCTGGCCGAGATGGTCGACCGTGGCTGCGGCGCCTGCGTCATGGAGGTGTCGTCGCATGCCCTCGCGCTGCGGCGCGTCGACGGCATGACCTTCGCCGCGGCGATCTTCACGAATCTCACCCGCGACCACCTCGACTTCCATGCCGACATGGAGGACTACTTCCAGGCCAAGCGCCGCCTGTTCGAGTTGCTCCCGCGCGACCAGCCGGCCATCATCAACGCCGACGACCCGCGCGCGGCCTCGCTCATCGAAACGTCGGGCCGGAGCGTTACCTACGGAATCAATCGGCCTGCGGACGTGAGTCCGGCCCCGCTGTCGTACTCGCTCCAGGGCCTGGCGTTCGAGGTGCGGACACCCCGCGGGCCGATGGCCATGCGCTCATCGCTGGTCGGCCGTCCGAACGTCTACAACATCCTGGCGGCTGTCGCCACCGCCGTGGCGCTCGACATTCCGACCGACGCCATCGAGCGGGGCATCGCCTCGCTCGACGCGGTGCCGGGCCGGTTCCAGGTCGTGTCGGCTCCCGCGGACGACATCACCGTTGTCGTCGACTACGCCCACACCGACGACGCGCTGCGCAATCTTCTCGAGACGGCGCGTCCGCTGGCGACGGGACGGATCATCACGGTGTTCGGCTGTGGCGGCGACCGTGACCGCACCAAGCGTCCGTTGATGGGCGTGGTGGCCGGGCGTCTCAGCGACGTCATCCTGATCACCTCCGACAACCCGCGCAGTGAAGACCCGGCGCGCATCATCGAAGAGATCCAGCGCGGCATCACGCCGGATACGAAGAAGGTCGGCGCCCAACGCGTCACCGCCATCGTCGACCGGCACGAGGCCATCGCGGAAGCCGTGCGAAGCGCGGCTCCGGGCGACCTTGTGCTGGTGGTCGGCAAGGGCCACGAGAAGTACCAGGTGATCGGCGGGCAGACGCTGCCGTTCGACGATGTGCAGGAGGCGCAGGCGGCACTTGCGCATCGCCGCGCCGCGCAGGGGGCGAGCTAGCCGTGCTGCTGCACCTCCTCTATCCATTCCACACGCAGTTCGGCGTGCTGAACGTCATTCGCTACATCACGTTCCGTACGGCCGCCGCGAGCCTGTCGGCTCTGGCCATCAGTCTGCTGCTTGGTCCGTGGCTGGTGCGCCGCCTGCGCGAATTCCAGATCGGACAGGTGATCCGGCAGGAGGGCCCGCAAAGCCACCGCGCCAAGGCCGGTACGCCGACCATGGGCGGTCTGCTCATCCTGGCAGCGGCCATTGTCCCGACGCTGCTCTGGACCGACCTCACGAATGCGTACGTGTGGATTGCCGTGCTGACCACGGCGGCGTTCGGCGCCATCGGCTTCGCCGACGACTACCTGAAGATCGTGCGCCGCAATCATCATGGTCTGCTGCCACGCTACAAGATGGGCTGGCAGATCGCCGTGGCCCTGGTCGTCGGCATCGTGCTGATGATGCTGCAGGAGCAGGGGGCCTACAACACCCGCCTCATCTTCCCGTTCTTCAAGCGCCTCATTCCGGACCTCGGCTGGTTCTACCTGCCGTTCGTGGTGTTCGTGCTCGTCGCATGGTCGAACGCGGTGAACCTGACCGACGGCCTCGACGGTCTGGCGATCAGCACGTTCGCGATTGCGGCGGCGACGTTCACTGCGCTGGCCTACGTGACGGGGCACCGCGTGCTGGCCGACTACCTGCTGCTGGTGCGGTTTCCACAGTCGGCCGAACTGACGGTCTTTTGCGGAGCGTTGGTCGGGGCGTCGCTCGGGTTCCTTTGGTACAACGCCTACCCGGCCGAGATCTTCATGGGCGATGTCGGCTCGCTGGCGCTGGGCGCCGCGATCGCCACTGTCGCCACACTGATCAAGCAGGAGCTGCTGCTCGTCGTCGTTGGCGGCGTGTTCGTCGCCGAGGCAGTGTCGGTGGTTATCCAGGTGGCGTCGTTCAAGATGACGGGCAAGCGCGTCTTCAAGATGGCGCCCCTGCATCATCACTTCGAGTTGAGTGGGTGGAGCGAGCCGAAGGTCTACGCGCGGTTCGTCATCGTCGGCATCATCTTCGCGCTCTTCAGCCTGACGACGCTGAAGCTGAGGTGAGCGAGACGCGTAACGGGCTGTTCACCGTCAGCGGCCAGCGCGTCACCGTGGTCGGGGCGGCCCGAAGCGGAATGGCGGCGGCCGAACTGCTGGCGCGGCGCGGTGCCCGGGTCACGTTGTCCGACACGCGGCCGGACCTGGCGGAACCCGATGCCACGAAGCTGCGGGCCGCCGGGGTGGCACTGGAACTGGGCGGTCACAGGGACGGCACCTTCACCGGAGCCGACCTGATCGTGATGAGTCCGGGGGTGCCGCCGGAGATTCCGGTCATCGCCGCGGCGCGAGCGGCGGGTGTGCCGGTGATGGGCGAAGTGGAGCTGGCGTTCAGGTGGCTGAAAGGCCGCGTGATCGCGATTACGGGAACGAAGGGAAAGTCGACGACCACCGCGCTCACTGGACGGATGCTGCGGCAGGCCGGATTCCAGGTAACGGTGGGAGGCAACATCGGCGCGCCGATCAGCGCGCAGGTCGACGAGTCGACGGCTGACACGCTGCACGTCATCGAGGTGAGCAGCTTTCAGCTGGAACAGATCGAGCAGTTCCGACCCTGGGTGGCGGTGATGTTGAACTTCTCTCCGGACCACCTGGATCGCCACCACACGGTGACGGCGTATGCAAAGGCCAAGGCGCGCGTGTTCGAGAACCAGCAGGCGACCGACTTCGCTGTCCTCAATGCGGACGACGAGCCGGCGATGCAGCTGGCGGCGAACACGAAAGCGACGCGGCGCCTCTTCTCGCGAAGGGGCCGCGTCGCGGACGGGACGGTTGTGGAAGACGGCTGGATTGTCAGCCGGAAGGGTGGCTGGTCGGAGCGGCTCGTGCCGGTGTCCCGCATCCGGCTGCTGGGGGCGCACCTGATCGACGACGTGATGGCGGCGGCCACCGTGGCATCGATTGCGGGGGCCACGGCTGAGGCGATGACGGTGGCGGTGGAATCGTTCGATGGACTCGAGCACGCGATGGAACTGGTGACCGAGTTTCAGGGCGTCCGGTTCGTGAACGACTCGAAGGCGACGAATGTGGAAGCGGCCGTCCGCTCGATCGAGAGCTTCGAGTCGGGGGTGGTGGCCATCGTCGGCGGCAAGTTCAAGGGCGGCGACCTGCGATTACTGCGAACACCGATCGGTGGTCGGGGCAAGGGAGTGGTCGCCATTGGCGAAGCCAAGGCACTGGTGCGGAGCGCACTCGCGGACGTCATCGAGGTGCGCGACGCCGAGTCGATGGACGAGGCGGTGACGACGGCATTCGAGCTGGCGCGCCCGTCCGGTGTGGTGGTGCTGGCGCCGGCCTGTGCGAGCTTCGACATGTTCCGCGATTACGCGGACCGCGGAGCACGCTTCAAGGCCGCGGTGCAGCGGCTCGTCGAGAGCCGTACGTAGAGCGTGTGGAGCGCCCGGCGCGCGCCGGGCATCGTTGACAGCCGTGAGCGGTGAGCTGTCATCAGTTGGTTTTCGCGACGAAGGATTGGCTGCTGGGAACGCAGGCTGCCCCGGCCTGCGAAGCTGGTGCCTTCATCCAGAACCGACTGATGGCTGCTGACCGCTCACAGTTTCTCGGAACTTCTCGAGCTGAGCTTTAGGGACCATGGCGAGAAAACTCAAATCCGACCCGGTGCTATTTCTGGCGACGGTGGGACTTGTCTGCCTGAGCATCATCATGGTCTGGAGCGCATCGGCTGTCATCGCCATGGAGCGGTACCAGCAGCCGTACATGTTCCTGATGAAGCAGACCATGTGGGCGTTCATGGGACTGGCTGTGCTGTGGGTCGCCATGGGTGTCGACTACCGGATTTACAAGCAGGAGAAATTCATCTGGGCGTGCCTGGGACTCGTCGGCCTGGCGCTGGTGGCCGTGCTGTTCAGCCCGCCGGTCAACAACGCCCGCCGGTGGTTCAGCATCGGTGGTCTGGGCATCCAACCGTCCGAACTCGCGAAGCTGGCCGCCATCTTCTTTGTGGCCTCGATGCTCGAGCGGCGCATCACGCGCATCAACGAGATCGGCTACTCGCTGCTGCCGATCGGTCTGGTCGTCGGTGCGCTCGTCGGGCTCATCCTGCTCGAACCCGACTTCGGCACGTCGATGTCGCTGGCGCTCATCGCCGGGGTCATGGTGTTTGCGGCCGGACTCAGTTACGTCTACGTCGCCGCCGCGGGCCTCACGCTGCTGCCGATTGCGGGGCTCATCATGTTCGGCGCCGACTACCGCCGCCGCCGCCTGTTCGCGTTCCTCGATCCGTGGCACGACCCGCTCGGCGACGGCTTCCAGCTGATTCAGTCGCTGATTGCCGTAGGCACCGGCGGCGTCACCGGGCGCGGCCTCATGCAGGGCGTCCAGAAGCTGTTCTACCTGCCAGAACCGCACTCGGACTTCATCTACGCCGTGATCTCGGAAGAGCTCGGGCTGATTGGCGCCACCGCCGTGCTCATCTGCTTCTGTGTGATCACGTGGCGCGGGCTGCGCGTCGCCCTCAACGCACCCGACACGTTCGGGTCGTTCCTGGCCCTCGGCCTGACGACAATGATTGCCGTTCAGGCGCTGGTGAATATCAGCGTCGTGCTGGGGATGATGCCGACAAAGGGGATTCCGCTGCCGTTCCTGAGCGCGGGTGGTTCGTCGCTGCTCATCAACCTGCTCGGCATGGGGGTGCTGCTGAACGTGTCACGGCATGCCTCGACGCCGGCGTGACGTGGAATGAGCAGGGCGCTCCGCGTGGTGATCGCTGGCGGCGGGACAGGTGGGCACCTGTACCCGGGCATCGCGGTTGCGCGGGAACTGCTGGCGCGGCGTCCCGGCTCGACGGTGACGTTCGCGGGGACCGAAAAGGGGATTGAGTTCCGGGTTATACCCCGCGAAGGGTTCGAGCTGGACACGATCCGGAGCGGCGGACTGAAGGGGAAGTCGATTGCGGACCGCGCCCGTGGCGCGTCGTTGATCCCGCTCGGCATGCGCGACGCCTGGAGCATCGTGTCGCGCCGGCGGCCCGATCTGGTGATCGGCGTCGGCGGCTACAGCTCGGGTCCGGTGGTGCTGACGGCGGCGCTGCGCGGCGTGCCGACGATGCTGCTGGAGCAGAACGCGGTGCCGGGGCTGACCAACCGGCTGCTGGCGCGGGTGGTGACAGCCGCGGCGGTGACCTACGAGTCGACGCGGAGCTGCTTTGGGAGCAAGGCGTTCGTGAGCGGGAACCCGGTGCGGGCGGAGTTCATGGATCGACAGGAGACGGCGGCGGGTGCACCCGAGTCCGGCGTGCACCTGCTGGTCTTCGGCGGGTCACAGGGCGCGCACGCGATCAACGCCGCCATGGTGGCGGCCGCTCCTGCGCTGGCCAGGTTGGGTGGTGCGTTGCGAATCACCCACCAGGCCGGTGAGCGGGACGTGGAAATGGTGCGACAGGGGTATGCGGCGGCCGGCCTGACGGCGACGGTCGAAGCGTTTCTCTACGACATGGGCGTTCGGCTCGGGCAGGCGGACCTCGCGGTCTGCCGCGCGGGCGCAACGACGCTGGCGGAACTGACGGCGGCTGGCAAGCCGTCGATCCTGATTCCGCTGCCGACCGCCACCGACGACCACCAGCGCAAGAACGCCGAAGCGCTGGCATCGACGGGGGCCGCGGCGGTGATGCTGCAGCAGGACGCGACGGGGCCGGCGCTGGCCGACCGTATTGCGAGCCTGTTGAACGACGCGGCGGCCCGAACGCGCATGGGCGCGGCGGCCCGAGCGCAGGCGCGGCCGGATGCGGCCCGCGTGATCGTCGACCGCGCCGTGGCGCTGGTTGGCTGAGCCCAGGTGACTGGCCGCAGTGGGAATGGTGACGTGGTGAGACAGCCGATGAATGCAGACGCCGGAATGGAGCGCGCGTGCTAGGGCGGACGCGCTGCATCCATTTCGTCGGCATTGGCGGCAGCGGCATGAGCGGCATCGCCGAGTTGCTCGCCAACCTCGACTACGTGGTGACCGGCTCTGACGAGAAGCGGTCTGCCGTCACCGATCGCCTGGAGTCGCTAGGCGCTACGGTACACATCGGTCATGCCGCGCAGCACGTCGGCAACGCCGACGTCGTGGTGATCTCGTCGGCTGTGAGGTTGACCAACCCGGAAGTGGTCGAGGCGACCCGGCGCGAGATTCCAGTCATTCCCCGGGCTGAGATGCTGGCCGAACTGATGCGTCTGCGCTACGCCGTCGCCGTGGCTGGTGCGCACGGCAAGACCACGACGACGTCGATGATCGCGCTGTCGCTCGAGCGGGCGGGACTCGACCCGACGGCAGTGATTGGCGGACGACTGAGCGCGTTCGGCAGCAACGCACGGCTCGGACGCGGCGAACTGATGGTGGCCGAGGCTGACGAAAGCGATCGGTCGTTCCTGAAACTATTGCCCACGGTGGCGGTGATTACGAACATCGACTACGAGCACCTCGAGAACTACGGCAGCTTCGATGACCTTCGGCAGGCGTTCGTCGACTTCGCCAACAAGGTGCCCTTCTTCGGCGCCGTCGTCTGCTGTGCGGACAACGACCATCTCGCTGCCGTGACCGGGCGGATGACCCGTCGCGTCGTCACCTACGGCATGTCCGATACGGCCGACGTGACGGCCAGCGACGTCGTTCTCGGACCGATGCGGGTGACAGCGACCGTGAAGCGCCGCGCCCGTCGGTCGGCCGATGCCGCGATGACGCTCGCCACGCTGGGGCAGCTCGAGCTGAGCGTGCCCGGGCATCACAACCTCCTCAACGCGCTGGCCGCCGTGGCCGTCGGGCTGGAACTTGGCGTGCCCTTCGAACGCCTTGCGCCGGGGCTGAACGAGTTCAAGGGGGCGGAACGTCGCTTCGACGTCCGCGGCGAACCGCGCGGCATCTTGGTCGTGGACGACTACGGCCATCACCCGACCGAGATCGCGGCGGTGCTCGCGGCGGCCCGCTCGCTGAACCGGCGGATTGTGATTGCGTTCCAGCCGCACCGGTTCTCGCGAACGCAGGCGTTGTTCGACGCCTTCGGACCCGCGATGGCGGGTGCCGATGCGGTAGTCCTGACCGACATCTATGCGGCCGGCGAGGACGCCATTCCTGGCGTGACGCTCGACGCTCTTGCCGCGCGTATCCGGACGCAGATCACCGCGCCGGTCGATGCGGTTCCCTGCCTGGCGGACGTCGCGCCTGCCCTGGCGCGACTGGCCCAGCCAGGAGATGTGGTGATTACGCTCGGTGCCGGCTCCATCGCGAGCGTGTCCGACCAGCTCGTGGCGCTGCTCGACCGCCGAGTCGGTACGCCCCGCGCGACGGAGGTGACGTCATGACGCCGGTTGCAGTCTCGGCCGATCGCCGCTTCCATCGCGCCCACGTCAAGCCGGGGCGCAGGCGCGCGGCATGGCGCAGTGTGGCCGTTGCCGGGACGAAGTACGGCGTGTTGCTGGCGCTCGTGCTGTTCGCTGCGTCGCGGGTGTCGACGTTCGTGTCGACGTCCCCGTTGCTGCGCATCGACCACATCGTGATGAGCGGCAACCAGCGGGTGCCGGCTCAGGCCATGAGCGCACTGCTCGGCGGCCTGCACGGCGAGAACATCCTGTCCGCCGACCTCGAGGCGTGGCGGAACCGTTTGCTGGAGTCGCCCTGGATTGCGGACGCCTCGTTCAGGCGCGCGCTGCCGTCGACGCTCGAGGTGGTGGTGCGCGAGCGCACACCGATTGCCATTGGCCGGAAGGGCGGCCAGCTCTCCCTCGTCGACGAGCGGGGCGCGGCCATCGATGCCTATGGTCCGCAGTACGCGAATCTCGACCTGCCGATTGTCGACGGCTTCGGTGGCGGGAAGGGCGACGACGCGGCCGACGCGGCGCGAGGCGCGACCGCGGCGCGCCTGATCATGGCGCTCCGGCAGCAGCCGGCAATCGCCGACCGGCTGTCGCAGGTCGATGTGGCCGACGTGCACAACGTCACCATCCTTCTCGACGACGACTCGGCGGAACTGCGCGTCGGGGACGATCATTTTCTCGAACGTGTGGAGTCGTATCTGTCGCTCTCGACGGCGCTGCATCAGCGCGTGCCGGAGATCGACTACGTCGACATGCGTTTCGACGGCCGCGTCTATGTGCGGCCGCTGGGCAAGACGGGTGCGCCGCGGGCGGGGCACGCGAAGGTGAGTCCCGTGAACGACGCCGAGCAGCACTGATGAAGCAGTACCGGAGGCAGAGTGGCGCGTAAAGAACGGTATCTGGTCGGCCTGGACGTCGGCACCTCGAAGGTGACCGCGGTGGTCGGCGAGGTTCTCGACGGAGAAGGAATCGACATCGTCGGGCTCGGGGTCGCGGAGTCGCGGGGCATTCGGCGCGGTGTCGTGGTGAACCTCGAGGCGGCAGTCGATTCGATCAAGAAGGCCATCGAAGAGGCCGAGCTGATGGCGGGGGTTGAGATCGACTCCGTGCATCTCGCCCTGTCGGGACCGCACATCAAGGGTTTCAACAGCCGCGGCGTGATTGCCGTGGCTGGCAAGAACCGGGAGATCACCAAGGAAGACGTCAGGCGTGCCATCGATGCGGCGAAGGCCGTGTCGCTGCCGACCGGGCGCGAAATCCTGCACGTCCTGCCACAGGACTTCGTCGTCGACGAGCAGGACGGAATCGGGGCGCCGGTGGGAATGACCGGGGCGCGCCTCGAGGTGAATGTCCACATCATCACCGGCAACCAGAGCTCGACCCAGAACATCGTGGCGTGCGTCAACCGCGCTGGTGTGAACGTGGCCGAGACCGTGGTCGAGCAACTGGCGGCGAGCGAGTCGGTGCTGACGGCGGACGAGAAGGAACTCGGCGTGGCGCTGGTCGACATCGGCGGCGGCACGACGGACATTGCCATCTACGAGCGCGGCAGCCTCTGGCACACCGCGGTCATCGCCGTCGGCGGCGACCATTTCACGAACGACATCGCCGTCGGCCTGCGTACGCCAGTGCCGGACGCGGAGAAGATCAAGCGCAAGTGCGGCTGCGCGCTGTCGGCCATGGTCGACGAAGACGAGACCATGGAGGTGGCGAGTGTCGGCGGGCGCAAGCCGCGCGTGATGGCGCGCCGCATCCTCTCGGAGATCCTCCAGCCGCGGGCGGAGGAAATTTTTCATCTGGTGTGGGACGAGATCCGGCGAGCGGGCTACGAGAAGAGCCTGAACTCGGGCATCGTGCTGACTGGTGGCGGCGCCATCCTCGATGGCATGCCGGAGATTGCGGAGCAGATTTTCGACCTGCCGATCCGTCGGGGGTGCCCGACCGACGTGGGCGGCCTCGCCGACCACGTCAACAGTCCGACCTTCGCCACCGGCGTCGGCCTGGTGCTGTACGGCTATCGCAATGCGATTGGTGAGAGCGCACGGTCTCCGGTTGGAGCCGGCGCGCTGGTTCGAGTTGCCGGCCGGCTGCGCGGCCTGTTCAGGGAATTCTTCTAATTCACGAGGGAGTGGACGAATGTCCGAGTACAACCTGCCGGGTGACCGTATGAATGGCATACCGGAAGATCGGCTGCGACTTCGCCTGGACGAAGAAGCATTTACGGGCGCGAGGATCAAGGTGATCGGCGTCGGCGGTGGCGGCGGCAACGCGGTCAACCGCATGGTGCGTGCTGGCTTCGACGGCGTCGAGTTCATCGTGGCGAATACCGATCTGCAGGCGTTGAAGACCAACGCCGCGTCGGTGAAGCTGCAGATCGGTTCGAAGCTGACGAAGGGGCTTGGCGCCGGTGCCGACCCGAACGTCGGCAAGAACGCCGCGCTCGAGGACACGGACAAGATCATCCAGGCGCTCGACGGCGCCGACATGATCTTCGTCACGACGGGACTCGGTGGCGGCACCGGCACGGGTGCGGCGCCAATCATTGCGAGTCTCGCCAGCGAACTCGGCGCGCTGACGGTGGCCGTCGTCACCAAGCCGTTCAAGTTCGAGGGCAAGAAGCGACAGATCCAGGCCGAGCGCGGCCTCGAGGCGCTGCGCGACTGCGTCGACACGATCATCACGATTCCGAACGAGCGCCTGCTGGCGATCATCGACCGTGCGACGCCGCTCACCGAGGCGTTCTGTACGGCGGACGATGTGTTGCGGCAGGCGATCCAGGGCATCTCGGATCTGATCCTCGTTCCGGGACTCATCAACCTCGACTTCGCCGACGTCAAGACCATCATGTCGGGCATGGGCCTGGCGATGATGGGGACCGGTGTGGCGGAAGGCGAGGGGCGGGCCATCGAGGCGGCACGGCGGGCGATCTCCAGTCCGCTGCTCGAGGGCGCGTCGGTGAACGGCGCGCGCGGCGTCATCATCAACGTGACCGGCGGTCCCGACCTGTCGCTGGTCGAGGTGAGCGATGCGTCGACCATCGTCCAGGAAGCGGCCGATGAGGATGCGAACATCATCTTCGGCGCGGTGGTCGATCCGACGCTCGTCGGCAAGGTGAAGATCACCGTCATCGCCACCGGCTTCGGCCCCGGTGGCTACGTCCGGCAGATTAGCCCTGGCGCGCAGACCCCGATCGACATGAAGCACTACGCCGAAGTGGCGCGCCGCATCGAACTGCCGGGTGTCGCCACTGGCGCGGCGGAGCGATTCGCTTCAGGCAAGGTCGCCATCGGTGGACGCCGCGGGATAGTCGACCTGCCGTCGCTCGGCAGCGGCTCGGGCTCGGCTGGCGGCCGCGACCACTCGGCTGATAACGACCTCGACCTGAATAGCGCATTCGACGTGCCCGCCTTCCTGCGCCGGCAGGAAGGCTGAGCTCGGCGGCGACGCAGCGCGACCGGTCCGCCGCTGCTGGCGGTGATAGAGTAGAAAAATCCACGGCACCCGGGAACGCCGACGTCTCAACGTCAGCGTCCTGGCCGTTCCGCATGGCAGTGATGAGGCGAGAGGCGCGTCATCCACTGCTGGGTTAAGTAACTCGACCGGTATCAATGAAGCCCTGGCAACAGCGCGAACGCGCACTGGATATCCTTTCCAAGGAAGTCGGCTACATCCGTAAGCCGCACGGTGGCCGGCTGCGCATTGCGCTGGCGTTCCCGAACACCTACTGGGTTGGCATGTCCAACCTTGGCTTCCAGACGGTCTACCGCCTCTTCAACGACCAACCCGACATCGTGTGCGAGCGGGTGTTCCTGCCGCCCAAGCAGGAGCTGGCCGCGCAGCTCGCGGCGGGGACGCCGCTGGTGACGCTCGAGTCGCAGACGCCAGTGAACGAGTTCGACGTGTTCGCCTTCTCGGTGTCGTTCGAGTGGGACTACGTCAACATCCTCACGCTGCTGCGCCTTGCCGGGATCAAGCGGTATGCGACCGAGCGCACCGCGCGCGACCCGTTGATCCTCGTCGGTGGGGCGGTGACGTTCGTGAACCCCGAACCGCTGGCGCCGTTTGCCGACGTCATCGCCGCGGGCGAGGCCGAGGTGCTGATCCCGTCGCTCGAGCGGGCGTTCCGCGAGTCGACCGGACGAGAGGCGCTGCTGCTCGCGCTGGCGCAGGAGCGTGGCTTCTACATTCCCTCGTTCTACGAGCCGCGGTACGATTCGAGTGGCCTGCTGGCCGAGTACGTGCCGCTGCCGGGAACGAACGCGCCTGTGCCCGTTCGCAAGGCGGCGCTGAAGGGCACCGACGCGGTCGACCCGCCCGCCACCGGCATTTTCACGCCTGACACCGAGTTCGGTTCTCGCTTCCTGGTGGAAGTGGTGCGTGGCTGCGCCAACTTGTGCCGCTTCTGCTGGGCCGGCTACAACTACCTGCCGGTGCGGTCGTTCCCGGCGGATCGGATCCTCGAGCTTGCCCGCAACGCCAGGCAGCACGCGTCGCGCGTCGGGCTTGTGTCGATCGCGTTGTGCGACCACCCCGAGATCGAACGGATTCTCTCCGGCCTGCTCGCGATGGGTTACCAGATCAGCCCGGCGTCGCTGCGCCTCGACGACCTCACAGATCCGATCGTGAAGATGCTCCACGACAGCGGTGAGAAGAGCATCACCATCGCGCCCGAGGCCGGGTCCGACCGCATGCGTCGTGTCATCAACAAGACGGTGACGAACGACGAGATCCTCGACCGCGCCGATCTGATCTTCAGGAACGGCATCGAAAACCTGAAGCTGTACTACATGATCGGGCTGCCCACGGAAACCGACGACGACCTCGTTGGCATTCGCGACCTGACGGTGCAGCTGCGCGACATCATGATGAAGTACGCGCGACCGAAGGGGCATGTCGGCAAGATCGTCGGCAGCGTGAACCCGCTCATTCCGAAGCCGGGCACCGCCTATCAGTGGCTCCCGATGGAGGACCCGGCGGTGACGGACCGGAAGATCAAGCGGCTGCGTTCGCTGATGGCCGGCATCGACAACGTCTACTTCAACATCAAGTCCGAACGACATTCGTACTACCAGGCGCTGCTCTCGCTGGGCGACCGCCGCGTCGCGCCGGCGATCGAGGCCGCCGAGCGGAACGGCCAGGACTGGCGGGCCGCCGTGGAAGAAGCCGGCGTTGACGCCGACTTCTTCATCTTCCGCGACCGCAGCAAAGACCCGCTGCTGCCGTGGGACATCATCGACGGCGGCATGAAGGAGTCGTTTTTCCGGAGCGAGTTCGAGAAGTCGACCCGCGCCGAATGGACGCTGCCGCCGAAGCGGGCGCAGGAGAACGCGCGCCTCCTGCCGATGGCCTGACCGCACGCGTCCCACCCGTTCGCCTCACGACGCAATCGCCGCCCGTTCCTCGAACTCCGAGAACGCCTCGAGGATGAGATCGCGAATCTTGTCCTGCGCGGTCGAGTCGACGATCGGCCGGAGCAGCGCGAAGCTGCGGCGCTCGCCGGCCACGCTGTACTGGCGTGCCGGGAACGTGACGTTGCGCCCTCCACCCCCACCACGCCGTTCCCAGATGGCGAAGCCGATCAGCTTCAATCCCTCCAGTGGACCGTCGGTGAAGTGCAGTTCAGCGTCGGCGAGCTTGCCGGGCGGGTTGCCTTTGTCGTTCGGCGAAATCTTGATGATCACGGGACACGCTCCTTCCTGCATGCGGCTGGCGGCGCCGCGTGGTTGCGGACGCGTGACTGCACATCAAGCTGGGTACCGCTGGTGCCTGGATCGACGGTGTGTCTGTAAACGCCGGCAGGGGCGCAGGTTGGGGACGCGCCGGCTGGAAAGAGCCGGACAGGTGAGGCCCGGGGGTGGCGGGCGTCGCCAACGCGGGTTGCCGGCGGCTAGCGGGCGAGGAGCATAACCTGCGCGATCGCAAGGGTATCGGAGTGCGTGATCGTCAGGAGCGAGGAACCGGCCCCGATGGCGTCGAAGCGGCGCCGCGCGCCGCCGTGGAAGGCGAGGGCGGGCGGCCCATCCCCGCGTATCACCTCGACGTCGCGCCACAGCACCTGCTGCGTATGTCCTGTGCCTAGAGCCTTCATCGCCGCTTCCTTCGCGGCGAAGCGTCCGGCAAAATGAACAGCCGCTTCGCGGCGACACTGGCAGTACGCGATCTCGCCGTCGGTGAAGATCCGCTGGATGAAGCGCTCGCCGTAGCGTTCAATCGTGCTGACGATGCGCGGGATGTCCGTTGCGTCGAGGCCGAGGCCGATGATGGTGGACACGCGAACATGATACTGCCGCCCCCCGGCGCCGCTTTCGAGTGGCGCGACACCGGATTCGGACCCGCGCTGGTCTGCCTGCCGCTCGCGGTGGTGGCGCCACACCTCTTCACCAGCCGTGTGTGGCGGCTCGGCGAGCAGCGCGCGGCCAGAGGTGTGTGGACGGACGTGGCGGCGGCGTTCGGCGCCACGGCTGCCGAACTCGTGCGTCTTCAGCAGGTGCACCGCACCGGGGTCGCCGTGGCGGACGCGCTGCCGCGCGCGGCACAGACAACCCTTCCCGAGGCGGACATTCTGCTGGCGCGGGACGCGCCGCGAGTGATTGCCGTGCAAGGTGCGGACTGCGTGCCGCTGCTCGTGGCCGACCGACGGCTCGGCGTCGTCGCGGCCGCGCATGCGGGCTGGCGCGGTCTCGCACAGGGCGTGCCGCGCCTCGCGATCGCGGCGATGAAAGAGACCTACGGTTCGAACCCGGCGGACCTGGTCGTTGCCACCGGGCCGTCGGTTGGCGCCTGCTGCTACGAGGTGGGGCCGGAGGTGCGCGTCGCCTTCGCCACCGCGGGATGGGCCGTGGACGCGTTGACGCGGTGGTTCGTGCCCTCGCCGAGGGTGGACGCCCGCAACCCACCGATGCCGGGGCTGGCAAGCCGGCCGCGACCGGGTCATGCGTTCTTCGACGGGTGGGTCTGTGTGCACGAGCAACTGCGGCTGGCCGGCATTCCAGCGCAGCAGATCTTTGGCGCGCGGCTCTGCACGGCCAGCCACGACGTGTTCTGCTCGTACCGCCGTGATGGCGTCGCCGCCGGCCGGATCGCCGGCGCCATCATGCCAGCGCCTCCCGCCTGAGCGCCAGACCTACGGCATGGGCGTGACCGCCGCTGGCGGCACGAAGTAGAGGATGCGGTTGCAGTGGTCGCACTGCAGGATCGCGTCGTTGCGCCGCACGGTGTTGAAGACCTGCGGCCGCAGGCGCACGTGGCACAGCGTGCAGACGCCGTCCTTCGCCTCCGACATCGCGACGCCGTTGCGGCGATTGGAAATCCGCTCGAACATGCCGAGCGCCTCGCCCGACAGGCTGGAGACGACGACGGCGCGCTCGGCCTTGAGGGCCTCGACGCCGTCGTGGAGCATGTCGTGTTCCGTCACGATGGCGACCTTCTCGGACTCCACGCTCGCCTGGGTCGACGCCAGCTCCGTTTCGGCGGTCTTCAGGGCGACGTTCAACTCGTCGAGTTCCATCATCCGCTCGAGCATCCGATCTTCGTGCACCTTGATTTCGTTCTGGGCGAACGCGATCTCGTGCTGGATGGCGTGGTACTCCTGGTTGGTCTTGACGTTCATCCCCTGTTCGCGGAATTTCGACAGGCGGCCCTGGTGCAGGGCGACGTCCTTCTCGATCTCGCGGCGTGTCGCGCCGTTCTGCGCGATGCTCTCCCTGGCCGCCGCTACCTTCGCGGCCGCCGCGGCCAGTCGACTGTCGAGGGCCGTGATCCGGGCCGATTCGGCCCCGAGCTTCTGTTCGGCGTCCCTGGTCGACGAGTCGATCTGCTGGAGTGCGATCAGCCGTTCAATATCTGCATGCATGTCGTGAGGTTCCGGTGCGCCCGTGCGTCGCGTGACGCAGGCATAAAAAAAGCCCCGGCACTTGCGTACCGGGGCTGCGCGGGCGGCGTGATGCCACCAACGATGAACGCGTGCGATTGAGCAGGCCGTGACGTCCGTGCTGTTGTCATCGTGACCGTTCCGGCACCGCTCCTCTGTGACTCGTCGAACGTGCGTATGGTGGGCCCACCAGGATTCGAACCTGGAACAGGCCGGTTATGAGCCGGCGGCTCTAACCGTTGAGCTATGGGCCCTAAAACGATGCATGCCGGCGCTGGGCTATGGTCGCCCACACGGCCTATGGCCTTACGACGTTCTTCCCTCCAGGAACGCCCGCAGTTTGCGGCTGCGCGACGGGTGGCGCAGCTTGCGCAGCGCCTTGGCTTCGATCTGACGAATGCGCTCGCGGGTGACCGCGAAGCTCTGTCCGACTTCCTCGAGCGTGTGCTCGCTGCCGTCGCCGACGCCGAAGCGCATCTTGATGACCTTCTCCTCGCGCGGAGTCAGCGTCTTCAGGACCGACTCGGTCTGTTCCTTCAGGTTCAGGTTGATGACCGCTTCGGCCGGGGACACCACCTGGCGATCCTCGATGAAGTCGCCGAGATGCGAATCTTCCTCCTCGCCGATCGGGGTCTCGAGCGAGATGGGCTCCTGCGCGATCTTCAGAACCTTGCGGACTTTGCTGACCGGGATGTCCATCCGCTTCGCGATTTCCTCCGAGGTGGGCTCGCGGCCAAGCTCCTGCACCAGCGCGCGCGAGGTGCGAATGAGCTTGTTGATCGTCTCGATCATGTGGACCGGGATGCGGATGGTGCGGGCCTGGTCGGCGATGGCGCGGGTGATGGCCTGGCGGATCCACCACGTCGCGTAGGTCGAGAACTTGTAGCCGCGGCGATACTCGAACTTGTCCACGGCCTTCATCAGGCCGATGTTGCCTTCCTGAATGAGATCGAGGAACTGCAGGCCGCGGTTCGTGTATTTCTTGGCGATGGAGACGACCAGGCGGAGGTTGGCCTCGACCAGCTCCTTCTTGGCCTGTTCAGCCTGATATTCCCCGCGCAGGATCGTGTCGAGCGTGCTCTTGAGCGCCGCCGGCTCCTGCTCGAGCGAGTCGGTCGTCGCCTTCAGCCGAAGCTTCTGTTCCTTGTACTGACGGGTGAGGTTCTTCTTGTCCTCTTCCTTCAGCTTGTGCTTCTTGTTCTTCGGGTTCAGCAGGCGATCGATGCCTTCGATTTCACGCTGATTTGCCTTCACGCCCTCGACCGCGTCCTTCATCTCGTCGATGAGGCGCCGCTTGACCGACTCGGTGAACTCGATCTCGCGAATCTTCTGGGAGACCTCGATCCGCGCGCGCATCGCGGCCCAGTGCGCCTTGCGGTACTTCTTCTTGTCCTTCGTCATCACGCCCTTGGGCGTTTCGGCGAGCTTCTCGAAGAGCTTTTCGGCGTTGACGTTGGCCTTGCGGACGTTCTCGATCTGCTTCTGGACCTGGCGCGACCGCTCGGCGATGCGCTCGTCAGTGATTTCTTCGTCGTTGAAGATGACGAGTTCGCGAATGGTGCGGTCACCGGTGTGGAGTGCGTCGCCCAGGTTGATGACCTTCCTGGCGACGAGCGGCGTGCGCGAGATCGACTTGATGACGGCGAGCTTGCCGCGCTCGATGCGGCGGGCAATCTCGACTTCGCCTTCGCGCGTCAGCAGCGGCACGGTGCCCATCTCGCGGAGGTACATGCGGACGGGGTCGTTTGTCTTGTCGAGGGTGCCGGGGGTGAGATCGAGTTCGAGTTCCTCCGAACCTTCAGCCGTGCGGTCGATCGGCTTGTCGTCCCGCATGTACTTCTGGTCGGAGTCGATGACCTCGATGCCCGCGCTGCCGAAGGTGTTGAAGAGGTCGTCGAGCTCGTCGGACGAGGTAATCTCCGACGGCAGAAGTTCGTTCACCTCGTCGTACAGGAGATAGCCCTTCTCCTTGCCGATGTTGATGAGTTGCCGTACCTCGTCGTACTTTTCTTCGATCGACATGTATTCAGCCTCGTCCCTACGTCAGTTGCTCGATGCGGTGCAGTAAATCTATTTTCTTGCGCCACAGGTCATCGATCGCCGAGCCATTCAGGCCAGCTCCGAGTTCCTGCAGCCGATCGATTTCGCGCTGAATCGCGGCGCGCTCCCGTTCCCACCGCAGCCGCTTCAGCGCACGTGCGCAGGCGAGCGGAGGAGCGGGCGGGTCGGTGGTCGCGGCTATGCCGGTAACCACCTGGGCGTTCACGGTACTTAGACGCTGCAAAAGTGCAGATGGTAAGCCATTTGGCGTCGTCGATGCCTGCAGCGCGCGAGCGGTCTCGAAGATCTCCCGCGCGGCCAGGTGGCTGAGATCGTCGCCGTCCAGCTCCGCCAGCGCTTCAAAGCCCTGACTACTATTATGTACGAGAGCCCAGATCAGACCCTTCTCCGCATTCTTGAGCTGTCCGAATGAGGGCAGTTCGCGGGAGGTCACCTCGGTCCGCTTCTGGACCGCCGCCTTCCTGATTTCGGCTCGAACGACGTCCTCCGTAACCCTGGCGCGGTGAGCAATGCGGTCCGCGAACTGGTCCCGCGCTGCCGCCTCCGGAATTTTGGCCGCTACCGTCAGCATCTTGCCCAGAAATTGCCGGCGCGCGTCATCGTGTGCAAAATCGACCCCCTCAGCAGCCTGGTCGAGCAGGTACTCGAGGTAGGGACGCGAACTCTTGAGCCGCTCCCGGTAGGCGTCCGGGCCGTTCTTCCGAATGAACGTGTCCGGATCCTCGCCCTTGTTCAGCGCCAGGACGTTGACGTCAAAGCCCTCGGCGACCAGCAGTTCGCACGATCGGACGGCGGCGCCCTGCCCCGCCGCGTCCGGGTCGAAGCTGAGCACGATGCGGGTGGTAAACCGGCGCAGCAACTGTGCCTGGGGTTGGGTCAGCGCCGTGCCGCACGACGCCACCACCGGGGCCGCTTGCGACTGGAACACCTGGGCGAAGTCGAAGTAGCCCTCGACCATCACCGCGTAGCCCAGCTTCCGGATGGCCGCCTTCGAGGCGTTGAGGCCGTACAACGTCCGGCCCTTCGAGTAGATCGGCGTTTCGGGTGAGTTCAGGTACTTGGGGACCTGGTCGGCGTCCATCGAGCGGCCGCCGAACGCGATGACCGAGCCGGTGTCGCGACAGATGGGAATCATCAGACGGTTGCGGAACCGGTCGATCACCTCGCCGCCGTCGCGCTGCACCACCAGACCGCTCTGGATGACGAGGGCGGTCGAGAACCCCTGCTTGAGCAGCCGCGTCTTCAGCCCCTCGCGCGACTGCGGCGCAAAGCCGAGACCGAGCTGTTCGATGGTCGGCGCCGAGACGCCGCGCTCCGTCAGCTGCTGGCGCGCCCGGCTCCCGGCCGGCGCTGCCAACTGCTCGCGGAAGTAGTCCGCAGCCATCTCGTGCATCTTGAGCAGGGCCTCGCGCAGCGCCGAATCCTGCCGGGCCGATGGGTCACCTTCGGTCGGCTCTGGCAGCGTCATGCCGGCTTTCTGGGCCAGCATCTTCACCGCCTCGGCGAAGCCGATCTTCTCGTGCAGCTCGAGGAATTTGAACACGTCGCCGCCGACATTGCAGCCGAAGCAGTGGAAGAACCCCTTCTCCGGGTCGACATGGAACGACGGCGTCTTCTCACCGTGGAAGGGACAGAGCCCCTTGTAGGTGCGGCCCACCCGCTTCAGCGACACGTACTCCTGAATGATCTGCACAATGTTCGCCTGCAGTTTCAGGTCGTCGATGAACGACTGCGGGAAGAGCGCCATCAGTCCTTCAGCTCCGCCACGGTGACGCCGCCGCCGCCCTGGTTGGACGGCGCCGGGGCAATGTTGGCCACCAGCGGATGCTGCTGCAGAAAGCGCGCGATGGCCCTCCGGAGCTGACCGGTGCCGTGCCCGTGCACGAACCGCAGGATGCGCTGGTCGCTCAGCAACGATTCGTCCATGAACCGCTCGGCTCGCGTCAGCGCCTCGTCCACGGTGCAGCCGATGACGTTCAGTTCCGTGACGTTGCTGTCGCGCGGCTGCAGGTCGACGTGCACGTTCACCCGGGAGGCCGACGGCGGCGGCGCGATGCCGATGACCCGCAGGTTTTTGACGACGGCACGCATCCGCTTGCCGCGCACGTCCACCTCGGCGGTGTGGTCGTGGACCGCGGTCACCACCCCTTCGAGCCCCAGCATGCCCATGGACACGCGCGACCCGACGGTGACCGGACCCGATGGCACTTCCGGCGCGGCAGGCGCATGCGCGTCTGGCGCGAGGATGCGTCCGACGACGGCGTCGACCTCGTCGCGAGCCTCTGACCGGGCGGAGCCGCTCGCCCCGGTATTGACGCTCCGGCGCGCGGCCTCCTCGGCCAGCATCTGCGTCTTCTGTTTCAGCTTCGCGATGACGCCGTCAATCTGTTTGCGCGCCTCGCGTGCCTGCCCTTCCAGTTGCTCGCCCAACCGCGTGCGCGCCGCGTCTTCGCGCTCACGCAAGGCCTGCTCGCGCTCGCGCATCCGCTCGTCCGCGCCGTCCATCCGCTCGCGCTCGCGCGCCAGCAGGCGGCGATCGTGTTCGAGGGAGCGCATGTCGTGATCGATACGCGCGAGATGCTCAGCGAGTTGGGCTTCACGCTGGGTCAGGTTGTTGCGAGCCGCCGCGATCACCGAGGGGCTGAGACCGAGCCGTGTCGCGATTTCAAGCGCCAGGCTGCGCCCGGGCAACCCATAGAGGAGCTCGTAGGTTGGCGCGAACGTCGACGGGATGAAGCCGAACGCCGCCGACTGCACGCCTTCCGTGGTCGATGCGTACGACTTCAGCGCGTCGTAGTGGCTCGTGGCAATCAGCGTGGCGCCGCGCCGGCGGAAGTGGTCGACCACCGCCACGCCGAGCGCGCCGCCCTCGATCGGATCGGTCCCGGAACCGACCTCGTCCAGCAGCACCAGACCGGGCACCTCGAGGTCGCGGTCCATGGAGGCGATATTGGTGATGTGCGCAGAGAAGGTGCTGAGGCTGGCTTCGATCGACTGCTCGTCGCCGATGTCGGCGAACACGGTCTTGAAGACCGGCAGGCGCGAACCCTGCGCCGCGGGGATGCGAAGCCCCGACTGCGCCATCATCGCCAGCAGTCCGGCGGTCTTCAGCGCCACGGTCTTGCCGCCGGTGTTCGGACCGGTGATCAGCAGCACCGTGGCTGGCGGAATGATCTTGATGGTGACCGGCACCGCTTTCTTCAACAGTGGGTGCCGCGCGTGCTGCAGTTCGAAGGCGCCGTCGGTCGACAGCCTGGGCTCGATGCCGTCGATCGATTCGGAGAATCGGGCGCGCGCCTGCAGCACGTCGAGTGCGGTGGCCGCTTCGACCGTCCGCTCGATGTCTTCCGGGCGCACGCGAAAGCCTTCGGTCAGCTCGAGCAGGATTCGCCGGACTTCCTCGGCCTCCGCTTCATCGAGCGCCACGATGTCGTTGTTGATTTCCACCGTGCTGAGCGGTTCGAGATAGAGGCTCGCGCCGCTCGTCGAGGCGCCGTGCACGATGCCGGGGATGCCGCCGCGGTGTTCGGCCTTCACCACGAGCACGTAGCGGCCGTTGCGCTCGGTGACGACCTGATCCTGGAGGTACTTCGACGTGTCCTTGCCGCGCAGGTACGATTCGAGCGTGCCGCGCAGACGAGTCTTCTGACGCCGCAGTCGATCGCGGATGCTGCGCAACGCCGGGCTCGCATCGTCCACCACGTCGCCCGACGGGTCGATGGTGGCGCGCGTCCTCGCAATCTCCACCTTGAATGACGCGGCGTTCGCACCCGCGCGATCGACCAGCGGGAACTCCGCGGCGACGCGCCGGACGCTGCTGCGCGTGTCTTCCACCGAGTCGAGGAACGTGGCGAGCGCCAACAACCGCACGGCTTCGAGCGCGCGCCCCTCCACCGTCAGGTCGGAGAGGATGGCGGTGAGGTCGGCATGCGCGCGCAGGGCGAACGCGCCATGCCGAGCGATGTAGAGCGCCGCCTGCGAGGTGGCCGCCAGCAACCCGGCCACTTCCTTCAGATCGGTCGACGGCCGCAGTTGCTCGAGACGACTATCGCCCATCGGTGTGAGCGCATACGCGCGCACGCCATCGACGATGCGATCGAATTCGAGCGCCCTGAGGGCGGCGGTGTGCATAAAGAAACGCGTCAGGAGAAACGGCGACCCGTGGAGCGGAGGGAAACCTGAATCTTATCGTACTGACGCGCGGTCTGGACGCCGAGCGCGCCGGCGCGATGGCCGCCCAGGAACAGGCGCGGTGGACCGACACCTGCCGTTGTGGCTGGGAAGAAACCTGTGACGTGCCTTACAGGTGATTGATGAGACTGGCGATGTTGCCGGCGCCGAAGCCGTTGTCGATGTTGACCACGGATACCCCGGACGAACAACTGTTGAGCATGCCGAGGAGTGCGGCGATCCCACCGAAGCTGGCACCGTAGCCAATCGACGTCGGGACGGCGACCACCGGAACCGAGACGAGTCCGGACACTACGCTGGGAAGCGCCCCTTCCATGCCCGCCACCACGATGATGACGCGGGCACTGGCCAGGCGATGGCGCTCGGTGAGAAGCCGGTGCAGGCCTGCAACCCCGACGTCGTACAGCCGCTCCACCGCGTTACCCATGAGTTCGGCCGTGCAGGCGGCCTCTTCGGCAACGGGGAGGTCGGACGTGCCGGCGGCCACCACGAGCACGGTGCCTTTCCCGGGTTCGATGTCGTGTTGTTTCAACGTGATCAGGCGTGCCACCGCCAGGTAGACCGCGTCGGGGATGACGGCCTTCACCGCTTCGTAGGTGTCGAGCGGCGCCCGGGTCACTAGCAGTGTGGAGCCGCGCCCGACGATCTCGCGAGAGATCGCCGCCACTTGGGCAGGAGTTTTGCCTAAGCCCAGGACAACTTCCGGGAACCCCTGCCGCATCGCGCGGTGGTGGTCGACCCTGGCAAAGCCCAGATCCTCGAAGGGGCGCTCACGAAAGGCATCGAGCAGCTGGCGCTCGGCCTGGGCGGTATCGACCCGACCGGTCGCAACCGCGTCGAGCAGGGTTTTCAGTTGAGAGGCATTCATCAGTGCGCACTGGCGGGAAACCGATCGGTTTTGTTGCCCCGATCGGAGCTGGTCGCTAATATAATCGATTGTTGCTAAATGACGTTCGCTGAAACTCTTATCCTCGCTTCGTACTTCTTCGTCCTCATCATTCTCGCTTTCTACGGATGGCACCGGTACTACCTCGTGTACATGTACATGAGGAACCGCGACAAGCAGCCCAAGGCTGGCCCGCAATTGTCGCCGCTTCCGGTCGTCACGATCCAGCTCCCGCTCTACAACGAGATGTACGTAGCGGACCGGCTGATCGAATCAGTGTGCGGGATTGACTACCCACGCGAGCTCCTCGAATTCCAGGTGCTCGACGACTCGACCGACGAAACCCGCGGTATCGCCGAGGCGGCGGTTCGCCGGTTTGCCAGCAAGGGCTTCGACATCAAGTACTACCACCGCATGGATCGGACGGGGTACAAGGCCGGAGCACTCGAGGCCGGACTCAAGGTGGCGCGCGGCGAATTCGTGGCCATCTTCGACGCCGACTTCCTCCCCGGCGCCGACTTCATCCTGAAGTTGATGCCGCACTTCGCCGACCCGAAGGTCGGCATGGTGCAGGCCCGCTGGGGCCACATCAACCAGGACTACTCGCTGCTGACGAAGATCCAGTCGATCCTGCTCGACGGGCACTTCGTCCTCGAGCATGGTGCGCGCCACCGTGCCGGCTGCTTCTTCAACTTCAACGGCACCGCCGGCATCTGGCGTCGCTGCGTCATCGAAGACGCCGGCGGCTGGCAACACGACACGCTGACCGAAGATCTCGACCTCAGCTACCGCGCGCAGTTGCGTGGCTGGAAGTTCATCTTCGTCCCAGACGTCGTGGCTCCTGCGGAAGTGCCGGTCGAGATGAACGCCTTCAAGTCGCAGCAGCATCGCTGGGCGAAAGGCTCCATCCAGACCTGCCGCAAGCTGCTGCCGCA
The DNA here is from genome assembly GCA_043743165.1 of Acidobacteriota bacterium. Classification (GTDB taxonomy): domain Bacteria; phylum Acidobacteriota; class Vicinamibacteria; order Vicinamibacterales; family CAVVIG01; genus CAVVIG01. Next base: position 77,524 of record JAYTXA010000061.1, read on the forward strand.
GATTCTCGCGGCGGACGTGCCATTCGGCGTGAAGGCGGAGGCATTCTTCCACCTCACGGCGAACTTCAACTACCCGTTGATGGTCATCCTGTCCATCCTGATGTTCCCGTCCATGGTGATCCGCTACAACATGGGCTGGTACGAGATGATGCTGATCGATGTGCCGCTGTTCTTTGCGGCCACCTTCTCGGTCTGCAACTTCTACATGGTCTGCCAGCGCGAGATTCACTCCGACTGGAAAACGCGCATCAAGTATTTGCCGTTCCTGATGTCGATCGGCATCGGACTGTGCATCAACAACACGAAGGCCGTGATCGAAGCGCTCATGAACAAGCAGAGCGAGTTCGCACGCACTCCGAAGTACCGCATCGAAGACGGCGCTGACCAGTGGGTGGGAAAGAATTACCGGCAGTCGGTGGCGGTGCAACCGCTGATCGAGCTGGCGCTCGGCCTCTACTTCACCGCGACGGTGTTCTACGCGCTGGCCAACGGGATCTACGGCACCGTGCCGTTCCTGGTCCTCTTCCAGATCGGCTTCCTCTACACCGGGCTGCTCTCGGTGGTGCAGCAGTACGCTGGCGAATCGGTCTCGGTGCCGAAGCTCGAAGCCAGCCGATAGACGGACGCGGGAAGTCAGGCCTCACGGCTCTCCTGACTTCCCTAGAATCCGACCTTCCGCATCACGACTCTCGGGAGCGAGCGAATCACCAGCATGACCAGCGCCCAGATCGACGGTGCGTAGATGACCGGTGTGCCCGTGTCGATGGCGCCCACCACCGCGGCCGCCACCTGATCGGGATCGGCAGCGAACGGCGGTTCGGGCAATCCCTCGGTCATGCCGGTGCGGACAAAGCCGGGCTTGACGCAGATGGTCTTCAACCCCGACGCGTGGAATTTGTGGTCGAGCCCCTCGAGGTAGGCCGACAGCCCGGCCTTGCTCGCGCCGTAGAGCACCACCGGCTTGCGCCCGCGGTCGCCCGCAACCGAGCTGAACACGCACAGCGTGCCACCACCGCGAGCCAGCAGGTAGCCGCGCAGGTGTTCGCAGAAGAGCACCGTGTTGGCGAAGTTCACCGTGAGCAGGCGCTGCGTGAACGCCAGGTCGGCCTCCAGCACCGGCTGTGTCGCGAACAGGCCTGCGGTGATGATGGCGGTGTCGAACCCGCCCAGTGCCTGAGACGCGGCACCCACCGCCGCCGCGAAGGTGTCTGGTTGCTCGAGATCGCACGCGGAGTACGTGACCGTCGCCGTCGCCGGCATGCGCGCCTGGAGGTCGGCCGCACACGTCGCAAGATCGTTGACGTCGCGACCGAGCAGGTGCAGCCGATCGCCGCGCGCGGCAAGGCGGCGAGCCAGTGCGCGACCGATTCCCTTCGTTCCACCCAGAAGCACAACCCTCAACGCCATCGTCACCAACCAAAGAGTCGGACGGATTGTGCGCTGCGGAGGCGCCCGTCCGGGTCCCAGGTGCGGCGCACGGCGAGGAAGCGGTCGAGGCGTGTCTCCATCGCCCGGAAGTGTTCCGGGCGAGTCAGCGCGTCCTTCGCGAGATAGATGCGTCCGCCCTCGGCAATGACGCGTTCGTTCATGCGGTCGACGAGCGCCTGCGTGTCGTCACGCAGCGCGAGGTCGAGCGCGATGGAGATACCCGGCTTCGGGAACGACAGCATCCCTTCGCCTTCGGCGCCGCAGTCCTTGATGACGCAGAGAAAAGACGCCCCGCCACCCTGCGTCACGACCTCCAGGAAGCGCCGCGCCGCGTCATGCCCGCCCGACGCCGGCAGCACGCACTGGTACTGTGTGAAGCCGCGCGGCCCGTACACGCGGTGCCAGTCGCCGGCGACATCGAGCGGATAGAAGAACCCTTTCGGGTGAATCGCCTTGCGGTGCGCATGCGGCAGACGGTAGTAGACCGCGTTGAACGCACGGACGGCCACGGTGCCGAGGACGCCGTCCGGGAACATGAACGGCACCGGGATCGGCGCGTGCAGGGTGGGGAACGTCGACGGCGCCTCGTTCGGCTCTGCCCATCGGCCGCGGAACAACACGCCGCGCCCCATCGACGCCCCGGACGACAGGCAGTCGATCCATCCCATCGTCATCGGCCACGCCGCCGCCGATGTCTTCAGGGCGTCGATGAAGGCATCGAGGTTCGGAACGCGCTGCATCTCCTGGTAAATCCACGGCGACGGCACGCGCACCATCCTGAAGCTCACGAGCAGGATGTGCCCGGTGAGCCCCATGCCGCCGATGGTGGCGAAGAACAGGTCGGGGTCTGCAGTCCGCGAGCAGGTGACGATGCGCCCGTCCGCCACACGGAGCGTGAGCGACTGGACGTGCCGGCCGAAACAGCCGTCGACGTGGTGGTTCTTGCCGTGGACGTCGGCCGCCACCATGCCGCCGAGCGTGACGTAGCGTGTGCCCGGTGTGACCGGCGTGAACCAGCCGCGTGGGAGAAACGCACGGTAGAGCTCGTCGAGCGACAGCCCGGCTTCGGCGGTGAGATCGCCGGCCGTGTCATCGAAGCTCAGGATGCGGTCGGCGAGGCGGCTGCCCGCAATGCGTTCGTCGCCCGCGGCAGGCAGTGCGGCGTCGCCATAGGCGCGTCCAAGACCGCGCGTCAGCGGCACATTGCGGGTGACCGATTCGAGATCCTCCGAGCGGACCTCGTATCCCGGCACGACGGGAACCCGGCCCCAGCCGGCCAGTCGCCGGTCGGTCGATGCCGCGGGATGTACCACCTCCGTATTCTACTGCCCGTCCGGAAGCGCGTCCGGGCCGGCGCGCCAGACCGCCGATCGGCGCGATCAGCCTGATATGATTTCGCTCCATGAGCACAGTGGACGCGAAGCCAAAGGCCGGACTCGAAGACACCGTCGCGACGACGTCGGCCATCTGCTATCTCGATGGCGACCGCGGCGTGCTGGCGTATTGCGGGTACGACATCCACGAACTCGCGCGCCACGCGACGTTCGAAGAGGTCTGCTACCTGCTCTGGCATCGCCGCCTGCCGACCCGCGGGGAACTGGGCGATCTGCAGTCGCAGCTGGTCGCTGGCCGTGCGCTGCCGGAGGCGGTCATCCGCGCCGTTCGCATGCTGCCGCTTGGCGACAGTATGGACGCGCTGCGCACGCTGACGTCGATCCTCGCTCACCACGATCCGGATGCGACGGACAACTCGCCCGCGGCCAACTACCGCAAGGCGGTGCGCCTGACGTCGCAGCTCAGCTCGCTGGTCGCGACGATGGGCCGGATGAATGCCGGTGGCGGACCGATTGCGCCAGATCCGGTGCTGGGGCACGCGGCGAACTTCCTCTACATGCTGACGGGCGAGCGGCCGAGCGGCCTTGCCACGCGGGCGTTCGATGTGGCGCTTATCCTGCACGCCGACCACGAGTTGAACGCGTCCACCTTCGCGGCGCGTGTGATTGCCGCCACCCTCTCCGACATCCACTCGGCCATCGTCGGTGGTATCGGTGCGCTGAAGGGGCCGCTGCACGGCGGCGCCAATGCCGACGTGATGAAACTGCTGCTCGACATCGGCAAGGACGCACCGGTGGAGAAAGCCGAGGAAGTGGTCCGCGCCAAGCTGGCGCGCAAGGAGAAGATTCCGGGCTTCGGCCACCGTGTGTACCACACGGAGGACCCGCGCGCGACGCACCTGCGTCAGATGTCGAAGGACCTGGGGCAGCGCTCGGGTCAGACGATCTGGTACGAGATGTCGCAGCGCATCGAAGCGCTGGTGAAGACGGAGAAGAAGTTGAACCCGAACGTCGACTTCTACTCGGCCTCCACCTATCACGCGCTCGGTATTGCGACCGACCTGTTCACGCCGATCTTCGCCGTCAGCCGCATCGCCGGCTGGACCGCGCACGTGCTGGAGCAGTACGCGAACAACCGTCTCATCCGCCCGCGTGCCGACTACATCGGGCCCGAGTACCCGCAGCGCTGGACGGCGGTCGAGAACCGGTAACCGCGACGGTCGGCGCTACTTCACGGCGGTGAACATCATCTCGACCAGCGTGTCGCCGCCGACCGGCGCCAGACCGACGGTGGCACGCGCCGGGAAGTCCTTCGAGAACGCCAGGCGGTACCGCTCGTTCATGTCACCGAACTTCGTCATGTCCGTCATGAACACCGTGGCGTCGACCACGTCGGCCCAGGTGAAGCCGGCTGCCTTCAAGGTGGTGCCGACGCGGGCCATTACGCTGTTCGTTTGCGCCGCGGCGTCACCGCGATTGGCGGCCGTGCTGCCGGTGATGCCCGACACGTAGAGCGTATTGCCGACGCGGATCGCCGAACTCAGGTTCGGGTTCGCACGTCCGGGCGACGTCCCGTCGTCTGCGGGCGTGGTGATGGCGGTGCGGCTGGCGTCCTTGACGGCCACCATCTGGATCTCCACCACGAAGTCGGCGCCAGGCAGTCCGGCCGTCACCGTGAGCCTGGCCGGCGGCATGTCGCCGACGTAGGGGCGATAGGCGGCGTTCATCGGCTGGAACATGGCGGCGTCCGCAATGTAGACGCGTGCCGTCGTCACGTCACCGTAGCTCATGCCGGCCTGCTTCAGGATGGCCGCGCCGTTGTCGAGCACGGTCTTGGTCTGCGCCGTGATGTCGCCGGGCACGACGGCGTTGGTCAGGCCGCTCCGGCTGACGAGACCGGCGAGGAACAGCGTGTTGCCACTCTTGATGCCGTAGCTGTAGGGGCTTGGCACCTTCGCCCAGCCCTCGGGATGAATCACCGTCCGCTCGCCGCCGTCCGGAATGGCGATCATCGAGATTTCGACGAGGCCGTCGGCGTTGGCCAGCGGCTGCGTCACGATGACCGTCGTTCGCGCCGGGGGATTGACAGGGAAGTAGGTGGCGTAGACCTCGTTCATCGCGGCGGCGTCGCCGGCATTGCGCAGGTACACCGTGACGCTGGCCGCGTTGGCGAGGCTCGATCCCGCGACCTTCAGCGTCTTCTGGATGCCGTCGAGGGTCTGTCTGGTCTGCGCACGGACGTCGTCTTTGGGTAGCGGCGCGGACGCGTCGCCGACAGCGCCCGCCACGTAAACAAAGCCGCCCGCCTTGACCGCTGCGCTGAACGGCAGGCTGGCTGCGGTTCGAAGCGCCCCGCCTCCGCTGGTGACGAACTGGCGAGTGGCCGGCTGCGCTTCCGCGTGGCCGATGGTGGACAGGACGAGGAGGGCAGCGAAGATCACGCGCATGAGGGAACTCCCGGGAAATTGACTCCGGGGAGGACTCTACCAGAGTCGAGCGGGCGAACGCCCGGCGCGGGCGGGTATGTCTGACTACGGGCGCTGCGGCAGCTGCGCCGGATCGCGAGGGGTCTGCCCAGGTGCCTCGCAGGTGATGGTCAGCGGCTGGTCGTCAGGCGAATCGCCTTCGGGAATGGCGAGTGGCTGCACATTGGGAATGTGACCCGCCGAGTTCCGGCGCTGTCGGCTCTCCTGGAACTGCGCGAAGGAAATGATCGTGGCAGACATGAAAGACCCTCGATGCATGTCCGTCGGGACGTGCGCAGGTGCAGGCGGGCACGGCTCGAACGTGAGCGGGTGTCGGTGCTGCGGGACACCTTGACTATACAGGAAGGCTGCGCGGAGTCGCACGTGCAGCCGCGGCCGGAGAGGGCATCAGCTAGAGGCCAAGCGCCCTGGCTTTGCTCAGCAACGACTTGTAACAGACGCCGAGATTGACGGCGGCTCGCCGCCGGTTGCCGTGCGTCTGCACCAGCATGCGGGTGATGCATGCGCGCTCGGCTTCCTGCGCGGCCTCGCGAGCCACGGCTTTCAGTCGGTGTGGCTCGGGCGGTCGCGCCATCACCACGTCACTCGCGTCAGCCGCCTGCTCGTGCGTGAGGAGTTCCGCTACGTCGAGTGCCGCCGGTTCGTGCGCGGCCAGCACACGCAGGAACGACTCGTCGCTCCCCTCCAGCACGATGCGCTGCACCACGTTTTCGAGTTCGCGGATGTTGCCGGGCCAGTGGTACTGCATGCACCGTTCGAGAAAAGCCGTCGAGGGTGCGGTCCGCGGGCGCTTGTGACGGGCGGCCCAGCGGTCGAGGAAGAACTCCACCAATTGCGGGATGTCGCGCTTCCGGCTCCGGAGCGGTGGCACTCGCAGCGGGATGACGTTCAGCCTGAACAGCAGATCCTCGCGAAAGGTGCCAGCCAAGACGTCCTGCTGCAGATCGCGATTGGTCGCCGCAACGACGCGAGCGCTCGAATATCGTTCGCGCTGTCCGCCCACCCTCGAGTAGTGCCCGTCCTGCAGCACCTGGAGCAGCTTCGACTGGTGCGATAGCGGGATTTCGCCGATCTCATCGAGGAAGATCGTGCCGCCGTGAGCGGCGTCGAACTTTCCAGGCTGGCTGCGATCGGCGCCGGTGAACGCCCCCTGCTCGAAGCCGAACAACTCGGACTCGAAGAGCTCGCCAGGGAGCGCGGCGCAGTTCACCTTCACGAACGGTGTGCCGCGCCATCGTGCCGAGCTCGCGAGGGCACGCGCCACCAGCTCCTTGCCGGTGCCGGTTTCGCCGCGGACCAGGACCGGCGCGTCGGTGTCGGCAATTGCTTCGACCAGCGCGCGCAACTCGGCCATCGCCTGTCCTGTCCCGAACAGCATGGCGTGGGTGTCGTTGAGAACGTCGCCTTCGCACGTGGGCATACTCGATCGTCGCTCGACCTGATGCGATGAGGATGTGCTCTAGTGCACAGCTCGGGAGCTTGTCCAGTTTCGCCAACCCCTCGTTGAAGCTCAGGTGCCCCAGTGCTGCACCGCAGCTCCTCGGGTCGGCTTACGCGCCGTTCATCTCAGGGAAGAGCGGCAGGTTGCCGACGCGCTGTCAGTACTGCGCCGCCTCGAGCCTCGGCTGGGCAGTACCGGCTCAGTGGGTCGAGATGAGAGGGCTGGGTGCAGTGGCGGTGACTGGCCGGTCTGGCACCGGCTGGCAGCGAACCATCCGGCCCTGCAGCGTCGAGCGCTTGATCTGGAGAAGCGCAGCGGCTCGCGTCTGGTTGCCGTCGCTGGCTCGGAGTGCCCACGTAATCATCGTGTGCTCGAGTTGGCGCACGCGCGCATCGAGGGAAATCGGCACGGCTGCACCGCCATCCGGCGGGGGCGGTTCCGGAGATAGGGCTGGGCGCTGGAACACCATGCCCGCTGCGAGGCAGCCGGCGCCGATGGTGCCGCACATGTTGGTCTGCGCCATGCGCTCGCACATGTTCTCGAGTTCGCGGACGTTGCCCGGCCAGTCGTAGTGCGCGAAGGCCCGCGCCACGCCTGCCGATACCGCAGGGGCCTCTTCGCCACGCTGCTTGAAGAAGCGCGCGAGGAAATGCTCGGTGAGGGTCGGCAGATCCTCGAGCCGTTCGCGCAGGGGGGGCAGCGTGAGCGGCAGCACGTTGAGTCGGTAGTAGAGATCCTCGCGGAAGGTGCCGTCTGCCACCATGGTGCGCAGGTCGCGCTTGGTGCCGGCGATGATGCGAACGTCGACCGGCAGGGTCTTCGTGCCGCCCAGGCGTTCGACCGTGCGGTTCTGCAGCACACGCAGCAGCTTCACCTGCATCGACAGCGGCACATCGTCGATGTCGTCGAGCAGGACCGTGCCCGACTCGGCAAGTTCGAAGCGACCGGGCCTGTCGCGGAAGGCGCCCGTGAAGGCGCCCCGTTCGTGCCCGAAGAGTTCCGATTCGATCAGGCTGTCCGAGAACAACGCGCAACTGACCGCGACGAACGGGTGATGCCGGCGCGGACTCTGGCGATGAATGAGCGAGGCGATGACTTCCTTGCCCGTGCCGCTCTCACCGGTGATGACGACCGTGCTCTCGCTGCCGGCGATGACGCGCAGGAACTCGTAGACTGCCCACATTCTGGGGCTCGGCCCAATGATGACGCCGTGCTCGGCAGCAACATCTTCGATACAGCGCATGTGCATGTTGTGCCCTTCGAGCCGATGGCCGGCGCGCGAGTCGAATTTGCAGGAAAAGATGACGGGCGGAGTGTCGCTTCGTCTGCCGACGCGCAGGAGGGTCGATGGGGGTGGGGACTTACAACGACAGCGCCTGCTGACACCACCGCGGCATCAGCAGGCACCGGACAGAACTATGCGAGTCGGACGTTCTCGCCGCGGGGACCCTTCGGGCCCTGACCCTTTTCGAAGGTCACGGCCTGGTCTTCGCGGAGTTCGTCGAAGGCCACGCCGTTGCAGGCGGAATTGTGGAAGAAGTATTCTGCGCCGTCGCTCGCGAGAATGAAGCCGAAGCCCTTGTCGCTGACGAGTCGCTTGATCGTGCCGGTCATTGCTGCCATGTAGTGTCGATAACTTTCTGAATGTGCGCCGTCATCTTGCGGATCAGAGCGGCCCGAGACGGTGGCGCATCGTGGCGTGCTCGATAGCACCCACCCTGACGATGACACAGATTGGCTCGTTGTGCCGTACTGATTTCGATCAAAGTGGTGCTGAGCTGGTCGGGACGTTCTGAAAAGGGGGCTATATAATGACCCTTCCGAATGAACGTATGGACCCCCGCCTAATACGAAACTTCTCTGTCATCGCCCACATCGACCACGGGAAGTCGACGCTGGCCGACCGCTTTCTCGAGATGACCGGCGCCCTTCAGGCCCGCGAGATGGAGGCGCAGGTGCTCGACGCGATGGATCTCGAGCGCGAGCGCGGCATCACTATCAAAGCGCACCCGGTCCGTCTACATTACACCGCCGACGACGGGCAGAAGTACGTGCTGAACCTGATCGATACGCCGGGCCACGTCGACTTCTCCTATGAAGTCACGCGGTCGCTGGCGGCGTGCGAGGGCGCGCTGCTCCTCGTCGACGCCTCACAAGGCGTCGAGGCGCAGACCCTGGCCAACGCCTACCTGGCGGTGGAGAACAACCTCGAGATCATCCCGGTCATCAACAAGATCGATCTGCCCAGCGCGCAGCCCGAAGAGGCGCGGCGCCAGCTCACCGAGATCGTCGGCCTGCCTGGCGAATCGGCCATCCTCGCCAGCGCGAAGGTGGGCACCGGCGTCCACGACATCCTCGAGGCGATCGTCGCGCGGCTGCCGCAGCCGGCCGGGTCGCCCTCCGCGCCGCTGAAGGCGCTGATCTTCGACAGCTGGTACGACCCGTACCGCGGCGTCGTGATCGTCGTGCGCGTCATCGACGGCGTCATCCGCAAGGGCATGAAGATCACCTTCATGGCCGAGGGGCAGGACTACGAGGCAGAGCATCTCGGCATCTTCACGCCCAAGGCGGTGCCGGTCGACGAACTGGGGGTCGGCGAGGTCGGCTTCCTCGTCGCGAACGTCAAGAAGATCAGCGACGCGAAGATCGGCGACACGATTACCGAGACCAATCGTCGTACGGTCGAGCCGTTCCCGGGCTTCAAGGCACTGAAGCCGATGGTCTTCGCCGGCTTCTACCCGGTTGAAGGCAGCGAGTATCCGCTGCTGCGCGACGCCCTCGAGAAGCTGCGCCTGAACGACGCCTCGTTCTTCTACGAACCCGAAACCTCACTGGCGCTCGGCTTCGGCTTCCGCTGCGGCTTCCTTGGCCTGCTGCACATGGAAATCGTGCAGGAGCGCCTCGAGCGCGAGTTCAACATCGACCTCGTCACCACCGCGCCTGGCGTGCTCTACCGCGTCACGACGACCGACGGCGACATCCAGGAGATCGACAGCCCGGCCAAGCTGCCGGATGCGGGCCGCATTGCCAAGATCGAGGAGCCGATCATCACCGCGATGATCCTCACCCCGGTCGAGCACGTCGGCGGCATTCTCCAGTTGTGCCAGGACAAGCGCGGCATCCAGAAGTCGCTGGAGTACCTGGCGTCGGACCGTGTCCTGATCACCTACGAGCTGCCGTTCAACGAAGTCGTGCTCGACTTCTACGACCGGCTGAAGACGATTTCGCGCGGCTATGCGTCGCTTGACTATCACGTCACCGGCTACTGGCCGTCGCCGCTCGTGAAGCTCGATATCCTCGTGAACACTGATCCGGTGGACGCGCTGTCGATCATCGTGCACCGCGACATGGCCTACGACCGTGGCCGCCTGCTCGCGGCGAAGAGGCGCGAGCTGATCCCGCGCCAGATGTTCGAGGTCGCGATCCAGGCGGCGATCGGCGGCCGCATCATCGCGCGCGAGTCGGTGAAGGCGCTGCGCAAGAACGTGCTCGCGAAGTGCTACGGCGGCGACATCTCGCGCAAGCGCAAGCTGCTCGAGAAGCAGAAGGAAGGCAAGAAGCGCATGAAGCGGGTCGGCCGCGTCGAGATCCCGCAGGAAGCGTTCCTCGCCGTGCTCAAGATGGGGACGGACAGCGAATGAGACGCGAGTTCCGCAAGTCGACGCTGCGCGAGTACTTCGAGTCGATCGTCATCGCCGTCATCCTGGCGCTGTTCATCCGCACGTTCGTCGTGCAGGCCTTCAAGATCCCGACCGGATCGATGGAGAACAACCTGCTCATCGGCGATCACCTGCTGGTGAACAAGTTCGTGTTCGGGCCAACCGCGTCTGGTCTCGAGCGGGCGGTGCTGCCGATGGGCACCATTGCGCGTGGCGACGTGGCGGTGTTCAAGTATCCCGAGGAACCCGAGCGCGACTTCATCAAGCGCATCATCGGACTGCCCGGCGACACGGTGCAGCTGAAACAGAAGAAGGTCTACATCAACGGCACGCCGCTCGACGAGCCGTACGTCCACTTCCTCGAGCCGCCCGGCCCGACCAGCTCGATGAGTGAGGTCACGTCGCTCGACGTGCGCGAGAACTACGGCCCGGTCACTGTCCCGGCCGACCACTACTTCGCCATGGGCGACAACCGCGACAATTCAGCCGACAGCCGCTACTGGGGCTTCCTGCCGCGCGACTACGTCAAGGGGAAGGCGCTCGTCATCTACTGGTCCTACGAGTCCGAACGCGAGGACTACGAGACGGCCGGTGCGGCGGATACGGTGAAAGGGCTGGGCTCGGTCCTTGCGCACTTCTTCACCAAGACTCGCTGGGAGCGGATGCTGCACCAGATCCGTTAGGAAATCGCCTGACTTCCTGACCTCGGATTGCCGTTCTGGCGTCTACGTACGGCGGGCCGTTTGGCCGATATACACTGAGCCGACGTGATCAAGCTGCTCCTCAAGCTCGCCATCGTCGCTCTCTTCGCAAACGCCGCATTTCATGTCGGCGCTGAGTACCTCACGTACGTCAAGTTCCGCGATGCCATCCGCGACGCCGCCATGTTCAAGGCAAAGAACGAAACGGAACTGATGGCGCGCGTCATGGAGTTGGCGGAACAGTACGATGTCCCGCTGGACGAAGAGAACCTTGTCATCCAGCGAGAAGAGCGGCGCTTCCACGTGAACGGCTGGTACGACAAGGCGATCGAAGTGGCGCCGAACTATTTCTATCCCTGGCACTTCGGCCTGTCGCTCGAGGTGGTGAAACCGGCCACCTACGCCGTTACGCCGTAAGGCGCTCCCGCGCCTGTTCCACGCTGACCCCATCCACCGCGACGCGCTTCGCGCGGCTCCGCTCACCCGACACCAGCCGGATATCGCGTTTCGGACGACCGAAGAGTTTCGCGAAGAGATCGACGAGTGCCTGGTTGGCGGCGCCCTCGACCGGCGGAGCCGAGAGGCGCACCAGCACGCGGCCGTCGCGTGCGCCGGACACGCCAGACGTGCCAGCGCGGGATGACGCGCACGTCGATCTCGACGCCCGCGGCAACCTGGTGGATCACCCGGCCTTGGCTTCCGGCTCCGCCGCACGGGGTCGATAGGTGAGCAGCTTCTCCTCGCGGTCGCGCGCATCCTGCTCGCGGACGAACTCGAGGGTGTTCCGCAGCGCCTGTATCGTCGCCTCGAGCGACGTCTCCACATCGCGGCGCTTCAGCTTCAAACCGTCAATATCACGCTGGATGTCCTCGACCCGCGCCTGCGTCTTGTCGAACAGCAGGGCCGATCGGCTCTCGGCCTCGCGCACGACGCGCAACGCGTTCTCCTCGGCGCCGGCCTTGATCTCCTCGGACAACCGCTGCGCCGTGACCATGGTGTTCTGCAGGCTCTTCTCCTGCTCCTGGTGGCCGCGCACGACGATTTCGAGACGGACCACGTCCTGGCGAAGCTGATCCGTCTCACGAAGCGCCTGCTCGTAGTCGTCGGCGACGGCCACGAGGAACGAGGCGACTTCGACCGGGTCAAGGCCGCGGAAGACGGTCTTGAATTTCTGCTGACGGAGGTCGAGCGGGCTGACGTTCATGAGTTTCGTGCCCTCACAGGGTGCTGCTCAGGCTTATCGGCCTGAACACGGAGAGGGTGTAGAGGGTTGAGGCTGGAGGAGGGGTCAGGGGGCAGGGGGGCAGGGGCTGGCGTAGACACGCTCGCCGAAGATCGCCGAGCCGACCCTGACCAGCGTCGCCCCTTCTTCGATGGCGACCTCGAAGTCGTGGCTCATGCCCATCGACAGGTGGCGGAGCATCTCGGACGGGACGCCGCTCGCAATGTAGCGATCGCGCAGTGCCCGCGCCGCGGCGAAATAGGGGCGCACCGCGTCCGGTTCGCCCACCGCGGGCGGCAGCAGCATCAGCCCGGTGAGCCGGGCGGAGCGGCAGGCCAGGGCCGCCTCGATGATCGCCGGCACGTCCGCCTCCGGCGCGCCGTGCTTGGTCGGTTCCTGCGCCAGGTCCACTTGAATCAGCACGTCGATCTGCCGGCCGCGTTCAGCCGCCGCCTCGTCGACTTTGCGCAGGAGGTCGGCTGAATCGATGGAGTGGATGACGTCGAAAACCGCGGCGGCCTTCTTCGCCTTGTTGCTCTGGAGATGACCGATGAGGTGCCAGCGCAGGGGCAGCGTGCCGCCCGCAAGAATCTTGGCCTGCCCCTCCTGCACCTTGTTCTCACCGAAGTCGAACTGTCCGCACGCAGCCGCGGCGCGAACCGCCTCGATGGGGAAAGTCTTGGAGACAGCCACGAGCGTGACTGAAGAGGGGAGGCGGCCGGAGCGGCTGGCGGCGTCCGCGATCGCATCGCGGACGCCCTGCAGTCGTGGTGCGAGGTCTGTGTGGAGCGTACTACTTGACCTGTTTGGCCAGTTCGGCAATGAGCGACTGCGCAATCGCCGCGTTCGGAGCGGTCGGCGCAAGCTTCACGAACTCTTCGAACTCGGTCTTGGCTTTGGCCGGCTCGGTGGCCACGAGCGTCATCCCGTAGATGTAGTGTGCATCGGCGTTGCTCGGGTCGAGGGTGACCGCCTTCTCGACCAGCGGCTTGGCCTCGGCCGACTTGCCGGTGTTGAAGAAGAGGCCCGCCAGGCCCACGTACGCCGCGGCGTCATCGGCCTTTACTTCGATCGACTTCTTGTAGGCCTCTTCGGCCTTCGCATAGTCCTTCAGCACCGTGTAGCTGAAGGCAATGTTGTTGTAGCAGTTGTAGCAGGTCGGGATGATGGCGATCGCCTCGTTGAACTTGGCGATGGCCGGCTCGTGCTGACCCGCGTTGCTCAACTGGACGCCTTCATCGAACATCTTCGTGATGGCGGCGTTCTTCGCCTGCGCTTCCTTCGTCGCCGCGGCGCTGGCCATGGCGAGCATCAGGTTCGCTTCCTGCGTCGTGTTGGCGCGGACGGATACGGTGACCGGAGCCGAACCGAGCTTCTCTTTCTCGGCCGTGACCTTGTACGAACCAGAGGCGAGGCCGATCTGGATGTACTCGCCCTTCTTGTTCGACTTGGTTTCGAACTTGCGGCCGGTGCCGCCGTTCATTTCGATGATGACCTTGGCTTCGGCGACGGGCTGCCCCTTGTCGTCGTTCACCACGCCCTTGAGCATCCCGGTGGACTGGGCAAACGCCGGAACCGCGGCGATGAGCGAAGCAATGAGAGCGACCGTGAAGAGCCACGACGGCCGGCCGCAGAATCGGCGGACCATAAGTTCCTCCTAAGGAAGTGACACTAACTGGTTAATCGAAAATATCTTACACGATCGAAAAGAAGCGTTCGACAGCATCGAGATCGTGGACGACCGGAGCCGGCGGCACCGAGGCCAGAAACCGCCGGCCGTAGCCCTTGGTGCGCATCCTCGGATCGAGGACGGCCAGGACGCCGCGGTCGCGCCGGTGCCGGATGAGCCGTCCTAACCCCTGCTGCAGCGTGAGGATCGCGAGAGGCACCTGGTACTCGTCGAACGGCTCGCCGCCGTTGGCCCGGATGGCCTCGATGCGGGCCGACGTAATCGGGTCTCCCGGCGAGGCGAACGGCAGCTTGTCGACGATGACGCAGCTGAGCGACTCGCCGACCACGTCGACCCCTTGCCAGAAACTGGAGGTCGCAAACAGGACGCTATGCGGGGTTTCCCTGAACTGCCTGAGCAGCTGCGACCGCGGCGCCGTTCCCTGCACCAGCATCGGGTATTCGAGTGCCATCTCGACGATGGCCTGCACCGACCGCAGCGACGCATAGCTGGTGAAGAGGACGAATGCCCTTCCCTGGCTCCGCTTGAGCAGTTCCACCACCTGGCGCCCGGCCGCCATCGTGAACTCGGGCGAACGCGGGTCGGGCATGCGCGGCGGCAGGTAGAGCAGGGCCTGACTCTCGTAGTCGAACTCCGACGCCAGCTTGATCTCTGCAGCCCGGTCGATGCCGAGCCGTCCCCTCACGTAGTCGAACGCGCCGTCCACCGTCAGCGTGGCTGAGGTCAGCACCGTGCCGCGCACGCGGTCGAGAAGCAGATCGCGGACGATCTCGGAGACGTCGATCGGCGAGGCGCGCAGGAAGACGCCCTTCCCTCGGAACTCCACGAAGTAGACGTACGCGGGGTCGCCGGCGCGCAGCAGGAAGCGGAGCTCGTCGCGGATCTCCCCGGCCCGGCGGCCGAGTGCGACGCCGTCGGACTGTGAGGCCGGCTCGCTGTCGCCTCCAGAGCGGGCGGGCCCAAGGAGTGCCAGCGCGGCCTCGAGCAGATCGAGCGAACCGGCCATGTAGGCGGCCACCTCGCGCGTATGGGCCAAAGACTGATCGGTGGCGCGCACCCGTTCCTCGCCACGCGCGCGGTCGGTCGAGCGGTGCGCGAACGCCAGCTCCGTGAAGAACGAGCGGGCATGGTCGCGGAGCCGGTCGGCGCCCTTCTGCAGTTCTACCTGCGCGCTGCGCGTGGTGACCGAGCCGGAGGCGATGAAACGCTCGACGTCGCGCGCGTAGTCCTCGACGCGGTAGGTGCTGATCGAGAAGCCGAAGTACTGGGTCGCGACGTCTTCGAGCTGGTGCGCCTCGTCCACCACCGCGTAGGCGCACGCCGGAATCACCTCGCCGAAGGCGTTCTGCCGGACGGCGGCATCGGCGCACAGCAGGTGGTGGTTCACGATGACCACGTCCGACTCGGCGGCGCGCTGGCGCATC
>JAYTXA010000062.1:0-35637 GCA_043743165.1 Acidobacteriota bacterium
GGGCGAGCGCCGGAACACGAACTGCGAGTTCGCCCCGTAGGTATAGCCGTGCGCCTCGCGCAGGTTGAGGTTGATGCGGCTGGTGAACAGGCCGCCGAGGATGTCGTTGGCCACCACCATCGCTTCGAAATCCGGCGTCACGCGCGGCGTGGCAATGGACACCGCGCGTAGCTGCGTCTGCGGCGCGCCGGGCTTGTCCACCAGCACAATCGACGCGCGCGTCGTGGCCGGGGCAACCGCTGCAGCCACATCGGGCGTGCCGCGCTGCCAGTCGCCGAACGCCTTCTCCACCAGCGGCCGCAGTTCGACTGCGGAGATGCGGCCGGACACGACGAGCGCGGCGTTGTTCGGCACGTAGTTCCTGGTCCAGAACGCGCGGAGGTCGTCAACGGTGACCGCCTTCACCGACGCTTCGGTGCCGAGTTCGGTCGACCCGTAGGGATGCCCGGTGCCGTAGAGCGCGGCCGCGGTGACGGCGCTGGCGATGGCGTTCACGTTCTCTCGCTGCTGCGCCAGTTGGCCGAGGCGGCTGGCGCGCTGGCGCTCCATTTCATCGGCCGGAAAACTCGGGTGGCGCACCACGTCGGCGAGCAGCGTCAGCATCTGCGGGAAGGTGCGCGACAGCGACGTCACCGACGCCTGCGTCGAGTCGACCCCCGAACCGGTCGTCAGCGTGCCACCGAACTGCGCTGCCTCGTTGGCGATCTGCAGCGACGACCGCGTCGCCGTGCCTTCGTCGATCATCGCTGCCGTGAAGTTGGCGAGGCCTGGCTTGCCCGCCGGATTGGTGCCACTCCCCGACTTCAGCACCAACGCCGCCGACACCACCGGCAGCCCAGCCCGGTCGTTCAGCAGCACCGTAAGCCCGTTGGCGAGCGTGAACGACGTCGGCACCGGCAGCGCCAGCGCCCGCGACCCCGCCGGCTTGGGCGGCGTGTCGCGCCACGGCGCGTCGGCGTTGATCCCTTGCCCTCCCTTCGCCGCACTGGTCGGTGCCTCGCCCTTCGGCACCTCGGGCGCCAGCTTCTTCTCGCCGGGCACTCCGTGCACGACGACGCGGCTGTTCTTCGTCAGCGTTTGCGCGAACGCTTTCGTCGTCGCCGGCGTGACGGCGCTATAGCGCGCCACGTCCTTCTGCAGGAATCCGGGATCGCCGACGTGATGGTTGTAGTCGTTCAGCAGGTCGGCCACTCCGCCGAAGCCACCCAGGCGCTCGAGGCCGCGCACGCGCTGCGTCTCCGCGGCATTGCGCGCCCGCTCCACTTCTGCCATCGTCGGCCCCTCGGCCTGGAAGCGTGCCAGCTCCTCGTCGATCGCCCTCTCCAGTTCCTCCGCCGTGTGCCCCGGTCGCGCCGTAGCCTGGATGATGAACGTCGACGTCAGCATCATCGACTGCTGGTAAGCGAACACGTCCTGTGCGATCTGCTTGTCGTAGACCAGCGTCTTGTACAGACGGCCGGTCTTGCCACCGCCGAGCGCGCTGGCCGCCACGTCCGCATTCGCATCGTCCTGCGTATAGATCGGTGCGGTGAGCCACGCCATGTACACGCGCGGCAACTCGATACGATCGGTCACCACGGCACTACGCTCCGCCGTGATCGGCGGCGTCCGCACTGTCGGCGTCGGCACCTTGGGACCGGCCTTCAGCGGACCGAAGTATTTCTCGACCAGCTTTTTCGTGGCCGCCTTGTCGATATCGCCGACCAGAGCGATGGTGGCATTGCCGGGAGAGTAGTACTTGGTGAAGAACGTCCGGACGTCATCGAGTTGCGCCGCCTGGATGTCGGCATGCGAGCCGATGATGCTCGCGTAGTACGGATGGCCCTTGGGGAACAGCAGGTGGTTCAGTTCTTCGTCGACGATGCCGTAGGGTCGGTTCTCGACGCTCTGGCGCCGCTCGTTGCGGACCACGTCCTGCTGGTTGGAGAGTTCCTCCTGGCCGAGCGAATCGAGCAGGTAGCCCATGCGGTCCGACTCGAGCCACAGGCCGAGTTCGAGCTGGTTCGCGGGCAGCGTCTGAAAGTAGTTGGTGCGGTCGGTGCCGGTCGTGCCGTTCACGTCGCTTCCACCTGCGCCTTCCACCAGCTTGAAGTGGGAATCGCCTGGCACATGTTTCGAGCCGTTGAACATCATGTGTTCGAACAGGTGGGCGAAGCCGGTGCGGCCGGGCACTTCATTCGCCGGACCGACGTGATACCAGACGTTTACCGCCACCAGCGGCAGCCGATGGTCTTCCGAGAGGATGACTTCCAGCCCGTTCGGCAGCGTGTACTTCTCGAACGCGATGTTCGGCACGTCGCTGCGCCGCGGCGCCTGGGCGGGGAAGGCCTGCGCGGCCACGCGCGCGGCGTCGAAGCCGGCAGCACCGGCGAGCAGCAGGACGGCAGCAGTAACAACGCGAATCCGAAGTGGTGTCATGAATGCAGGCCTCACACTCTCAACTTAGCGCTTCTTGCTTCAGACGTCGAAGAAGACCGCGCAGTTTCCAGCTTGCCGATTGGAGATGTTCTAAGATCGGCGAATGGCTCGATATACCCTGGTTTACGGCGTCCGGCTCATCCCTGAAGGTTCGATGAAGGGGCTGGAGTCCGCGACGATCACCATGGCCGACGGCAGCACCGCCGGCGTCACGCTCCACACCTTCGACGGCACCATCCCGCAGTTGCGGCGGTCGCTCGACCGTAGCCTCGACGCCTTCTTCGACCTGCTGCCGGGCGCAGACGACGAAGACCTCGATCGATTCGCGGACTAGACGTGCAACCCGTTCGTGCGGCACTGAAGGCCATCGCGGCCAATCGCCTCAACCTCCTCCTCGTGTTTGCGCCGATCTCCTGGGGGCTCAGCATGACGCTGCCAGGTTCGTCGTGGGTCTTTCTCACGGCGTCGCTCTCGCTCATCCCGCTGGCCGGGGTGATCGGGCTCGGCACCGAGGAACTTGCCGACCGGTCGGGCCCGGCGCTGGGCGGCTTCCTCAACGCGACGTTCGGCAACGCGGCGGAGCTGATCATCGCAATCGTCGCGCTCAACCAGGGCCACATCGAACTGGTAAAGGCGTCGATTTCCGGCAGCATCATCGGCAATCTGCTCCTGGTGCTCGGCTTTTCGTTCTTCGTCGGCGGGTTGGGGCGGCGCTCGCAGAAATTCAACCGCACCGCGGCCACCAACACCTCGGCGATGCTGTTTCTGGCTGTCGTGGCGCTGGTGATGCCGGCCGTGTTCGACCTGACGCTCTACGGCACGCTGAAGGCGCGGCCTCCGGCCATCGATCGACTGAGCCTCGGCACGGCCATCGTGCTGATCGTGGCGTACGCCGGAAGCCTCATCTACGCCTTCACGTCGCATCGCGACCTCTTCAGGCCGACGCAGCCGCCCCATCACACACAGGGCGGGCACTCGCACGGCGGACTCACCGTGGCAGCGGCGGTGATGCTGCTGGCTGCAGGCACGCTGCTCACCACGATTCAGGCGGAACTGCTGGTCGGCGCGCTCGAACCGGCACTGAAACAGTTCGGCTTCACCGAGCTGTTCGTCGGTGTGATCCTGGTGGCCATCATCGGCAACGCAGCAGAGCACTACTCGGCCATCGCCGCCGCGCGCCGCGACCAGATGACGCTGGCCGTCGAGATCGCGGTCGGCAGCAGTGCCCAGATTGCGCTGCTGGTGGCGCCGGCCATCGTCCTCTATTCGTTCGCCATCGGCCGCCCGATGTCGCTCATCTTCCACCCGTTCGAGATCACCGCCGTTGCGCTCTCCGTCTTCGCCACGTCGATGGTGGTGAACGACGGCGAGAGCAACTGGGTGGAAGGGCTGCAACTGCTGTCCGTGTACATGATCATCGCGCTCGCGTTCTACTTCATCCCGTAGCTCTGCCACTGGGCACAACCTCGCTTTTGTGCGCGACGGCTGTCCGGCCGAGCTCGCCTTCCTTGTCATAATCGCGACATGGGTGAGTTGAGCGAACGTCTGATCGCCGAACTGGTCGATGCGGTGCGCACGCAGTTGCGCCGCGAGCAGGGCGAGCGGCTGCGAGAGGTCTACCTCATCGGTGATATCGAGAAGGACACCGCCCGCGCCACCATCGAGCGCCTGCGCGAACTCGCCGCCGACAACACGAGGCCGGTCACGCTCTACATCAACAGTGCCGGCGGCAACGTCACCGACGGACTCGCCCTCCACGACACCATCCGCCACATCGTCTCGCGCGGCGTCGAGGTAACGATCGTCGTGCAGGGCATGGCCTATTCGATGGGGTCGATCGTGCTCCAGGCCGCGAGCCCAGGGCGGCGGCTCGCGTTCCCGCACTCGTGGATCATGATTCACGAGCCGGCGAAGTGGGCCGGCTGGCAGTCCACCACGGCCGCCGCGCAGCATCTCGAGCGGCTGAAGCAGATGCAGGACCAGATCTACCGCATTCTCTCCGCCCGTTCGGGGAAGCCGCTGCGGCAGATCATCAGGGATACGAAGCGAACCGACCTCTATCTCGACGCGCAGAAGGCGCTCGAGTACGGAGTGATCGACGCGGTGATGGCGGGAGAGCTGGATCTGCCGCGAGAGGCGCGCGTGGCGGACGTCGTGAGCGCGTGACGGGCGCTTACGCGCGCGAGGCGCGCCACTCTTCCAGCAGGCGCGCCGCGTTGCCGGCTACGGAGTGCAGGCTCGGGTTCCAGCCGATGGCGCGCGACCGCGTGCTGCGCACAATCTGGTCGAGCGCCAGTGCGTCGGCGAACGACCCCATCTTCGAGCGGGCCTCTTCGATCGGCACGTAGCGCACATCGGGCTTGTGCGGCAGGTACGGCGAGATGGCCGCGACGATGTCGTTCACGCTTTCGTCGCCTTCATCGTTCGCATTGAACACGCCCGAGGCGTCGTCATTGGCCGCGATGCGCACATAGAGATCGGCGAGATCGCGGTCGTAGACTGTCGGCCAGTGGTTGTTGCCGTCGCCGACGACGCGCACCAGGCCGTTGATGGCCATCTTGAAGAGATCGCCGATCAGACCCTGATCTCCGCCGTAGACGACGCCGGGACGGACGACTGCGGTGCGCAACTGCGGCGTATTCGCGGCAAGCACCATCGCGTCGTGTTCGACGCGCCACTCAGCCAGCGCAATCGGATTGAGCGCCACGCTTTCATCCGTCGGCTCCGACGAGCGTCCGACCACCCAAATCCCGGACGTGTAGATGAAGAAACGCGGAGCGGCCGTGAGCGATCCGCTCGTGCGCGGACGCCGCGCGGCGGCGAGCAGCGACTCAATCGTCGTGCGGTCGAGAGCCACACCGGTACCTGAGTCGTCGAACGCCGTGTGGATGTAGCCGTCCTGCGCATCGGCAGTCGGCCGATACGTTTCAGGATCGGCCAGCGCGCCCACGACCGGGTGGGCCCCCTTGGCCGATACGCGCGCGGCCTTTTCGTTGTCGCGCACCAGCGCCGTCACCTGGTGTCCGGCCTTGAGGAGAGCGTCGAGTACGGCGCTACCGATGTAGCCGGTGGCTCCGGTGAGGAATATCCGCATGAAGGGTGATCAGATTACGTTAACGGGGCGATGCCGCGCCAGTCCGTGATGACGGCGCGCTCCAGAATGCCTTGAATCCGCGATAGAGCTCCCAGAGATCGACCTTCGCCGACACGTCCATGGGTGAGTGCATGCTGAGGATCCCGATGCCGACATCGATCGTGTCGATGTTGGCGTTCGCGAACCACTGCGCAATGGTACTGCCTCCGTACCCCGCGCGATAGGCGTGCACTTGCCAGTGCACGTCCGCGTCGGTGAAGACACGGCGGATCTGCGCGAAAAATTCAGCGTCGGCCTCGCGGCCGGCGCCGTATTCCTTGAAGACCAGTCCCCAGCCCAGCCGTGCCGATCCGTTCGGCAGGTACGGTTGCGGGAACCCGGGGTCGAGGGCGGTGATGCAATCGGACACCAGTGCCTGCGACGCGCGCAGCGCCCGCCGCAGCAACAGGTCGTTGTACGGCTCCTGCGCCGCAATCATCTCGGCGACGAGCGTGCGGAACCACTCCGATTGGACGCCGGTGGTCCACGAACCCACCTCTTCGTTGTTTACGCCGTAGGCAATGGCGGTCTTTTGCGGCGCCTTGATTTCCGTGATACCGCGGAACGCCGCGTAGCCATTGGACCGATCGTCGTGTCCGTACGCCCCGATGAGCTGTTTGTCGAGCCCGACATCGACCGGCATCTGCGCCGGTACCAGCTGCAGGTCGGCCGCCAGGAAATCGTCAGGCGTCAGGTTGTACTTGTCTTTCAACGCCTTGAGCGCCGCGTCGCGCGTCAGCGCGAGAATCGGATCGAGCTCTTCGGTCTGGATGACATCGCGATTCTTCCGCTCGCGGAAGTCGTTGTCGACGTGCGGCGCCAGGTCCGTAATCATCAGCACGGGATCGGCGGCGTCGTGACCGATGTTGACCTCGACGGAGGTGCCGTCGGTCCTTGTCACCCGCCCGATCAGCGCCAGCGGCCGGTTCACCCACTGGTAGTTCTTCAGGCCGCCGTGCACGCGCGTGTCCAGCATCGCGATGTCGAACGATTCGCGGAACGGCTTCGGCTTCAGCTCGATGCGCACCGAGTCGTTGTGCGTGTTGACGATGCGCGTGCCGCTCGAGACCGGGTCGGTGCCGATGACGAATGCGGCGATCGACCGGCCGCGGTTCACGGCGTACCACTTGCTGCCAGGCGCGGCGTCCCCCTTCGTGGGCGACGCGGGCCACGGCTTGAAGCCGGCAGCTTCGACCAGACGTGAGGCTTCGCGGACGAACGCGGTCTCATTCTTGGCACTGCCGATGAACTGCTTGAAGTCGTCGCCGAACTTCATCACCTCGGTCCGCTGCGTGGCATTGAGCTGCGGCCAGACCGGACCGGCGTGCTCCTGGGCCAGCGCCGGCACCGCACCGAAGTACATGGAGGCACAGGCGGCGATCACGGCTCGCCTTGTCGTCATGCTGTTTTTCACCGTGCTTCCATCATAATTCACCCGTGCGCCGAGACACGCTCATCGACTTCTTCGACGACCTCGCGTTGTCCGACGGTCCGTTCATCGTGCACGACGACTCGTTTCGCACCCGCACGTTCAGCTACGCCGACGTCGGACGCGCGTCGCGCGCGTTCGCCGCACGCCTGAACGCCGCGGGTATCGCCAAAGGCGACACGGCCGTCATCTTCAGCGAGAACCGGCCCGAGTGGCTGGTGGCGTTCTGGGGCTGCCTGCTGTGCGGCGTCGTGCTCGTCCCAATCGATTACCGGTCGTCGCCCGACTTTCTCATGCGCGTCGCACACCTCGTCGACGCCCGTGTCGTACTTCTCGGCCAGGACGTGCCTCCCGTGATTGGTCTGGGGCAGACGCCCACGTGGTTGTTGCACGACCTCGACTGGTCGGCCACCGGCGTGCCGCCCGTCGTCGCCATCACCCGCGATGATATGGCCGAGATCATCTTCACGTCGGGCGCGACAGCCGAGCCGAAGGGCGTAGTGATAACGCACCGCAACGTGCTGGCGAACATCGTCCCCGTGGAAGGTGAAGTCCTCAAGTACCGGAAGTACGCGAAGCCGTTCAGCCCCATCCGTTTCCTGAACCTGTTGCCGCTCAGTCACATGTTCGGGCAGGCCATGGCCACTTTCATCCCGCCCATGCTGTCCGGCACAGTCGTCTTCATGCGCGGCTACAACCCGGGCGACATCACCGTCCAGGTGAAACGCCGCCGGATTTCGGTGCTCGTGTGCGTGCCGAAGATTCTCGATGTGCTCCGCGAACACGTGCTGCGCAGTGCACCGTCGGCGAAAGGGGCAGGCCAGGGGAAGACGCCAGGGCTGCCGGGGAGCGGCGCGGCGCGCGCCGTGACGCGCATCGCCGGACGCTGGTGGCATCACCGTGATGCGCATCGCCTGTTCGGCGCGAAGTTCTGGGCATTTGTCGTCGGCGCCGCACCGCTGGATAACGATCTCGAGAAGTGGTGGGGCGACCTGGGCTTCGCGGTCATCCAGGGCTACGGGCTGACCGAAACCGCGCCGATCGTGACCCTGAATCACCCGTTCGGCACCAGACGCGGCTCTGTCGGCAAGGCGATCGCCGGTGTCGAGATGAAGGTGGCCGACGATGGCGAGATTCTGGTGCGGGGTGAGAACGTCACGCAGGGCTACTTCAACGCGGCCGCCGAGACCGCGCAGGCGTTCGAGGATGGCTGGTTCCACACCGGCGACATCGGCGAGATCGCCGCCGACGGCCAGGTGTTCATCCGCGGGCGCAAGAAAGAGATGATCGTCACACCCGAGGGGTTGAACGTCTTCCCCGAGGATGTGGAAAAGGTACTGAACCAGGTTCCCGGCGTGCGCGACTCGGCCGTCGTCGGCCTGCGTGCCGGAGGCAGCAGCGATGAGCGCGTGCACGCGGTGCTGGTCGTCGATCCGGGCACCGACATCGATGCCGTGGTGCGGACGGCCAACGCGCGGCTCGACGACCACCAGCGGGTCAGGCGCGCGCTGCTGTGGCCGGAACCCGAACTGCCCCGCACGGACGGCACCCGCAAGCTGAAACGCGCCGCCATTCGCGGCTGGGCGAACACGGGAGGGACGCCGCGGCTCGTGTCGGCCGGTACCGATGCGCTGGCCGCACTCGTGGCGAAGGTTGCCGGGCGCGACGAGGTGGCGCCGGGCGCCACGCTCGAGGAACTGGGGCTCAGTTCACTGGAACGGGTCGAGCTGATGGTGGCGCTCGAAGACAGGTTCGGCGCGCGCATCGACGAAGGCGCGTTCGCGGGCGCCCGAAGCGTCGCCGACCTGAAGGCGCTCGTCGAGCACGGGGCCGAGACCGGCTCCGCCGCACCGAGTGAGGTCGTGGAGTTTCCGGGCTGGAACCGCTCGCGCCTCGCCTGGTTCATCCGTCGCATCAGCCTGGCGACCTGGATCCTGCCGCTCGCCCGCGTGTTCGTGCGCCTGCGCGTCGAGGGGCTCGAGCATCTGTCGGACCTCGACCGTCCCGTGGTCTACGCGGTGAATCACCAGAGCCACCTCGACGTGCCGGTCATCCTGATGGCGCTGCCGCCAGCCCGCCGCTACCGCGTGGCGCCGGCCATGGCGAAGGAGTTCTTCAAGGCGCACTTCTTTCCGGAGCAGTTCAGCCGGAAGGCCTGGTTCACCAACAGCCTGAACTACTACCTTGCCGCCCTGTTCTTCAATGCGTTCCCGCTGCCGCAGCGCGAGGCCGGCACCCGCCAGACCCTCCGCTACATCGGCGATGTGCTGCAGGACGGCTACTCGGTGCTGCTCTTCCCGGAGGGGAAGCGCACCGACAGCGGCGAGCTCAACCCCTTCAAGCCGGGCATCGGCATGATCGGCGCGAAACTCGACGTCACAGTGGTGCCGGTCCGCATCGACGGACTCGACAAGGTGCTGCACCACAGGTGGAAATGGCCGCGGCGTGGCGCGGTTCGGGTGGCATTTGGCGCGCCGCTGCACCTGAGTGGGGACGACTACGAAGAGAACGCCCGCGAGGTGGAAAGGGCTGTGCGCGGGCTGTAGGCAGGCTTCGGGCTCTCGGCTGTGGGCTTTGGGCCGGCACGCGGGCACGCTGAAGCCTGAAGCCCAGAGCCCAGAGCCCAGAGCCTAAAGCCTCAGCGCCGGCGGCGACGGCGCTGGATTAGCCGATTCTGCCGTCCCTGTGGCACAATGCTGGGCGTTACGGAAGATAAACCAACGGAAAGGAT
The DNA here is from genome assembly GCA_043743165.1 of Acidobacteriota bacterium. GTDB lineage: Bacteria > Acidobacteriota > Vicinamibacteria > Vicinamibacterales > CAVVIG01 > CAVVIG01. The sequence continues at coordinate 9,712 of JAYTXA010000062.1, forward strand.
TGCTGGCGTTTGAGCAAGGACGATCTCATCGACATGCAGGGCACCGTCGTGGCGGTTCACAGCGGCGGTCTCTACCGCGTGCAGTGCGACGCCGGACACGAAGTGCTCGCTCAGCTCAGCGGCCGTATGCGGCGATTCCGCATCAAGGTGGTGCCGGGTGACCGCGTAACCGTCGGCGTGTCGCCGTACGATCCGGTCCGAGGCATCATTACCTTCCGCGCACGCTAGCCAGAACGATTTGCAACCCAAGACAACCGATAGAAACTCCTCCCGACGCCGCAGCGGACCGCCGCGGACGGGTGGCTCCAGGCGCCCGCGCACCCGCACATTCGCGCCGATGTCGAGCCCCACGCCCATCTCGCTCGCTGCAACGGTCTGCGATACCGCGCCGGTACCGTTTGCCTCGCTGAACCTCGACCACCGGCTGCTCGAGGGCACCCGTGATTTGGGTTACAAGGAAACGCGACCCATCCAGAGCGCGGTCATCCCGTTGGCGCTCGCCGGCTCGGACCTGATCGCGTGCGCCGAGACTGGCACCGGTAAGACCTGCGCCTTCGTGGTGCCGACGCTGCAGACGCTGCTCACCACAACCACGCGTCATCCCCATCCGGAAGGCTCGACGTCCGGACCTCGCAGCCGCGTGCTCGTGCTCGCTCCGACGCGTGAGCTGGCCGTGCAGATCGAAGACGAAATTCACGGCCTGGCCTATCACACCAGCGTGTCCAGCGCGGCCGTGTACGGCGGCGTCGAAATGGGCATGCAGGAACGGGCCCTCAAGGCCGGCGTCGATATCATCGTCGCCACGCCGGGCCGCCTGATGGATCACATGCGGCAGCAGAACGCCGACCTCACCGGGGTCGAGCTGCTCATCCTCGATGAGGCCGACCGGATGATGGACATGGGCTTCTGGCCCGACGTGCGGCGCATCATCTCCGCACTGCCCACCGAACGCCAGACACTGCTCTTCTCGGCCACCGTGCCGGAAGAGATCGTGAAGCAGGCGTTCGAGATTGCGCACGAACCCAAGTACATCCAGGTTGGCCAGCGCAGCCGGGCGGCGAAGTCGATCACGCACCGCGTCGAGTTCCTCGAGGATTCGGCCAAACTCGAGTGGCTCATCCAGCACCTGCGGCGTCCGGAAGGACCAGTGCTGGTGTTCTCGCGCACGAAGGTCGGCGCCGACCGCCTCGCGCAGCGGCTGCACGGCGCTGGTGTGAAGTGTGCCGCGCTGCACGCCGACCGCACGCAGGACCAGCGACGCATTGCGGTCGAGGGCTTCAAGGGCGGCCGCTTCAAGGTGCTTGTCGCCACCGACATTGCCGCGCGTGGACTCGACATCTCGGGCATCCACACCGTCATCAACTACGAACTGCCCGACTCGCCCGAAACCTACGTCCACCGCGTCGGTCGCACCGGACGCGCGGACGAAGTAGGCAACGCCATCACGCTCGTCGATCCAGCCGACCGTCAGGTCTGGGAGAGCATGGAAAAGTCCGTCGGCGTTGTCCTAGAATAAACGGGATGTCGGATACGTTTTCCCCAGCTCCGCCCGACGAAACGCCCGCCGCGCCTGCCGCCACACCTGAAGTGTCGGCTGCGGTGATCAAGTTCAAGTCGTGCCGGTGGCGGCGTCCTCCGGAAGATGGTCCAGAGTGCTGCGGTCATCGCGACGTACTGCCGATTGCCGGCACCAGCTTCAAGCCCGACTCCTGGTGCCCGGACTGCGAATTCTTCAAGCTGCGCCGCACGCCGAAGAAGCGCGACCCAGCCAGCTACTCGTACTGACGCTCGGGGGGAAATGCAGATCTCAGAGTGCAGATTTCAGATTGCCCGCCTCGCTGAACTGACATCCCCAATCTGACATCTGAACTCAGCAATCTGCAATTCAGCCGAGTTCGCGTCATTCCGAGAACTCCCGCGCCAGTTCCACCCATTCGCCCTGCGGCGCCAGTTGCTGGTACGACCGCCAGTGCGGCCGGGCCTCGTGCGACAACCCCATCTTCTCCAGCGTCACCGCCATGTAGAAGTGCGTGTCGGCATAGTACGGATTCAGGAGTAACGCGTCGTCGTAGCAGCGGCGCGCCGCGTCGAACTCGCCGAGGTCGTGGTGGATGTTCCCGAGGTTGAAATGCGCCTCGAAGAAGTCGGACTCGAGCGCGATGGCCCGTTCGTAGAGCGACTGCGCCTCGACGGTCTCGTGGTGGGTGTAGTGGATGTTGGCGAGGTTGATGAGCGCCGCCACCAAGTCTGGGTCGCATTCGAGCGCCTTGCGGTACAGCGCCGCCGCCTCATCGAGCGTCGCTTCGTTCCCGTCGTCGAGGACGGAGGCGTGAAGGAAGAACTCCTCGGCCCGGGCCGTGTCGCGCGGCGGCGGGGAGTCGGGCAGCCGCGTCTTCGGCGCACGCGGCTGCAGCGCCACGATCTTCGCGGGAGCCGCATCGAGCCGGAAGTCGAAGGTCAGCTGTCCCAGGCGTGAGGCCAGCAGCGTGCGCAGGACACTGCGGAACGTGGCGCCGGCACTCATCTCTTCGTTCGCCTGCTTGATCGGCGACAGATCCTGGAAGGCAAAGAACGTGTCGGCGTTCGTCTTGAGGACCGGCTTGACGATCCCGTATTTCACGAGGTACCGCAGGTGGTCCTCGCGGAGCCCACGATAGCGGGCCAGCAGGTCGCGGGTGGCGTAGTACTGCCGTGTCAGCGCCGAGGGCGTCGGCTCCCCCACCATCTCGCAGAAGGCTTCTTCCGTCAGCATCTGGATGGAGAGGTTGTGCTGCTGGTTCAGTTCCTCGACGCGCTTGATCTTGTTGCTGGTCGACGCGCCGCCCGCGAAGCCCTCGCCGCCAATCACCAGCATCGTCACCTTCGCATTGACGTCGTCGGCCGTGGTGCCGCCGAGACGGACCACGAGCGCGCGTGCGTCCTTGCGGCCGAGCGTGCTCAGCTTTCCGGTGAAGACGACCAGGTGGCCGACGAGAGAGGGTGGGGAGTGATCACGCTGCACGGGACAGGACGGTCACCAAGATGATGGAGAATACGATCGATGTCAACACTGGCTTCACCCCTCGTCGCGAAGCACGCCTCATGATCCTGGCCGGCGACATCGGCGGCACCAAGACCCTGCTGGGACTGTTCGAGACGCGCACCGCGAGGCCGCGCCCGCTGCACGTGCGCAGCTTCGAGACGACCGCCTTTTCCGGTCTCACCGACATGATTGCGGCGTTCACGGCGGATGAGACTATCGCCAGGACGTCGCTGGCCGCCGCCTGCTTCGGCGTCGCCGGCCCGGTGCTCGGCGACACGGCCGAGCTCACCAACGTGCCGTTCAGCATCGATGCGAGCGATGTCGCGCGCCGCTTCGCGATTCCGCGTATCAAGCTGCTCAACGATCTCGAGGCCATGGCGTACGCCGTGCCAGTGCTGGAGGGCAACGAACTGCACGTGCTGCAGCACGGCGAAGCCATTCGCGGCGGCAACATGGCGCTCATCGCCGCAGGCACCGGCCTGGGTCAGGCACTCCTGCACAACGTGGCCGGACGCTTCATTCCGTCGCCCACCGAGGCTGGCCATGCCGACTGGGCGCCACGCACCGAACGCGACATCGCGGTGCTCAGGCACCTGGTGGCGCGCTACGGCCGCGCCGAAGTGGAGCATGTGGTGTCGGGCAAGGGGCTGCCGAACCTGCACCGCGCCACGCACCCGCACGGCTGCGACGCCGGCATCGACGCGGACGACCCGAATGCGCCGGCAGCACTGACCCACGCAGCGCTCGAACGCCGCTGCGCCGGCTGTGTCGAAGCACTCGAGATCTTCGTCGACGCGTACGGAGCGGAGGCCGGGAACGCCGCGCTGCGCTCGGTGGCGACGTCCGGCCTGTTCGTCGGCGGCGGCATTGCCCCGAAGATCCTGCCGGCCCTGACCGACGGCCGCTTCCTCGAGGCGTTCAGGGACAAGGGTGCGATGCGCCCGTTGGTCGACGCCGTGCCGGTGAAGGTCATCCTGAATCCCGAAGTGGGGCTGCTCGGCGCCGCCGTGCACGCCGCGGACCTGCTGTAGGCTGCCAGATGTGACTGCCGACCTCAGGTCGGCGAGGTAAGCTGTCGCTGTGGTCTGGGTATTCGCGAAAGACGGTCGGCAACTCCGGTGCGAGGTCACGCGCACCGACGAGCCCGCTTCGTACCACGTGATGGTGACGCAACCCGGTCAGACCCGTACGGTCGAGGCGATCGCCGATCCTGCGGCACTCATTAGTCGTATCGCCGCCGTAACACTCGCGCTTCGCGACGAGGGCTGGCAACTCACCTGAGCTGGCCGCTCGCCGTTTCCTCTCACAATCCGGCTATCTCCATGAACCAATCCGAACTGCTTCGCCTGGCCGCCGAGCGCGGCATCCGCTACCGCGAGACCCTGCCGCAGGCTCGCGTCACGCCGAGCGCCTCGCCCGACTCGCTTCGCGCCGCTCTTGGTGGACCCGCGCCCGAACTGCCGTCCGATCCGGACGTCGTGCTGACGCGCCTCGCCGACATCGTCGAGGCCGGCGGCCTGATGGGCATGGGCTCGGGCCGGTTCTTCGGCTTCGTCATCGGCGGCACCCTCCCCGCCGCCCTCGGCGCCGACTGGCTCGCCAGTGCGTGGGACCAGAACGCCGGACTCTTCTCGCCGACTCCCGGTGTCGCTGTCGTCGAGGAGATCGCCGGACGCTGGGTGGTCGAAATGCTGGGGTTGCCGGCGCATGCGTCGTTCGCCTTCGTCACCGGCGGACAGATGGCCAACACCACCGCGCTCGCCGCCGCCCGCAATCATGTGCTGGCGCAGGTGGGCTGGGACGTCGAGGCCGATGGCCTCACCGGCGCGCCCGCCATCAGGCTCGTGGTTGGCGACGAAGTGCACGTCACCGTGCCGCGCGGCGCGCGCCTGCTCGGGCTCGGCACGCGCACGATGGAGCGCGTGGCCGTGGACGCCAACGGCGCCATGCTGCCCGACGCGCTGGAGCAGGTGCTGGCGGCGCGGCCACCCCAGCCGACGATCGTCTGCTGCCAGACCGGCAATGTGAACACCGGCGCCGTCGACCCGGTCGGTCCACTCGCCGCGATCGCCCATCGCCACGGAGCCTGGCTGCATGTCGACGGCGCCATCGGGCTGTGGGCCGCGGCCGTGCGCCCGTCACGTCTGCCCGGACTCGAGCTTGCCGACTCGTGGTCGACCGACGCCCACAAGTGGCTGAACGTGCCGTACGACTGCGGCATCACCATCTGCGCGCACCCCGAGGCACACCGCGCGGCGATGACCGTCACGGCGTCGTACCTGGTGCAGGCGGCTCCGGGTACCGACCGCGATCCGGTCGACTGGAATCCCGAGTTCTCGCGCCGTGCCCGCTCGCTGCCCGTGTATGCCGCGCTGGCCTCACTCGGCCGTCACGGCGTGGCGGACATCGTCGAGCGCTGCTGTGCGCACGCACGCCGCTTCGCCGAACGTCTGGGCTCGGTCCCCGGCATCGTCATCCTCAATGACGTGGTGCTGAATCAGGTACTGGTGCGCTTTCTCTCGCCTTCGGGCGCCGACGCCGATCATGATGCGCGCACACGCCGCGTCATCGCCGCGGTGCAACGCGACGGCACCTGCTGGCTCGGCGGCTCGGCCTGGCGCGGACAGGCGGTGATGCGAATTTCGGTGAGCAGCGCCGCGACGACAACCGCGGACGTGGACGCATCGGTCGATGCGATCTTGCGCGCGGCCCACGGCGTGTAGCGCGGCTACTCGGCGCGGCGACGGACGGCGTCCATCAGCCGCCTCCACGGCCCGTGCTCATGCTGCAGCCAGTTGGAGGCGACCACGAGTTCCGACGGCCGGCGCGACAGCGTGGCCACGCTCGAGGTCACGACCAGGAAGCGGCTGCCGTCGCTCGTGAGATCGAAGCTGCGGCGGCCCAGTCCGAAGTACCAGCCGGCGGTGACCGACGGGTCGCTGAAGACCGGCGTCGGCCGGCCGAACGTCGGACGTTCCGCACCGGTCACCGGCACCCGCATCAACTGATTCGTGTCGTTGACGTAGATGATCTCCGTCCCATCGCGCGACCAGAGCGGCCTCGACCCGCCGCCGACGGAGATCTGCAGCCGCGATGGTGACTGGTCCGGAAACGGCTGGACGAACACCTCCGACGTGCTGGCGGCGGCGACCCCGCCGCGGGGCGACGCGTCGTAGACCATCCACCTGCCGTCCGGGGAGAGATCGGCCGCACTCTCGCGTCCTGGGCCCTGGGTGAGCGGCGACACCGCTCCCCCATCAGGCGACATCGCCCGCAGGTGCTGGCCCGGCCGCTCACTGCGAAACACACCGAGCCGGCCATCCGGCGCGACAGCATAGATCCCGGTCAACTCCACCGGCGCCGCGACCGGCGTCACTCGCCTGCTGCCATCGAGCCACAGGCGCTGGATGCCGCCGGCGTTCTCCGGTGACGAGGAGTACATCAGCAACGACCGGCCGTCCGGCAGCCACGTCGGGAAGGTGTTGCGCCGCCCGGTGGTCTGCGGTGTCAGGGCATTGGTGGCGAGGTCCCATAGCCAGATGTTGAAGTCCGCGGCGCGCACCTCGATCGCCACGGCATCGCCGCGCGGCGAGATCCGCGCCAACGCATACGGTTCGAGGGGCAGTCCTGAGGCGTGCTGGACACCATCGCGGGACACCCAGCTGAGCGCGAGGCCGGTGGCCGCGTCGTCGACGGCCGGTGCGTAGACGATGGTGCCCGTCCTGGACACGGCGAAGCTCGCGCCACCGCGGCTGCTCGCATGCACGCGGCGGCCCGCGAGCGGCATGTCGCGCGACGGCCTCAGCGTGTCGGATTCGAGGTCCGCGACGTGCAGCTGCGATTCGGCATCAACGTAGAGCAGGTGCCCGCCTCCGGCGTACCGCGCGAACATGCCGCCGCTGACGACGACGCGCTCCCTGCCCGTGCGCAGGTTCACCGCCCTCACCACCGTGGTCGCATCGCGGTTGACGACGGTGTAGAGCACCGTCTCCTCGTCGGGCAGGACCGCTGGTCCGAGGTGCTCGCGCTCGCCGACGAGCGCATTCGGCCTGGTGAGATCGCGCCGGCGTCCGTCCGGCTCGACGACCCGCAGCCGGCCACCGGCGTGATAGACGATGGCGCCGCTGCGCAGCCAGAGGGCACTGCCGGCGGCAGACGCGTCGCACGTGCACCGTTCGACAACGGCGCCGCCCTGTGCCGGCATCGTCATCAGGCGGCCACGGTCGATGAACCCGACCGAGCGCCCATCATCACTGAAGAAGGGACTTCGGGCTTCGGCCCCTGGCGCCGCCACGAGCAGCGTCTGATCGGTGCCGGTCACCATCTGCCGGAGTACGAGGACGTCGTGGGCGGCCCCCGATTCGTCGACCCGCTCGGCCGTGTAGACGACCGCTCGACCATCGGCCGTGATGCTGACCGCTGTTTCCGCCGCGCCGGTCATCGCCGGAGCCGCCTCACCTGCGGCCAGCCGCACCTCGATCGGCGTCGCCTCAGTCCTGGCGACTCGCCACGACGTCACGCCAGCGGCAGCCACGCACAGCGACAGAACCAGCGCGTGCCGGCGCCAGCCTCCCCACCCGGTGTTCATCATGCCGTGTCGACGAGAATAGCGCGGACTGGGCAAGTGCCAACGCCCCATTTACGACTTCACCAAAGTGCGCCTACACTTCCGGCATGCCTGAGGCCGCCAGTCTCGTCCTCGAACCCGTGAAGCGCATCGGCCTCGCGCAGGAGGCCGACCTTCTGCGGCACGCACTGACGCGCCGCCCCGACTCGCGGGTCATGCGCCTGCGTTACGCGGCATACATGAACCAGACCGACGCCTTTGCGGAGACCATCGCCCTCCTCAGTGCAGTCCCCGACCTCGACATCGACGAGGCCATCCTGCTGGTCCAGGCGCTGCTCGCCAGCGAGACGACCGGCGACACGGTGCGGACCGCGGAGGTCGCTCGTCACGCCGGGACCGCTGCACCGACCGAGCGCATGTGCGCCCAGGGGCTCGCCGATCTCGGCAAGGCGCTGCTGCGGCTCGAAGACGCGGCCGCGCAGGAGACGCTGCGCCTGGCGCTGCAGCACGATCCGCACAACAAGGACGCCTGCAAACGACTGACGTCTCTGCTGATGGCACGCGACCGACCGGATCAGATCGTGGAGCTCTGCATAGCGCTGTCGCCACACGGCGTTGCGCATTCACGCTTCTTTGCCGGGTGGATCCTCGCGCTGGTGCGCGTCGGCGACGTGGAGGCGGCGCGAACGCTCGAAGGCGACCGGGCCCTTTCCTGGGAGCGACAGTTCGAGGCGCCCGCGGGTTGGCCCACGCTCGAGGCCTTCAACCAGGCTCTGGCTGCGGAGTTGCTCGGTCACCAGGCGCTTCGCTTCGGGCGGTACGAGACGGCCTCGGAACACACCTGGCGAGTCGACAACCCTGCCACGTCGGACGCGCCGCAGGTCAGCCATCTGCTGCAACTGCTTCGCGACCAGGTGGCCGCGCACATCGATCGCGTCGCCACGGTCGACCATCCGAGGGTCAAGGCATGTCCCGCAGCCGCCATGCTCCGTAGCTGGTGTGTCATCACCGACAGCGTCGGCCATGAGTCATGGCACGTGCACCAGTTCGGGTGGCTGAGCGGGGTCTACTAGGTGCAAGTCCCAGAGGCGATCTCGAGCGGCACCGGCATGGGTGGCTGTCTCGGACTCGGCTTGCCTGAAGACATCGGCGGCGAGGATGCCGCGGCGCGTTTCGGCTGACTCGTCCACGCAAGCCGATGCTCTCGTCGTCGCCACGTCCGGACCGACCATGAACGCTCCCACTCCCGGCCTTCACAATCTGCCGCGCCACTTTCTCGCCATGGGCCTGCGGCTCGTCGCGGCGGGGCTTGGCGACAAGGCCGTCGCCTTTGTGCGCCAGTCGCTGGCGGCGCGCCCAGACCCGTTACTGCGCCGGCTGGCCGAGATAATCCTCACCACCGGCGTCCCGCCATTCCACCGCAGTATGCTGCAGGACCAGCCACGCAACGAGGCCTACTGCGACGCCATCGAACGAACAGTCGCGGGGCGCCGGGTGCTTGATATCGGCACCGGATCCGGGCTGCTGGCCATGATGGCGGCACGAGCCGGTGCCGCGCAGGTGTATGCCTGCGAGGCCAACCCGATGCTGGCCTCGACCGCGAGAGAGATCGTCGCCGCCAACGGCCTGGCGAACCGGATCACGGTGTTCGCGGCCCATTCGACGACGCTCGATCGCGAGCGGGACCTGGGAGGCGGAGTGGATGTCGTCGTGTCCGAGTTGTTCTCGCGCACGGTCATCGGCGAAGGGGTGCTGGCGTCGCTGGCGGACGCCCGGAACAGGCTGTGCGCGCCCGGCGCCACGTTCCTGCCACACAAGGCGTCGGTTCGCGTCTGCCTGGCGAGTCTCGGCTCGGTGCCCCCGCCGCTCGGCGGCGTCGAAGGGTTCGATCTCGCCCCGTTTTCGAAGCACCTGACCACGCACTTCTCAACGGGGCGGAGTGGTCCCGCGCCTCAGCCACGCAGCGAGCCCGCCGACCTCTTCGTGTTCGACTTCTCGAACGATCGCTCCGACGTCGAGTCGGTGCGTGTCGAACTCCAGGTAGATCGCGGCTCCGCCAACGGCGTCGCTCAGTGGTTGCGGCTCGAGTTCGCGCCCGGCATCGTCTACGAGAACAGCCCGGAGGCCGACGTACGGTCGCACTGGGGCATCGGCTGCGTGCCGTTCGACGATGGGCGCGAAATCGTGGCCGGGGAACACGTGGCCGTTCACGGCTGGCACGACCAGACGCACCTGGCGATCTGGGCCTAGTGGACCGTGCGAACGAGTCTTACAGCGGTCATGCGGTTCTCCGGGGTGGGTCTGCGTAGGACCAGCGAATGGGCGTGGCGGTTTTGTTGTAGTGCTTGATATAGCGCGTCCGCTTCCGGCGCAGGTCGGTGACAGACGTGAAGAGGCCCCGCGCCGTCACATCGCGCTCGATCTTGGCGAACCAGAGCTCGCCTTGAATGAGCCACGACGAGTCGGTCGTTTTGCCGACACACACACTGCTGCGGGCTTCGACGTAGTCATGAACGGTCGGCCGCGCCGAACAAAGTCGGGGCCGTTCTGCGGCCCCGGCAATCGCCGCATCGATGGTCTGGAATAGTGTGAGGCTGTGTCCAGGAAACACGGCGGAAGTTAGGCGCTGCCAACCTGCGGCTGGAGCCACCAGGCAAAAAAGGCCGCGGTCATGGCAGTTATCTGGACCTGAGTGGTGAACGCGGTGTGGCCCACTTCTCCTTGGGAGGCATGCGCCAAGGCTTTGTCTAACCAGTAGAGGTCGACCCAATCACCCACTCCGGCCGCACGCCATTGTCCGATCAGTTCGCGAGTGACTGGAGCAAAGGCGCGCAGGCGAACCAGGTGATCAGGCGATGCGGGCTTTCCGCCCCTACGAAAGCGAATGGCATCTGGCAGATGCCCTCCAAGCAGGTGGCGGCCGAACTCGCGATCGCCGTCCTGAGCCTGCAGGAAACTTCGCGGAAAGCTTGCGAACAGGCGCAGCAACCTGAGGTCGCGGAAGGGAAATTCCATACGGAGCGCACCCGGCGCATATTCGTTTGGCTGGGAGAGCGATTGCAATGCTGTTCGGCTATAGCCGAACAGCCCGTCGCCTGCGTGAACGACCGGCGGCAGCTCGGGTGGCGCCGCAAAGCTGTCGGGCAGGCTGGCCAACAGGCCAGGCGCCAGCCGCGCGTGAAAACCTGTCCCCTGCGGTGGCGACGGCTTGAGCTGGCCCAGCACTTGGCGCACCAACGCCCGAATTCGCGGGCCCAGGTGGCGGGCGAGTGGTGCAGACATGTCGCCTCGCGCAGTTACGGTGCCTTCGCCGAAGGTGCCATTCACCAACACGGTTGCGCCAAAGTCGCGGGCCACACGGTGCATGGCGTCGGTCAGCACGTGGCGGTTGCTGAGCAACGGTCCGTTCCGCCCCAGGAACAACTCCGCGCGAGGAAGGTATGGGTTTGCGTCCGGTGCCGGCCAGCACGGGTGATGCTCCAGTCTCAATACCTGTGCAACCAAGGTCGCCTCGGCCCGCTCGTCGACCAATTCGGCACCCGGCGGTGCGACCGAAGTGATCGCCCCCAGCCGCTGTCCGGACGCCCTGGTCCGGGCGAGGAACATTGCCAGCAATGTTGAATCCAGCCCACCGCTTAGCAGGATGGCGGGGCTGGCGTCGCGAGCCAGACGCGCGCTGGCGATTCGCGCCAGCAGGTCTTCAACCGCCACCAGGGCGTCGGCACGACTTCCTTGAAAGGGCGCGACGAGAGGAAGCAAGTTGGCGGAGGTACGCGTGACCTGGCCATCAGGAGCGATGCGCACAGATTCGCCCGGCAGCACCTCGTAAACACCTTGCAGGATCGTGCGGCTGTCGCGCAAATGGCGCGTATGGCCCTGGCCAAGTGACGCGGCCAAACCGGTCGGGTCGAGCTTGCGTCCCACCCACTCCAGTCGGGCCAAGGCAAACACCGACGGGCTGATCGCCAGACAACCGTTCCCGACGGCATAGAGCAGCGGGTCGCGCAGTGCGGCCGATTGGATCAGGGTGACGTTACCCTTCGGGTCCACGCTGACACACGAATATTCACCGACCATGCGCGCGGCTAATTGAGGACCGAATCTGGCTAACGCCGCCTGGCCTATGGCAGCAGCGTTGGCGGTCGCGGCCAAACCCAGGGATAGGGCAAGGTCGGCGGCCTCTTCGACGTCACCAACCAGCACCATCAACCCGGCTTCGTTTTCGATCCGGCTGACTGCAGCGGACCGCCTGTCAACCCCTTCGCACAGGCGGTTGGCCGGGCCGCGTGGCTCCGCGAGGTTCAAAGCCCTGGCATCGGCGGGACTAATCAGGCTGCCAGCAAGGCCCACCAAGCCATAAATTCCGCTCTTCGTCAACAATGGCCTTGCTCCAGTCATCTATGTCGCCAAGGATTGTATAATCCCGCACCGGGACGCGAGCAAGGGCGTGGGTTTCATCTTCTCGAGAGGGCGGTTTCATAAGTGATCAGCAAATTGACCTCTGGCGATCAGGCGGCGCAGGCCCCCCCACAACGGGCACCGTTGCATCTGGTGACCGAACCACGTCGCGTGATGACCGCTGAACAAGAACTGGCCTTCCTGCAACAAGCGCATGCCATCAAACCCACTCCCGGCAGCCGCCAAAAACTCGCCAAGCTGCTGATCTTCGAAGAGCGGCTGGCTGAAGCGCACCAGCTCCTGACCGACGTGGCGGACCTTGACGCGAGCGAGTGCTTGATGCTGGCTAGTTGCTGTCTCCAGTTGGAGAGGCCGGAACTGGACCGGGAAGCGGCGGAGGCGGCGCAGCGCGTGTTCAGCCTGACAGAAGACAGCCGATTCCATTCCGCCGCCCTGGCCTTTGAGGGCAAGGTGCTGATCCGACAGGGTGATCTGGCAGCCGCGCAAGAGGTGCTGCGGCGGGCATTGGAGCTTGATCCAGCCAACCTGGATGCCTGCAAGCGCCTGGCCTTTGTGCACATGACGAACGGTGATGATCGCGGTTTTGCCGAAACGGCAGACCTTCTGGCTCGCAAGGGGGTAAAGCACTGTCGCCTGTTCGCGGCGCAGGTTCTTTCACTCGCGCGAAATGGTCAGCGTGAAGAGGCCCTGGACCTTTGGGGCTTTGATCGCTTCGCGCAACAGGAGACGATCGCACCGCCCGCGGGCTGGTCTGACCTGGGAGCCTTCAATGCCGATCTTGCCGAGGAACTCCTGACGCATCCCGGCATGCGATTCGATCGCGTCGGTAGTGCATCGAATCAGACATGGCGCGTGGAGCACCCTTTACGCGAAGACCGACCGGCGATAACCGCTCTGGCCACCCTGTTGGTTGACCGGATCTTGGCGCGCAGCAACGCGCTTGACGCCACGAATCACCGCTGGAGCAGCGCGCGGCCCAACAGTGCCTTTCTCCGTATGTGGAGCGTGATTACCAATTCCGACGGCTTCGAGGATTGGCACGTGCACCAGTTCGGCTGGATGAGCGGTGTTTACTATGTGCGGGTTCCGCAATCGATTTCTGCGGGCAACTCCGACGGCGGCTGTCTCAAGTTCGGTCTGCCTGAGGACCTGGCCGGCTCAGCCATCGCCGCCGACTTCGGCCACAGGCTGTTGCGTCCGCGCGATGGGTTGATGATGACGTTCCCATCGCACGTCTACCACCGCACGTTTCCTCACGCCACGGGTGAAAAGCGGATTTGCGTCGCCTATGACGTGCGTCCGCTAGACTGAGCCAGCGAGAGTCCGCCCGATTCAGGCCGGTCGAGGAACCATCCGGCATAGACGCGTCGCGGATTGGTGCCAGTCACCGGCAACACCCGGTGCTCGAGTTCTGGCCGCAGTGCGAACAATAGGGCCGAGCCCGGTTCCACGTGGTCAAACGCCAGCAACAAACCATCCGCACCCTTGCGGCGCAACTGGAACTGCCCGCCCTGAAACGGGCGGTCGGACAGGTTGATCACGATGGCCAACTTCCGAGCGTGCTCGTTCATGTCGTCGTGCCAGTCGAGAGCATCTGCGCTATTCGGAGCGTGTTGCGCCACGTGTCCGGTCACGGCACGTAAGGGGGCGCACCCTGTGACAACCTCCAGCCAGTCAAGCAGCGGCCGCCCGTGCAGGGCCAACGATAGAATGCGCCCGACGCGTTGCGGACGCTCCACCTGACGGGCCCCGATTCGGCCCACAACATCGTCGCCAAAGGTGCTTCGGTCCACTCGCTCCATCAGCATTGTCAGGAATGGCTGCGCCAGGATGTGGGGCAAAGCCAGCACGGAGTCGGCAGCGAAGCGAAGCCGCCAATCGAGCGGGTCGGCAAAATCGCGAGCGCCGTGCTGGTCGACCCTGAATGGCGAATCTGCGGTCATCACACTTGCTCCCTTGGCGCTCGTGTCAGCTCATTCCGGATGGACTTTAATGCTGGCGAAACTCTAGCTTGCTGTGCCATATTACCGCCTCAATCTTCAACTCGATTTTTGAGGAACCTAGCATGACGTCCAAATCGAACACTCCGGCTCTCAAGGTGTCCGTTGAGCCCAGCGTAGGGAAGCTGTGGGTCGAACCGGAAATTCGCGAATTGAATGTGCGCGAAACCATGGCCTTCATTGGTACAGGGGCCGACGTGGGAGGTAATCCCGCCCCAGATTGCCAGAGGTCCTGAGCCCTCACGTCGACGCTCGGCTTCGGCCCCAGTGTGGGGCTGGGGCCTCTCCAGCGATGCGCCGGCATCGGCACTTAGGCGATTGCGATTGCGTCGGCAGGGCCAGACGGCAGCTCGTGCCGCACAATCACTCGCTTGGCATGGTCAAGAATCGCCACTTCACCCTGGAGAGCATCGCGATTTTGACGCGGACCAAAGCTGGATAAGCCAACCAGCATGTGCCTGCCGGCAAAGGCAATGGCGCGCGAAAACAGGCCGTCGGTCAGCCTGATGCGTTGCCCGTCGCCTGCGATGATTTCACCTGATTCCGAAGCACTGTGCCACAACGTGCCCTGATCGTCTTGGACGATATCATGGCACTTGAAACCCTCCAGTGTGCCGCGCTGCGCGACAGCCCAGTCGTCGTCGAGCCACACGAGTTCGCTCTTTCGCCGTTCCAGGGACTTGCCATTCTGCAACATCACCACCACTCGGCCATTCACCTTGGCTATGCCATTCATGTGCACATAGGCACCGCTGGTATCGTGATCTGAGGCGGGCGGGAATGGGGTTTTGACGTCGTGCAGACGGCCACTGGGGTCAAAGCGCAGGATACGCTGGTTGGCTGTGTCCACCAGGCAAAGCAGACCGTCGATCATCTTCAGTTGATGGCCGTTGCCATGCAAGCCGGTGACGAGAATATGCGGCTCGGTGAGCTGGCAATTGCGCCAGGCAAATTCGATGATCCGCCCGAGGTTCGCGTCCCGCAGCCGCTCGCCGCAGTTCTCGAACAGGTAAATGCGCTCACCTTCGCAGTGCAGTCCGAAGAACCAGCCATGTGCCACCAGGGTTACCTGGGTTAGCGACACGGCAAACAGACCGCGGTGGGTAGAAACCAGCCAGGTATAGCCGGTCAGATCCTCCACAACCTGCCGCACGACGCCCTTTTGGTACGCCTGCCGCGCCAGAATGGTCCTGATTGCCCTGCGAACATCTGTGTCGAAGGTGACGCCGCCATCCATTGAAGGTCCCTGAAGTTAGAACTTGGCCACCACGCCATAGTGCACGGCTTCGGACCCACCGCAAACAAACATATCACCGCTCTTCAGCCAGGCATGAGCAGCCAAAGCGTTTCCGTCGTCTTTCAGCCCCAGATGCAGGATGCTGGCATAACCGCAGGCGGACAAAACCAAGCGGCCCGTCAGCGACTGCGGCAGGCACGGCGGATGCCACGGCAGCCAGCGCGCTCCCAGCGTTACTTTGCGCCGCACTGACCGCACAAAAGCCGTGGGGGCGGCAGGACCGGAAACCGGCCGCTGTAGCACTCTGACATAGAACCGAAAAGGCACTAGCCGGATCACCAACTGGGTTAGCGTCAGCAGCATCAGGATGATCACCAGCAGCACGGCTCCGCAAAACTTACGGTAGGTCCACAACATGGTTTTGTGCCTTAGACAGTGCCAGCCCTTCGTGACCGTTGCAGGGATAATAGCGGCAGCTTTGCCTGATTCCCCTTGATCAGGCCAACGCCACGGGCCATGCAACTGTCCACGACGCCATCGTTTGCCTCCGCTCTGGTCCTGGGCTGGGGGTTGCGCATTGCCAGCGCGATCTCAATCCCTGGCGCCACTCCCTGGCCAGGTGTTCACGCCGATGCGGATGTCACCATCTCCTCGGGCGGTTGCTGCGATCTGGAGCCCTGGCCGGACCTTTATTGTTGGGACGGAACCACGCTGGACTTCGCGCCGCCAGGCATTGCCCGGTTCCACATCACTCGCGACACAATTGCCGTCCACCCGCACCCATTGGCCAGCCAGACGGCTGTCAGCGGGCTGTTGGTCGCAACCGCGATACCGGCGCTGTTATGGCTACGAGGCCTGTTTGTGTTGCATGCGACTGGACTGGCCCTGACACCCGACGGGCTCGCTGTGGCCATCTCCGGACCATCGGGCTCGGGCAAATCCTCACTTGCGCTCAGGTTCATTCAGCAGGGCGCCCAGTTGGTGGGTGACGATACCCTGGCGATCGATGTGAGGAAGGGGACGACATTCTGTCAGGGATTGCCTGGTGGCCTGTTTCAAGGCCCCCACGATAGGAGACGTTTCGAGCCCACATCGTTCACGCACTCCGGCAATGCTCAGGCCAGGAAGCTTGCTGCCATCGTGGTGCTGACACCCGGTCAGGATCTCGCAGTGCGTCCCCTGCGTGGCATCGAGGCCTTTCTCTCTATAATGCAGAATCGCCATCGACCGCGGGTGCCTTCACTGGTGGGCAGGCAGCAGGCAATTATGGATATGGCGAGCGTCTTGAGCAGGACGACGCCGATCTGTGCATTGCGGTTTGACAAGCAAAAGCACTCGCTGCACGAGGTGGAAGCATGGATCAGCAACCTATCCGACAAGGACTGGCTCGTTAGATGACCCGATACCAACGGACTGACGCCTGGGTAGGCTCACAGGTAGATGACAGCTTCGTGTTGCTGGACATTGATGCCGGCAACTATGTGGCCTTGAATGCCACAGCAACGGCGATCTGGGATCGCCTTGCCGCGCCGCAGACTGTGGCTGAGGTCGTCGACGCCCTGGTGGTGGGGTTCGCGGTGGAACGGTCCGTGTGCGAAGCGAGCGTGACCAACTGCCTTGAACGGATGGTGCAAATGCAGCTGGTCGCGCCCGCGTGATCACACCCGTTTCGCCGTCTCAGCCATCCAAGCAAGAAGCCGCGCCAATCTGGCCTCTCGGCAAAGTATGTCGTGCTGTTCGAAAATCGGCATGACCATAAGCCTTTGCGTGTTTGCCAGGTCCAGCACGTGCCGGTTGATCATCGCGGCTGCTGGTGTCCGAGCGATTATCCTGGGCCGGAAAACGCACCGGGCCAACAATCGCCACTTCTCCGCTCCGTTCAGCAGCCTCTGAGAATCCTGGTCAAGAATTATGATTCCGCCAATTGGATAGCTTTCGTCTGCAGCTCGGTTGCGCGGCCAAACCAATAGCTTGCAACGGAGATCTTCGGGGACTGGCTGCGTGCGGTGGTGGTTGACCATCCCGGCGACTTGGGGATAGAGGCGCATGGTGGGGCGTCCCCGCGTGGCCAGCAGCAGCCCCGCGTGCGTGCGCAGCACGGTCAAGTCATCAGCCAGGAGCTGCGCCCCTGCGCCGACCAGTTCGGCGGCCAAGGTAGACTTGCCCGCGCCGCTTGCGCCACCGATCAACAGAGCACGTCCATTCAAGACCACGCTGGACATGTGCAGAGGCAGCAGTCCCCGCCAAGCCAGCATGATGGCTGCCACGGTGCTGTAGAACGTTGCCGGAAGCGTGCCGCACCATTGACTGCCCCGCAGAACATCAATCACCCCGTTCGCGAAGGCGTCAAATGTCGCCTCGTCCTCCCAGCGTAGACGAAAGCCATCGTCTGCCAGCTCCATCCGCGGGCTGACCCGGCGCAGTCTGCGTTCGCCCAAAGAGGTGACAAGCCGTACGGTAATGGTCCCGCTGTCCTTGCGTGGCGGTACCTTATCAAACAGGTCCAAGTCCAAATCGGCCTGCCAATCGGTGCCAAAGCACCGCCCGCCAAAGCACCCTTGTGCGGTCACGCCGGTGAGCCTACCCAGGTTTCAGTCCGTTGGTATCGGGTCATCTAGCGAGCCAGTCCCTCTCGGATACGTTGCGGATCGATGCGCCCACTTCCTGCAGCGCGTGCACCTACATTATTGCGAAACATCGCGAATCGTCGCAGCATGACCTCCTCTGCAGTCGGATTCGGCGATGACACTGGCGAACGCTACTTCTCCGTTCCGGAATTCCTGCCCGAATAGCCGGCCCGTGCGCGTCTAGCGCATCTTCTCGAAGACAAACCGGTTGTAGGTCGAGATGGTCAAACGCTGGTTGTCTGGCCCGTAGAACACGCCGCCCTGCGGCTTCCTGCTGGCATCAGTTCGGAGCCGATAATGTGCCGCTGTCGCGGTATCGTCGAAGCGGAAGTTGCAGCCCCAGAGCACCAGAAGGCCGCCTGGCTTCAGGCAGCGATCGAGCGCGGCGACGACCTCGGAGAAGCGCGAGAACGGCAGGATGGCGGAGCAGTCCTGCGGCTCTTCAGCGTCCAGCAGACCATGCCGCAGCACTGACAGGCAGAAGATGGCGTCGTACGCACCGATGGCGTCCTGGGGAGGCTCGGGCGCACAGATGAAGCGGATGTGCGCCTTCCGTTCGCGCGCGCCGGCCGCGCGTGCCACCGCAATCGAGCGGGGGTTGATGTCCACGGCATCGAGCCTCGCCTGTGGCAGATAGTCTGCGAGGCTCAGCGCTTCTTCGCCCGTCGAGCAGCCATATGAGAGGATGCTGGGTGACGACAGTGGTTCCAGTTGCTGGCGTACGTACGAGAAGAAGTCCGGGTGACGATTCCGCTTCGTTGTGGGCGACGGTTGCAGGAGCCAGTCGCCCTGGTCGCGCTGCAGGACCCGGAGGGCTCGGCCAGACGGCGTGGCCCAGTCATAAACCAGGCGTACGATCAGGCGAAGCGGCGCGATGGCTCGCAGTTGTCGTCGCGCACCGTCACGCCAGCGAGGACGTCGGCGCTGTCGCGGCATGTTATCGATGACGACCATAGCACTACGCAACGGCTTCCGCGCTTTCTGGCAGTCGTCATCCGTCGACAAGATCGTGTTCGTGGTCTGCTGGCTGACCCTTGCCGCAGCTGCGGTGCTGCGACGCGTGCTTCCGTTCAAACGTCTCGCGCCGCTGCTCGGACGGCCGGCGCCTGCCTCGGAGCCGGTTCCCCCAGCGGGTCGTGCGCAGACCGCACGGGCGCACATCATCAAGCGAGCTATCCGGCGCGCCAGCGCGGTCGCGCCGTTTCGTGCCGATTGCCTGCCGCAGGTGCTGGCGGCGGCCTGCCTCTGCAGGGCGATGCGCGTGCCGTTCGCCGCGTATCTGGGCGTCGAACGCGATCATGGGCGTGACATTCACGCGCATGCCTGGCTCATCGTCGGTACGACCGCCGTCACCGGGGGGGGCAGACCGTCGACCGTTTCACGCCCGTGTCCCGTTTCCTCTTTCGCGTGAGGTCGGCATAGCCGTGGCCGCCCACACAGCCACGCGCATGCACCTCTCCGAGCCTGGTGCCGAGACCGCATTCCGCCTGCTTGGATTGCTGCGGGACCCATCACCCGAGCCGAACCGCGACGTGGACGTGCCGTGGCTGGAACTGGATCGCATCGCGCGCCAGCATCGCCTGCGTCCGTGGCTCCATATGCGCTACGGGCAGTCCGGCTGCCGCTGGCCCGTTCCCGACGATCTCGCCGCACAGTGGGCCGAGGCTCACCGGCGTTCTGCCTTGCGTGCCCTCCGCCAACGCGCTGAATTGCGGCGACTCGGGCGCGTGCTGTCTGAGGCCGGGATCCGGGTCACTGCACTGAAGGGTGCGGGCTATATCTGGCGCGGATGGATCGACCCGGCACTCAGGCCGATGCGAGATCTTGACATCATCATCGAGCCCGGCCAGGCGGTCGCGGCACACGCGCTGCTGCGCCAAGCCGGATTCACCGGCGCCGACGCCACACTCCGGCCCGGCCAGAAGCACCTGCCGGGGCTGATCGCGCCGACGTCTGGCGTGCAGGTGGAGATCCACACGCGTCTCATCGACGCGCCGACACCGGTGTGGGAGCAGCGCGACGCAGCGTTCTGCGGGGCGGCACTCGCCCGCGCCCGATCCGCCGACGCATCAAGGGACGGGGTCTGGGCACTCACGACGACTGACATGCTGCTCCACGTCATCGCGCATGCCGTGCTCGACCACCAGTTCAACAACGGTCCACTCTTCATGCTGGACATGGTCACGCTGATCCGGCACGGCGACATCGAGTGGCCCGCGTTCTGGGCCGACGCGAGAATGATCGGATGCACGCGTGCCTGCCAGCTCGCGCTGCGCATGACGGAGTCATTCGACCCTGCCGCGTTGATTGACTGGGGCGGAGATCGCCCGTCAGACCTCGCGGATTCCACGGTCATGAACGCCGCGGCCCTCATGCTGGTCGATCTCAAACGACGCACCGAACTTGGCGCGGCCGGGCAGATTGTGAGGCTCGACATGCTGGCGCACCCAGGCAGGCTCGTCAGGCTGGTGCGACGCGCGGGTTCCACACCGGCCAGTCAGACCGCCGGCCGGCACGGGCCGCCGGCGAGCGAACGCACCGGGCTCCTGCAGCGGCTGATGGCGCAGGCGTCGGTGCTGCTGGATGCCGGGCACCGGCGTCACATGCGCCGCAGCGTGGAGGTGGCGCGGTGGCTGCGTGAGGACCGCTGAGCCACTGCGGCTCTGGCCCGCGCACAACTTGCTACCGCACTAGACGTGCGCGAGCCCCTCGCCGAGCACGAGCTGATCGAACCAGAGATTCGACAGCTTCTCCTGCACCGTGTTCTGCCGCAGGCGGGCGGCCAGGTTCGGGAAGTCGACGCGGTCGAGTTCCTGGTCCTGGTTGAAGCACGAGAAAATGATCGTTTCCCGGCCGGTGACCGGGTCGACGTGCTTCTGGAGGCACTGCGCGCAGACCTCTTTCATCATGCACTGCATCGGCGAGTTGATGCTGCCGATGCCAACGTGCTGCGGCTTCAGGAACGGCGCCAGCGCGCCGTGACGCGCCGCCTTCACGGCAGCCATCATGCGGTCGGACCCGATGGCGATGATCCGGTCGATTGACTCGAGCGCAATGAGCGGCGTGCCGAGCTGCCCCGCCTGGTAGGCGAGCATCGCCTGCACGATGTTGCCGCGGAAGTGCGCGTCCTGCGGCCGGCCGGCCGCGATCTCCACGCCGACGTCCGTACTCCAGATCACCTGATCGGTGGATGCCTCGATGTCTTCGCGCTTGAACATGTCCGCGCCGTTCTTGTAGCCGGCGAAGTACAGCACGCGGTTGCCGTTGGCGCGCAGCGCCTTCGCGATGGAGAACAGCACCGCGTTGCCGAGGCCGCCACCGAGCAGCAGGACGTTCTGGTTCGCGGGGATCTCGGTCGGTGCGCCAGTCGGCCCCATCACCACCACCGGCTCGCCCTTGCGGAGGTACGCCACGAGACGGCTCGACACGCCCATCTCGAGCGTGATCATCGATAGCAGCCCCTTCTCCTTGTCCACCCAGGCGCCGGTGAGGGCAATGCCCTCCATCAACAGCGGCACGGGCCGGCCGTCCACGCTCACGCGGTGCGCGCCCGACTCGAAGTTCTGCAGCCGGTAGAACTGTCCCGGCTCGAAGTGACGGGCTGCCGCCGGCGCCTTGACGATCACCTCGACGATGGTCGGAGTGAGGCGAATGACATCTTCCACCTGCGCGAGGAACTCGTGGTCGAGCCGGTCGCCGAGCCGCTGCCACGCACGCTCGCGTTCCGGCTGCGTCGCGGGGTCGACCTGGGCGAGCGCCTCGCTGAACAGCTCCACCACTTTCGGGTAGCCGTTCTTGGCCGAGGCCATCGCCTTGACGACGTTGCCTGCGAAGCGCGGGTGGTTGTCGCCGTAGTAGCTGACGAAGCGCCCGTCCTTCTCATACGACGTGAAGAACCCTGAACCATCGGCGACCAGGCGCGCCGCCCCATCGTCATCCCGCACGATGCGGTGCGGCTGGAAGAACTTCTTGTTGGCATCGAGCGCGAAGGTGCCTGGCAATTCCTTCTCGTAGGTCACGTTCGGCGACGTGCCGGCCGCCACCATCACCGCGCGTGCCGGCAGCGTGACCGTAGCCTCGCCCTGCGTGTCCTGTGCCTGCCCTTCACGTGCGAAGATCATGGCCGACACTGCCCCGTACGCGTCCGGCACGGCCTCCCGCGGATTCAGGTTCTCGGTGAACGAGATCCCTTCCTCGAGCGCCTTGATGATCTCTTCGTGATTGAGGCGATACGCCGGCGCATCGACCATGCGCTTGCGGTAGGCCACCGTCACGCCGCCCCACGCACGCAGCATCGGCACGAAGTTCGGCGCGTCCCCAACGGCCGCGGCACGCACGCGCTCGGCACGCACCTCACGCCCGTGCCCGACGTACTCGTCCAGCACGGACAGTTCCTCGACGTCGTAGCGGGCGCGCACAGCTGCCTCCCCCAGCGCCGCCACGAGCGCCTCGTGCTGGCCGAGGATCTTCTCCACTTGTACGGGGTAGTACGCCATCAGCTCGGTGGCCGTGTCGATAGCAGTCAGGCCGCCGCCGATGACCACGGCGGGGAGCCGCACCTGCAGGTTCGGCAGCGCGTCGCGCTTGAACGCTCCGGTCAGCTGCAGCGCCATCAGGAAGTCGCTGGCCTTGCGGATGCCGCGAATGAGGTTGTTCTTCATGTCGATGATCGTCGGCCGGCCCGCGCCCGCCGCAATCGCCACATGGTCGAACCCGTACTGCCACGCGTCGTCGATCGGCAGCGTGCCGCCGAAGCGGATGCCGCCGTACATCCGCAGTCCGCGCCGGCGCGCGAGTGTCAGGTGCAGCAGCGTGAGGAAGTTCTTGTCCCAGCGCACGGTGATGCCGTACTCGGAGACGCCGCCGAACCCCTCGAGCACGCGCTCGTCGAGGTTGCAGTAGATCTCGCTCCAGTCGCGAATCGGCTGCGGCGCGACCGTGTCACTGCCGACGAGCGGCGCCGGCAGCGGCTCGATCTTCAGGCCGTCGACGCCCACCACGCCGAACCCCTCGTTCACCAGGTAGTGCGCCAACGTGTAGCCGGCCGGCCCGAGCCCGACGACGAGCACGTTCTTGCCGTTGTAGGGGAGCGCGTAAGGACGACGGACGTTGAGCGGGTTCCAGCGCGTCAGCAAGCCGTAGAGTTCGACGCCCCACGGCATCTTCAGCACGTCGGTGAGCACGCCGGTTTCGATCTGCGGGATGTTGACCGGTTCCTGCCTCTGGTAGATGCAGCCCTTCATGCAGTCGTTGCAGATGCGGTGGCCGGTGCCAGGGCACATCGGGTTGTCGATGACGATGAGCGCGAGGCCGCCGATGGCGTCGCCCTGCTTGCGCAGCATGTGCATCTCGGAGATCTTCTGGTCGAGCGGGCAGCCGTTCAGCTCGATACCGAGCGCGTTCACGGCAATCTTCGACGTGGCGTCGACGGCGGCCGTGCCCTTGGCGGTTTCCTTGTAGCCCTTCGAGCACGAGTCCTTGTCGCGTTCGTGGCACAGCACGCAGTAGTGGATCTCGCTCAGCACCTCGCGGCCCGTGGCGCGCGCGTCGGTCAGCGTGAAGCCATCACGCCGCCGCAGGTGACCGTCCGGACCGACCATCTGCTCGGGTAGCGCCGCGTTCAGCCGCTGCACCGGCACGAGGTTCCACGGCTCGATGTTCTCGGGGAAGCGAAACACCACCCACTCGCGATATGCCGGGTCGTGGATGCGTGCGGCACACCACCGCTTGAGCGCCTCGAGGTCGGCGGTCACCGCCTCCTTCTCGGTCTTCTCACGGTCCAGCAGCGTGCAGCCCATCCGCGCCAGCGCCAGCTCGATCCCCATACCCGAGCTGTCGGCGCCCAGCAGCCGGCTTACCGCGGCATCGTCGTCGGGCGACGCCGCGAGGTGGCCCCCCTTGAGCAGCGGCAGGGCGCGGCGGCGGACGAAGTCGACCTTGAAACGGAACAGGTCGTCCTGATCGCGCGTGGCGGCCCGTACCGACGAGGTGGCGGCACCCACATCGAACAACCGCTCGAGGAAAGCGCTGACGTGTGGCGCCATGCGCGTGAGCAGGCTCGAGACGGCCACGGGCGAGCGCGGTGCGTCCGGGTCCGTGCGGTAGTCGTCCCACTCGGCCCAGAACGCGGCGTCGTTCGCGCGAACCTCCTCGCAGAAGCGTTCGTACAGCGAGGCCAACCGTTCAGGTTCGTGGAGATCGGCGTAGGTGAAGCCGGTAATGCCGAGCGGCATCCGCGGGGACGGGGTATCAGGCGTATTCGTCATCGGTGGTATCACCATAGAATAGCCGCATGCGTGCCCTTTCCCTCGCCGCCGCCGGCCTTGTCGCGCTGACCCTGCACGCGGCGGCCCAACAGCCTGCGCGCACGACGCCGCCGAAGGCGCGCACGCCTGCTCCAGCGGCCAGGTCCGCGCGGCCCGCAACCGCACCGCGGGTCGAAGCGACCATGCCGTTCACGGTGGGTGAGACGCTCACCTACGATGTGGCCTGGTCGAATTACCTGGTGGCCGGCTCCGCGGTGACACGCGTCGTGGAGAAGCGCCCGTCGTTCGACTCGACGGCGTACTACATCGTGGCGGAGGGGAAGCCGATTCCGCTCATCGCGCGCTTCTACTCGGTCTACTACAAGATGGACTCGCTGCTGGACAGCTTCTCGTCGCTCTCGCAGCGGACGTCGCTCTACACCGAGGAAGGCACCGCGAAGCGGCAGGCCACGACGGTGTTCAACCGCGGCACGAAACGCGCGAGCTTCGAGTCGAAGGCCGGCACGCAGACGGTGACAGACGAACTTGTCGTTCCCGCCAACGTGCAGGATGGTCTCGCCACGCTCTACACGCTTCGCGGCCGTGCGTTCCGCCCCGGCGAGACGGTCAGCGTCCCGGTGGCCGACGACGGCACGCTATATACGGTGAAGTTCGAGGTCGGCGCGCCGGAGCCGATCAGGGTGCCGATGGGTTCGGTCACGGCGTGGAACCTGCGCGTCACCATTCTCGATGCCACCAACCAGTCGATCGGCAACAACGTCCGCGCGTGGATCTCGACCGACGCCCGCCGGCTACCGGTACGGCTGCAGGCCGACCTGCCGGTCGGCAACTTCGCGCTCGCGCTGCGCAGCGCGCAATAGACAGGCGACCCGTGACGATCATGCTC
Organism: Acidobacteriota bacterium; assembly: GCA_043743165.1. Taxonomy (GTDB): domain Bacteria; phylum Acidobacteriota; class Vicinamibacteria; order Vicinamibacterales; family CAVVIG01; genus CAVVIG01. The sequence continues at coordinate 34,736 of JAYTXA010000062.1, forward strand.
AACGGCGACCGCTTCGAGCTGGCGGCCCCGCTCACCGTTTCCGAACTGCTGGCTCAACTCGCTATCGATTCGCGGCGCGTCGCGGTCGAGCACAACCTCACGGTGCTGAAGAAGCCGGCCTACGACACGACACGGCTCGCCGAGGGTGACCTGGTGGAGATCGTGAACTTCGTCGGCGGAGGAGAGCGGTAAGATCGGCGGATGGATACTTTCGTCATCGCGGGCCGCACCTTTGCTTCACGTCTGATCATCGGCACCGGCAAGTACCCGTCCCATCAGGTGATGCAGCAGGCGCACGACGCCTCAGGCGCCGATATGGCCACGGTGGCTGTCCGCCGCGTGAATATCTCGGACCGCACGAAGGAATCGCTCCTCGACTACATCGACACCACGAAGATCTTCCTGCTGCCCAACACCGCCGGCTGCTACACCGCCGATGAAGCGGTTCGTACCGCGCGACTCGGGCGCGAGGCCGGGCTGTCGAACTGGGTGAAGCTCGAGGTGATTGGCGACGAAGCCACGCTGTTCCCCGACAACGAGGGGCTGCTCGAGGCCACGCGTATCCTGGTGAAGGAAGGGTTCGTCGTCCTCCCGTATACGAGCGACGACCTCGTGGTGTGCCGCAAGCTGGTAGATGCGGGGGCGGCGGCGGTGATGCCGCTGGGCGCCCCGATCGGCTCTGGCCTCGGCATCCAGAACCCCAACAACATCCGCATCATCCGTGAGTTCATCACGTCGGTGCCGGTCATCGTCGATGCCGGTGTCGGCACGGCGTCGGACGCGGCGCTGGCGATGGAACTGGGCGCCGACGGAGTGCTGATGAATACCGCGATCGCGGGCGCGCACGATCCGGTGGCGATGGCGGAAGCGATGAAGTACGCCGTGCGCGCCGGCCGCCTCGC
>JAYTXA010000063.1:0-32501 GCA_043743165.1 Acidobacteriota bacterium
TGCCCACGTGCTTCGCCACGCGCACGGTGCCGTTGGGCATCGTCACTTCGACCGTCTGCTTCTGACGATCGATCTTCGGCGTGCCGAGTGCCTTGCGCGACTCGTACGGCGCCGTGAAGTAACCGACGTTCTCTGCCGCGAAGGCCGGGTCGAGACCCGAGACGAAGACCGCCGTGCACATGATCTTCGCGTAACCCGACGCGTAGTGCTCGATCTTCTCGCCAGGTGGCGGCACGTACGGCGTGCCGAGGTCGAGCGATGTGCCGCGGGCAATCAGCGCCTGTCGCGCTGCCTCGCGATCCTGCGCGACGAGCGCCGCCGACATCACACCAGCAAGCACCACTCCCACAACAGCGACAGAGATCTTCGTCATGGAGCCGGATTATAGAGGCGAACCCGGCCGTGCAACACGCGTCCGCCAGGAATGTCGGCCTTCTTACGAACCGACACTGTCGGTCGCTGCGTGGTGCAATCTCCGCGCTTAGCGTGCCCCGCGGTAGACCGACTCTTTCGGGAAGGTCGCCCGCGCGTCGATGAAGCGCCGCATGTCCTGCGCGAGCTGCAGGTTCTTCGCCAGCATGATCCAGTGGTCGTCGTCGGGATAGAGCTTCACCCAGAGGTTCGGCACCAGCTTCTCGAGACCACTCAGGTGACCGGTGAGGATCGCCGAGTCTTTCATGCCCCAGATGACCAGTGTTGGCACCTGCAGGATGGTCGACTTCGCCCCCTTCAGCATCTCGGCGGCTGACCACGAGCGCGGAATCGTCGAGGCCGGATGCGTCTCGTTGAACGGCGGGTTGCGGTGGTTGGCGCGGTAGTAGTTCAGACCGGCAGTGGTTGAACCGGGCTGCGACCAGGCATCGATCCACGCCTGACGATCGGCTTCGGTGTAGCGCCCGGCCTTCACTTCGGCGTCCACGAAACCGGTGTGCGCGCGGCGCGTTGCGCTCTCGACGGTCGTGCTCTCGTCCACCGGCTGCTCGCCCGGCGCCAGGTACTTGTTGAAGACGAAGAAGTAGTTGCTGGCATAGCGCTGCGCCGGGTTCTCGCGCAGTTCACGCTCGGACAGGACCGGGTGCGCGCCGTTCACGATGATCAGCCTGTCGAGCATCTCGGGATGCAGGATGGCGAACACCCACGACACATTGGCGCCCCAGTCGTGCGCGACGAGCGTGAACTTCTTCCCCTTGCCGGCAATCTTCTCCGCGAACTGCCGCAGGTCTTCGACAAGGTGGGTCATCTCGTACGGCTCGAGCCCCTCCGGGCGCGACGACAGGTTGTAGCCGCGCATGTCGAGCCCAACCGCGAGATGGTCCTTCCCCATCTCCGCCATCTGGTCCTTCCACTGATACCAGAACGACGGATAGCCGTGGAGAAACAGCACGAGGTCGCCCTTCCCGATGCTGGCGTAGTGCAGGCGCTGACCGTTCACCTCCGCGTAGTGGTCCTCGAACATGGCCTTGGTGGCCGCCTGGGCGTGCACAGGCGCAGGCAGGCTCGCCGTCAGAATGCCGAGTAGAAACGCCGCGTGTCGCAGATATCGCATGTGAGGGCTCCTCCGTGGAATCGGGGCGTATGTTACGCGAACGGGCCGGCGCCGTGCGCGGAATGCCGCTGTAGAATCACAGGTCACCCTCATGTCACCTGCGCGTCGTGTCCTCCTCGGGCTCGTCCTCGGCTTCGCCCTCGGGTTGATGCTGGCGGGAAACGGCTCCCCGGCAGCCGTCGGGCTCCTCGCCGTGCTCAGCCCGCTCGGGACGGTGTTCATCAACCTGATCCGGATGACGGCCATTCCCCTGGTGACGTCGCTGCTGGTGGCCAGCATCGGCTCCGCGTCGGCCTCGGCTGGGCTGGGTCGCACCGGTATTCGCGCCCTCGTAATCTCGCTGGTGCTGTTGACCATCGCGGCCGTTGGCAGTGCAGGTGTATCCACACTGGTGCTCTCGGGCCCTTTCATCGATCAGGCCGCTGCGCTGGCGCTGCGTGGCACGGCCACGGCAGGGTCGACTGTGACCGCCGCTGCGCCGTCGCTGGCAGGCTGGTTCGTCGACCTCGTGCCGCAGAACCCGCTCAGGGCGGCAGCCGACGGAGCCATGCTCCCGCTCATCGTGTTCTCAGTGCTGTTCGGACTCGCGCTGGCGCAAATCATTCCGGAGAAACGGGACCCGCTCTTGCGCGCCGTCGAAGGTATCGCCGAGACGATGCAGCGCCTGGTCGCCCGCGTCCTGGTGCTTGCGCCCGTTGGCGTGTTTGCACTCGCCGTTCCGCTGGCGACGAAGCTTGGCTGGTCCGCCGCCGGGGCAGTCGTGGCCTACGTCGTCCTGGTTGTGACGCTCACGATCGTCGCGGCGGCCGTGCTGCTCTACCCGCTCGGCATCCTGGCCGGTCCGCTGAGGCCCGCGGCCTTTGTGGCCTACTGCGCGCCGGCGCAGGCCATTGCCTTCGCGTCACGCTCCTCGCTCGCTGCGCTTCCAGCCATGCTGGAGAGCGCCGAGAAGGCACGCCTGCCGTCCAGTTCCACAGCCGTCATCCTGCCGCTGGCCGCCGCGGCCTATCACTTCGGAGCAGCCGTTGCCCAGACGGTCGGTGTGGTCTTCCTCGCACACCTGTACGGCGTCCCCCTTACACCCCTGCAAATGGCGTCCGTCGTCGTCGCGGTGGTGCTGGCCACCTACGCGGTGCCCGGCATTCCTGGCGGCAGCATCATCGCCATGGTGCCGGCCCTTGCTGTGGCGAATGTTCCTGTCGAAGGCATGGCGATCCTGCTGGCCGTGGACACGATCCCCGACATGTTTCGAACCACGGCCAACGTGACCGGCACCTTGACGCTGACCGCCGTGCTGCCTTCGGAGGGCGGGAAGGGCAGGAGGGCCGGGAAGGGCAGGAAGGACGAGAGGGCCCGGAACAACCCGACGGGCCTCTAGGGTTCACTGTCGGCCACCGGCCCGAGCGCGCGCAGCCAGAGCACCGGCCGGTTCGCCTCGGTGGATGCCGGCAGGTCGACATGAACGTCGGCCATCCAGTCGTACTGCTCCTCCGCATCGACCAGCACCTGCTGCACTCGCCACGACAGCCCATCGTCGGCCACCTTCACATGCGTGTGGCGCAGGTTGCGCGCTTCCGGGTCGAACCGCAACTGCGCGTGCTCGACCGTCCAGGCGTCGGATGCCGCCTTCAACCGGTCGCTGTCCCACGCCACGACTCCCTCAATCTGCGGCGCCGGGTCGAGCCCCTCGAGCGCGCGCATGTGATCGCCGATGCTCCAGGCCCGCAGAAAGGTGAACAGCCGGGTGCGAATGAGGGCCGTGAACGCCTTGGTGTCGCGGGTGATGTCGGCCAGCGCCGCCTCGGCGCCTGGTGGACGCAGCTCGGTCGTGCCGCGCGCGGCGGATGTCAGCGGCCGGTAGTTCGGGTCGCGCATCCGCTCCCACTCGTCCTCGAGGCTCGAGTCGACGGCACGCAGCAGCGTCTGGAGATAGAGCTCCATCTCGCGCACCTCGTCGTTCTTGACGCCGTCCGGCACGGTCTGGCTCAGCACCTTGTAGACGCTGTTCAGGTGCCGCAGCAGCAGCCCTTCCGACCGCTGCAATTCGTAATCGAGCACGTACTCGGCGAACGACTGGAAGCGCTCGAACATCTCGCGCGCGATCGACTTCGGCCGGATGGCCTCCTCGCCCACCCACGGATGGCGGTCAGCAAAGGCGTTGAAGGTGTCGTAGACGAACTCGCGCAGCGGCTTGGGATACTCCAGCTTTTCCATCTCCTCCATCCGCTGGTCGTACTCCATGCCCTCGGCCTTCCACGTCGCAATCGCCTGGTCCTTCACCCGGTCGAGCTGCTTGCGCAGGATCACCTCGGGATTCTCGAGGATCGACTCGACCAGCGTGAGCACGTCGAGGGCGTATTCCGGCGAGTCAGCATCGAGCAGCGCCAGCGTCTCGAGCAGGTAGAGCGACAGCACCTGATCCATCGAGAAGTCGACCTGCAGGTCGAGGTTGACGCGCAGCTTGGCGCCGTCGGCTGTCTGCGAGATGAACTCGATCACGTTGCGCGATACCAGGGCGCGGAACAACTGCCAGGCGCGCGTGCGATGCGCCCGCTTGTTCGGCTCGCTCTCGTGGCTGTCGCGAACCAGCCGCTGCATCGCGCGGCAACCGTCGCCCTTGCGGCTCAGCACGTTCAGCAACGTGCCGTGCGTTAACTGGAAGCGCGACACCAGTTGCTCGGGCTGCGCCCCCATCAGCCGCCTGAAGGTCTGCAGATCCCAGTTGGCAAAGTTGTGATCGGGTTGCTTGCGCAGCGTAACCTTCTTGCCGTCGCGAGCCGACTTTTCTTTCAGCCGGATGTTCTCGATGACGTGCTCCGGCGCCTGCGCCCAGACGTAGCCGCGGTCGTCGAACCCCTTGCGTCCGGCGCGTCCGGCAATCTGGTGGAAGTCGCGCGCGGCGAGGATGGCGGTCTTCTGGCCGTCGAACTTGCACAGGCGCGTGAACAGCACCGTGCGGATCGGCACGTTGATGCCGGCCCCGAGCGTGTCGGTGCCGCAGATCACCTTCAACAGCCCGGCCTGCGCCAGTTGCTCCACCAGCACGCGGTATTTCGGGAGCAAGCCGGCGTGATGCAGGCCGATGCCGTGGCGCAGCCACTTCCGGATGTCGGCGCCGTAGGGGCTGGTGAACTGGAACCCGGCGATGCGCAACGCAATCTCGGCCTTCTCCTCCTTCGAGCAGATCTTCAGGCTGGTGAAGTCCTGCGCGCTACTCGCAGCGTCGGCCTGGGTGAAGTGGACGACGTAGGCCGGTGTCTTGCCCTCGGCTACCAGCTTCTCGATGGTGTGCGAAAGAGGAATCTCCGAATAGGCATAGTCGAGCGGCACCGGCCGCTCACCGGTTTTGATGGTGAGCGTCGGCCGGCCGTTCAGCTTCGTGACCGCCTCTTCGAAGAAGCGGGTGTCGCCGAGCGTGGCCGACATCAGCAGGAAGCGCGTCTGCGGCATGGTGAGCAGCGGCACCTGCCAGGCGCCGCCGCGGTCGCGGTCGGCGTAGTAATGGAACTCGTCCATCACCACATCGTCCACGGCAGCATCGGCCCCTTCGCGCAGCGCCATGTTGGCCAGCACTTCGGCCGTGCAGCAAAGGATTGGCGCCTCACGGTTCACGCTGGCGTCGCCGGTCGACAACCCGACGAGGTCGGGACCGAACTCGCGGCAGAGCGCCATCCACTTCTCGTTCACCAGCGCCTTGATCGGGCAGGTGTAGACCGCGCGCTTGCCGCGTGCGAGCGCGGCGAACAGCATGGCCGAGGCGACGAGCGACTTGCCCGAGCCGGTCGGGGTGTTGAGGATGACGTTCTTCCCCTCGAGCAGTTCGAGAATCGCCTCTTCCTGCGCCGCGTAGAGCGTGAGGTGCTTCGCGGTGGTGTACTTCAGGAAATAGTCGAGCAACCGATCGCTGGTGGGATCCCACTGGGCGTCGTGCAGAAGGTCGACGAGAGAAGCCGGGGCGGACATCGCGTTCAGTTGTACCGCGAATCAGGGGCCGCGACCACATCGTCCCGCCCTTCCTGCCCCTCCCGCCCCACCGAGTTACACTGCCCCCATGTCCGAACAGGTTGTCGTCATCACCGGAGCCAGCACCGGCATCGGCGCCGCGCTGGCGCAGCAACTCGCGCTCGATGGGATGTCCGTCGTCCTGGTCGCCCGCCGCGCGGAAGCGCTGCGGAAGGTCGCCGAGCGATGCGGTCCGCTGGCGCTGGCGGTGGTTGCCGACATGACCGTCCGCGCCGACGTGCAACGGGCGGTCGCCGAGTCGATTGCGCGCTTCGGTCACATCGACGTCTGGGTGAACAACGTCGGCCAGGGAATCACCAGGATGCCGACCGCACTCACCGACGACGACATCGACGAGATGATGCGGGTGAATGTGAAGTCGGCGCTCTACGGCATGCAGGAGGTGCTGCCGCACTTCATCGCCCGTGAACGCGGCCACGTCGTCAACGTGTCGTCGATGCTCGGCCGCATGCCGCTGGCGGTGTTTCGTTCCGCCTACAACGGCGCCAAGCACTTCCTGAACGCGCTCACCGCCAACTTCCGCGACGAGGTGACGGCCGTCCACCCCGACATCCAGTTCTCGCTCGTCTCGCCAGGAGTGGTGTTCACCGAATTCGGCCTGCGCGCCAGGCACGGCGGTGTCGACTCGCGCGCCATTCCGCAGGGGCAAACGGCGGAGGCTGTCGCCGCAGTGATTACCGGCGTCATCCACAGCCGCAGAGCCGACGTCTACACCCGCGCCGGGGCACGTCAGATGGTGCTCGACTATCTTGCGGTTCTGGGCGAGGATCCGGTCGTCTGATGCCACGTCCCGTGCCTCGCACTGCTGCACGTCGGCCCACATCGTCGGTGGTCGAACGCGACTGGGTCGATCAGGTCGTACGTAGCACCGCCGCCGGGTTCCAGACGGCAGGCGTCGACGTGGAACGGCTGCGCCGCCTCGGATTCGCCAGGGCAGCCCGGTCGGCGCCACCGCCCGGCCACACGCGCCACTACTCCACCACCCTGACGTTCGGATCCGCCGAGGACCAGGGGCAGTCGGGCTATTGCTGGCTCTTCGCACCCGAGGTGCTGGTACGCACCGCCGCCATCAATGCCGGCACGCTCGCCGACACGGCGTCGTTCTCAGAAACCTACCTCTACTTTTTCAGCCTGCTGGAAAAGGCCAGTGCCAGCCTCGACGACCTGCGCCGCCTCTCGGCGCAGCAGCGCCGGCTGGCCAGCGACACGCTGCAGCGCGGCCTGTCGTCCGAGGTGATGGGGCTGGGCGACGGCGGCGAGTGGGAGTGGGCCTTCAATTTGATCGAGAAGTACGGACTGGTGCCGGCCGCCGCGATGCGACAAACCGCCAGTGCGCGCGACACGGCCGCCCTGCGGTCCGAACTGCACGAGCGTCTGGCTGTGGCGGCGCGCGCGCTCCGGCGCACGACCGCCGACTACACCGTGATTCGTGCCCGTGCCATGCACGACATCGTCCGCATGCTGGTGGCGCATCTCGGCGTGCCGCCGGCCGAGGTCGCAGTGCCGCGACACGGGCGTCTCGCGCCGCGGCGCTACGCCAGGGAGATCATCGGCTTCCGCCCGCGTGAATGGCGCATTGTCATCAGCAATCCGGCGCTGGCCTACGGCACGGTCTACGGGCGGCGCGACAGCGCCATCATCAGCGGGGAAACCACCTTCAACCTCCGGCGGCTGAACGTGCCGCAGGCGCGGATGCGGGCGCTGGTGCGGGCGTCGATTGCGCGCCAGCACGCGGTCGGCTTCTCCGCCGACTTCACGCGCAACGACATCGACCACACCACGGGCATCATGCACCCCGAGGTGTTCGACCGCCGGCTGCTCTACGGGCGGCTGATGACGGGCGCGATCTCACGCGCCGACGAGATGTACCTCGGGGTAGCCGCCTCGAACCACGCCATGGCAATCACCGGGATCGACGAACAGCCGCTCGACCCTCAGGCGCGGCGCCGCCGGACGGTGAAGTACCGGGTGGCGAATTCGTGGGGGCAGACGATGGGCGACCACGGCACGTATCACATGTACGCGGAGTGGTTCGAGCAGAACGTTTTCAAGCTGGCGGTGCACAAGAGCGTGCTGAACGGCGGGGAGCGGGCGGCGTACGACCACCCGGTCCGCGCACCGGGTGGTCAACTCTACTGACCGGCGGGGCTCAGCGCTTCTTCGCGGCCTTCTTCGCCGCCGGCTTCTTCTTCGCCGCGGACTTCGCAGCGGCCTTCTTCGCCGCCTTCTTCGGAGCCGACTTCTTCACGGCCGTCTTCTTCACCGCGGCAGCAGCCCGCTTCTTCGGGGCCGCCTTCCGCGGCGCGACGGGGCGTGCGGCCTGATCAACGCCTGGATTATCTCGGGACATGCTCTGTTCCTCGTGTGCGCGCCGTGCTACTGACGACCGGCCGCGCGTGCGCGATAGCGCGGGTCGGTTCGAAGCGCGGCGAGTCCAGGGTGCCGCGCAATCGTACCGGCAGCATAGCCGCCGATCGTGGCTTTCACAAGGAGTTCGAGCGCCTCGTCGCGGTGATGCAGCGCCTCGTACGCCACCGCGGTCTCGAACAGCACCTCGGGAATGTCGGCGCCGAGCGCGGCGGCCTGCGCCAGGAGCGGCAGGCTTTCCGCCGCCATGCCGACAGCGGCGTAGTAGCTGCCGACATCGGCCAGGAGGTAGGTGTCGCGCGGTCGGGCGCGACGAAGATCCTTCGCCAGTTCGATCGCCTGCAGGTACGACGCGCGCACGTGGGCAGCGTCGGCGCCCTGCTGTTGCTGGATGAAGGCGAGCAGGCCCCAGGTGCGGTACTGATCGGGCCGCATGTCGATGGAGCGCGCAACCGCCGCCGACGCTCCCTCGAAGTTGCCCGCATCGGCCAGCACCATCCCGAGGTTCCGGTAGCGCAACGCGGTCGGCTCGAGCTCGATCGCGCGCCGAAAAGCGGCCGCGGCGGCATCGAGCCGATCGAGCGCCCGGTAGACCAATCCGAGGTTGTTGTGCGGACGCGGATTATCCGGCACCAGCGCAATGGCATGCGTGTACTGCGCCTCGGCGTCAGCCCACTTGCCGAGGTCGAGATAGTAGGTGCCCAACTGCTGCACCAGCGCCCAGTCGTCGGGCGCCAGCGTCAGCGCCTTGCGCAGCGTCGGTTCCACCTCCGAGGCCCTGCCCTGCCGTTCGTAGAGCCCCGCACGCGCCCCGTATGCCGCCGCATTGAAGCGGTCGAGCCGCAGCGCCTCGTCGAGTTCGTGGCTTGCCAGGTCGTTCTGTCCGGTCTCGGCGTAGAGCGCACCCAGCGCCGCGTGCGCCGACGCCAACTCGGGGTCGAGCGCGATGGCGTGCAGTGCCGACTCGCGCGCCGGGGCGACAAAGCGGGTGTCGCGCTGCTGCGTGAACTGGAAGAAGTTCGCCCACGCCAGGTCCGCAAACCCCGGGGCGAACTGCGCATCGGCGGCGACCACCTGTTCGAGCAGCGGAATGGCCGTCTCGAGCGCCTGCGGCCGGTAGTAGTGCAGCAGGAGTTCGTGCGCGCGCTCGTAGTCGGCGCGCATCAGCACCGAGTGCAGCGCCGGTGCCTGCACGGCCGGCGCCCGCGGCAGCAGCGTCGCCGCCGCAAGCAGCCCGGCAGCCGGCGCCAGCAGCCACCAGCGTGACCGACGCCGTGGCACCACCGGCGCGGCCGGCGCCACGACGCCGCCCATGCCGATGGCGTCGGACAGCGCGGCAATCATCAGCCCGGCAGTCGCGAACCGCTGCGCAGGATCGACAGCGAGCGCAGTGCCGACGGCATGCGCCAGCCGTTCCGGCAGATCGGGGCGCACGTCGATAACGGTACGGCGGACGCCGGCGGCATGCGCACGTCTCAGTTCGGCCGAGCCCGAACCCTCGACCGGATAGGAGCCGGTGAGCAAGTTGAACAGCAGCACACCGAGCGCGTAGATGTCGGTCACGTTGGTAGCCGGGTGCCCGGTGAACAGCTCCGGCGCCATGTAGACCGGCGTGCCACTCGAAGGCCCTTCGGTGCCGCGCGCATGCGTGAGGCCGAAGTCCATCAGCAGGATGCGCCCGCCCTCCTCGCGCATGACGTTGCCGGCCTTGATGTCGCGATGGACGAACCCCGCCGCGTGAACGGCGCTCACGGCCTTGCAGACGTCGATGAGCATCAACGCCGCTTCCCGCGGACCGAAGGGGCCGTGTGTAGACAGCAAGTCGGACAGGGTCTTCCCCTGAACGAAGTCGCTCCAGAAGCCCGACCGGCCCTCGTGTGTGCCGACGCCGTAGATCGGTACGACGTTGGGATGGCGCACCTTCGCCATCGCCCGCGCTTCGTCGAGCATGGCGGTGGCGTCGAGGCCGGGCAGCTCGGACGGCAACAGCAGCTTCAGCGCCACATGCCGCTGCAAGGTCGGGTCGAACGCGCGGTAGACCTCGCCGAACGAACCCCGGCCCACGCGCTGGAGGTGTTCGAACGGTCCCCATCGCTCCAGCGTGTCGGCGTCGACGCGCGGTACTGCGGTTGTGGTTGGAAGCTGGGTGTCGTCCACGCGCGGTGACCAAGCCCGAATCGGGCTGGCCCAGTATAGGCCGACGCTCAGCACGCGCGCGACCAGGTTGCGGACCGTGGCATCGTCGCGTAGCCTGAGTCCACCACATGCGTCTGATTCACACCTTCGCCGCAGCCGCCCTGGCCGTGGCCGTGCACGTGGCCCTGCACGTGACGGTGCACGCGCAGACGCCTCAGCCAGCGGCGACTCCCCTGCCGCCGCACTTCGCCATTCCCTATCTCGCCAACGACACGACGCCCGCCGCGCTCGACTTTGCCGCGGCGGAATGCGACGCCGTGAACGGCGGCGAACGGCTCGACTGCCGCTTTCGGCAGGTGTTCGTCACCACCGCCAGCGTCGACGCCTCAGCCTGCGTGATCAGTTCGAACGGCTACGACCTGTCACTGCGCCAAGAGGCCCCGGCCCGCTGGACGAGCACCGCCGACCCCGTCGGCGAGTGCGGCGTGGTTGAGCTGACGACGCTCGAAGACGGCGGCACGACGCGCTGGACCATGACCATCCGACACCGCGCGACGAAGAACGTCGAACGAGCCGATTGCCGCGCCGCGTCGAGTCAGATCGAGACCTACAGCTGGCGCAACATCCGCCGCAAGCTGCCCTGCACCACGATTCAGCCGGGGGCGATAGAACGATAGTCGGTTGGTCGCTGGTCGTCAGTGTGGCGTAGCCGCCGACCTTCAGGTCCGCACCGGCAAGGCCGGACCTCAAGGTCGGCAGCTACGACCAATGACCAACCGACCAACGACCATGCGTCTATTTCGCCGCGTCGAGCGCTTGCGCCAGGTCCGCGAGGATGTCGTCGATCGCCTCGATGCCGACGCACAGCCGGATCATGTCCGGCGTGACGCCTGCCTGCTTCTGCTCCGCCTCCACCATCTGCCGGTGCGTCGTCGATGCCGGATGCGCCGCGAGCGACTTCGCGTCGCCGATGTTCACGAGACGCTTGAAGATCTGGAGCGCGTCGTAGAACTTCACGCCGGCCTCGAAGCCACCCTTGATGGTGAAGGTGAGCAGCGCGGACGGCTTGCCGCCGGTGTACTTCTGCGCCAGCGCGTGGTAGGGCGACGACGCCAGGCCGGCGTAGCCGACCGAGTTCACGAGCGGATGCTTCTCGAGGTAGTTGGCCACGACCATCGCGTTCTCGACGTGCCGCTCCATGCGCAGCGACAACGTCTCGATCCCCTGCAGGAAGAGGAACGCGTTGAACGGGCTGATGGCCGCGCCCATGTTGCGCAGCGGCACGGTGCGCGCACGACCGATGAAGGCGGCCGGCCCGAGCGCCTCGGTGTAGACCACGCCGTGGTACGCCGGTTCCGGCGTGCTCAGCATCGGGTAACGGTCCTTGTGCTCCGCCCAGGGGAACTTACCCGAGTCGACGATGATGCCGCCGATGGAGGTGCCGTGGCCGCCCATGTACTTCGTCAGCGAGTGCACGACGATGTCGGCACCGAACGAGATCGGCTTCATCAGCACGGGGGTTGGCACCGTGTTGTCGACGATCACCGCCACGCCGTGCTTGTGCGCCATGGCGGCGATGGCTTCGAGGTCGGGAATGTTGCCGGCCGGGTTGCCGATGGTTTCGCAGTAGACCGCCACCGTCTTGTCGTCGATCAGCTTCTCGAGTTCAGCAGCGCTGTCGTCCTTCGCAAAGCGGCAGTCGATGCCCATGCTGGGCAACTGGTGCGCGAACAGCGTATAGGTGCCCCCGTAGAGCTGCGGCACCGAGACGACATTGTTGCCGGCCTTTGCGATGGTGAGGATGGCGTAGGTGATGGCCGACTGGCCGGAGCTGAGCGCCAGGCTGGCCAGCCCGCCCTCGAGCGCCGCAACGCGCTGTTCCAGCACGTCCTGCGTCGGGTTCATGATGCGCGTGTAGATGTTGCCGGGCACGGCCAGGTTGAACAGGTCGGCGCCGTGCTGCGCGTTGTCGAATTCGTACGCCACCGTCTGGTAGATGGGGACCGCCACGGACTTCGTTGTCGGGTCGGTCTTGTAGCCGGCGTGGATCGCAATCGTCTCGTCTTTCATGGGGCTCCTCGAGGGAAACAGGGCTCTCGGCTTCAGGCTCTGGGCTCTGGGCTATGGGCTATGGGCTATGGGCTATGGGCTTCGGGCCAATCAGCAATCTGAATTCTGCAATCTGCAATTCGCTACGGCCGCGAGAGTCCGGCAAGCGGCCGTCGGGGATCGATGCCCGCCATGAACGGCAGGCGGCGATCCAGGTTGGTCAGTTGATAGACCAGGCCCAGCCAGTTGTCAAAGATGGCACGCGCCGTGTCGCGCCAGGTGTTGTCCAGCAACGGCGTCACCTCGGCTTCCGGAAAGTCGGGCAGAGGATCGCCAGCCGCCTGCGCGGCGTGCGCCGCATCGAGATAGGCCGACAGGATCTGCTCGGCCTCAGCCGCGATGTAGTGCTCCGGGAGCGGCGGCCGGTCGCGCTCACCGTGGACGTGCCGCAGCACCTCGCGCTTGTATTCCTTCAGCAGGCTGTTGGCGTCGTATTCCGGATGCCCCTGGAAGTACACCCGCCTGAACCCATCGTCGCTCACCGCGGCGTGCACACCGGCCTCGTCGCTCTCGATGAGGATCTGCAGGCCAGCCGTGACGAAGTGCTGGCGCAGGATGGCGTTGTAGCGCGAGTGTGGCACGTCGAAGCGGGTGTTGATGTCGCGCAGCAACGGGTGCGTCGGCGCCATGACGCGGTGGCTGTAGACGCCCCACTGCTTGCGCGGCAGCGGCACGCGGTCGATGCCGTGCAGCACCTTCATCAACGCGTGCGTGGAGAGGCACGAGCAGAGCGTGGAGGTGACGTTCTCGGAGGCCCAGCCGATCACGTCGGACAGCGGCTGGTAGAACGGCTCGAGGTCGAGGCGCGGGTTCACGACGTTGGCGCCGGTGATGATGAGCGCGTCGAGACCATCGGCATAGATCGAGGCGAGGCTTTCGTAGTGCGTGTCGATGTAGGCCTGCGTCGCGTCGCTGCGCGGCAGCCCAGGCACGGTGAAGCAGTGCACATAGAACTGCGCGATGTGGTTCGAGCTGCCGACCAGCCGCATGAACTGCTGCTCGGTCACCTGGAACGCCGCGTCCGGCATCATGTTCAGGAGGCCGACGTGCAGCGCGCGGATGTCCTGGCGCTGCGCCTCCTGCGTGGTGAGGACGGTGTGTCCGTGGCGACGCAGGTCGCCAAAGGACGGCAGTGAGGTGTGTTCGACAATCGGCATGGGCCGCGGCAGCGCCGCAGCCCCGAATTATACGTGCGGCGGGCGGGTTTCGAGGAGGCAGTCCTGGTGCCGTGTGACCGTGGGGACTTCGACTCTCTCGAGGACGGCTTCGGCTGATTCGGCTGATTCCGCCGGCTCGAGCATTCCGCTCATATAATCCTCATCCGTTGGCGCTCACACCCGGCACTCGTCTCGGCCCCTATGAGATCACCGGCCTTCTCGGCGAAGGCGGTATGGGACAGGTGTATCGCGCGACGGACACGGACCTCAAACGCCAGGTCGCGATCAAGGTGCTGCCCGCGTCGGTGGCCGGCGACGCCGACCGCCTCGCGCGCTTTCAGCGTGAAGCGGAAGTCCTCGCGGCCCTCAACCATCCGAACATCGCAGCGATCTACGGCCTCGAGCGCACGGGCGACATCACCGCGCTCGTGATGGAACTGGTCGAAGGCGACGACCTGTCGGAGAGGATCGCCGCCCATCGCCAATCGCCCAGCGCCCATGGCCTGCCCCTGGACGAGGCGTTGCCGATTGCGAAGCAGATCGCCGAAGCCCTCGAAGCCGCGCATGAGCAAGGGATCATTCACCGTGATCTGAAACCCGCGAACATCAAGGTGCGCGCGGACGGGACCGTGAAGGTGCTGGACTTCGGCCTCGCGAAGGCGCTCGACACAACAGCAGGCAGGGCGGGCGCGGCAGGCAGGGCGGGCGGGCGCGGCAGGCAGGGCGGGCGGGCACGACCTCTCCGCGTCGCCCACGCTCACGTCACCGGCCCACCTTCGCCAAGGCTACGGTGGGCAGGCTACTGAGGCGGGGATGATTCTCGGCACGGCGCCCTACATGAGTCCGGAGCAGGCCAAGGGGCGCCCGGTCGATCGCCGCACGGACATCTGGGCGTTTGGCGCGGTGCTGTTCGAGATGCTCACCGGTCGGCGCGCATTCCCGGGCGAGGACATCACCGACACGATCGTGTCGGTGATCAGCAGAGAGCCGGACTTCGACGCGTTGCCCGCGACGGTGCCCGCGCGGGTGGTGCAGGCGCTGCGCGTGTGCCTGCGGAAGGATGCGAAGCAACGCGCGCACGACATGGCTGACGTGCGCCTGGCGCTCGACGGCGCCTTCGAGACGGCCGCGTCCGCATCGACTCAGACGACGCCCCCACCGTCGCGCGGTCGATGGCCGTTGCTGGCGGCCCTCGCGGTCGCGGCGGCACTGATCGCGGTGATGGCACTGCCCGCACTGCGCGACCTGCGCCGGACGCCGCCACCCGCTCCACCCGAGATGCGCGTGGACGTCACGACGCCCGCCACCGACGCGCCGCTGCAATTTGCGTTGTCCCCCGACGGCCGCTCCCTCGTCTTCGTCGCCTCGGGCGATGGGCCGTCGCGGCTCTGGCTGCGCCCGCTCGACCAGACCGAGGCGCGGCCGCTGGCGGGCACGGAGGGCGCGGCGGCTCCCTTCTGGTCCCCAGACAGCCGTTCGATCGGGTTCTTTGCGGCCGCCAAGCTCCTCCGCCTCGACATTGCCGGCGGTGCGCCGCAGGTGTTGACCCCCGTAACGGGGTCGAGTGCCAGCGGCAGTTGGAGCGCGGACGGCACCATCCTGTTTGCGCGGCAGTTGAGTGGTGCCCTGTGGCGCGTGGCGGCCACCGGGGGCGACCCGGTGGCAGTGACCGAGCTCGATTCGCCACGCCAGTTTGGCCATCGCCTTCCGAAGTTCCTGCCAGACGGCCGTCAGTTTCTGTTCTACACCTCAGGCACGCCCGAGGCGTCCGGGATCTACCTGGGGTCGCTCGACGGTGGCGCCCCCACACGGTTGACGGCCGCGGACGCAGCGGGTGAGTTCGTGCCGCCGGACCGGGTGCTCTTCGTGCAGGCCGGAATCCTGGTGTCGCGACGGCTGGATCTCGTCGGCCGAGTGTTGACGGGCGAGCCGGTCACGCTGGCCGATCGCGTCGGCGTGGATGCGGTTGGTCGAGGGGGCTTCGCCGTGTCGGGGGCGGGCCTGGTGGCCTATCGCGCCGGCGGCAACGCGGCGCGACAGCTCACGTGGGTGGACCGTACGGGCAAGGTCGTGGGCGTGGTCGGAGATCCAGACGCGAATGAGCCCCGGGATTCGGAGCTGTCGCCCGACGGCCGGCGCGTGGCGATGGAGCGTTCGGTGCAGGGCAACCTTGACATCTGGCTGCGGGATTTCGTTCGCGGCGGGATGACCCGCCTGACATTCGACGCGGCTCAGGACGTTGTTCCGATCTGGTCGCCGGATGGGATGCGGATCGCCTTCACGTCGAACCGAACCGGCGTCTTCAATCTCTACGTGAAGCCAACGAACGGGACCGGGACCGAGGAGCGAGTGGTGGACTCGTCCATCACGAAGGCGCCGCAGGACTGGTCGCGGGATGGGCGTTGGCTGACGTACTACGAACAGGACGCTGCGACTGGACGCGATCTGTGGGCGCTGGAGATGACCGGTCGCGACCACACGCCGCGCGTCGTTGCGAACACGCCCGCCGAAGAGACGCTGGCGCAGTTCTCGCCAGACAGCCGCTGGGTGGCGTATCAGACCAGCGAATCGGGCCGGTTCGGGGTGGTGGTGCAGACCTTTCCCGACGCGGGCGGCAAATGGCAGGTGTCGACCGCCGGCGGCGTCGCGCCGCGCTGGCGCGCCGACGGGAAGGAACTCTACTTCCTGGCGCCCGACGCGAGGATGATGGCCGTGCCGGTCACCGCTGCGGGCGCCTCATTTTCGGCCGGCACCCCCGTCGCGCTCTTTCGGACGCACATCGTGGACGGCGGGACCGCGACGACGAACCGGCCGCCGTACGCGGTGGCGCGCGACGGCCGGTTCCTGATCAACCAGCCGGTGGCGGACGCCACCGCCGCGCCGATCACGCTGATTCTGAATTGGCGACCGCCGGCGAGTCCGTAGCCTCTCGGTGGATTCGCTCTCGTACGTCATCCCGCCTGGTTCAAGCCGAGAAACAGTTCGAGGCCCTGATCGATCGAAGCGAGTTCGGCCGGCGATACTTGGCCGTACGTCTTTCGGATGCGACGCTTGTCGATCGATCGGACATGGTCCGTCAGTACGTACGACGTCTTGGTGAGGCCACTTTGCCCTGGCGTCAAGGACGGATAGAGCGCCCCGTCGCCAGGCGTACCTGTCACCGGGACGACGGCGATCAAGGGGAAGCGCTGATCAGCATTGACGGTCGGGTCACTCACGGCGACGCAGGGGCGCACGCCGCGTTGCTCGCGGCCACGCGTGGGATCGAGTTCGACGAGGACGACGGTGCCGCGCGCGAGCGTCACGCGCGACCCTTCGTCCAGCCCTGGCCCTCGACCCAGCGGACGGGAGTTCCCGCATCGACATCGACGAGCCCTTCCTCGTCGGGGAGGTCGGACACCCAGTCGGCCAGCCCCGTGTCGACCAGCGCCACGGTGTCGGCATGCGGACTGCGGATGGACTGGAGCAGGCCCGCTTGCCGTCGCCGCGCCAGTTCGTGTTGGACGGCCTCGGCGATGAATCGACTCCGGTTGCGCTCGATTCGGTCGATGCTGTCAACAAGGTCGGCGGCGAGCGTCACGGTCACGCGTGCGGTGTCTGCCATGATGGCACGAGTATGACTCACGATATGATCATACTCAACGTGCTCTTGCCGTTGCGTGCTGAGACTGCTCGCCACCAGCCCGTCGCGCATCGTGGGCGGCGGGACCGTGGCGACGAACCGGCCGCAGTAAGCGGTCGCGCGCGACGGCCGGTTCCTGATCAACCAGCCGGTGGCGGACGCCGCCGCCGCGCCGATCACGCTGATTCTGAACTGGAATCCCGCGGCGAAGAAGGAACGCTGAGGCACACCGCCGACGGTGTTAGGCTAGTCGGTAAGGAATCAGGAGCGAGGTAAGGAATGCCAAGCGCGCTCATCACTGCCAAGGGCCAGACCACCATTCCCAAGGCCATTCGCGACCGCCTCCGCGTCGCGCCAGGCGATCGGATCGACTTCGTGGTGCAGGCCGACGGCACCGTCACGGTGGAACCGGCCAACCAGGGCGTGACGCCCTTGAAGGGCCTGTTGGCCACCAAGGCCCGACGGCCGGTCAGCGTGGCGGCCATGCACGCGGCCATTCGCAGGCGCGCGGCGGACCGATGATCGGCCTCGACACCAACGTGCTCGTGCGTTACCTGGTGCAGGACGATGTGGCCCAGGCCACACTGGCGTCCAGCCTCGTCACGTACATCAAGCGGTGTCTACACAAAGACCCGAAGCAGCGCATTCCCGACATCGCGGCGATGCGCCTGGCACTCGACGGCGAGTTCGAGACGGCCGCGCCGTAGACGACAGCCGTGACCACGTCGTCAGCGCCACGCGCGCGTGTGGCGTGGATGGTGGCCACCGCCGCTGTCGTGGGAATGGTCGCGTTCGCCGTTCCTGCCCTGCGGCATCTGCGCGAGACGCCACCACCGCCACCGCCCGAGACCCGCAGCGACATCAACACGCCCGCCACGAACGATCCGGCGTCGTTCGCGCTCTCTCCGACGGCCGCCAGATCGTATTCGTCGCGTCAGGAGACGGCGCGTCCCGCTTGTGGCTACGGTCACTGGCGACGACGACGGCGCAACCGCTGGCGGGCACCGAGGGTGCCTCCCGAGGCGAAGAAGTAGCGCGGCGCCACGATACGTCCTTGTACGTCGCGCAGCGCTGCCCGAACATGGCGATTGCGACGGAATGCCTGTGGTCGCTGGCGCTTGAGCGTCGGAGTAGGGCAGGTCCGGCCGGCCAACTTGACCGGCGTGCCGTCGGGGTGCCACGCTGGTGCATCTAGTGCGCGGAACCCACGCGACAGACAGGCACGGACATGATCAAGACTGTTGAAGCCGTCATCGACGAGCAGGGGAACGTGAGGCTCCTCGAGCCGGTTCACCCCCGCACTGCCCGTCGTGCGCTCGTCACCATCCTCGAAGAAGGCCCTCTCGAACAGGCCACAGAAATCGCGATGTTGAGCGAAGCCGCGCTCGCTGAGGACTGGAATCGCCCGGAAGAGGATGAAGCGTGGTCCTACCTCCAGTAGGCGCGGTGGTCCTGGTCAGATTTCCGTTCTCCGACCTCTCCCAGTCCAAGCTGCGTCCCGCGGTCGTGCTTGCCAACGCCGGTCGCGGCGATCAGATCCTCGCTCAGATTACGAGCAAGCCATACGGCGACGCGGGAGCAGTCGAAGTGGAGGCCGCGGCGTTCGCGTCCGGCTCGCTCCGGGTGGTGAGCTACGCTCGCCCAGGTAAGCTGTTCACCGCCAGTCAGGACCTCGTCACTGGCCAACTCGGCGTGTTGACGCCGGACACATTCCAGCGGATCGTTGACGCCGTCGTCGGACTCCTGCGGCCTTCGGTGTCGTGACCACGAACGTGTGACCTGGAACCTCGGCCAGGGTCACAGTCGGTCGCCGCAAGCCCGTGTAGTAGGAGTAATCGCGTCCGCCAGCCCTCCATCCCGTATACTTCCGCGACTTGAGCCTCACTCCCGGCACTCGACTCGGCGTGTACGAAATCATTGCAGGCATCGGCGAAGGCGGGATGGGGCAGGTCTTCCGTGCCCGCGACACCAAGCTCGATCGTGACGTCGCGATCAAGATCCTGCCTGAGGCGTTCGCCCACGACGCGGATCGGCTCGCTCGCTTCGCGCGCGAAGCGAAGACACTCGCCTCGCTGAACCATCCGCACATCGCGGGCATCTACGGCCTCGAAAGAGACCGGCGGCATCACGGCCCTCGTGATGGAACTCGTCGAGGGCGACGACCTCTCGGAGCGGATTGCCGCCGCCCATCGCCAATCGCCCAGCGCCCATGGCCTGCCCCTGGACGAGGCACTGCCCATCGCCAAGCAAATCGCCGAGGCGCTGGAAGCCGCGCACGAGCAGGGCATCATCCATCGCGATCTGAAGCCGGCCAACATCAAGGTGCGCGCGGACGGCACGGTGAAGGTCCTCGACTTCGGCTTGGCCAAAGCGCTCGACACAGGGGCCGGTAGGGCGGGTGGGGCAGGTGGGGCAGGTGGGCCGGGAAGGGACGACCTGTCGGCCTCGCCGACGCTGACGTCACCGGCCCACCTTCGCCAAGGCTACGGCGGGCAGGCGATGACGCAGGCGGGGATGATTCTCGGCACCGCCGCCTACATGAGTCCCGAGCAGGCGCGCGGCAAGACCGTGGACCGACGCGCGGATATCTGGGCGTTCGGTGCCGTGCTGTTCGAGATGCTGACCGGCCAGCGCGCGTTCGGCGGTGACGATGTCGTGGAAACGCTCGCGAACGTCATCAACAAAGAACCGGCGTGGGCGGCACTTCCGGCGGCAGCCCCGGCGCGCGTCCAGCAGACACTCCGCCTGTGCCTGCGAAAGCCGATCCGAGAGCGCGTTCCGGACATCGGCACCGTGCGCCTCGCGCTTGATGGCGCGTTCGAGACGGCGGTTCCGCAGTCCACCGTCTCCGCAAGTGGACCGACGCTGGCGGCAGGCATGGTGCCGTGGGCTATCGCTGCCACCTTCGCCGTTGCTGCGGTGGTGCTGCTGTGGGCACCATGGCGCGCGCCGACGCTGACGGATCGCCCGCTGGTGCGACTGGACGTCGATCTCGGCGACGAGGTGTCGTTGCCCGCTCCCGCCGGCGGAGGAAGCAGTGTCGCGATCTCCCCCGATGGCACACGGCTGGTCTACGCCTCGGGCACACCGGCGAAGCTGTTTATCCGCCGGCTGGATCAACCAAAGGCCACTGAACTCCCGGGAACGCAGAACGCGACCGTCCCATTCTTCTCGCTCGATAGCCAGTGGGTAGGATTCGTGTCGGGCGGCAAGGCGAACAAGATTTCCGTGGACGGCGGCGCCGTAGTCCCGCTCGCGAGCGTCACCAATGTAAGCAGTGCGAGCTGGGGCGAGGACGGAAGCATCTTCGTGATCGCGTCCCAGAAACTGCTGCGGATTCCCCCTGATGGAGGCCCTCCTGAGACCGTCGCTGAGTCGGGTAAAGGCGAACTCAGCCTGGGGAACTCTCAGGCTCTCCCGGGCAACACAGCCATTCTGTTTGCGGCCGACAACCCGGGGCCTGTCGACAAGACCACCATCAACATCGTCACACGGGGCGATCTCGAGAGGAAGACCCTGGTTCAGGGCGGCGCGTCGCCCCGCTATCTGGCGACGTCCGACGGGGCCGGCTATCTGGTCTACGTGAACCAGGCCACGCTGTTCGCGATTGCGTTCGATCCGCTCTCGCTGACGACACGAGGACCAGCGGTGCCCGTCGTGGACGATGTCGCTCATGAGAGCCTGGTCGGCACCGGCCAGTTCGATGTGTCGCGTACGGGCACCCTGGTCTACCGCAAAGCGATCGAGGGGCCTTCCGCGTTGAGGACGTTGCGGTGGGCAGATGCCACCGGCAAGAAGGAACCGCTGCAGGCGAAGCCCGCTACGTATGTGGATCTTAGACTGTCGCCGGACGGCAAGCGCGTGGCCGCGACAGCCTCTGACGGAGCGGACCAGTACATATCGGTCTACGACCTGGAGCGGGACATCACGACGCGCCTGACCTTCGGCGAAGGGGTGTATCGCTCGCCGACGTGGAGTCCGGACGGCCGCTTCCTTGTCTTCGCGTCTGTCGGCAACGGCATCTTCCAGGCTCGCGCTGATGGCGCCAGCCAGCCGCAGGCGCTGGTGCACAGCCAGACGGCCCAGTATCCGCGGTCGTTCACGCCGGACGGCAGGCGTCTCGCGTACTACGAGAACCTTGGCGGCGGCGGACAATTGTGGACGGTGCCGCTCACCGAGGAAGGCGGCCAGTTGAAAGCCGGAACATCGGAGCCGTTTCTCGAGAGCAGCGCCATCGACAGATTCCCGGCGTTCTCGCCCGATGGGCGGTGGCTGGCGTATGCATCGACAGAAAGTGGTGCGACTGAAGTGTTCGTTCGAGCGTTTCCACCGCCGGCGACCGGGTCGAGCGGCAGGTGGCAGATCTCGACCACTGGCGGCACGACGCCGCTCTGGTCGCGGAGCGGGACCGATCTGCTCTACCAGTCAGGCGATCAGATCATGGCGGCGAGTTACACGGTCAGCGGTGACACGTTCGTGCCGGCCAAGCCAAGAGTGTGGGTCTCGAAGCTGAGCGCGACGGAGCCGGTGGGTTCCGCAGCAGTGTGGGATATGGCGCCGGACGGCAAACGCGTTGCGGTGGTGACGGCGGAATCGACAGACGGTCCAAAGCAGGAGCACGAGGTCGTGTTCCTCCAGAACTTCTTCGACGAGCTGCGGCGACGCGTGCCGGTGGGAAAATGAGGAGTGTTCGCCGCTGCGCGTCCTGCGTCAGCCTGCGATCTACGGAAGTGCTCCGCCCGGGCGACCGGCATGGAAGACCACCTCGCCGGTGGAGAGGCCACGGTCGCCTCAGGCTGCCCCCGAAAGGATCGGGCCACGGCCTCGCTCGTGTCGTGGAACAGGTCGAGGTCGCGCGACAGTCGGTGCGCTTCGAGCGCTACGTTCAAGGCGATGCCGTCCGCCACGTAGCTCTCGCCGCCGGCGCGGCGCCGTCCTGCTAGGACCCGGCAGACGTCTCGCTGGAAAGCTGTGAGAGCCATGTGCGGAACTGGGCGACGGGAAGAAACGCGTCGCGGTCGCCGTGCTGTTCAATCCGCGGGACATGGAGGAACCGGTGCTGCGGGTTCACGCATGTAACGACGCCGCGGGTGTAACATCCGGCGCCAAGGGAGCCCAGATGCCACTCGCCGACGCCGTCCGCACGGCAGCCACACAACACCCAGCCCGCGCCGCCCTCATTGTCGAACAGGACCGCTGGAGCTATGCCGAATTCGATGCGGTCACTGACCGGATCGCCGCGAGGCTGCTGGCGGCCGGCATCGCCCCTGGCGACCGTGTCGCGCTGCACTTCACAAACGGCTTCGAGATCGCCGCCGCCTACTACGCCTGCTTCAAGGCGGGCGCGATTGCGGTGCCGCTGAACACCCGCATGAAGCGCGCGGAACTGGCGTACGTGCTCAACCACAGCGGCGCACGGCTCTACCTGGGACAGGCGAACCTCTACGCCGAACTCCACGACGCACGCGGCAGCCTCGAACATCTGGACGACGTGTTTCTCACAGGCGACGGTTCCCCGTTCCCGGCCGTCCGCGCATTCACCGAGTTCATCGAACGCGGTGGCCCTCTGGACACCGCGGGGGTGCAGTGGCCCGCAATCAACGAAGACGCGCCGGCCGTGATCATGTACACCTCGGGCACGACCGCCCGTCCCAAGGGTGTGACACATACCCACCGCACGCTGACTCAGCTGGCGGTCGCCGGCATCTCGATCGCCGACATGCAGCCGAACGACGTGACGGGCATCGCTCTCCCCGCATGCCACATCTTCGGGCTGTCCGGGCTTGTCTCCACGCTCATCGCGGGCAACACGGTCGTGATGATCCCGCGCTTCGAGCTGCCCTTCGTCCTCGAACAACTGCACCAGCACCGTGTCACCGTCTTCGGCGCGCTTCCTGTGATGCTGAACGCGATGCTGCACACGCCCGGCGCAGCCTCGTATGACCTGAGCCGGATGCGGGCCTGCTTTGCCGGCGGCGACGCGGTGCCCACCGAGGTGCACCGCCGCTTCAAGGAGACGTTCGGTATTGATGTCACCGAAGCGTGCGGCATGACCGAGGTGCAGCCGTATGCGGCGAACCCGCTCTACGGCCGTGGCAAGGTCGGCTCCATCGGCCTGGCTGCGCCCGAGACGACGCTGCGACTGGTCGATCTGTTTGGCCGTGATGTCGCGCCAGGCGAGCCCGGTGAAGTGCTGGTGCGCAGTGGCGCCACGATGGTCGGCTACTGGAACGACCCGCAGGCCACTGCCGCCACCATCGTCGACGGCTGGCTGCGCACGGGCGACCTGGCGCGGCTGGACGAGGACGGCTACTACTGGTTCGTCGGGCGCACGAAAGAAATCATCGTGCGTGCCGGCTCGAACATCTCACCGCTCGAAGTGGAAGAGGTGCTTTACCTGCATCCTGCGGTGCGGGAGGTGGGTGTGGTGGGTGTGCCGAATGCGGAACTGGGTGAAGTGGTGCGGGCGTTCGTGGCGTTGAAGAGCGGAGCCACGGCGACACAGGAGGAATTGCGCGCGTTCGTGGGTGAACACCTCGCGGCCTACAAGGTGCCCGAGACGATTGCCTTCCTGCCGGACCTGCCGAAGGGATTGACCGGCAAGGTCCAGCGGAAGGCGCTGAAAGAGATGGACGTGTAATTCCTACTGCCCTGGCGTGGCCGGACGGGGCGGCGCCGGCGGCATCGTGCCCCCTTCGGCCAGGATCTTCATGTTCTCGAGCGCCTGCGTGAACGTCGTCTTGCGCTGCGCCAGGTTCCGCTCGCGCGCGGCATCGTCGGCCAGCATCGAGTTGTCGAAGAACAGCGTGTAAACGATCTTCGAGGTGGTGGCGGTCACCGGCCGCGCCTCGAGCGTGCCATGGTAGGCGTCGTAGGGTCGCCCTTCACGCACCGGCTGCGTGTAGATGTACGAGAGCTCGGTCTTGCCGACCAGGATCTCGTTCGCGACCGAGCGCACGGCTCCGAACTCGCCGTCCACACCCGACGTGATGGTGCACGGCAGGCGCAGCCACTCGCCGATGTCGCAGTACTTGCCGATGCGTTTCCACACCTCGGCCGCCGGCTTGTTCACGGCAATCTCCATCGGCAGCGACACGTAGTGCGGATTCGGGATGGCGAGCGGCGGTGGCGCCGGCTGCTGGGCGGCCACGGGTGACGCAACGACGAGCAGCGCGAGTGCGCCGAGAGTGGACAGACGACCGAACACGTTCCGCATGCGAACCTCCGGGGCATATCTTGCCACAGCAAGTGGGAGGAATCTGGTAAGGTTCCGGGCCATGCCGGACTCACCCACGCCCAACGCGCCCCTGCCGCTCACACGACGCCATCTTCTCGGACTGCTGGCGGCCTCCGTGCCCGCCGCACTTGGCGCGCGCGTCAGCGCCGCCCAGCAGCCGGCAACCACGCCACTCGGTCCGCTGGACGCGGCCGTGCTGCCAGCCGGTGTGCGCTCGCGCTTCGTGGAGAACGTGAACGGCCTGCGGATGCACGTGCTCGAGGCCGGCTACGAAACGCCGGGGCGCCCCGCGCTGCTGCTCATTCACGGCTATCCCGAACTGGCGTTCAGTTGGCGCAAGGTGATGGGGCCGCTGGCGGCGGCCGGGTACCACGTCTTCGCACCCGACGTGCGCGGCTACGGCCGCACCACGTCGTCGCCTGTGGCCTACGCCGACGACCTGCGTCCGTTCGGCTCGCTCAACAAGATCAAGGACATGCTCGCGCTTGTCTCGGCCATGGGCTACCGCTCGGTGGCCGCCGTGATCGGGCACGACCAGGGTTCGCCACTTGCTGGCTGGTGCGCGTGCGCCCGCCCCGATGTGTTCACCGCAGTCGCGATGATGAGCGCGCCCTGGGGCGGCACCGCGTCGCTCCCCTTCAACACCGCAAACGGCCCGCGGCCGGCTGCGCCGCCACCCGACACCACCTACGACGACCTCGCGAAGCTGTCGCCGCCGCGCAAGCACTATCAGCGCTACTACCAGACGGCCGAGGCCAACGAGAACATGTGGCACGCAAAGCAGGGGCTGCACGACTTCCTGCGCGCCTACTACCACGCCAAGAGCGCCGACTGGAAGAACAACCATCCGGCGCCGCTCGCCGCGCGCAACGCGAGCGAGTGGGCAAAGCTGCCACGCTACTACGTGATGGATCTCGACAAGGGGATGGCTGAGCAGGTGGCGCTCGACATGCCGACCGCCGCGGAGGTGGCGGCCAACCGGTGGTTGCCCGACTCGGACCTGCGCGTCTACACGCAGGAGTACGGACGCACCGGCTTCCAGGGCGGGCTGAACGGCTACCGCGGCAGCCCGGGCGACGTCGACCTGCAGGTGTTCGCTGGGCGGAAGATCGACGTGCCGTCAACCTTCATGGGCGGCAAGAGCGACTGGGGCGTGTTCCAGAACCCGGGCGCACTCGAGCGGCTCGAGCGGACGCTCACCACGAACTACAAGGGGACGACGCTGGTGGACGGCGCCGGGCACTGGGTGCAGCAGGAACAGCCGGCCGAATTGAGCCGGCTGCTGCTCCAGTTCCTGAAGTAGGTTCGCAGTACGTAGCCGCGCACCTTCAGGTGCGCCGGACCGACGTCTATCCCAGCGACGCGAAGAACTCGTCGAGCACGCGGGCGCCGCCGGCCGGGTCCTCGCACATCCACCAGTGTCCGCGCTCCTCGAGGACAACGCAGCGCGCCTGCGCGCGGGCCGCGGCCCGCTGCGCACGCTCGGTGCCGCCAACGTATGTGTCGTGCGCCGCCGCGATCACCAGGCCGGGCCGGGCCGTCGCCTGTGTGAGCTCCGCGCCCCAGTTGCGCATCGCCGGCTGGGCGGCGGAGCGGTACAGCGCCAGGATGCAGCGCGCCATGTCGCCGTTCACCGCCTCGGCCACGGCACGCGCCGCCGAACCGAGCCCCAACGACTTCAGCTGCGCCTCACGCATGAACCTCGGCGCCATCACCATCAGACCGAGCTGCGCTTCGCCCACACCCGGCGTCTGCCAGGTCTTCGCGAGGTCGTGCCATTCGTAGTCCGGCTCCATGGCGCCTGCGATGTCGGTGGTCCACGAGCGAATCAGGTCGGGACGCTCCATCGCAATCCGCAGCACGTGTCCGCCACCCCAATCGTGCCCAACGAGATCAACCGGCCCCTCGATGCGCTGGAGTTCATCCACCAGCCAGTCGCGGTAGGCATCCGACGTGGCGGTGAAGCCGGCTGGCACCGGCGCGCCGAAGCCGGGCGGCGACAGCGCCACCACATCCTTCCGCTGCAAATGAGAGAACAGCTCGGTCCAGATGGCGGACGACTCGGGGTTTCCGTGCACGAAGACAGCGGGCCTGGGTGGCGACGCGGAAGAGTGGCGTCGGCGTACCCGCCGTCAACGCGGCGCCGCTGCCGGTCACCGACACCGCCATCAGCATCTGGTCCGGACCCTGGTAGACGATCTCGCGGCCATCCCGACGCCATCGCGGAAACGAGCCGCCGTCGCTCGAAATGAGCGTGCCCCCGTTCGGTGCGAAGGTCGTTCGTCCTCGTGGCATCGGGATCCGACGGGTCCGAGGGAATGTGGTCGATCTGGCGCGCGAGGCCGAAGTCGAGAATCTTGACGCAGTCGTCAGGCAGCACGACGACGTTGTCCGGCTTCAGGTCGCGGTGCACGATACCGCGTTCGTGCGCCGCGGCCAGCCCACGCGCCATCTGGCTGGCGTAGTCGGCGGCCTTGCGCACCGGAAGCGGACCGCCGGCGAGCACGTCGGCCGGCGCTCGTCCCTCGGGCAGTTCCATGACGAGGAACAAGTCAGTGTGCCCACCCTGCTGCGCTTCTTCCAGACGGTAGACCTGCGCGACGTTCGGATGATTGAGAGAGGCGAGCGCCTTCGCCTCACGCTGGAATCGGGCCAGCCTGTCGGGGTCGTGCGACATGGCTGCGGGCAGCACCTTGATGGCCACCGCGCGTTCGAGGCGGAGATCGTTGGCGCGGTAGACCTCGCCCATGCCGCCGCACCGAGTGCCGCGACGATTTCGTAGGCGCCGATACGGGTTCCTGGGGTCAGTGCCACAACCGGGCGAATATACGGCCGAGGTCCCTGCGGTAGACTCGCGCCACCCATGACGCAACGAATCCTGCGCTACCTGTCCGGCACGATCGGGCTGCTGTTCGTCCTTATCGGCGTGAGCCTGCTGCTGGCGCCGGGCCGGCAGGCGGCGCTGTTCGCCATCATGCCGTCAGGGCCGGCCGGCCTCAGCACCGTGCGCGCCGACCTCGCCGGGCTGTTTCTCGGCATGGGTACGTTCTCGCTGGTCGGCGCGGCCATCGCCTCGGACGCCGTATTGATGGTGCCGGCCGCGTTCCTCGCCATGATTGCCGCCGGCCGCCTCGTCAACCTCATGGCCGACGGCGTCTCCGCCGACGCGGTGCGCTCGCTGCTGATCGAGGTGCTGGCCACTGGCGTGCTCGCGCTTACGGTGCTCAATCTGCGTCGCACGCAGCGCGCGAAGATGCGCGGTGTCATGGTGCTGCCGCTGGCGGTGCTGGTGCTGCTCGGCGTAGCGTTCCTCTTCCAGCGTCCGCTCGGCATGGCGCTGCTGCGCCGCAACATCGACACCACCATGTCGAATCCGCTCGTCGAGTCGCTGCCGGACGGCCTGCACGCCGCGGTCTGCGGAGCCGGGTCGCCGATGCCGGATGCCACCCGCTCTGGCCCCTGCATCGCCGTCATCGCCGGGCGCCACGTCTACGTCGTGGATGCCGGCGAGGGCGGACCGCGGACGCTGGCGTTGATGGGCGTGCAACCGGCGCGCATCGACGGCGTGCTCCTCACCCACTTCCACTCCGACCACATTGGCGGCCTCGGTGAACTGTTGCTGCAGCGATGGGCCGCCGGCAGTCATACCGACCAGACCCCGGTCTACGGGCCGCAAGGCGTCGAACTGGTGGTGCAGGGATTCAACCTCGCCTATACGCTCGACAAGGGCTACCGCATCAGCCATCACGGCGAGCAGACGGTGCCGCCGTCAGGCGCTGGCGGTGTCGCGCGCCCTTTCATTCTCGCTCCCGAGTCGGAAGACACGGTCGTGGTGCTGCGGCAGGACGGCCTCACCATCACCGCGATCCCGGTGAATCACAAGCCGGTCTTTCCTGCCGTCGCGTATCGCTTCGACTACGGCGGACGCTCGCTGGTCATCAGCGGCGACACGGCCCCGTCACCTGTGCTTGCAGCGGCCTCGAGAGGGGTCGACGTGCTGCTGCACGAAGGCCTGCAGGTGACGATGGTGGCCGAGCTCCAGGCCGCGGCGACGCGGAATGGCCGCGCGCCGATGGCGAAGATCGCGGCCGACATCCCGTCGTACCACACGACGCCTGAAGATGCCGCGAAGGTGGCCGCACAAGCGGGCGTGCGCGAGCTGGTCTTCTATCACACCATCCCGCCGCTGCCGGTGTCGTACCTGAACGCGGCGTTCCTCGGCGATGCCGCCCGGTTCTACACCGGGCCGATCAGCATCAGCACGGATGGCCTGCTCCTGTCGCTGCCGGCCAGATCGACGTCGATCGGACGCCGGAACCTTCTGTAAGTCGGGTCGGCTAGGGGTTGGTGCGGACCAGCACCGGGCCGCACGCGTCGGGCGTGAGGTTGAACGGCGCCTGCTGCGGCGTCGCGCCGCTCGCCTGGCGCGTCAGCGTGGCGCGAATCAGGCGCGCCATGTCGGCTGGCTGGTCATGCTGCACGTAGTGATGACCGCACGGCATCAGCCAGAACGCGCTCGACGCGCGGCGCGCGCCTTCACCTCGGCGTCGTCGGCTTTGAGCGGCGGCGTGTAGTTCGACTGGCCGAGCCCGACAGCCAGCAGTGCCGGCGTGACACCTCGAGCGGCTGCCGGCGCCGTCGCCGGATCGAGCATGCGCTTCTGGAAGTCCGTGAGGTTGGCCAACGGCAAGTACATGTTGCCGTTGGTGAGGAACTGGTGCGTGATGCGAAACGGCGGATTCGCCGCCGCCTGATAGAGCTGCAGCAGGTTCAACGCCACGCTGTCGCCGCGGTCGTGCGAGAGGAGCACGAACTCGCGCAGCGGCACCACCGTCGTCACGAACGCCCAGACGAGCGCCGCATCGTCGGCGAGCGTATAGCGGTAGGCCGCCGGCTTGTCCGAGATGCCGTAGCCGGGAAAGTCGAGCGTGCAGGTGCGGTAGTCGGGCTGCAGCTCGCGGGCCAGGCCGCGGAAGTCGAGGCTGCTGGTCGGGAAGCCGTGGAGAGCCAGGACGGTCGGCTTCGCGGCGTCGCCGATGCACGTGTAGAACACCTGCACCGATCGTCCGCCGTTTTCGGGTAGCGTCGACGTCCACGAGAAATACTGTCCGCCTGCGCGCCAGCTGTCGGCCAGGTCAGATGTGAGGGACTGCGCCGCGACATTCGCGGACCAGAGCAGCAGCAGGAGCACGCCGGCAAGACGGGTCATCGTGCGGGGAGCATAGCCGAAACGGGCTTGACCGTCAGGCTGCTACCGCTGCAGCCAGGCGATGAGGAGGACCAGCGTGAACGGGCTCAGCACCGTCGAAAACAGCACCACGGACGTGGCGAAGTTGGCGTCGAGCTCGAACTCGAGCGCCAGCACGGTGGTGGCAACGGCCGCCGGCATCGACGCCTCGATGATGGCGGCCTGACGAGCGGCGCCCTCGAGGCCGAGCAGCGCGGCCAGACCGAACGCCAGCAGCGGCGCGATGACCAGCGACAACCCCACAGCGGTCGCCACCGCGGCCGGATGCTCCGGCTTCGTGTGCCGCTCCAACTGCATGCCCAGCACCAGCAGCATCACCGGGATGGCGGCATCACTCAGCAGCCCGACGGGGCGCATCACCGATGCCGGCAACTGGACGCCGAGCGTCATCACCGCTACCGCCGCGACCGTGCCCCAGACGGCCGGCACCCACAGCACCCGCGTCAACGCCGTGCGCACGGTGCCGCGTCCGCTGGCGGCCACGAACACGCCGAACGTGTAGACGAGAACGGCGCTGGCGACGAAATACACGCTGGCGAAGGCGAGCGCATCACGCCCGAAGGCGAAGAGCACCACCGGCAACGCGTAGTTGCCGCTGTTCGAGAACATCACCACCAGCAGGAAGCTGGTCAGCGTTGTGCCCTCCAGCTTCAGCGCCGACGCCGACAAACGCGCGGCGAGGCCGATGACGGCGGTGACGGCGACGCAAAAGACGACGATGCGCCACGACTGGGAGAAGCCGACCCGCGAGGTAACGAGCTGGTTGAAGACCAGGCAGGGCGACAGCGCATGAAAGCTCACCGTGGACATCGTCTTCACGCTGGCGCCGACATGGCGCGCCAGGAGGAAGCCGACAGCGGCCAGCACGAAGATCGGCGTAATGTCGTTGAGGAAGATGGACGCGACGAGCGACATGGTGTGGACCGGCGGAGGCGGTTCGGCGAACCCGAAGGCTCGCCGATACACAGCAGATTGGCGAGGTTACTTCAGCGGCGAGTAGTCGGTCGCGCCCATGAAGACGCTGTCCACCTTCACGCTCACCGCCATCTCGGTGCGGGTCTTGACCCACTCGGGGTCGGCGCTGAACGCGGCCCAGCTACGGTCCCGCTCGGCGTTGTCCTTGTAGGCCAGGATGTAGACCAGCGCGTTCGGCGTGGCCACGGGCTGCCAGTAGCCGATGATCTGCATGCCGTGCTTGAGGAACAAGCGTGACGTTGCGGTGCGAAAGCGGTTGTGCAGCAGCTCGATGGAACTGCCCTCCTGCACGGTGTAGGTGCGCATCTCGAAGCAGCGCGAGGCCTTGTCCACGCTCTTGCTGGTAGACGGTTGTCCGGGACCACAGGGCGGCGTGGCCGGTGCGGCCGGCCGCGGCGCGGCTGGCGCCTGCCCGGCCTGAGCCGGCGCCGTGGCGCTCGATACGAGAAGCGTGGCGGCAACGACGGCCGCGGGGACGATGGGCATGGTCATGTTCGATGCTCCGTGGCTACTGTTGACCCGGGGGGGCCGACCGTTTATACACCCGGAGCCGATGCCGGCGTGGAGAAACCCGGGACTACCGGCGAGGTGCGGCGAGACCGGCGAGCAGTTCCCGCGCGCGCGCCTTGAACAGGCGATCAGGGCGCTCGGTGACTCGAAGTAGGGCCTCGACGGTTTCTCGACTATCATCCCTGCCGGTTCGACGGACCTTGACGAGGGAGTGAACACATGGCTCGACTGATGGCGAGAACGGCGCTTGGTCTGGGGCTCGCGCTGGCGGCAGCGGCGGCAATCCGCGCCCAGGCTCCGCGCCCGCCCGCGGGTGAGTGGCGAAGCGCGAACTTCGACAACAGCGCCAACCGCTACAGCCTCCTCGACCAGATCACTCCCGACAACGTCACCCAGCTCGAACGGGTCTGGAGCTTCCATCTGAAGCCGGAGGGCTACACGGGGCGCCCCCGTGAAGACGAGGCGATTCCGCTGGTCGTCGACGGCACCATGTATCTTGCCTCGCCGTACGGAGCCATTCATGCCCTCGACCCGACGACCGGGGTCAAGAAGTGGACGTTCCAGTTACCGAACAACGACCAGCCCTCGAAGCGCGGTCTCGCGTACTGGCCGGGTGACGGCATCGCGCCGCCCTCGCTGATCTTCGGTGGTCTATCCGGCGGGATGTTCTCGCTGAAGGCATCCGACGGCACGTTGAACGACGGCTTCGGCGAGCACGGTCTCGTCAACCTCAAGACGCCGGACGTGATGCAGACCGGGATGAACGCGGTCTATTCGCTCCTGACAACGCCGACCATCTACAAGAACCTGATCATCACCGGCGCGGGTGTGGGTGAAGGCCCGGGTGGCTCGAATGGCGGTTCGGGACCGGCGGGCGATACCCGGGCGTGGGATGCCCGCACGGGACGGCTGGTCTGGACGTTCCACACGGTGCCGAGAGCGGGGGAATTGGGTGCGGATAGCTGGCGCGAAAACTCCGCGAAGAACCGCTCGGGGGTGAACGTCTGGGGTTACATGTCGCTCGACGAGCAGCGCGGCATCCTCTACATGCCGCTCGGCGCGCCGAACAACGACCGCGTCGGCACGGACCGCCCCGGCAACAATCTCTTCTCCTCGTCTATCGTCGCCGCGGACGCGAACACCGGCAAGTACCTCTGGCACTTCCAGATTGTGCATCACGACATCTGGGACTACGACACGCAGTCGGCGCCGGTGCTGGCCGATCTGACCAGGAACGGCAGCACCGTGCCGGCCATCCTCATCGTCAACAAGATGGGGCTGCTCTTCACGCTGAACCGCGTGACCGGGAAGCCGATCATCGACATCGAGGAACGTCCGGTGCCGAAGAGCGATGTGCCCAGGGAAGAGACCTCACCGACGCAGCCGTTCCCGGTGAAGCCCGAGCCCCTCGTGCAAATCAGCGCGTCGCGCTCGAACCTCTACAAAGGCGAGCCGCAACATCAGTCGTACTGCGAGCACATGGTTGACGACAACAACATGAAGCTCGGCGGCCCCTTCATGCCGATTGCCGTGAACCAGTACAGCATCTCGCCGCCCGGACCGGCCGGCGG
>JAYTXA010000064.1:0-12511 GCA_043743165.1 Acidobacteriota bacterium
ACCATCGGCACGATGATCTGCGGCTCCTCTTCGCGGGGCAGCGCGATGACGGCCCACACGCCGAGCAGCAGCGAGGCGAGCATCAGCAGGGGCGTGAGCTTGGAGTGCGCGAAGGCCTGGGCGATGCGGCCGGCCGCACCCAGCCGGAAGGTGCTCATCGCCCCGCTCCGGTGGTGGCGCCGGCGCCCGTCTGCACGGGATGCCCGTCAGTGAGCGACGGGGGCGGACTCACCACCAGCACGTCGGCGTCGGCGAGTCCGGCGAGCACTTCCGTGCGCCCGTCTGCACCGGCCCCGGTCGAGACCGCCCGCAGCCGTGCCGTCGAACCCCGGTCGACGACGAAGACGAAGGTGAGCTGGCCGCGCTGCACCAGTGCCGCGGCCGGAACGGTGAGCGCCGCCTGCGGTGTGCCGCTGAACCGGGCGCGCGCGAAACTGCCGGAGCGCACCGGGGTGTCTTTCGCGAGGTCGATCTTCACCACAACGGTGTGCGAGGCCGCGTCCACGCGCGCGAGTTCGGTGATGTGGGCGGCTGTCCATGCGGCGCCGTCGGTGTGCTCCGCAGCAGTCGACACCTCGACCGCTTGTCCCACGTGCAACTGCGAGGCGCGCGACTCGTCGACGCGCACCTCGAGCCGGAGCCTCGACACGTCCTCGAGCACCAGCAGCGGAGTGCCGGGCGTGGCCATGGCGCCAGGATCGACCGCGCGGTCGCTCACGACCGCATCGAACGGAGCGACGAGCGTGGTGTAGCTGAGTCCGGTGTCGGCCGCGGTGGTGGTGGCGGCGGCGGCGTGCTCGCCAGCGGCGGCAGCGGCGCGCCTGGCCTGCGACGCACGCAGCTGGGCGTTGGCCGCGCGGAGGGACGCCACGGCCTGGTCCAGTTCCTGTGGGGTCGACGATTTCTTCGCCGCCAGTTCCGCGATGCGCTGATGGCTGACGCGGGCAAACTCCAGGTTCGCTTCGGCAGCAGCGACATCGGCGGCAGCGGCTGCGGACGACTCCAGCGCCGCGGTGGCGGCGGCGGCCGCACGGTCGCGGTTCGCGGTCATCTCGCGCGCATCGAGCCGGACGAGCGCATCGCCCTTGCGGACGCGGTCGCCCGCATGCACGCGCACGTCGGTGACCGGCGCCATCACTCGGCTGGCGATCGCCGTGGTGAGACGCGCGCGCACGATGCCGCCCGCCTCGAACGTGGCCGGCACTGCAGTCATCGCCGCCGTGGCCGTCGTGACGGTTATCGGCGTGGCGGCACTGGCGGGCGTGGCCTCGGGTGTGGTCGAACAGGCCGCGCTGGTGAGCGCAGCGAGCAACAGTGCCGTAAGTGCGGTGGCGTTCACAGGTCCTCTCGAGGTCAGGGCGCTGACGGAAAGCGGGGTGGAGGCGGTCACTGGACACGCCCCAGTGCGAGGTTCAGCCGCGCGTTGCCGGTGACGAGGTCGACCAGGGCGGCGACGCGACGGGCGTCGGCGTCGAGCACGGCGGCGGCCGCGCGCAAGACATCGGTGACAGGCGCGAGTCCGGCATCGAAGCGGTCGCGAATGATGCGCTGGCTCTCGCGCGCCTGCGCCACCGCGGCCGTCCCGACGACCTGCCGCGCACGGGCGGTGGTGATCTGCTGGAGCGCCGTCACGACCTCCACCTCGGCCTGCGCGCGGGCATCGTCGGCTTCGGCGCCGGCGCGGGTGGCCGCGGCCGTCGCTGCTTTCAGTTGCGCCCGCTCGGCGCCAGCCAGCGCCAGCGACCAGCGCACTTCGCCGCCGACGAGCCACGAGGCAGCCCGGTCCGCGACGCGGGTGCCGCTGACGTCGAACGCCGCCTGCGCCGCGACGGTTGGCGCAAAGGCGGCCCGCGCCGCCAGGCGTCCGCTGTCGGCAAGTGCCTCGGAGGCGGCCGCGCGCTGGATCTCGGGCCGGTTCGTGCGCGCCTCGGTCAGCAACTGGTCGAGCGACGGCAGGGCGGTGACGGGCGTCGACGCCGGTTCGACGGCGGCGAACCGGCGCGCGATCGGCTCGCCGGTCAGTCGGTTGAGTTGGGCTCGGAGCACGGCGGTGTCGCCGTCTGCCTGGATGATGCGCTGCTCGAGATCGGCGACGTGGACGCGCAGGGAGAGCACGTCGGCCTCGGTCGCGATGCCGGCGTCGCGACGCCTGATCGCCAGTTCGAGATCTTCCTGGCCAGCCTCGCGCATCGACGCTGCGGCGCCGTGGGCGGCCTGCACCGCCAGCAACCGGCCGTACGCGTCGGCGATGGATGCCGCAACGCCGAGCGCGGCCTCACGCGACGCGGTGCCGGCGATCTGCTGCGTGGCGTGTGCGGCGTCGATGCGGGCCTTGCGTGCGCCGCCGTCGAACAGCAACTGCTCGATGGCGGCGGTGCCGTGGAAGTAACCAAGCGCATCAGGATGGTTGAGTTGTTCGATGGCGAAATTGCTGGCGGCGAATCGTCGGCTGGCGAGCAGCGCGCCGAAGACGAACACCGGCTGATCGCCACGCTGCCAGGCTTCGGTGAACGTCACCCTGGGAAAGAGGGACGCCCGCACCGCCGACGCCGAGGCATCTGCAGCGTGCGCACCGGCCGTGGCCGCGCGCACCGAAGGATTGTTCGCCGTGCCAGCCTGCACCATCTGTTCGAGGGTGATGGCAGGGGCGGGCGCGTCCTGCGCGAGCGCGGCGCTCGCACCGACGCACAGCATCGTGACGGTCAGGACGTGGAGCCGTGTCATTGCCACGACAGATGCACCGCCGCTGGTGTCGGTGACACGGGTAGAATGATTGGCCGTGGCTGTCACCAAGCCGGAATCAGCGCATCCATCCGCCAGCGACCTGGCCCGGATCGAGTACGCCGACATGGTGCGGCAAGCCGCATCGGGCGATGCCGCCGCGATGGAACGCCTGCTGATGCGGGCGCAGGAAGTGGCGTACCGATTCAGCCTGCTGGTGTGCGGCCATCCCGAGGATGCCGAGGACGTGATGCAGGACGCGCTCCTGAACACCTACAAGCACATCTCGCAGATCAAGGAGCCGGAGGCGTTCCGGACGTGGCTGTATCAGACCGTCCGCAACGCCTGCCTCATGAAGCGGCGGCGCCGGGTCAACGAGCCGGCGCAGATGACGTCGCTCGAGCAGGGTGCTCGCGACGGCGATGGCGAGGCGGCGCCGCTCGACGTCGCCGACACGAGCGGTCGTCCGATGGACGAACAACTCATCAACGATTGGAAGGGCGAGCGCCTGCGCCGCGCGCTGGCGACGCTGGATCCTGGCTACCGGGTGATCGTCGTCCTGCGCGAGATCGAGGGTCTGTCCACGCGGGAGGTGGCCACCATCACCGGGTTCTCCGAAGCAAACGTGAAGCAGCGACTGCACCGCGCGCGGCTCATGTTGCGCGACACGCTGGAGGATGTATGACCGACGCTGTGAAGCCTGACTGCGCGGCCGTGCTCGGCGGCATCTCGGCCTACCTCGATGGTGAACTCGAGGCGACCGAGTGCGACGCCATCGAGCAGCACTGCCGCACCTGCGCCGACTGCGCGGAAGTGGTGACAGGGCTGCGCGACACCATCGGCCTGTGTCGCGGCGCCGTGGTGGCGGAACTGCCGGAGCCGGTGAAGGCGAAGGCGCAGGCGAGCATTGCCCGCCTGCTGCAGACCGGGCAGCTCTAGCTACGCGCCGATCGCGTCGATTGCTTGCCTGAGCACGTCCGCCGAGTGGTCAAGGCGGCTGCGCTCGTCGTCGTTCATCTTCGGCAGGATTACCGTGGCCGCGCCCGCATTGCCCACGACCGACGGCAGCGAGAGGGCGACGTCGGTCAGGCCGAACGCGCCTTCCTGCACGCGCGAGACGGTGAGCACGCGGTTCTCGTTGCGCAAGTAGGTGCGGAGTAACGCGGCGGTGACGGTGCCGATGGCGTGGTTCGTTGCGCCCTTGCGCTTGATGATCTCGTAGGCCGCACGCCGCACTTCGTCGCCGAGCGTCTGTTCGAACTCCGGCTGCCAGGCCGGCCACTGCCGCAGTGGCAGCCCTGCCGCCTGCGCGCTCGACCACAGCGCCACTTCCGAATCGCCATGTTCGCCGACCACCTGCGCGTGCACCGAGTGCGCGTCGACGTTCAGCGTGCGCCCCACCACGTGCCGCAGCCGAGCCGTGTCGAGCATGGTGCCGGTGCCGAGCACCCGCTCGGGCGGAAGGCCCGAAGCCTTCGTGAATGCGAACGTCAGGACGTCGACCGGGTTCGTCACCAGCACCACGAGTCCGGCGTAGCCGCGCAGGGCGGTGGCGAGGGTGCGGACGATGGCGGCGTTCTCCCGTGCAAGGTCGAGGCGCGACTGCGTGGCTGTGCCGCTCTTGCCGGCGGCGATTACGATCGCGCGGGTATCGAGCATCTCGTCGAGGGCCGCGACGCGGACAGTGGCGGGCGGCAGGAACGAGCGCCCGTGCATCAGGTCCATCGCTTCGCCTTCAGCCGTCTCCGGCCGCGCATCGTGCACGAGCAGTTCTTCCGCGATGCCGGAGTGCAGCACTGAAATGGCGGCGCTGGCGCCGACGCGGCCCATGCCGATGATGCCGATGCGCGTGGTGTTGGTCACGCCGCGCATTGTACTGGTGCGACCCGTCCGGACGGTGGTGCGGTCATCCGTCCGAGCTCATCGCGAGGTCGTCTTCGTTGGCGGCCAGACCGACGCCGTGCACGGTGTAGCGCTCCAAGCGGTGCTGGATCGGCAGATGAGAGCTAACATGCAGCCGCGTATGCGCATCAGCCGTCGACGACGCCTTGCGGTGCTGGGAGCCGTCCTCGTGTGGCTCGCTGCCGGGCGGGCGCTGGAGACCCGGCGGCTTGCCGTGGCGCTGCCGCGCGTGACGCCTGGGGTCGTCCTGACGAGGCTTGATGCGGCGCGCATGCACGCCGACCTCGCGCGGCTGGCCTCCGAGCCGTTCCAGGGGCGCGCGCCGGAGACGCTGGGCAGTACGAAGGCCGCCCGGCTGATTGCGGACCGTTTCGCCGAACTCGGCCTGCGCCCGTTCGGCGCCGCCTACGAGCAGCCGTTCTCCTTCGAGCACACCAGTATTCGCGCGCTCTGGCGGAGGAACCGGCCGTTCCGCAAGACCTTCACCGGCACGCGCAACATCGTTGGCTACGTGCCGGGCACCACGAACCCTGATGACGTCGTGGTGGTGTCGGCGCACTTCGACCACCTCGGCGTGCTCAACGGGGTGATGTATCCGGGAGCCGACGACAACGCGTCAGGTGTGTCCGCCCTGCTGGCCACGGCGGCGTACCTCGTGGCGCATCCGCCGGCACACACCGTGGTGTTCGCGGCGTTCGACGCCGAGGAGCTTGGGCTGCGCGGGGCGAAGGCGTTCGTGGGAGCGCTGCCGTTCGCGCGCGAGCGCCTCCGGCTGAACGTCAACGTCGACATGATCGGGCGTTCAGACGACGGCCGGCTGTTCGTCTCGGGTGTGCGCGCGACGCCGGCGCTTCGGCCGATGGTGGAGGTGGCGGCGCGGACGGCGACGGTGCCGGTGCACATCGGCCATGACCGGCCACTGCTGCTGACAGGGTTGATCGCGGACTGGACCGCGCTCTCGGACCACGGCGCGTTTCACGATGCCGGCGTGCCATTCCTCTACTTCGGCGTGGAAGATCATGACGACATGCATCAGCCGACCGACACCGCCGACCGCATCGACGCGGTGTTCCACGCGGCGTCGGCGGAGATGGTGCTGAGCACCCTGCTCGAAGCCGACGCCACCCGGTGGTGACGTCCGCTAGTAGCGTTCGGCGTCGTTCCTGGGCGCCATCGGCCACGGCACCGAGGCTTCACCGTTCACGGTGGTGCCGCCCCCGGAAATCATCGACGCAAATTTGAGGAAGGCATGCGGGAAGCCGAGCGTCGGCTCGGAGACCGTGTCGAGCGCCGCATGATGGGCCGCGGTGAGCGGCACGTCGAGCGCCGCGAGGTTCTGATCGAGTTGCGCGAGTGTGCGCGCGCCGATGATCGTGGACGTGATGCCTGGCCGCTGCTGCACCCAGGCGATGGCCACGGCCGCGGGCGTGACGCCGAGTTCGCCGGCGATACGGGCGAGTTCGTCGACGATCGTGTAGGTGCGTTCGTTCAGGAACGAGGTGACGCGGTCGCCGCGGTCCGCCTTCTGCGTGCCGGCGTTGGCGCGCGTGTACTTGCCCGACAGGGCGCCGCCGCGCAGCGGCGACCACGGCGTCACGCCGAGGCCGAACTCGTGCGCCATCGGCAGCAGGTCGCCTTCGATGGTCCGTTCGATGAGCGAGTACTCGATCTGCAGCGCCACGAACGGCGTCCACGCCTTCCACTCGGCCAGTATCTGTGCCTGTGTCACCTTCCAGGCTGGCGTGTCGGACACGCCGATGTAGCGGACCTTGCCGGCGCGCACCAGGTCGTCGAGCGCGCGCATGGTTTCGTCGATAGGCGTGAATTTGTCCCAGGCGTGCATCCAGTAGAGGTCGATGTAGTCGGTCTGCAGGCGGCGCAGCGACTGCTCGCACGAGGCGACGATGTTCTTGCGCGATGTGCCGCCGGCGTTCGGGTCGCCGGTGTAGAGGTTGGTGAAGAACTTCGTGGCGATGACAATGCGGTCGCGGCGCTGGTGGTCGCGGGCGATGACGTCGCCGATGATCGTCTCCGAGTGGCCGCGCGTGTAGCCATTGGCGGTGTCGATGAAGTTGCCGCCCTGCTCCAGGTAGCGGGCGATGATCGCCTCGGACTCGGCCACGGTGGAGCCCCAGCCCCAGTCCTCGCCGAAGGTCATGGCTCCGAGGCAGAACGGGCTGACGCGCAGGCCGGAACGGCCCAGGGTGACGTAGTGGTTCAGTGGCATGTGACCTTCAGAAACGATGGGTGTAGAGCACCTTCGACGCCACACGGCGATCGAGCGTGCTGAAGCGGTTCAGGACCGGATCGTCCACCCAGTTGTGGGTGTAGACGAAGTAGATATCGCTGCCGGGCCGCACGATCCAGCGGAAGCGCGACTGCCACCCGAGCACGGCACTGACCGAATCGTACTGGAAGTTGTTCACGAGCGCGACCCAGGGGCTGAACTGCGCTTCACCCACCAGGCGGTAGAGCCGCGTGGTGAAGTCGCCCTCGGCGAGCTCGACGTGGTTCAGCTCGGTGGACGCATAGACGATGAAGCCGGGCCTGGCGCGCAGCGTGAGGTTGATGGCGGCGCTGCGCTTGGCGCCGGAGTAGAAGCCGCCCGCTTCGACCGTCGTGCTCACGGCAAGCGTGCGACGGTTCGCGGTGGCGGCGCGCAGGCTCAGGACGTTGGTGTCGTACTCGGCGCCGAAGGGGAGCGTGATGCCGCGCGACGGCGTGAACGGCGCGTCGAGCACCTCGCGGTTGTTCGAGACCGTGGCCGACAACGAATCCTGCGATTGGAACTGCACCTCGAACAGCTTCAGGTCGAGCGAGCGCTGCAGCAGCTGGTTGTCGAGGTCGGTCTGCACGTCGAGCCCGGCACTGAACAGGTAGCGCCGCACCCGCGAACTGCTGCGCGGGCGAGGGCCGTAGTCCACACTCGGCTGATAGCGGCGATAGCCGCGGCGGGTGACGAAGCCGATCGCCGGGTCGAACCCGGCATCGACCTGCCGCGAGGCCAGCTGGATGTTCCAGAGGTCGTTCGGCAGCCCTGCAGTGAACCCGAAGGAGTTGCCGCCCGAACCGCTGGCCGGGTTCGTCGAGTGCAGGATGTAGGCGGTGCCTTCGAGGTTCTGCGATCCCATGAAGCGCGATGTGGCCAGGCGTGCATCGACGCCGACCGTCTGGCGCGTCGACGCCTGGTCGCCGTGCGGGTCGCGCCGAGTGTAGATGCCGCCGAAGGACGACTGCGACAGGATGCGGCGCCGGACGCGGGCGACGGTGAACTCCTCGCCGATACTGCCGTTGTCTTCACCCGTCCGCACGTGGAGGAAGCCGACATCCTGCCGTCCCATCTGGCCCGTGAGCTTGGCGCCGTAGTTGATGGTCTGCGGCGTGCCAGTCGGGGTCAGGCCGATGCGGCGGCTGAAGAACGGGTTCACGATCAGGTCGCCGCTGACCGGGCTGCCGAAGGCGAAGAACGGGGCGCCATCGAGGAAGAAGTCGCGCTTCTCCGGAAAGAATAGCGAGAAGCGGGTGAGGTTCACCTGACGCTGGTCCACCTCGGTCTGCGCGAAGTCGGTGTTCACCGTGACGACACTCCGCAGGCCAGGCGTCGGGCTGTAGAAGATGTCGACCCCGGCCTCGGCATCCTTCGAGAATCCGGACTTCCCGCGACCGGGTGACGACTCGCCGATGGCGAGCGCGTAGGGTTTCACGTCGAGCCCAAGTCCCTGGCTGACGTCGCGGATGCCGGTGACCAGCCCCGCGTTCGTCATGCGGCGCAGACCCTGATTCCGCGCCCATCCCATCCAGATGCTGTCCTCGTTCTTGCGCCGGACCGTGCGCTGGAAGTTGATGCCCCACTCGTCGTTGTTCGGGTCGAAGTTCAGCGAGCGGAACGGGATCTCGATCTCGATCGTCCAGCCGATGTCGCTGCGCGTGACGCGCGCGTTCCAGATGCCATCCCACTGCCGGTTGTCGATGCCGCCGCCCATCAGCGAGTCGCCCATCATGCCGGACGGATTCATCTCGAAGAAGTAGCCCGAGCGTGCGTCCATGAACGTGTCGATGGTCCACATGAACCGGTCGTCGGACGACAGGAACTCGTCGCGTCGCCGCTGGTAGCCGATCCACTTCTCCGGCTCGGAGTCGAGGCAGGTGACGCCCATGAACAGCGCGTGGCTGTTGTAGGCGATGCGCACCTCGGTCTGCTCGGTGGCGGGCGTGCCGTTCGCGGGGTCGATCTGGACGAAGCCCGTGGCCGGCGAGGCAGTGCTCCAGAGCGGCTCGTCGAGGCGCCCGTCGAGCGTCACTGTCTGCGAGTCGGTCAGCCGGACGGCGGCAACGCTGCGGCGGGCGGCCGGGGCGCTCTGCGCGTCAGCGCGTGAGGGCAGGAGCAGCGCGCCGGCGCAGGCCAGCAGGAAGAAGGAGAATCGCAGGGTCACATCAGGTAGAACTGTTCGAGAATCACGGGTGGCTCTGCGGAGCCATCTTAACGCAATCTTCATGCGCTCAGGACCGCCTGTCCGGCCCCATCATGACCACCACGCTTGCTTCAGGAATCTCGTTCGCCGACCTCAACTTCCAGGATCTCCCACGCATCATCGCGACCGGCCTGCTACAGGGGCCGGACGGATTGGCGCTGGTTGATCCCGGTCCCTCCAGTAGCGTGCCGGCCCTCGAACGCCACCTGCACGGGCTCGGCGCCTCGCTGGCCGACGTCACTGCGCTGCTGGTGACGCACATCCACCTCGACCACTCCGGAGCTGCAGGGACGTTGCTGGCGCGCAATCCACGCATGCGGGTATTCGTGCACGAGAGGGGAGCGCCCCACCTGGTGGATCCGGCAAAACTCCTATCGAGCGCCGGACGCCTCTACGGAGCGGAGATGGAGCGGCTCTGGGGTGACGTGCTGCCCGTGCCTGCGTCGGCCATAGTGGCGCTGGCCGGCGGCGAGCAGATATCGGCCGGCGGACGTGCCTGGCGCGTGGCCTACACGCCCGGCCATGCCTCGCATCACGTCAGCTACTTTTCCGACGACGCCGGCATCGCGTTCGTGGGTGACACGGCGGGCGTGCAGGTGGTGCGTGGCGGATTCGTGCTGCCGCCGACGCCGCCGCCCGACATAAACGTACCCGCGTGGATGGCCAGCCTCGACCTCATCGAGAGCTGGCATCCGCAGTCACTCTTCCTGACGCACTTCGGCCCGACCGACACGCCGTCCGCCCACCTGGCCGAACTGCGCGAGCACCTCCAACTGTCGGAGCGCCTGGCGCGCGAGGCGTTGGCGCGCTTCGACGACGAACCGGCGCGCGAGGCGTGGTTCATGGACCAGGTGACGCACGCGGTGGCTCGACGTACGAGCGACACCGACGTTCGCGCCTACCAGGTGGCCGGTCGATTCGATCTGAACTGGCGAGGGATGGCGAGATACGTGGGGAAGAGCGGGCAGTAACTCGACGCAGTAGCGGAACATCGGACTCACACGCGGGGAATCCGTGAGACCGATGTTCCGGTGAGGCGTGTTGTTCAGAGGGCGACCAGCGTCTCCTCGGCCACCGTCCCGGCGACAGCGGCGATGAGTTCGAGCGGGGCGGTCTCGGTGAGCCTATCGATCCGTTCCGGCTGCGGCCGGCGGCGCGGGTCGACCATCAGCCTCAGCGCCAGCCCCTGGCGTCCACCAGATCTCGTCGGAGCCTGAATGCGAAACACAGCCGACAGCAGCCGCCCCTGACGGAGCGAGTCGGGCAGACCGTCGATGTCGCGGACATCACGTTCGAGCTGGAAGTGCACGAGTCGGAACTGGGTGATGGAGATCGGCGACTGGCATTCGACGAAGACGCCGAATTCGCTGACGTCGCGCGTGATCACGCTGGCGAATCGCGTGGAACCACGCTGATCCTTCCAGGTGAGGCGGGCCGGCAGCATGATGTTCGTGCGTTCGGCTTTGCGCGTGTTCGAGGTCGGGCGGGACAACGGGTCGGCCCAGGCTGTTTTCACGGTGACGTCTCCGGAGTAAGGGTTCGGCTGACTCAGCTATCAAGTTCAGGGCCTCTCGATCCGAAGGGGTTGTCCTGGTCGACCATCAACACCGTAATGCGTGTGTGTTCAGCGCTTTATGGCCATATCAAGCGGTAGTGAGACGACTCGCCAAAGCGTGCAGCATGGATACGACGTATCCAGTTCATGTTTTCAATCGGATACTTTGTATCCGTAATAAGGTGGGCTGCGAGCGCGCGTCGGGACTCAGACGACGTCGACTTCGGGGGTTCTGGCGTCGAGTCCGAGTCGCCGCAGCTTGAGATAGAGGCCCCGGCGGGTGAGTCCGAGGGTACGCGCGGCCTCCGAGATGTTGCCTGTGGCGGTGTCCAGCGCATCCTGGATGAACTCGCGCTCGACCTGTTCGACCGCTCCCGCCAGAGTCTGGCCGGCGGGCCGTTGGCGGCGGCCGTGGCCAGGCGCCTGCATCGCCCCCGAGGCGTCGGCGAGTCGGGTTGCGAGGATCTCTTGCGACAGATGGCTCGTGTCGATGGCGCGTCCGGGCGTGCTCATGGCCACGACGCGCTGAATCTCGTTCTTCAACTGGCGCACGTTTCCAGGCCACCAGTACTGGGCGAACACGTCGAGCACGTCGGAGCCGAGGGTCACGTACGGCTTGCCGAGACGCTCCACGGCTTCGCGCAGGAACAGCGTCGCCAGGTGCGGGATCTCCTCGCGCCGTTCGCGCAGCGGCGGCACATGAATGCGGATGACGCTGAGGCGATAGTAGAGGTCTTCGCGAAACCGTCCTTCAGCCACACGCTGTTCGAGGTCGGCATTGGTCGCGGCGATCACGCGGACATCCACCTTGAACGGACGCGCATCGCCGACCGGCATGATCTCCGACTGCTCGAGGAAACGGAGCA
Source organism: Acidobacteriota bacterium (assembly GCA_043743165.1). Lineage (GTDB taxonomy): Bacteria > Acidobacteriota > Vicinamibacteria > Vicinamibacterales > CAVVIG01 > CAVVIG01. The sequence continues at coordinate 11,517 of JAYTXA010000064.1, forward strand.
GCTTGGGCTGGACGTCGAGCGGCAGGTCGCCGATTTCGTCGAGGAACAGCGTGCCGCCGGCCGCCGAGCGGACCAGCCCTGGCTGGTCGGACACCGCGCCCGTGAAGGCGCCGCGTCGATGCCCGAACAACTGGCTATCCGCAAGGTCTCGGCCTGTCGTCGTGCAGTTGTAGGGCAGGAAGAGCGCATTGCTCCGGTGCGAGCCGACCTGGATGGCGCGTGCCACGAGTTCCTTGCCTGTGCCGCTCTCGCCGGTAATGAGCACCGTGAGATCGTTCCCCTGCAGACGCTGAATCTGATCGATGACGCGGTTCATCACCGCACTCGCCGAGAGGAAGCCTGGCAAGAGCGGCTCGAGCGACCGATCGACGGTAGGGCCGGTCGGGGCCGCAGAGCGGTCGCGGGCCGAGCAGAGCGCGAAGCCCTGGCGCGCCACGGCGGTCAGCATGTGCAACCGGCGCACGACGGGATAGCCGAGCGCGTGCCTCGACACGATGACGACGGTGCGCGGGCCGTCGGCGTGGCGGCCCAGTGCCTCGACGCAGGCCGTCGCTTGGGTCGAGAGTGTGCCCTCGAGCGCCGCGCGGGCGTGGGTGCGTGCCTCGGCCATGTCGCAGCCGAGCGCCGCGACAACCGTGAGGCCGCTTGCCGTGTTGACGTAGAGCGCCACAGCGGCGCCGCCGCTGGCTTCGTGCAGCGTGGCCACGGTTTCGTGGTCCAGCAGTTCGGGCAGCTCCGCTGCCTCCACCATGCGCCGTACCAGCGCATCGTCGGCGTCGGGCTGGGCGATGACGTCCTCGCCGGTGCCGACGTGCGTGAGCAGCCGGCGCGCGGCGTCGGCGTCGGCGATGTCGCGCGTGGCGCGGAGCCGCTGGAACACCGCAGTGGCCGCATCGAGGTGCCGCTGCGCCACTGACCGGGCGCCGGCGCGGGCCACGAGGCGGCCGATCGCCAGGTGGCTGAGCGCCGCCAGGTAGCGCTCGCCGAGCAGGTCG
>JAYTXA010000065.1:0-63242 GCA_043743165.1 Acidobacteriota bacterium
GGCCAGCGGCGTGGCCGGCGCGGCGTCGAGCACGACACGGTCGAACTGTGTGCGCAGCGTCTCGAGCGTGCGTCGCATGGCAGTGGTGCCGAGCAGCTCCGCCGGATGCGCCGGTACATGCCCGGCTGGCAGCACGGTGATGTTGTGCTCCTCGAGCGTCACCAGCGCCTCCTCGAGCGTGGCGCGGCCCGCCAGAACGTCGCAGAGACCTGGACCATCGGGAAGGCCGAAGACACGGTGCAGTTGCGGATGGCGAAGGTCAGCGTCCACGATGCAGATACGCCGTTGCGATTCCTGGGCCATCGCCAGACCGAGGTTGCCGACGGTGAGCGTCTTGCCCTCGGCGCGACCAGGGCTGGTGATGAGTACAACGTTCACCGGTGCCATCGTGTCGGCGTGGAGCAGGCGCGTACGAAGACCGCGATACTGCTCGGCCACCGCGTCGTTGGCAGACGCGGAGGTGATCAGGTGCGAGTCGAGATGGGCGCCGCTGACGATGCGCGCCGGCGACAGCGATGGCGCCGCCACCGGTGCGGTGAAGGCACTGGGCACCGCGTAGCTGTGTGACGGCGCGGACGGGGCAGGCCCGGCGGCGGTGAGGGTGCCGATGCTGGCGTCGGTGCGCACGCGCCGGAGGGCGCCTTCGCGTTCGGCCTTGTCGAGGATGTGCTGGATGCGGGTCGTCATCGTCGTCTGTTCCTTTCAGGCTCGGACCGGCTGGATGCGGGCCACTTCACCGAGGACCGGCAGCTGGAATGCGTCGCGCAGTTCACGCACGTCGTGCACCGAGCGGTCCAGATACTCGCGACCGAGCGTGGCGCCGGCGCCGAGGCACAGTCCGACCACGACCGCGATGAGCATCACGCGCCAGGGCACCGGCTTGATCGGCGCTGACGGCAGCGAGGCGGGATAGAGCACGGTGAACTGCTCGCCGCTCCGGTTGCGCTCCACGCTCTCGGCAATGGAGGCAGCGTGCAGCTTGGACGACAGCTCGGAGTACTGCTGCCGTTCGAGGTCGTAGTCGCGCTGCACCGACGCCAGTTGCTGCTCGACGCGCGGTGCCGACTCCACTCGCGCCTGGTAGCTGCCAATCTGGCGGCGCAGATCGCCCTCGGAGCGCTGCAGGTCGCGGATGCGCAGGCGCGCCATTTCGCGGTCGGCGGTCAGCTGACGGAACGCCGGGTCGAGTGCCAGCTGCGCCAGCCGGTCAGACACCGGCTTGGCGCGCTCTGCCTGTGCGTCGATGCGGGCGGCCTTGAGGTCGTCTTCGAGCCGCTGCACCTCGGGATGCCTGGGCGTGTAGATGGCGCGGGCCTCGGCCAGGTCACGCTGGAGCTGCAGCACCCGGCCCTCCGGTGTCTGCGCCTGGGTTCCGGCTACACCCGGCACCACGATGACCTCGGCGCTGCCCTGGCGTGCGCCCTCGAGCTGACGCTCGACCATCGACAGCCGGTCCTGCTCGCCTCGCAGCGCGGTGGCGTTCGCCTCGAGCTGCTGGCGCAGCCCCGATAGCGTCGACAGGTTGGCCGGCGTCTGCTCGGGGAGCTGGCCCATGAACGACTCTTTCGATGTGCGCAGCCGCGACTCGAGATCGGCCAGGCGCTGCTGGCTCTCCTTCAGCTGGTTGTCGAGGAACGCGGAGGTGCCGACGGCATTCGCGGCGCGGCGTTTCGAGCTTTCGTCGACGAAGACCGTGACCAGCCGGTTGGTCACGCGCTGCGCGCGGACCGGCTCCGCGTCGCCGTACGACACGAGGAACGCGTCGAGCCGGCGCGGTTCGTTCACCTGAGCCACCGGGTCGGGCACGGCGATGGTGATGGTGGCGCGCATGCGCGACAGCAGGCGCTCGTCGGTGGCGCTGCCCAGACCCTCTTCCTGCGCGACACGCGCGAGGATGCCCGAGGTCAGCAGTTGCTGCGACAGCACGCGCAGCCGTTCCTGGTTGTCGAACTGCGCCGCCTGGTTCACCAGGCTCGGCGACACGACCGGCGCCGCCACCGCGAGCGTGGCCGTGGAGCGGTACTCCTTGGGCAGCACATTCACCAGCACGAGGCCGACGACGATCGCGGCAACGATCGGCGAGATCAGCCACCACTTGCGGCGGCGAAAGACGTGGAGATAGTCGAGCGGATGCAGGCGCGGTGTGGTGTCGTCCATCAGCGGATCCTCACAGGAGTAGCGGTGACTACCTGGATGCCAAGTCGGTTGCGATTCAGGCGACCGCCAGGGCGGTCGATGTTCTGCTGGGTGCGGCCGTAGAACCCCTCGACGCGAAGCCAGGGGCGAACGGCATAGCCGACCACGCCGCCGGCCCAGACGGAGGTGAGCGGCTGGGTCGCGTCGACCAGCGGTTCGTTGCGGCGCCACGACAGCGTGCCTTCGGTGTAGGCGCGGCGCCCTAGCGGCACGTGGGCATTACCGGTCACCTCCTCGCTCGCCAGCGTCCCGCCGCCGCCGTACGACGGCACGAACGACCGGGCATAGGAGGCATCCACGGCGGCAGATTCGAAGCGGCGTGCGTAGCCGGCCCGCCACGCCGGCGAGGTCTTGCCGGTGCCGAGGTCGGCGGCGTCGAGCCTGGCGACGCCGAACGCACCGTAGATATGGGAGTGCTCGTCGAGCCGCACGTCCGCACCGGCCCAGCTGTTCTGCACCGTGAAGCGTCCGCCGGTGGTGATGCTGGCGCGCTGGAGGTCGTAGTCGGCGGTCAGCGTCGTGTGCGACGTCAGCTGGTACTTCGCACTGGCGGCGCCGCCGTTGGCATGGCCGCCGAGCAGCGAGATGCCCTGGACCGGGTCCTTGTCGAAGGCGATCCACTGGAAGTTGTAGGAGCCCGAGAACGACAGCCGTTTCGTGAACGACCCCTCGATGCCTCCCCTGATGTCGGCAATGCGGGCGCCGATGCGCAGGAACGGCACACCGGCCAGCGCCGGCAGTTCAGTGGTGGGCAGACGCGAGTACGACTGCTGCCCGAACACCAGCATGTGCGACGACAGACGCCGCCGCGCCGAGACGTGCATCGCCTGGTCGTAACTGTTCAGCGCACTGAAGTCGCGATAGAGCTGTACCGCGCCGTTGTACGACGCCGAGAACGCGCCGCGGCGCCCGACGAAGTCGAGGCTCGCACCCGGGGTTACCGTGGTGTTCAGGTCGGCGGCCAGCGTGTCGGCCGCGCCCTGCACCAGCACGTTGTCGTCCCACGCCAGGCTCGTGGTCACCCGAGGCGTGACGCTCCAGCCCGCTGGCTGCCGCACCTCCGCATATCGCGGGTCGGCCTGCTGAGCCGCGCCTGGCGTGGCAGCGGCGAGCAGCAGCGCCCAGGCGCACAGGCCGCGCACGATGAATCCGGAGCCGGCGCGCATCATCAGTCCGGCACCACGACGGTGTCGCCCGGCTGCAGCAGCACCGCACTCGAGCCGGCGCCGCGGATCGCGTCGCGATAGTTGAACGGCACGGCCGTCTGCCCGGTGATGCTCGAGCGGAGAATACGGATGTTCTTCACGTCGGCGAAGTCCTTGAGTCCGCCAGCCACCGCCAGAGCCTGCAGCACGGTCATGTTCGACTGCAGCGTCACCGGACCCGGATGGTTGACCTCGCCGACGACGTAGGCGGTGGGCAACGTCGCTTCGACGACGATCACCGTCACCACCGGATTGTTCATGTAGTCCTTGAGCGCCGTCGTCAGCCGCTCGCGCAACTCGATCGGCGTGACGCCAAGCGCGGCGATGTCACCGACCAGCGGCAGCGTGATCTTGCCGTCGGGCCGGATCTGCACCGACTGCGAGAGCTGGGCGTCCTTGTAGACCTCGACGCGCAGCTTGTCACCGGCCTGGAGGCGATAGTCGTCGTGGCGTAGCGATGGTGCTGCCTGCTGCCGATCGGCGGCGACGGCAGCGGTCGTAGCCGGCTGTGCCTGGACGAACCGCGCGCACAGCGCGAGTCCGGCGGTGAGCAGGGCGAGGCGAGTAGGGCTGATGCGGGTGTGCAACATCGATGTGCTCCTCAGTTCTTGTCGACGGAACCGAACTGGTCGCCGCGATGGCCGCGCCAGTTCACGATGGGACGCGTCATGGCTTGACGCGTCAGCGACGCGGCGTCCACCGCGTGGGTCGGGTAACAGGCGGCGCCAACAGCAATCCGGAGCGGCGTCGGGAATTCGTAGTGGTCGATGCGCGCGACCAGGCGATCGATGACGCGCGACGAGTGCTCGAAGTCGGCATCGAGCAGGACCAGAGCCAGCGTGCCCTTTTCGGAGTGGCCGAGCAGATCGGTGTCGCGAACCTCGCGACCGATCACCTGCGCCACTTCCAGCAGCGTCCCATCGTCGGCGGTAACCATCATGCCCTCCCATTCGCGGCTGGTCTCGAGCGTGACGAGCGTCAGGAAATTCTGCGATCGCACCGCACGCTTCAATTCACTGTCGAGCACAAACGCGAAGGCGCCCGGGGTCAGCAGCCGCGAGCCTTCCTCGTAGAACTCACTGTTCATGCCTAGGAGGCCCTGTCGAGGCCGTTCTCTTTGATCTTGTAGAGGAGGGCTTTGTAGGAGATGCCGAGGATTTCCGCGGTGGCCTTGCGGTTCCAGCGGGTCTGCTGGAGCATCTTCGCGATCAGCTCGCGTTCAGCCTGGCGTGCCGCCTCGCGCGACACATCCTTCAGTGAGTAATTGCCGGCCTCAGCCGCCGCGATTGCCAGTTCAGCCGGTGTCGAGCGGGCGCCCTCGCGCGCGAGGGCTCGAGGCGCTGCCTCGACCGGGCCCGCTACCGCGACCATCGGCGGCGTCCGGTCGGCCGTGCGGGCGACGCCGTGCGCGGCGTGCGCGGCCTGCGCGGCGCGGTGTGCGGCCACAGCCACGGCCTGTGCGAGCTCCTTGCGGATGGTGGCGTCGGCGCCGAGCACGACCGCGCGCTTCATCAGGTTCTCGAGTTCGCGGATGTTGCCCGGCCAGTCGTGCTGCGAAAACAGCGCGGTGACATCGCCGCCGAGCTCGGCGTACGGCTTGTTGTATTGCACCGAGTACTTCTTCAGGAAGTAGCCGGCCAGCATCGGGATGTCGTCGCGGCGCAACCGCAGCGGCGGCAGCGTGATGGCCACGACGTTGAGGCGGAAGAACAGGTCGTCACGGAACAGCCCGTCTGCCACGGCCTGTTCCAAGTCGCGGTTGGTCGCGGCGATGAGCCGGACGTCGACACGGACGTCGTGCTTGCCGCCGAGGCGTGAGAATTCGCCGTCCTGCAGCACCTGAAGCAGCTTGGCCTGCAACGGCACGCTCATCTCGCCGATCTCGTCGAGGAACATCGTGCCGTGGTTGGCGAATTCGAACTTGCCCGGCTTGTGGTGAATCGCGCCGGTGAAAGCGCCGCGCTCGAAGCCGAAGAGTTCCGACTCCAGCAGTTCCGTCGGCAGCGCCGCACAGTTCACTTTCACGAACGGCTTGTCGCGGCGGAGCGACGAGGCGCAGATGGCGCGTGCGACAAGCTCCTTGCCGGTGCCGCTCTCGCCGCGGATGAGGACGGTGACGTCGGTGTCCGCCACCCGTTCGATGAGGTCGCGCACCTCGGCCATCGGCTCGCCAGAGCCGTACAGCATCTGGTGCTTCGGCTGCGCCTGCAGTTCCTCGCGCAGTGTCGCCACCTCCCGCGTGTGCCGTTGATGCAGCAGTGCGCTGGCGAGCGGCGCGGCCAGGTCGGCTTCGTCGAAGGGCTTGCCAACGAAGTCGGCCGCACCGAGCTTCATCGCCTGCACGACCACACTCGTGCGCCCCTGCCCCGAGAGCACAATGACCGGCACGTCGCGATCGATCCGCTTGAACGCCGCGAGTGCGGCCAGGCCGTCCATCGCCCCAGGCATCACGACGTCGAGCACCACCGCGGCGGGACGCTGCGCCTCGTACTGAGCGACGGCGTCTTCGGCCGTCGCCACGGCCACGGCGCGATAGCCCCGGTCCGAGAGGAAGCGCTCGAGATATGCCCGCATGTCCGGGTCGTCGTCGACGACGAGGATGGCGGGACGTTCGGGAGCGAGGTCGGCCGTATTCGAGGTGAGGTCTCGATTGAGCTGATGAGTCTCGGCGTGCACGATGGGCTGTTGAGCAATGGAAATGCCACACGAGCAATTGCGTCGAATCCACAGGAGAAACGCGCTGGGAAAAGGCGGCGCGCAAGTTCAGAAGATCGGAAGGTTGGCGTCCGACGGAAGCGGAGTGCTCACAAAAGAGAATCGGCTTCGCCTTGGCGCGCGCCGATGAGCCGGACTGTATTGATCAGCGCGGCGACGGTTGCGGCGCCGCCGGTGAGGGCATGGCCATGCCGGGGCGGGGCACCCCAGCCGGCGCGGTCGTGGCGCCACTCTGCGGGACGCCTGGCGCCGAACTCACTCCGGGCTGCGCCGTTCCCGTCGGCTGCGTCTGTTGCGGTGCCGGCGCCTGGGATGTGGGTGCAGGCGTCGGTTGTGCTAACGGCCTGAGACGAGGCTGTGCGGGCGCTCGGCCGCCCTGTGGCGGCGCGTCGCCGCCGTTGAACGGCGCTGGCGGCGCGTCGGCCTGGTCGTCTTCCATTGGTTGGCCGTCCGCGCCGATGAGGCGACCTACACCCGGGCCCTGAGAAAACGTCGGTGGTGGCTGCGGTGCAGGCGCGGAGCGTCCGGCTGTTGCGGGAGGCAGCGGCGAGGACGCGGCTGTCGGGCGCACTCCTGCCACCGTCGGGATGATGATGATGCGATCGAAGACCGAGGCGTCGGATGCCGGAGACGGACGACGCCTGGCCATGTAGCCACTGACGGCGCGCAGCACCGTGTCGAGCGCCTGCTCTTCGGGAACATCCTGCAGGGTGAGGGTGAGCAGGGTCGCCGGCATCCGCTCGGCGTTCACGATCTCGACACCGCCCGTGCGGCTCCAGACCTCGAAGATCCGTGCGGCGGTGGTGTTGACCGCGACGAGCGTGAGACGCCCGTCGCGCAGGGAGAGCTGGACGGTATCGGCGCGCAGATCAGCCGAGGCGATCACGACGATCGTCAGCATGGCGCCGACGAGCGCACGAGCCGCCGGTGTCATGCGCGGCTGATACCGCACTCCTTGATCTTGTTGAGCAGCGTCTTGTAGCTGACGCCAAGCTGTTCGGCCGCACGACGGCGGTTCCAGTGGGTCTGCTGCAGCGTGTCTTCGATGACCGTACGCTCGGCTTTCATCGCCGCCGACTTCGCGATGTCGGCAAGACGCGAAGGGGCGGGCACCGCGGCCTCGGCAGGCGCGATGCCGTCCGGCAGCGCCATCGACTCCGCCTCGTCGGCCTCGTCGAGCGGCGGCGCTGGAATCGAGCGGCCGTTCACTCCGGTGCTGAGACCGGCCCCCATGCCGACCATGCCGGCCATCGCCATCATCACGCGCGGGTTCCGCTCCATCTCCCGGAGCACCAGCAGCTCGTCCTGCAGAATGACGATCCGCTTGATCATGTTCTCGAGCTCCCGGATGTTGCCAGGCCACTCGTACTGCATGAAGCGCATCTGCAGCGCCTCGGAGAGCTGACGCACGGGGCGGTTGTAGCGCCGGGCGTAGCGATCGATGAAGAACTGCGTGAGGTGCGCAATCTCGTTGCGACGTTCGCGCAGCGGCGGCACCGTGACTTCGATCACCTTGAGGCGGTAGTAGAGGTCTTCGCGGAACTCGCCGCGGATCATCATCGCCTCGAGGTCGCGGTTCGTGGCGGCGACCACCCGCACGTCGACGTTGATCGGGCGGTTGCTCCCGAGCTTGGTGAACTGCGCGTCCTGCAGGACGTGCAGCATCTTGGCCTGCAGTGCCGCCTTCATCTCGCCGATTTCGTCGAGGAAGATGGTGCCCGTGTCCGCCTGTTCGAACTTGCCGATGCGGGTGGTAGCGGCGCCGGTGAACGCGCCCTTCTCGTGCCCGAACAGTTCGCTCTCGAGCAGTTCTGCCGGTAGCGCCGCGCAGTTCACCTTTACGAACGGCCGGGCTTTGCGCGATGAGCGCTGATGGATGGCCCGCGCCACCAGTTCCTTGCCGACGCCGCTCTCGCCGCGGATCAGCACCGTCACGTCGCTGTCCGACACCTGTTCGATCACCGACGCAATCTGTTGCATCTCTGGGCTGTCGCCCCAGAACAGGAAGGCTTTGTCCTGGTCGTCGCTCAGCTGCCGCCGCAGCTCGGAGATTTCCGAGACCAGGCGGGTCTTTTCGATAGCGCTCTTGATGGCGGCATCAAGCGCGATCTCGCCGAGTCCTTCCGGGTCGTCCGGCTTCACGACGTAGTCGGCCGCGCCGAGTCGCACGGCTTCGACAATGGTGGCTGCCTGCTCGCGGCCGGAGAGCATGATGACCTGCAGGTCCGGCTTGGCCGCCTTCAGCGCGCGGAGCGTCTCGAGGCCGTTCATGCCTGGCATCATCACATCGAGCAAAACTACGTCGGGAGGATCGCCCTGCTTGATGGACGCAATGATCTCATCGCCCCTCGAGTAGGAGCGCGTGTCGTATCCACGCAGTGACAGGAATGTGCGCAGGTAATTCGCGAAGCCCGAGTCGTCGTCGACGATCGAAATGAACGGTTTCTTCAACAGCTACTCCGGTAGGGGAATGGAGATCACGACGGCACTGCGCAGGCCCCGGTCGTCGTCGCCGTCCGGCGTCGGCGCCCAGATGCGCCCGCCGGTCCGCTCGATGACGCGCCTCGCGATGGGCAAGCTGAGCCCCGTTCCGCCGCGAAACTCATCGAACGGTTGTGAGACACGATCGGATGCACGTTGTATATCCGATTCTCTGGCAATGACGATAATGGCCGAGTTCGCGTGGTTGGCCCTGACGAGGCACCGCTCCGCCACCATAGTGGTCGCATCTGGCTGTTCCCGCATCAAAGCCCTGAAAAAGACCCCGAATGCGGCGCGTAGCCGTGGACGGTCACCACTAAGTCTCGCTCCTGCGGACATCCCGCCGAGCTGAAGTCTGACCTTGCGATCGTACACCTCTTGCACGTTTGCGGCCACATCCTCGAGCTCGGCAAACAGGTCGAATGTGTCGCTCGTCGCTGGCGCGGTATTGCTGTCGAGCTTCGAGATGTCGCTGAGCTCGCCGACGAGTGCCACGAGCCTCGCACACGACTTGGCCGCTTCGTCGATCAACTTGCGCTGTCGTTCCGAGAGCGGCTCCACGTCCTTCTGCAGCATGCGCAGGTAGCCGCCGACCACCGATGCCGGCGTGCGGAGCTCATGCGCCGCCAGCGAGAGCAGCTGTGCGTAGCCGGTGATGAGTGAGGCCGAGGTGGGCTCGTCGTGTCCGTTGGACATGGTCGGCAGACTAACACGGTGATCGTCCGTCGTGCGCACCGCCACTATTGGGAAAACTTCTTCCGCTCGAGGACGGCTGACCACGGAGCGCGCGAGTGACCACGCCCGTTACTTTCACGCTTCAGGTGAGAGTGTGCGGTGAGGCGCGAGGGCACGGCTGAACCGAGTCCGTGGCACGACGCTTGAAGTGTGACCTGGCGAACATGCGAAAGAAACTACGCGTCCTCGCTCTGGCGATCCTCGTTGCTGCCGCCGCTGTATCGGTCGGCTTCGCGTTGGCAATTGACCCACGCGCCGAATCAGAGGCGGTGGGTTCCGACCGGCCAATCACGCAGATCGTGGCCAGCCGCCGCGCGCCGTTCCTTGCCACTACCACTGCGGCGGTAAGCGGCCTGCCCGAGGTGCCCGAAGGGGCCAAACTGCTGGTGATCGGCGGTGTGCTGTTCGCCGCCGCCGCGGCGATGCGCCGCACGACGGGTGAATCGCGACCCTAGCCCGCCCGGACCTGGCCCGCCCAGGACCTCGAATCGATCCGATTGGCAGGCGGTCGCCAGCAATTCCCTATAATGGTCCCCGCTGTAACCGGGGCCGCTGTCGCGGCGTCCAAGTGGGCGAAATCATATGCTGATCAAGAAACCGGCCGACATTCCGTACTCTGAAGTTACAGACCGCACGCTGTACGGCAATCGGCGCGACTTCATCCGGACGGCGGCCGGCGTGGCGGCGGCCGCCGCCGGTGTGGTATCCATCTCCGAAACGCTCTTCGCGGCCGGCCAGCCGGCTCCCCATGGGCGAAAGCTCGATGGCGTGAAGAAGAGCCCGCTCAGCCTCGCCCCCGATCAGGAGAAGGTCAACAGCTGGGACCAGATCACCTCCTACAACAACTACTACGAGTTCGGCACCGACAAGGACTCGCCGTCGCTGGTGGCCAACAAGCTCAAGACCGAGCCGTGGAACGTCCAGGTCGAGGGTGAGTGCGCGAAGAAGGGCAACTACTCGCTCGACGACATCCTGAAGGGGGTCGCGCTCGAGGAACGCATCTACCGCCACCGCTGCGTCGAAGCCTGGTCCATGGTCATTCCGTGGGTCGGCTTTCCCATCTCCGAGCTGATCAAGAAGGCTGAACCGACCGCGAAGGCGAAGTTCGTCGAGTTCACCACGCTGGTCGACTACGGCACGATGCCGGGCGTGCGGCAGCCGGTGCTGCGCTGGCCCTATGTCGAAGGTCTTCGCATGGACGAAGCGATGCACCCGCTGGCGATTCTGGCCGTCGGTCTCTACGGCGAGGTGCTGCCCAAGCAGAACGGTGCACCGCTCAGGCTGGTGGTGCCGTGGAAGTACGGCTTCAAGGGCGCCAAGTCGATCGTGCGCATCCGCTTCACCGAGCGTCAACCGATGAACAGTTGGCAGGAATCGGCGCCGCAGGAGTACGGGTTCTACTCGAACGTGAACCCGAACGTCGATCACCCGCGCTGGACGCAGGCGAGCGAGCGTCGCATCGGCGAGTTCTTCAAGCGCAAGACGCTGATGTTCAACGGCTACGCCGACCAGGTGCAGGGCCTCTACGCCGGCCTCGACCTGAAGAAGAACTACTGAATTGGTAACGGCGTAGCCGCGGATGACGTCACAACAGGCACTGCGCTTGGTCGTGAAGCCCGCTGTGTTCGTAGCGGCGCTTGGCCCGCTGGCGTGGCTGATCTGGGCCGGACTCACAGACCATCTCAGCGTCAATCCGCTGAGCGACCTGACGAACGAAACCGGCCTCTGGGCGCTTCGCTTCCTCTGCCTCTCGCTCGCGATTACTCCGCTGCGCCGGGTTACTGGCTGGAACTGGGTCATCCGGTTCCGACGCATGCTCGGTCTCTACGCCTTCTTCTACGGCGTGCTCCACTTCCTCGTCTACACCATCGCCGATCGCTTCGCCGGGCTCGACTTCCCGGATGGGATGGCCTCGTGGACGACGGCGAGGAACCTTGCGGCGTCGGTCGGGGCGGACGTCTACAAGCGGCCGTTCATCACGATTGGCTTTACAACGCTGATGCTGCTGCTGCCACTGGCGGTGACGTCCACCGCCGGCTGGGTCCGGCGTCTGGGCGGCAAGCGGTGGAATGCGCTGCACCGACTCGCCTATGCAGCCGGCATCACCGCAGTGGTGCATTACTACTGGCTGGTGAAGGCCGACGTGCGGAGTCCGCTGCTCTACGCCGCCATCGTGGCGGTGCTGCTCGGCGCACGCGTCTACTGGGCGCGGATGAAGGCGGCGGCCGCCGCGCGCACGGCACCCGCCGTGCCCCGCCGCGCCTGACGCCGCCGCAACCCAGCCGCGCTACTTCTCGATCGCAATACGCCCATCGACTGTCGGGCTCACCTGTCGTCCATTGATGTAGCGCTCGAGTGCCGAGACGATGAGCGGCCCCTGCTCCGCGTCGACGAGCACGCGGAAGCTGCTCTTCATCGCTTCGTAGCTGTCGCCGCCGTTGAGCACGTAGTTCGGCACCGCCATCGTGTAGCGCTTCGTGAGATCGAGCGGCGTGCCGTTCACGCGCACATCGCGGACGCGGTCGCCGGGCCGGTTGGCCAGCACCACGCGGAAGGTCATGCCCGACACCGCCGGGAACTGTCCACTCGTCACTGCCGGCAGGTTGCCGACGCCGATATCCAGCATGCGCCGCAGCGCCTCGCCGGTCAGTTCGACCGTGCAGATGACGTTGCCGAACGGGTGGATGGACACCAGGTCGCGGCGCTTCAGCGGGCCGGCGGGGTAGACCCGATTCCCGCGGATGCCGCCCGAGTTCATCAGGGCGACGTCGGCGTGGGCCTCCTGTCGCATGGCATCGGCCACCAGGTTGGCAAGGTTCGTCTCCTGGCTCCGCACCCGTTGATTGATGGCATCGAGCGGTTCGCTGGTGGAACCGACGGCCCGATCCATTTCCGCCGACAGCCTCGACTCCCAGTCGTTCACCACCGCCAGCGTCGCCGGGTCGTCCTTCACCGCGCTGGTCACCGGGATCAACTCGTAGAAGCGGTCGATGAGTCCACCAGGACGCTTGACGATGTCGATGCGGGCGACGTTGCGCGCGTCCATGCCGGCCTTGGTGATGAGCGTGCGGCCGGTGATCACGTTGATCGGGTAGTGCTCGTGTCCGCCGACGATGACGTCGATGTCGGGCACACGCGCGGCCAGCGCCTGATCGGCCCAGATGCGCAGGTGGGTGAGAGCGATGATCGCCTCAGCACCCTGCTGCTTCATCTCGGGCACGTACCGCGCCGCGGTATCGAGCGGGTCGAGCAGGTTCAGGCGCGTCTTCAGCTCGGGGTTGTTCATCCCTTCATCGAGCAGGCACAGGCCGATGATGCCCACCTTCAGGCCGTTGATGTCGCGGATGACGTACGGCGGGGCGCCGCCGACGATGGCGTTGGTCTGCCGGTCGATGACGTTGGCGATCACCCACTGCCATTTCGCCTGCGCCATGCGGGTCAGCAGCATGTCGACGCCGAAGTCGAACTCGTGATTGCCGAGTGTGGCGACGTCGAGCCCCATCGCGTTGAAGGCCGCGATCATCTGCTCGCCCTTGAACACGCTCGACGCGACCGACGAGGCGAGGAAGTCGCCGCCGATCATCAGCAGCGGCGTGCGCCCGGCTGCCTGCAGTTGTTTCTTGATCGTCGCGACGCGCGCCACGCCGCCGAGGCCATCGACCGGCACGGTGCTGTAGACGTCGTTGATCTGCAAAATGGTGACGGCCGACTGCAGGCGCGGCGAACTCGGCTCCTCGAACTGCGCCGCCGCCGGCGCTGCGACGACGAGGCACAGGAGGGCGACGAGCGAGGGCAACCAGCGGCGCGTCATAGCATGGTTCTCCAGTGCGACACCTGCGACAGGTCGACGTTGCCGCCGCTCAGCACGACGCCGACGCGCAGGCCACGCACGTCCAGCCCGCCCTCCAGCACCGCGGCCGCAGCCAGGGCGCCGGTCGGTTCCACCACCAGCTTCAGCCGTTCCCACAGGAAGAACATGGCGCAGAGCAGCGTCGGGTCGTCCACCGTCAGCATCTCGGACACGTTGGCCATGACCAGCGGGAAGGTGAGCGAGCCGAGCGACGGCGTGCGGGCGCCGTCGGCGACGGTGTCCGGGTTCTTCACGGTCTGCAGCGTGCCACTCTTGAACGTCCGCGTTGCATCGTCTCCTGCGAGGGGTTCGACGCCGATGACGCGGCAGCCAGGGGACAGGGCGGCCGCCGAGAGCGCCGTGCCCGAGAGCAGTCCACCGCCGCCGCACGGCGTGAGCAGGACATCGAGCTGACCCACGTCGAGAATGAGTTCGCGCGCCACCGTGCCGGCGCCGGCGATGACGTCGGCGTGGTTGTAGGGTGGGATCACGGCCAGGCCGCGCTCGTCGGCCAGGCGGCGTCCGATGGCTTCCCGGTCTTCGTGCTCGCGGTCGTAGAGCACCACTTCGGCGCCGTATTCCTGTGTGGCGACGCGTTTCACCCCGGGTGAGTCGGCCGGCATGACGATGACGCGCGGGATGTCGAGCAGCTTGCCGGCCAGCGCTACCGCCTGCGCATGGTTGCCGGAGGAGAAGGCCACCACGCCGCGCCGGCGCTGGTCGGCGTCGAGCTTCGACAGCGCGTTGTAGGCGCCGCGGAACTTGAAGGCGCCGCCGCGTTGAAGTGTTTCGCACTTGAAGAACACGGTGGCGCCGGTGCGCGCGTCCACCGTGCGTGACGTCACAACCGGCGTGCGGTGCGCGACGCCGTGAATGCGGTGCGCAGCGGCGTCGATGTCGTCGAAGGTCGGCAGTGCGGGCGGAAGGGGTGTGTGCACGATCAACAGCTCTCAGCGTCTCGTTCGAGAATACCGCCGCGCCCCTGCCGTTTCGACACAAAGCTGAGGCGTGCGCATCGTCCGATGCGAGAAAGCCGTGCGGGATCGTCCGGCGCCTGTGTTAGTATCAATTTCTCGGTGCCGCGGGGTGGAGCAGTCCGGTAGCTCGTTGGGCTCATAACCCAAAGGTCGCAGGTTCAAATCCTGTCCCCGCAACCAACCTTTCGAAAGGGCTTGCAGCGTTTTGCTGCAGGCCCTTTTTGTTTGCGTGTAACACCGACCTGCTCGCGGGCGTGATCAGAGCTGAATCACGCGCCCTTCGGAGGCGCGTGTCAGCCGGTCGTGTACGGCGAGGCCGATCCCGTCCGTGCCGATTCCGACGGCGTAGATTTCGTCCGGGTACTGAGCGTCGATGGCCCGGATGGCGTCGAAGAGGCGCCTCGCGATTTCGGCCGGTCGAGTCCGCGAGCCGAGATTCTGCAGCGCCAGTGCCGCCGTATCGGCAATGAGCGCACGCTTCACGTCGATCAGATCTTCTTCCGGGGCGAGGATGCCCACTCGAAGCCCACGCTCGAGTAGCGGCCGAGCCTCGCCGACGATGTGCGCGCGCACGGCGTCTGGAGCACCTTGGAGAAGCGTCATCCTTGCCTTCGGCGCGTAGTGGCGCAGCAGTTGCCCCGGTGCGATCTGCGCGTCTTCTGCACGCGTGAAGCGCTGGACCAGCTGCACCGTTGGCAATACCGCCTGGAGCGCCTCGAGCGACACGCCACCCGGACGGCGCACCAGCGGCGGCGATACCGTCAGGTCCAGCACTGTCGACTCGAGCCCAATGTCGGTATGTCCACTGTCGAGTACAAGGTCAATCCGGCCGTCCAGGTCCGCGAGCACGTGCGACGCCTCAGTGGGGCTCGGGCGTGAGAAGCGGTTGGCACTCGGCGCGGCCACGGGCACGCCCGCAGCTTCGAGGATGGCGCGTGCGACGGGATGGGCCGGCACGCGAACCGCCACGGTGTCCAGTCCGGCGGTCACATCTGGCGGCACCTCGCTGCGCTTCGGAAGAATGAGTGTCAGTGCGCCAGGCCAGAAATGCGCGGCCAGCAGCGCGACCTCAGCAGGCACGCTTCGGGCAACCGCCGCGATGTCGTGTACAGACGGGATATGAACGATCAGCGGGTCGGTCGAAGGGCGCCCCTTCGCTTCGAAGATCGCGCGCACCGCCTGCACGGCGAGCGCGTTCGCCCCAAGGCCGTACACGGTTTCGGTGGGGAACGCGACGAGGCCACCTTCGCGCAGGAGGCGGCCCGCCTCGCAGACGGCCACCCGATCGGGCTGGGCGGAATCAATCGTAAGCACGCGAGTCTGGCGGTCGGCGGACATCCTCCCATTGTGTACTGCCGGGCGGGCGGATCACGAGCTGATCGACGCGATCTGTGCGGTCGACCGCTTGGGCAATCGCGCAAGCCGGGTCATCTACCTGCCGGTGCACGATGCATCGTCTTGGCCACGCGACTCGCCGCTCAGCAGCGACTCTGGCTGCAGCGTCAGCTCCGCCACGAACAGCGTTGCGCCGAGCCGGAACGTTCCGTACAGGTCGTGGAGGGTCGGCGAACGGAAGGCCGTGCCATCCGCAACAGCCAGACGATCGACCAGAGCCCCTGCCCACCTTCTCGCGATAGAGACCGGCCATGCCGGGGTGCAGCCGGCGCGGTGTTGCGAGCGCAGCCGGTCCATCTCGCGTGTGAATGCCTATTGGGCGGTCTACACGGTTCGATTCGAGAACGCGTTGAAACTGCAGAGAGGGATCACGAGGAACACGATGGCCAGTCGAAACGCTGAAGGGCGGGAGCCGGTCACCCGCGGCACCGGAAACGCCTTCGCCGACCCGGGATTCCCCGATGCCGCCGGACGTCAGGCCAAACTGCGCCTGGCCTATGCGCTGAATCAAGAACACCGGTCACGAAGAATGTCGTTGAGCCTGAATCAGTTGTCGCCAGCGAACGAGACCGGCGGCACGTCGCGTACGAGCCGCGTGAGCAGGTCCGTGTCGACTGGCTTCACCAGGTGGACATCGAACCCCGCCTCGCGCGTGCGGCGCCGGTCCTCCTCCTGGCCCCAGCCGGTCACTGCGATGATGCGCGGCGTCGCACCCCACGGTTGCTGGCGGATGTGCTCACAGACGGCCTGCCCCGAGGTGCCGGGCATCCCGAGATCCAGGAAGATGATATCGGGCCGGAATGACTCCGCGTCAGCCAGCGCCGCCGCGCCGTCGTACACAACCCGGACGTCGCAACCAAGTGACTCGAGCAGCGCCGCCATCATGTCGGCGTTGTCCACGTTGTCGTCCGCCACAAGCACGGTGCGCCGGAGTGGTTCGGGCCAGGGACGCTCGGACGGCGTGGAAGACGGTGCGGCATTGCCGGCGACCGGAAGCGTGACGAAGAACTCGCTGCCTTGTCCACGGCCCGCGCTCTCGACCGCGATCGTGCCGCCATGCATCTCGACGAGCCGTTTCGCAAGGCTGAGGCCGATGCCGAGGCCGCCCTGCGAACGGGCGTTCGCGTCACCGGCCTGCGCGAAGAGATCGAACACCCGGAGGGCGAAGTCGGGCTCGATGCCGACGCCAGTGTCACGGACCCCGACCGTCACCCGGTCCTCGTGGCGCACGGCGCTGACGGCAATCCGTCCACCCGCATCGGTGTACTTGGCGGCATTGTTCAGCAGGTTGCCGAAGACCTGCGTCAGGCGCACCGCATCCGCGTTGACGACAATCGAGGGGTCGATGTCTTCAACGGTGAGGGTGTGACGGCGATCGTCCACCGCGGGCGACGCCATCTCCACCGACGCCGTGATCACGTCGTGCAGGGCGGTTGGGCAGCGCTGCAAGCTGAGTTTTCCCTGCGAGAGGCGCGATACATCCAGCAGGTCGTCGAGCAAGCGCGCCATCTGCGTCACCTGGCGTTCGACGACTTCGCGGTAGCGGATGTTGCGCGGTTCCTGCGACCCGTGTACCCGGAGCAGGCTCATGGCGGTCCGAATCGGCGCGAGCGGATTGCGCAGTTCGTGCGCCAGCACGGCGATGAACTCGTCCTTCTCGCGCGCGGCCGTTCGCTCGGCTGTCGCCGCGAGCAGTTGGTCGGTGATGTCACGCGTGACGCCGATCTGTCCGATGACCCGGCCGTGAGCGTCATAACGGGGCATGCCGTGCGAGCGGACCCACCGCCACTCGCCGTCGGCCCGACGCACCCTGGTGTCGGCGCGGAACTCGGTGCCGTCGCGCAGCGCGGCGGTAAAGGCTTCCACGTACGCGCCGTCTTCAGGATGTACGAGAGGCATCCAGTTCGGTCCGTACACCTCGGAGAGGCTGACACCGAAGAACTCACAATACGCACGGTTCGCGAACTCGAGGCCGCCCTGCACGTCGTGCACCCACATGACCACCGGGGTCTGGTCGGCCATCATCCTGAACCGCGCCTCACTCTCCCGTAGCTCCGCTTCGGCGTCGGCTCGTTCGAGGCTGGGCCACAGGCGAGTCCCGAGGTCGCGCAGCAGCTGAATCTCATCGCCAGACCACGTGCGCACGCTCGCCGAACAGGCGATGAGCAAACCGGTCGACCGGTTTCGTGTCGCGAACGGCACCGCGATGACGGCACCGGCGTCCAGTCCAGGGAATAGAGCCCGAGGCGCTGCCATGTGAAAATCGCGCGCCAGGTCATCGATAGCGAACGCGCGCCCCTCGCGCAGTTCGTCCCCACCGCCACCGCGCAGCACCTCGCTCAGCCCTTCGATCACGGCCGGCAGGTGATGGGCATCGCCGTGCCCAACCACCGACCTCACAGGCGCCCCGTCGTCGGCCCAGGCGCCCAGGGCTGCGAGCCCGACGTGCAGATGACCGGCCAGCATCTCGAGCACCTGCCGCGCGGCACCCCTGGCGTCGGACGCGGCCGTAAGCAGCGCGGACGCTTCGTTGAGGAACTGGACGTTCGCTTCGCGACGCGTGCGCTCGGTGATGTCCGTCAGCACGCCCACGCTGCGCACGGCCCGCCGGGCCGGGCCGTCGCCCGCGAACGTCGTCTGAGAGCGGTTCGCGACCCACCGGACTTCGCTCGTATCCGCGCGACAGAGGCGGAACTCCTCGACGAAGGTGCCGGTTCCACCCGGATCGAGTGCCGCCGTCATGGCCTGAGAGACGCGGGCACGATCGTCAGGATGGATCAGGCTGGTGATGTCGGCGAGGCGAGAGACCGAGCGCGGGTCGAGGCCGACGATCTCGTACAGCTCAGGCGTCCAGACGGCACAATCCCGTTCGACGTCATAGTCGTGCACGCCGAGGCCACCGGCGGCCATGGCGAGCTGCAGCCGCGCCTGGTGGAGCTGCAATTCCTCGGTGGCCGATTTCCGTTCGCGATCGTCGCGGATTTCGACAATGGTTCCCAGGCTCTGGCCGTCGCGAATCAGTGGGTTGGCGGTGATGAGTACGGCCATCCGCTCGCCACTGCGCCCAACCAACATCTCCTCCCGCGTGCGCATTGCGCCGCCGCCGGCCAGCTCGCGCGCCAGTGGGCAATTGACGATGGACGCGGGACTGTCTGGGTGCTGATGAATGCGTGCGTGCAGCAACGTGCCGCGGAGTTCGTCGGCCGTCCAGCCGAGCAACTGCTCTCCCGCGCGGTTGATGTAGCGGCAGCAGCCATCGGCGTCGAGCAACAGGAAACAGGCCGTCGAGTTCTCGATAATCGGCCGCGCGAGGTCGGCGTCACCGTCCTGAAGCCTTGCGATCCGATAGGTTCCGTGGTCGGCGATGGCGAACGCATCGACCGCGCCCTGGCCAATTGCCTCGAGTGCCTGCCCGGCTTCGACAGGGTTCAGGTCGAGACGGGAGATCAGCGCGGCTTCCAGCTTCAGGTCCATGGGTGCCTCTCTACCAATCACGATCGCCGTGTTGATTCGGTGGCTCTACGTCGCCGGTCGGAGATCGAGACCTACGAGTGTGCGGTCGGTATCACGCAGGTCGCCGACAATGCGCCGGAGCGGCTCGGGCAGCTTCCGGATCAAGGTGGGGATTGCAACGATCTGATCGCCGGCGGCCAGTTGCGGGTTCACGAGCAGATCGACTACTTCGATGGTGTAGCGGCCCGACAGATGCTCGTCGCAGATCTTCCGCAGGTTCGTCAGCGCTGCCTTCGAACGGGAGGTCTGCCCGGCGACATAGAGGCGGAGTTCCCACACCGCGCTCGCCGGGTCTGGCTGGGTTGACTCAGTGACGGGTGCGTCGGTCATACGACCTCCGGTTCGTGGTACGCCGGCTGGACATCGGCGTGACGGCCGCTGGCCATCGCGTCTCGATCGTGCAGCAGGGCTGTCTCGCTGGTTGCTTCGGCGGCAGCGGCGAGTCCGGCCTCTTCGTCTTCGCTCTCGAACTTCTGCCGCATCGTGTGCACGTGCCGCGGACGCCGCACGTAGGTCGATACCGCGCTCGGTGAGCCGGAACTTACGGGTCTGATTCGAGTGCGCCCAAGCCCAGCCATGAAACCGCTGAGGCTGGCGATCCCCTGTCGACTGAATCGCGAATTGTAACCCCCCCCCAGCTGAGTTGTGGCACAACAATGTTCGCAACAGTTTTCGCGACGAAGCCCGGAGCGCTGTTCGGCGCTGACGCGCTTCGCACGTTGCGTCCGCTCGCGAGTTGAGCCATGATCGGCGGCCACTACTGCCAGGAGGGCATCGTGTCGAACATCAGCAAACGGTTCATCAGTGCATGCGCGGTCGGCCTTGTCGGCGTGTCGCTTGCCGCCGCGCAGACCGCCAACATTATCGACCTGACCAAGGTCAGCTTTCGCGATCCAATCAAGAGCCCGTATTTCCAGGGCAACGTGCTGCCGGTGGTCGAGAACTCGACCGGCAACTTCGCGCACTACAAGTTCACGGCGAACGCGCGCACTCAGTGGCACATCCACGAGGGCGGCCAGATTCTGCTGTGCGAGGAAGGGGTCTGCCGCCACCAGTTGAAGGGCGGTGCGATCATCGAATTCCGCAAGGGGGAGACAGCGTATGCGCCGCCCGGCGTGGCGCACTGGCAGGGAGCCACGCCGACCGAGTCCGGCACGCAGTTCAACATCCACCGCGGCACGATTACGTGGCTGAACGACGTCACCGACGCGGAGTACAACGGTCCCGTCGCACCGCGAAAGTAGCCCGCCACCACCACCACTCGAAGACACCCCGGTCCACGAGCGACCGGGGTGTCTTCCCTCCACCGGACAGCCACCGCGGGGAGGACGTCCGGGTCGGATAACCGGTCTCGCGCTGTGAATGGCTGGCTTGCGTCAGGATGTCGTGCGATACGATAATCATCGTATGACGCAGCGAGCCATCTCGGTGACCTTGACGCCGGCGAACATCACCTGGCTGAAGGGTCGGGTGGGAGCCACCGGGCTGCGGAGCGTCAGCGAGTTGCTCGACCAGCTCGTGACCTCGGCACGTGAGGCCGGCCACGTGGTTCAGCGGCAGTCCGTCGCCGCCACGATCCACATCGACCCGGCAGACCCGATGTTGGTGGACGCGGACCAGACCCTTCGGGCGCTCTTCACCGAGTCGCTGGGGCAGCCGGTCGCGGTGCACGAGCGACCGCCGACCTACTCGGCATCGCCACGGTCCCGAAAGAGGACGCGACGTGGCTGATCCGGATGCCGTTGTCACCGACACACATCCGCTGCTGTTCCATGCCGCCGGTGGCGGTCGGCTGTCTCGTCGAGCCGCGCGCTGCTTCCAGCGGTGTGAGGACGGCGACGCCATCATCTACGTTCCCGCGCCCGTCATCTGGGAGTGCAGCCTGCTGGTCAGGGTCGGCCGGATCGACTTGAAGCGTTCAGTGCGAGCATTCTTCGAGGACCTGTTCAGCAACCCGGCGTATCAGTCGCTGGACCTCACACCGGAGCAGGTCTTCCTGGCCGGCGAGTTGTCGCTCACGCACGATCCGTTCGACGCGCTGATCGTTGCGGCCGCACGGGTCACCGGCCTGTCACTCATGACGCGCGATCAACGAATCGAGGAGTCGGGCGCCGTCAAGATCGTCTGGTAGCGGGCACGGCTCGACGGTCAGCGACGCGCGGCAGCGTCGGCGCCTTCAGCGCTGCAGGGAGTAGGTCGACGCTGGTGTCTGCGCGCGAGCACGTCGCCTATGGTGCCAGGGTCCACACCGATTGACATCGCCTGCCACTCGGAGGACGCTGTCCTCCATGCTCCACAGGCTTGCCGTCGTTGTGCTGGTTGCCGCCGTCGTGCTCTCGTCCGCGCTCCTCGCGCAGACGCAGGGCGTGCTGCACATCCGCGTCACACTCACGGACACGGCCGGCGTCTTGACGCCGGTGCCCAGGCACGCGCTCCTCATCAGCGACAACCCGGCCACGAGTGCGCCGCGACGTGTGGTGACCGGCCCCGACGGCCGCGTCGACGTGCGGCTCCGTCCCGGTAACTACACGATCGAATCCGAGGAAGCCGTGGCCTTTGGTGGCACCGGCTACGAGTGGGTGCGTAGCCTCGACGTGACGGCGGGGGCGGACGTGACGCTCGACCTGAACGGCAGCAACGCCGACGCGGCACCGTTGTCCGCCAGCGCCGCGGCGTCAGCGGCGTCGGCACCTGTCGAGAGCAGCCCGACGTTGCTCCTGCCGCAGTGGCAGGACAGCATCGTCGCCGTATGGACCTCCACGTCGCGCGCGTCGGGCTTCATCGTCGACCCCGCGGGGCTCGTACTGACCAACCAGCGCGCGGTTGCCGGCGCCACGCTGGTCGAGGTGCAGTTGTCGCCCGTCCTGAAGGTGGCCGCCCGAGTGGTCGCTGCCGACGCAGCGCGCGATGTCGCGGTGCTCCAGATCAATGCCGCCGTGGCGTCGACGTTGAAGCCGGTGCCGATGGGCTGCGCCGATGCCGGGGCGGTGCTCTTCGCGGAGCGCCGCAAGGTGATTGCGCTCGGCGCGCCGCTTCGCGGCCCGAAAGACCTGTCGATCGGCGAGGTGCTCCCGGGCGTCCCGGGTGTCGTGCTGGCCGACGTCCGGCTCGGACGCGGCAGTCTTGGCGGGCCGGTCTTCGGCGCGGCCGGCACCCTCGTCGGCCTGTCGTCGAACGTCGAGGAGCAGGACGAGCGCCGCCGGCGCCATGCGCGGATCGTGCCGGTGCGCGTGGCGTGCGACACACTCGAGGCGGCGCGGCAGGCGCTCGCCGCGGACGCGCCCTCCCCGGCACGTCTCCCGGTGGAGCCGGCGCGTCCGTTCTCGACCGCTGCGCTCGATGCCGCTTCAACCGGCGCTGGCAACATCGCGCCCTACACGCTGACCGCCGCCGACTTCGACGTCGCCTTCATCACGCCCGTGGTGCTGCGCAACGCCCAGCGCCTGGCGGCATCTGGTCGCACCACGTCGCAGAGCCTGCAGATGCAGGGGAACCCAGTCGACCTTACCGACTTCGGCGAGTGGACCGACTACTTCGCCGACCTGCCGGCGGTGCTCGTCGTGCGCGTCACCCCGCGCTTCGAAGAAGGGTGGTGGACGAAGGTGGCCCGTGGCGCCGCCTACACGCAGGGTGTGGCGCTGCCGCCGATCAAGCGCTTCAATCCGGGCTTTGCCGGCCTCCGCCTGTTCTGTGGTGACACGGTGGTGACGCCCATCCACCCGTTCACGCTCGAGCAGCGCGTGTCCGATACGGAGGGCGTGCGCGAAGGACTTTACGTTTTCGAGCCACAGGCGCTCGGTCCTCAGTGTGCCGCGGCCACGCTTCGCCTTTCGTCCGAGAAGACGCCAGACAAGGAAGAGACGAAGACGATCGACCGACGCATCCTCCAGCGCATCTGGGACGATTTCGCACCGTACCTGGCGCTCGCCGCAGACGCCCCCGGTCGCTGAAGAGTGTCACCACCAGCTGGTTGATCTGCGACGGATCGCCGTCGACGGTCGCCGTGCACGACGGCGTTCAGGTCCAGCGGTTCGACGATGTTCTTGCCGCGGCGGTCGAAGGCTGCTCGAGCGTGACTCGCTTGACAAGCGCAGACTGCGGCGTCTTCCAGCGGGCGGCCAGCCAGCTGCCCGCGCGCCGCAGCGCCGGGATGTACGCGCCCATGTCGAAGTGTGTCGGGGTCTCCAGCGGTTCGAACATCACCGGGCGGGCAGCCGCTCGAGTGCGACCGCGTTGCCCGCCGCCGGTTCGAACGGCACGACCCGATCGCGGCGGCTGTGGATGATGTAGGTCGGCACACGCCCGAGCAACTCCGGTGCGCCACTCGCCAGCAGACAGAGACAGAACGCGACGACGCCGGTGCGCATGCCGGCGGATTGTAGCGCGGCCGGCGCGCGACGTCAGGTGAACGACTGGTTGCGGACGCCGGCGCCCGGTGCCAGGCGCGCCTCGTGGTGCTCGATGAGGGTGCGGCACTGCGCATCGGCGTCGGCCATGGAACGGAGCAGGTCGTCGCGGAGCTTGAGCATCCCGGCGTGGTTGGCCTCGAGCGCCGCCTGGGCCTCGGAGCGCTGCGCCGCGACGTCCTGGCGTTCCTGATGGAGTGCAACGCTCGCCGCATCCAGCGCCTGCTGATGCTGCCAGGCCGTGGTGTCGCGCTCCTGCGCCCAGGCCCACCGTTCGTTGGTCAGTGCGTTCGTGGCGTCGAACAGTTGCGCCTGCACCGACGCGAGCGACGCTGCGAGCGCGCCGCGCTCCGCCTCGAGTTGCTGGCGGTCGGCGAGCCACTGGTCGCGTTCGGCGGTCCACGCCGAGTGCGCCGACATCCACTGACCGCGCTCCGCGCGCAGGCTGTCCAGTTCCGCTCGCAACGGCGCGAAGTCGGCGCGTAGCGTGTCGAACGCCTCCTGCGCGTGCCGCAGCGGTTCGAGCGCGGCCTGAGCCTGAGCGAGTTCGGTGTGCACATGCTGCAACGCGGCGGTCGCCTGCGCCAGGTCGACGGCGGTCTGGTCGGCTTCCCGCTGCCGGGCGGCGTGCTGCTGCCGCTCGAGCGCCCACTCGACCCGTTCCTTGACGAGGGTGGTGGCGTCGGCCTGCGCCTGCTGCATCACGGCGTCGGCGTGCGCGGCCGCTTCCCGTGCGCGTGTCTCGTGGGTCTCGCGTTGCGCCGCCCAGAGACCGCGCTGTCCGCGCAGCGACTCGATCTCTCCGAGGGCATCGGCGAGCGCCGCGGCTGTCAGCGCTTCGAGCTCGGGGTTCGTGTCTGGCAGGGTGGCGACGCGTTCCTGCACCGTGGCCAGCGCCACGACGGTGTCGCCATTCCGGAACGGGACCGCGCGGGTGCGCACGGCGAGTGGGAACCCGCCTTCGCGCAGGACGACATGGTCGAAGTCGGCCGCGTCACCCTGGCAGACGCGGTCAATGAACGCACTGGCCTCGTGCCGGGTCTCGTCGGGGAGGAGTGAGGCGAACGGACGCCCCACCACCTGGTCGCGCGCGGCGCCGAGCAGCGTCAAGCCCGCCTGGTTCATGGCAGTGATGATGCCGTCAGGGCTGATGACGCTGGTGACGGCCGGCTGGAATTCGAGGATGGTACGCAGGCGATCCTGGCTGTGGCGGTTCGTGCGGAAGAGCGCCACCAGATCGTGGCGGGCCCGCAGCTGGCCGATGGCCGGCAGCACCTGCAGCAGGTAATCGGCTGTCTTCACCACACAGTCGCACACCGCGAAGCGTCCGGCCTGAATCGCGAGGTCTTCGCCGCCGGGACGTGCCAGGAGCAGGACTGGCGTATCAAGCCGCGCCGCCTGCAGATGGCCGAGCACAGCCGACACGTCGACCCCGCTCTGCGCCGCATCGAGCACCAGCAGGTCCGCCGTGCCCGACTGCAGCGCGGCCACCATGCTCGCGGCATCGCTCGGGATGATGCGTAGATGCGGTGCTGACCGCGCGAAGTGGGCGACGGCATCGGACGCGTCGCCAAGCCAGACGAGACTCACCGGTTCGTAACTGTGTGTGGGGGGCTGGTCCTGCATCAGCTGCTCGGGCTTCTTTTCGGTTCGGCACGTCCGTTCCTTGAGTACCTTCGATGGCAATATTCGCGACCGAGTGTTCGCATATGGGACACGAGCGTCACGCCGGCGAGCGGTCGTCGCGCGCCGGCGGTTGCCGGCTCAGGTCTCCAAGTGCCAGCTGGAGTGAGATTTAGCTCGTCCGGACGGGTAGGGTCGAGCTGAACGGTACCGCCGTTGCGATGCAGGGCCGCATGGTTCCCCCCACAGATCAGAAACTCACGCCTGCCGCATCCATCCCGCACGACGACCGCCGAATGCACCCTCGGCTGGCGCCGCACGAAGTCCCCTGGATTCGCGAGGTGAAATCGATCACCGGCGATACCGCGCGACTGCTCAACATTTCACGAACCGGTGTCCTGCTCGAGACGACGGCGCGCCTGCAGCCCGGCCGGCGCAGCACCATCGTGATCGTCAACGCCGACGACGAGAAGGAACGTGCGGACGGCCAGGTCATTCGCACCGAGCTGGTCTCGATCGGACCGAAGGGCGAACTGATCTACCGCACCGCGATGGCGTTCACGCACGAACTCGACCTTCGCCTGCCGGAAGCGCCGCCTGAGGAGGTGCATGAGACCGTCGTCCAGGCGTTCGCGCACCCCGAGCTCGAGGGGCCGCTGCAGGCGCTGTGGGCAACGACCTCTGGCGCGTCGCGCGTCTCGGTGTCGCACCTCACGCCGGTGAGCTGCTATGCGCAGCCGACCTCGAATGTCCGGCTCGACGAGTGGGTGTCGGTGACGGTCTTCTTCTCGCCGGTCCGCTCGCTGACACTGAGCGGCAAGGTCGCGGCGGTCGAGCCGCATGGTTGCCTGCTGCGATTCGAGAACCTGTCGTCGGATGCGCGCCGCGCGCTGCGCGTCGAGATTCGCGAGGGCAGCACGGCGTACGGGCAGGCGACGGCGTTGCCGGCGTTCTCGGTCGGGTCGCTCACCAACACGTCTGCCGACGGCCCGGTCGTCGTCGAGTGGCACGCGCACGCTGGCGCGCTGCAGGCCAACCAGTGGTGATCGCACGCGACGGAAAGCGACTCAGCCGTGCTTTTCCGTGTGCGCGGAGGCAGATGGCGGCGCTATAGTGACCTCGAGTCGAGTCACTTCCAGGAGGCGCGAGATGCAAGCTCCACGCGTTCGTCGCCACGACGACATCGTCCGCCGGATTCAAGGTGAGTTTCTCGAGATGCCGGGGTTGCGGCTCACGGAGCCACAGGCCCGACGCCTCTGGGCACTCGAACCCTCCCTCTGCAGTGCTGTCCTGACCGAGTTGGTCGACGACGGCTTCCTGCTGCGCACAGGCGAAGGCGCGTTCGTGCGTGTGGATGTGGGCCGGCCGCTCAAGGCCGACCGGCAGCCTGCCGTCACGCGCAAGCCCCCGGCTGCGTAGACCGCCCGTTAGGATCGATCGAGGCTGAAGGTGCGCTCGAGCGCGTCGCACGCTGTGCGGGCGCCACCTTCGCTTTGCACCACCGCGGCGACGCGCGCGGCGGCCTCCGCATAGGCCGGCGTGTCGAGCAGGGTCCGCAGCGCCCGCGCCGCCCGCGCTCCGGTGTACCTCGAGGCGTAGACCTTGCGCGCCATACCGAGGTGCGTCGCGCGCCAGGCGTTGTCCGGCTGGTCGTGCGAATAGGGCACAGCCAGCATCGGCCGTCCGCTTCTCAGGCTCTGGGCGAGGGTGCCGACGCCGCACTGCTGCACCACCGCCGCCGCCCGCGGGAACAGCAGCGAGTGCGGCGCCCGTTCCAGCGCCAGCGCGCGTCCGTGGTTGGCGGCTGCCTCAGATGCCAGTTCGGCCCGCAACTCCGCAGCGCGTGGTCCGGCGAGCAGCACCGCGCGCACGCCCAGACAGCGGGCAGCATCCAGGCTCTCCCTCCAGAACGCCTTCGCGATCATCACAACCGACGATCCGAGCGTGAACACCACCGGCGGCGGCCCATCGGCCAGGAACTGCTCGAGTTCGGGTGATAGCGCCGTGCCGTGCGGCGCGTCGTGGAAGACGTGCCCGGTCACCACGACGTTGGCTGGCCAGTCGGGCTGTGGCTCGCCAAGCACCCGCGAGTAGAGCGCAAGCACCAGGCGGGGCGCGTGCTGTCCTTCAAAGATCGGGTTCCCGCCACGTTCGAGACCGAGACGTTCGCGGAAGCGGAACACCGGTTCGGCCCACTTCGCGGTTTCCCGCCGTGCCACTCCCACAATGAGGCGGCCCGGCCACCTGCCGAACCGTTGCAGTTCCTTCACCCACGGCGCCGGCGGCACGGCAGGAAAGTCGTAGGTCGAGAACATCGAGGTTGGAGCCAGGACGACGCTCGCCCACGGCAGCCGC
Source organism: Acidobacteriota bacterium (assembly GCA_043743165.1). Taxonomy (GTDB): domain Bacteria; phylum Acidobacteriota; class Vicinamibacteria; order Vicinamibacterales; family CAVVIG01; genus CAVVIG01. Next base: position 27,452 of record JAYTXA010000065.1, read on the forward strand.
CGCTGTGCGGCCACGATTGGCGTGGCGAAGGTGACCGGGTGGCTCACCAGCAGATCGGCGCCTTCGGCGGCCGCATCGATGTCTTCGTACATCTGCTCGATACCCGGGAAGAGGACCTGCTCGAGCAGATACCGGCTCCCCCGAGTTGGATGCATGATGCGTTCGATCAGGACGATGTCCGCCGGATCGCCGGCAGGGCGGATGGCGCGAAAGCCGAAGCCACAACTTTCGATCAGCGGCTGGTAGTAGGCCAGGGTGGCAATGGTGACGCGGTGTCCGCGCACCTGGAGTTCGAGTCCGAGTCCGATGAAGGGGTCGATATCGCCGTGCGAGCCCCAGCAGGTCAGGACGACGTGGGCCATTGCCTAGGTCCGCGGCCAGAGCCGGTAGCCGCCGCGGAACGCTTGCGCGTTGGCGCCGGCACGGACGCCAGCCGGCCACTCCTCGACGAGCGTGGCATTCCCGCCGCCCACCACGACGTCCTCTACCTCGAAGGCGGCCTTCAGCCGGCTGATGACGTCGAGCACATGCTTGCGCCAGCGCTTCTTGCCAAGCCGCTTGAGGCCGCGCTGCCCGACGTAGTCCTCGTAGGTGCGCCCTTTTTTGTACGGAAGGTGACCAAGCTCCATCGGTTCCAGCACGTCGTCGATGATGAGCGCCGAGCCGAGGCCGGTGCCGAGCCCGAGAAACAGCATGCGCCCGCCCTGATAGCTGCCAAGCGCCTGCATCGCCGCGTCGTTCACCACCTTCACCGGCTTGCCGAACGCTCGCTGGAAGTTGAAGCCAACCCACCCGCCACCGAGGTTGTGCGGCTCGCTGACCGCCCGGCCGTGTACGACCGGGCCTGGAAAACCGACCGAGACGGCGTCGTACTGCCACGCCGCCGCCGCGGCCTTCACGGCCGTCACCATGTCAGCCGGCGTGAGGTCTGGACCCGACGGCAGGCGGATGGGCGTTCGGCGTCCCGTCGCCAGGAGCTTGAGATGGGTGCCGCCGACGTCGACCACCAGGATGCGCATGGCCGATTAGTCTAGCAGCGGGAGGTGACGGAAATGCGGCGGCCTGACGCGGGAAGGCACCGCCGTGATGCCCCCATGCGGTGGGCGGAGAATTGCACCGGCTCCCTGAAGGGGAGAATCGCACCGATGCGCCGTTCCGGTCTGGTGATGTGTTCGGCGCTCATCGGCGTGCTTCTGGCGCGTGCCGTGGCGGCGAGCGACGCGCGCACCAACGACGCGATCCGGCGCAACTGTGCAGGCGAGGCGGCGCTGGTGGCGCTCTACGCTCCCGCTGACGCCGAGCCGCTGTGGCTCGACGTACAGGGGACGCTGATGCTGCCTGGCCTCGACGCGTTGCGGTTGCTCGCGTCGGCTGCCGACGAGGGACTGGAACCCGGTGACTACGGTGTCGACGGACTGCGAGCGCTGGTGCAGGCGTCGGCGGCGTCGCCGGGGCCCGAGGCGATCGCGAGCGCCGACGTGGGCCTCAGCCGGGCCATGCTCCAGTACTTGCGCGACCTGCACATGGGACGCGTCGACCCGCGCAGCGTCGGCTTCGTCCTCGATGTGCCGCGTGACGGACACGATTTCTCCCAGCTGCTTCGCGACGCGGTCGAACGACGGCAGGTCGTCGATACCGCCCGTATGTGGGCGCCGAGGGGGCCGCAGTATCCCGCACTTCGGGTGGCGCTGGCCAGGTACCGCGGGCTGGCCGCTGCCGAGGCGCGCGTCCTGCTGCCGATCACGACAGCGGTGCATCCCGGCGAACGCTATCCGGCGCTGGCCACGGTCTTCGGGCGACTGCGGTGGTTGGGTGATGCCGACGCCGAGGCGCAGGAGCCGGCCGGCGAGGTGTACGAAGAGGCCATCGTCGAGGCCGTGCGGCACTTCCAACGGCGCCACGGGCTGACCGCCGACGGAGTGCTTGGAAAACAAACGATAGTTGCGCTCGAGGCGCCGATGGTGGGTCGCGTGCGTCAGATCGAGCTGGCAATGGAACGTCTGCGCTGGCTGCCGCACGAAGCGGAGTCGCGCCTGGTACTGGTGAACATCCCGATGTTCAGGTTGTTCGCGTGGGACACCATCCCGCCCGCCGGCGCGCCAGCCTTCTCGACCGGCGTCATCGTCGGGCGTGCGCTGCGCACGCGCACGCCGGTGTTTGCCGCGAACCTTGCCGAGATCATCTACCGGCCGTTCTGGAACGTGCCGACGTCGATTCTGCGCAAGGAGATCCTGCCGAAGCTGGCGACCGACCCGGGCTACCTCCAGCGCGAGCAGATGGAACTGGTGGCGGGGCAGGGTGACCGGTCGCCCGTGGTGGCGCCGACGCCGGAGAACCTGGCGCGGCTCAGAACGGGAACGGTGCGGCTGCGCCAGCGGCCAGGCCCGGCGAACTCGCTCGGGCTGATCAAGTTCTCGTTCCCGAACGAGAATGATGTGTACATGCACGGCACGCCGGCACAGGCGCTGTTCGCGCGCAGCCGGCGCGACTTCAGTCACGGCTGCGTGCGCGTCGAGGACCCGCAGGGACTGGCCGAGTGGGTGCTGCGGGACCAGGCAGGGTGGGACCGCGAGCACATTGCGTCGGCCATGCAGGCCGACGTGTCATCGCGGGTAGCCGTCCGCGCACCCGTGCGCGTGATGCTGCTGTACTCGACCGCCGCGGTGCTGCTCGACTCGGGGGAGGTGGCGTTCGCCGACGATATCTACGGCCACGACCAGCGCCTGGACCGCGCGTTGCGGGCGCGGTGATGAGTGGCTACCAGCGCCGGACGCGGCCGGTATCGACGTGCACGAAGTCGGACGCCGGATAGTAGCCGACGCCGCCGCGCTCGATCTGCAAGGCGGCCGTGCGAAGCTTGGCGAGCGGAATGTCAGCCAGGCGGATGTCGATCGCCTGCCCCTGCATGTGCAGCGAGCCGGCGGCGACGCCCTCCGAGTGCTGGCGCAACATGTTGTTCGTCGTCGGCGAGCGGTAGCCCGAGATGACCTGGAACGGCGTCGAGGTGCCGGTGAGCTGGGTGAGCGAGTGCAGGAGGTCGAGCAGCCCTGCATCGATCGTATGCACGTCGCCGGTGCGGAAGTCGCGCAGGAAGTGACTCACCGTCAACAGCGCGTCCGGCAGGTAGGTGCCGCCGCTGAAGTACTCGACCGTGAGATGTTCGCCGGTGTGCGTGTGCGCGAAGTCGAGTGCCCGGGTCGCACGCGACGCAGCCGGTGTGCTGGTGGCCGCCCCAAGCGATGACGCCAGCAGGTCGGGCGCGAAGCCGAGCAGGGGAATGCCAACCGCGAGAGATGAAAGAAAGTGACGTCGGGAAACGGTCTTGCTCATGGGTGGTGGTGCGGTATGACGGGTCAGTGCCGGAGAACGTGGCGTGCCGCCCAATAATACGACGGCAGCAACGTGTGTCTGCCGTGAATCCGGCAATTCGGCTCGGCTCGGACGGACGAGTGGGATTGTCATAAGGAAACAGGCCTGTTTCTGAGGGGTGCGAGGGTCAGCAGGGAACTTGCACCAGTAACGTTTCGGAGGTGGGCTGTGTTGGATATTCGCCGCATTCTCTGCCCGGTTGATTTCTCGGATGCATCGCAGCACGCGCTCGATCATGCCGTGATGATCGCTGGGTGGTATCGCGCCCGCATCACGGCCCTTCATGTTCGTCACCCGGCATTCCTGATCGAGCCGCCGATCCTCTTCACCGACTTCGGCGGTGGCGCCGTGGCGACCCTCGAGGATGCCGAGACACGGCTCCAGCACTGGCTTGCGCCGGTGCGCGCCGCGGGCATCGCGTGTGACGTGCTCGCCGTGGACGGCAGCAACGCCGCCGGCCAGATCGTGGCCGCAGCCGGCACGCTCGAAGCCGACCTGATCGTGCTCGGCACGCACGGCCGCAGCGGGTTCGAACGCCTGCTGCTCGGCTCGGTCACCGAGAAGGTCGTCCGTACCGCGCCGTGCCCGGTCATTACCGTGCCGCCGCCCAGCGTGGCGACGTCGACGCTGCCGTTCAAGCGTGTGCTGTGTGCGGTCGACTTCTCCGAGCCGTCGATGGCGGCGCTGCACGTCGCGGTGTCGATGGCCAAGGAGTCGGGTTCGACGCTCACGCTGTTGCATGTGCTCGAGTTCCCGCCCGAAGGCGAGATGTCGGCGTCCGTGCCGTTCGACATGGCCACCTACCGGACCGCCGTTCAGACGGAGGCGGCGCGCCGCCTGGTGGAGGTCATCACGGAGGACGTGCGCACGTGGTGCCAGCCAGCGACGAAACTGGTCTACGGCAAGCCCTACGTGCAGATCCTGGGCACGGCGTCAGAAACGCATGCCGACCTGATCGTGCTTGGCGTCCACGGGCGCAATGCCCTCGACCTGATGATCTTCGGGTCGACCACGAACCACGTCATTCGCAGCGCCACCTGCCCGGTGCTGACGCTGCGTCGCTGACCGACCGTCCCGGGCGGTGAGTTCAGAGCGGTGGAGCCTGGCGATTGTGTCGGCCAGCAGGCCGGCCACGTCCACCACTGCGACTTCCACTGTGTTTCCGGGCTCGCCGCCAGGTGGCTCGCCGCATTCCCGTCGATGGTCGCCGGTACTTCGGAGCCGCGCCGGTCAGACGCGGCGCCGGACTGAAGAAAATCGGCCGGTTGCCGACAGCGGACCCGTCGCCGGGAAGGCAGGTGCCTTGCAGGAGGCAAGGTGCTGGCGTGCGTGAGCGCGACTGCAGTCGAGGGCAGCAGGAGGACGTCATGGCAGTCACCGAACTCGTCCAGGAATACCTCAGGCGCGCGAACATCGCCTACAGCGTCTTCCCTCACGCGCCGGCCTACAGCGCGCAGGCGGAAGCCGCCATCACGCACATCTCCGGTCGCGACTGGGCGAAGCCGGTGGTGTTCTTCGCTGATGCCGAGCCGATCATGGCCGTCGTGCCGGCCGACCTGGTCATCGACGTCGACCAGCTCCTGCTGGTCACCGGCGCCGACCACATCCGCCTGGCGACCGAAGCGGAGTTGATCCAGCTCTACCCGGACTGCGAGCCCGGTGCGATGCCGCCGCTCGGCCCGCTCTACAACCAGCCGGTGTTTGTCGACATCGCCCTGGCGGCCGAACCGCAGGTGGTCTTCAACGGCGGTACGCACGGCGACGCCGTGTGCATGCGCTACGACGACTTCGCTGAAATCGCGCACCCGGTCGTCGGCAGCTTCGCCATGCGCCCGGCGTTCTGAGCCGGTGTGGCCCGGTGGCTGGCCGCTCTACTGCGCGGGCCGCTTCGGGTAGTAGACCGCGTCGACCGGCAACGGATCGACGAGATAGTCCTTGTCCTTGAACGGGTACGCCGGCCGGGGCTGCGACGTGATGAAGGCGGCCACGTTCTGGGCGTCTTCATCGCTCATGTTGCCCGGGTCGAGGTATGGCATCGAGTAGCGGATGATGCCGGCGAGCGTGTAGACGCGCGCGGCGCCGGCGCCGTCGTTCCACGAACCAGGTCCCCACAGCGGACCTGGCCGCTTGTCGCCCACAAACACGCCCTGCCCCTCGGGGCCGTGGCACGACGTGCAGCGCTCGCGGTAAATCGACTCGCCCTTCGCCCTGTCGAGCCGCTCGATCGGAATGAGCGACGCCGCTGGAATCGTGTTCTGGCCGCGCCACGACGGGCTCTTGCCGATCGGGTTGTCCCGTGAGATCCAGTTCAGATACGCCGCCAGGGCCAGCACCTCGCGCGAGGTCGGCGTGGGCAACGAGTCGGGCGTCAGTCCGACGGCATTCCCGTCTGCATCCCGTTCACGCGTGCCGGTCGCGTTCTCGCTGCGCAGGAAGCAATCGACGATGCGGTCGTTGAGGCTGATGAGGCGTCCCGCCCGGCGGTTGTACTCCGGAAACACCCCGGAGATGGCGACGAGCGGCATGGCGCGTTCGCGCTGGCCGCCGTTCAGGTGACAGTTGTTGCACGACACCTCGCTTGGGACGAATCGCTTCGCCTCCGTCGGGGTGCTGGTGAACAGGCGGTACCCGAACTGGATCTCCTTCGAGAGCTTCGACTGGTCGAGGCTTGTGTCGGTGAGCGGGTTCTGCGGGTAGTCCCACGCGGTCACCATCGTCATCTTCGCGGGGATGAGGGGGCCGTTGAGCTGGTAGCGAAGTTTCGGGACGCTACTGCTGGGAACTGTCGTGGTTGGCGCCTGGTTGCAGGCGGCAGTAAACAGCAGCAGGGCGCAGGTGAGGAGACGCGGGCGTCTATGCATGGACGAATGACCGTTAGCCGGGGTAGTGTAGCGGTACTTTGGCGGAGATTCGTCAGCAAAGCGAGGACACCGAGATGAGTCAGGACAGTTCGCGGACAACCCTGGAACGGCGGTCGTTTCTTTCGCGCCTCGTCGCGGGCACAGGCGCCTTCGGCGTGGCCTTTGGCGGCGCATCCGTCGCGCAGGCACAGGCGGCGCCAGCGGCCGCCAGCGGGTTCCAGCCCGCCCGGCACGCCGAGGACGACTGGCTCGACCAGACCGGAGCGGCGAAGCATCGGTTCTTCTTCGACAACACCACCGTGGGTGGCTTCGGCGAGGCGCTGTTCTTCGCGCGCAACTATTTCGTCGCCAATGCCAGTGGCTACCAGCTGACCGATGCCGACCTGGCGCAGGTCATCTGCATGCGGCACGAGTCGACGTCGTTCTCGTTCACCGATGCGATGTGGGTGAAGTACGGCGCGGCGCTCTCCGAGCGCGCCAGCAACTTCGTCGACCCGAAGACGAAGGCCGTGCCGACCCTCAACGTCTACCTCGTGGGCGGCTACGACGGCGCGCTCAAGAACGGCAACGTGACGATCGAGCAGATGGCCAAGCGCGGCGTGCGCTTCGCGGTGTGCGGCATGGCGACGCGCGCGGCGGCGCAACTGGCGGCACAGAAGAGCGGCGGCAACGCCGACGCCATTTTCAAGGAATTGACCGAGAACCTGGTACCGGGCGGGCGGATGGTGCCGGCGGGTATCGTTGCGGTTAACAGGGCGCAGGAACGCGGCTACTCGGTCGCGTACGTCGCCTGAGAACGACAAGGGAGCAGCAGATGCGAACACAGATTCTTGGCGCGGCGCTGATCGCGCTGAGCCTGTCCGGTAGTCTCTTTGCGCAGTCCGTGACCAAGCCGACCGTGGCCGGCGTGACCAACTTCGCGAAGCTCGAATCGACCATTGCGTGCGCCGGTGCCACGAACGTCAGCGGCGTGGCCGAAGTGAAGAAGCTCGGCTACAAGACGATCATCAACCTGCGGCAGGCGAGCGAGCCTGGCGCGGACGTCGAGGCCGAGGCGGCCGCGGCCAAGGCGGCCGGCGTGAAGTACGTGCACCTGCCGGTGAACGGTGCATCGCCCGATCCGGCGATGGTCGACCAGTTCATCGCGGCCGTGGGCGAGCCGGCGAACCAGCCGGTGTTCGTGCACTGCGCCAGCGGCAATCGCGCGGCGGCGTTCTGGATGATCAAGCGGCTGGTTGTGGACGGCTGGGACGCGGATCGGGCCTCGACCGAAGCGACCGCGCTCGGCCTGACCAGCCCGGCGCTCAAGACATTCGCGATGGACTACGCATCGACCCACAAGCGGTGAGCCAGGCGCGCGCCTGCGCGACGTCGGCGTGAACGAGTTGTTGGGCGGCTGGCTGCAACGCCACCGTCACGTTCGCGCCGGCGACACGCAGGAGCGCAGCCACCGCCGCGCTCTCCTCCGGCGTCACGACCGGGTCGAACTCGCCATTGGCCAGCAGTACCGGCGTATCCGGTAACCTCGGCATCTTGGGTGGCATGCCCGGCGCCGAGCCCCTGAACAACACGGCCCCCGCCAGCGTGTCAGGCCACGCCAGCATCAGCGTCGACGCGATGTTGGCCCCATCGGCCAGCCCCACCGCCACCACTTCCCGCGAATCGAACTTATAGAGCGTCGCGGCCGCCGCGACGAACGCGGCGAGCTGCGCCGCGCGACGCTGCAGGTCGCCAAGGTCGTAGGGACCTTCGATGAAGCGTCGGAAGAAGCGCCAGCAGCCCTGGTCGTCGATCTGGCCGCGCGGGCTGAGAATGCCTGCGGTGGGTTGCAGGGTCTGGGCAAGGGGAAGGAGCTCGTGCTCGTCGCCGGCCGGGCTGTGCAGCAGCAGCAGCGTCCGGTGGTCGGCACCCGGGGGCGGATGGTAGATGTGCGAGAAGTAGCGCGCAGACACGGAAGCGATTATCCCGCGAGTTGGAGGGCAGGGGCGCGACATCCGCGCGCTCCCTGCCTTCTCGTCGTGCAGACAGCCCGGCGTTAACCGATCGTGGCTTCTGATCCGCCGGAGTGGACGTAGGCTTCTTCGCCGTGCACCGCGACGTCGAGGCCGATTGACTGATCCTCGTCGTTGGCGCGCAGGGTGAACACGGTGCCAACCAGCTTGAGGAGGATGAAGCTCATGACGGCGCTGAAGACCAGCGCCACGAGCACCGCAATCGCCTGGGTCAGCAACTGACCCGGGTTGCCGAACAGCAGGCCGTCGGCCACACCGTTCATCGCCTTCTGGGCGAACACACCCGTGAGCAGCGCGCCGACGGTGCCGCCAACGCCGTGCGCGGCGACGACGTCGAGCGAGTCGTCGAGATTGGTCTTGGCGCGCCACAGGATGGCGAAGTAGCTCGGGAAGGCGGCGATGGCGCCGAGGATGATGGCGCTCATCGGTCCGACGAAGCCGGCTGCGGGTGTGATGGCGACGAGGCCGACCACGATGGCCGTGGCCGCGCCGACGGCGGTCGTCTTCTGCAGGCGCACCATGTCGAGGATGGCCCACACCACCAGCGTACCCGCCGGGGCCAGCATCGTGGTGGTGAAGGCGAGGGCGGCGATACCGTTGGCGGCGAGGGCGCTGCCGGCGTTGAAGCCGAACCACCCGAACCACAGAAGACCGGTGCCGAGCAGCGTGAACGGCACGTTGTGCGGCGCCAGCGCCACCTTCTTGTAGTCACGACGCGGCCCGATGACGAGGGCGGTCACCAGTGCCGCCGCCGCGGCGTTCACGTGCACGACCGTGCCGCCCGCGAAGTCGAGCGCGCCCATGTCGGCCAGGAAGCCTCCGCCCCACACCCAGTGCGCCACCGGCGCGTAGACAAAGAGCGACCAGAGCGTGATAAAGGCGACGTAGGCAGGGAAACGCATGCGTTCGACGATGGCGCCGGAGATGAGCGCCGCGGTGATGATGCAGAACGTGCCCTGGTAGCACATGAAGAGCAGGTGCGGGATGGTGCCCTTGGCCTCGAGTCCGACGCCGCGCAGGAAGGCCATCGAGGTGTTGCCGAGGACGTTGCTGCCTTCCGAGAACGCGAGGGAGTAACCAATCACGGCCCAGAGCACGCTGACGAATCCGAGGGAGATGAAACTCATCATCATCGTGTTCAGCGCGTTCTTGGAACGCACCAGGCCTCCGTAGAAGAACGCCAGTGCGGGCGTCATCAACAGCACCAGTGCCGTCGCGACCAACATCCAACTCGTATCTGCTGCATTCATCGCTGTCACCTCGGAACGACGCACGACGTGGTCGCGCGCCTGTTTGATCGCTTGCTGCAGTTCGCCGGACGCGAACCATCCGGACCAGCACGTCGCAAGCCCAAGGCCACGCTCGAGCCGCCTGTCAGCGTGGCGTAAGTGGTTGACGTGCATAGGTTTATTAGCGACGGCCTGCCTTGCGTCAAATGACAAATTTGTCGCTATGGCCTGAATCGACAACATTCGCGTAGCTTTAGGGCTTCCGACTTGGACCCATGCCGGCTGCGACGTCCATGGTGCACCGCCAACTTGGCGATGCGGGCGTCCAGGATCGGACAGGTCTGTCCATCGTTGGTCCTGGCGGACGCGCCTGTCTCCTCCGTCAGCTCCGGACGCGAGCGCTGTTGCTACGAGAATGTGCTGGCAACGAAGCGCATCGACAATCGTGTCGGTCTCCAGCGGCCCTCCGATCAGCCGTCAAGCGGCCGGAATTGCTGGCCATGCCGACACTTGTGGTCGCTGTGGCAAGGGTGGCGTGCCGGCTCCGCGCTTGCAGCTCAAGCTGATATCGCCCGCCGCGGTCTTTCCTTTCGGCGACTCATGGCGCGTATCAGGAGGCAGATGTGACGAATCGACGCAGTGGAATGATCTCGAAGCTGGTTATGGGCATGGCGCTCGGCGTGTGTGTGATCGCGGCGCGGCCCGCGGCCGCCCAGTCGACGCTCTTCAACATTCCGAGCACGGACACCGTGTCCAGGGGCAAGGGATATCTCGAGCTCGACTATCTTGCGCAGTTGCCCAAGCCGGATGCCGGGCAGTTCCAGATCTTTGCGCCGCGCGCAGTGGTCGGCGTCACGCCGCAACTCGAAGTGGGTGTCAACGTCGCATTCACACAGATCTCGGACGGCGGCGGCACCTACACCACCGTCCAGCCGAACGCGAAGTACAAGTTCTTTGTCGATGACGATCAGGGGTTGGCGGCGTCGGCGGGCATCCTCGGCTACCTGCCGAACAAGGGCGGCGACGCGTTCGGTCAGGTCTACGGCAACGTCAGCAAGAAGCTGAAGCGCGGCACGCGAATGACGGCCGGCGCCTACGCCGCGCTCTCCTGCGATGCCTGCGACGGCAAAGCCAACACGGCTGGCGCCATCCTGGGTCTCGAACAGCCGATCACTCCCACGGTGAGCTTCGTGGCCGACTGGTTGAGCGGCAAGAACTTCTGGGGCTACTTCACCCCCGGCGTCTCCGTGGTGCTGCCCCACAGCGGCCTGCTGAACATCGGCTATAGCATCGGCAACGACAGCTTCAAGAACAACGACCTGAAGAATCGCGCGCTATTCGTCTACTACGGCATCACCTTCCCGTAAGTCCAGCCCGCGCACGCGTCGCCCGGTTTCCCACGGCGGGTCTGCCGTCGGGGGAACCGGCGCCTCTCCACACCCCATTCTTGACGCTGCCGGCGGTTTCGCCCGATGATGCCCGCGGAGGTGACGATCGTGAAACTTCGACAACGCGCGGCGCGGCAGGCGCTGGTCTGTGCGTCGGCGCTCTTGCTGTGCCTGGTTCCAGGCATGGTATCGGCGCAGAGCACAGCGAACAATCCCAACACCGGACGGCTGACCTTCACAGGCGGCATCGATGCACCAACGGTCTACATTTTCCGCGGGATCCTGCAGGAAGCCGATCCGCGTATCACCTTATGGCCCTACGGGGACATCGGTCTGAGGCTGTCGTCGGGCGAGGGCGCCGTCAAGCGCGTCAACGTCAACATCGGCGTGTGGAACAGTCTGCAGACCGGGTCGTCCGGCAGCGGCGGCTTCACCGAGCATCTCCACTACGCAGAGGACTTCTATTCGACACTCTCCGTCGGCCTGGCCAGAGGCATCACGGCAGGGCTGACCTACACGGCGTATACGAGTCCCAACCAGATGTTCAATACCGTCAAGGAAGTGAGCGTCAAGGTGGCGCAGTCCGGCCGGATCAACCCCTATGCCCTGGTTGCCTTCGAAGTGGGTGAGTCCGGGGCAGACAGCGGCGAGAACGCGGGTAGGTATCTCGAACTGGGAGCGGCACCGGCGTTTCAGACTGGCCGGATGCGGCTGAGCGTGCCGGTGAAACTCGGCATGAGCCTGAGCAACTACTACGAACTCGCCGGCGACGACCACGCGTTCGGCTATCTCGATATTGGCGGCCTCGTCACCATCCCCCTCTCCGGATCCACCAGTGGCTTCGGGTCCTGGAACATCCACGGCGGCGTGGACGTGCTGACGTTGGGCGACACCACGAAGTCCTTCAACTCGGGCGACACGATGAAGGTCGTCGGTCTCGTCGGTGTCGGCGTGACCTATTGACGCGTCTACAGGCGTGACGCTGGCATTGCGGCCTGTGGTGTTGCGCACCATCGGCAAGCTGGCCCTACAAATATGTTGAGAGGAAAAGGGATCCCGACAATGCTGTGGCCAAGTCGGGTTGCCGACTCATTCCACGGCTCGACATTTTCCCTAGGAAATCGGTGAGTTTGCCGTCCGTGGCCAGCGGCGCCGGTACGGAGCCGGATTTGCTGTTGTCCTAGACATCAGGACGCCCCCGGCGTCTGCATTACGATACGGATGGCGTGCCCGCAGCGGGGCGCCGTTCGGGAGTTGCCCGACAGACGTCGATGTCCTCTGAACCCAACATCGCCCCGACCGACCCGCGCCATGATGCGCGCGTCAGCCGCACCACCCGGCTCGATGCCGCGCGTCGCGAACTGGCCGACGCCTCCGGGCGCGGCGAGGGCGGACGTCATGCCATGCGGCAGTACTCGCACCGCATGGATGCCCTGATCCAGCAGCTCTACGCCGATGCCGGCTCCCTCACGCAGTCGGTGGCGGTGTTCGCGCTCGGCGGATATGGCCGTCGCGAACTCTGCCTGCACTCCGATGTCGACCTGCTGATCCTCTTCGCCGGCGTCATCGGCCGCGACGACGAGCGCTTCCTGCACGCCTTCCTCAACCCCCTCTGGGACCTGGGCTTGACCATCGGGCATCACGTCCGTGCGGTGGCGGAGGGCGCGGGGCTCGAGTCCGACAACTCCGAGTTCCTTCTGGCGCTCACTGATGCCAGGCCGGTCGTGGGCGACGCCACCCTGCTCGACCAGTTCCTCGGCGCTGCGGACGTGGCGCGTACCAATGCGCGCACGCTCGAGGCATTGAAGGGGCTGATTGCCGAGCGGCATTCCAGGTACAACGACACGCTCTACCAGCTCGAGCCCGACGTCAAGGAATCGCCCGGCGGCCTGCGCGACCTGTTTGGTGCACAAACCATCGCGAAGCTGACCGATCCGCTGCTGCTCTCGAACGGCGGCTCGGGCGCGCGGTCACTCGAGGATGCCGAGGAGTTCCTGTTGCGGGTGCGCTCGGTGCTGCACCTCGAAGCTGGCCGGCATCACAACATCCTGAGTCATGAAGTGCAGGAGCGCGTCGCCGAGCGGCTCGGCTATGCCGGCAGCACGCCGAGCCAGCGCGTCGAACGCTTCATGGGCGACTACTTCCGCCACGCCAAGGCCATCGACCGCTCGCTGCGCTTCGCGCTGAAGGCCGCACCCGCGCCGATTGGCACGAACCTCGTGCGCGGCGCCGACGGCATCCGCTTCGTCGATACCCGCGAAGCGGCCGAGCGCCCGGAGACCTGGCTCGGGCTGTTCCAGGCCGCGCTCGACGGCAGCTGCGCGGTCTCCGACGAGGCGCTGACGTGCGTGGGGCAGAACGCCGGGCGCTTCGCGGCCGAAGCGTTCTTCCCGGGCAAGCGGCACCGCGAGGCGCTGCTCCACTTCCTGAAGCCGCGCCCCGGTCTTTACGCGCGCCTGTCCGAAATGCACGACTGCGGCGTGCTCGGGCAGATGTTCCCCGAGTTCAAGGCGATCAACTGCCGTGTCGTGCGCGACTTCTACCACAAGTACACGGTGGACGAGCACACCCTGCTGACCATCCGCAATCTCGAACGGCTCGCCGAGACGCCAATTCGCGCTCGCGAACGGTTCGGCCGCCTGCTCGGCGAACTGCAGGAGCCGGAACTGCTGGTGCTCTCGCTGCTCTATCACGATGTGGGCAAGTGGACCGACGACGACCACACGATCGAGAGCGCCCGCATGGCGCACCAGATGTTCGAGCGCCTCGACCTCGAACCGCACCAGCGGGCCGAAGTCGACTTCCTGGTGCGCGAGCACATCAAGATGTCGCTGGTCGCGTTCCGCCGCGACACCGAGGATCCGGAGATCGTCCGGCAGTTCGCGCAGTTCGTCGGCACCGAGGAGCGCCTCAAGACCCTGTGCCTGATGACCCTCGCGGACGTCGAGGCGGTGAGTCGCGAGACACTGACGCCGTGGAAGGAAGAGCTGCTGTGGCGGCTCTACGTCGATACCTACAACCACCTGACGCTCACCTACGGCGACGAGGTGATCGACCGCGAACAGTCGCTCCACTCGACGCTGCTGGATCATCGCCCCGACGATGTGGCGGTGGACGAGGTTGCGGCGTTCCTCGAAGGGCTGCCGCGGCGCTACCTGCAGCTGTTCTCGGTCGAGGCCGTCTACCAGCACGTCCGGTTGTCGCGCGATCTCTCGGCCGACACGATCAAGGTCTGGATGACCCGCGTCGACTCCGGCTGGGAACTGACCGTGCTGACGCACGACCGCCCGTTCCTGTTCTCGAATATCGCCGGTGTCCTGTCCTCACACGGCATGGACATCCTGCGCGGCTTCGCCTTTACGAAGCCAACCGGACTCATCGTCGACATGTTCCACTTCACCGACGAAGAGCGTTTCCTGGAACTCAATGCGGAGGGGGAAGGGGAACTTGTGAAGACGCTCACCGACGTCGTGCTGGGGCGTGCGGATATCGCCGCCCGGCTGCGCGGACGGGAGCAGGGAGCGTTCCGGCGGAAGTTGCCTGGGTTCGCTCCGGTCGTGCACTGCGACAACGAGTCGTCGCGGCGCTACACCATCGTGGAAATCGTGGCCGAAGACGCCATGGGGCTGCTCTACCGCGTGAGCCGTGCCATGTCGGAATCAGGGTGTGATGTGGATCTCGTGCTGATCGGCACCGAGGGACGCCGGGCGATCGACGTCTTCCACCTCACCCGTGCCGGCGCCAAACTGACGTCGGCCCAGCAAGCCGACATCACCGGCAACCTGCAACGCGTTCTGGAGGGACGCTCATGAAACTGATCAAAGCGATTGTTCGACCCAACAAGGTAGATGACGTCAAGGCGGCACTCGAAAAGCTGCAGATCTCAGGCATGACCGTGACCGAGGTGCGTGGTCACGGCAAGCAGAAGGGACACACGGCGATCTATCGCGGCCAGGAATACAACGTCAGCCTGCTGCCGAAGATGGAAGTCGAAGTGGTGGTGCCCGACTCGATGGCCGACGATGCCATCAAGGCGATTATCGAATCGGCACGCACCGGCGAGATTGGCGACGGCCGCGTGTTCGTGATTCCGGTGCTCGAGAGCTACAAGATCCGCACCGGCGAGCGCGAAGGGTAATCGTTCCGAAGCTGGAAGTTCGACGGCAGGACGTCAGCACCGCACGTGGCAAGGCTGACCGGGGCAGAAGTTCGGAGGCTCGATCGCTTTCTCCGACTTCTGGCTTCGTCAGTGTGCCGCCGGCGGCTTGAGGTCCTTCACGATGAAGAGCTTCTCGCCGGGCCGCATCAGTCCCAGTTCTCCGCGGGCCAGCTCCTCGATCGCGGCAGGGTCGTTCAACAGCCGCTCCTTCTGCTCGCGCAACCGCTCATTCTCCGCCTTCTGATCCTCGAGCGCGGCCGTCGTCGCTTCGTACTGTTCGCGTGCCTGGAGCATCGCGAGCAGCCCGCGGTCGCCGACGATGGCATCGACGATAACGGCCAGTGACAGAAACACCACCGCCCACCGGGCAATCCGCTTGCCTCGCGAGGGACGACGACCACGCCCGCGCCGCTTCAGCGTGGCCGGTGTGTCTGGAGTGGGCACTGGTCAAGAACAGTACAACAACCCGCGCGCCCGTACAACCGCGAATCTCCGGTATCGACGAGGTCCGCCTCGCATTCCCACGCGTCGGTGGCCGCCGCGCCCAGCGGAGAGTCTGGTCGACGCCAGGGCAGCAGCGACACGGCGGTATGGCACAATGGCGTCTTTATGCCGATCGTCGACTTCATCCTCCACAGTGACAAGCATCTGCTCGAGTTCGTCGGGACCTACGGCGTCTGGGTCTACGGCCTGCTGTTCCTGATCGTCTTCGCCGAGACCGGGTTCGTCGTCACGCCGTTCCTGCCCGGCGACTCGCTGCTGTTTGCCGCCGGCGCGCTCTGTGCCGCCGGCGCCATGAACGCCGCGATCTGCTTCGCCCTGCTGGCGTTCGCGGCGTTTGCCGGGAACGCGGTGAACTACGCGGTGGGGCGGATCGTCGGTCCGCGGATCTTCAGCGCTTCGGACCAGCAGGGCATCTGGCACCGGCTGTTGAACCGCGACTACCTGCAGCGCGGACATGCGTTCTTCGAGCAGTACGGCGGAAAGGCGGTCATCCTTGGCCGCTTCGTGCCGATCGTGCGAACGTTCGTCCCGTTCGTCGCAGGGGCGGCGCAGATGGCGCCGGCGTCGTTCGGCTTCTACAACCTGGTGGGTGCGGTCGGCTGGGTCGGCATCTGCCTCGGCGCCGGGCTGGTGTTTGGCAACGTGCCGATCGTGAAGGACAACTTCTCGCTCGTGACGATCGGGATCGTCGGCGTGTCGTTGCTGCCGGCCGTGGTCGAACTGATCCGCCACCGGCGTAGAGCGTCGCGGATGTGAGCGTCGCGGATGTGAACGTAGCTGCCGATCTTCAGGTCGGCTTGGCACGGCGCACCTGAAGGTGCGCGGCTACGTCAGGCAGGTGCTACACCCGCGCGAGCGCCTGTGTCAGGTCGTCCTGCAGGTCGTCGAGGTCTTCGAGGCCGGCTGAGATGCGGACCAGGCCGTCGGTGATGCCGAGCGCGTTGCGGTGCTCGACCGGCACCGAGGCATGCGTCATCGTGGCCGGGTGGGAGATGAGCGACTCGACGCCGCCCAGGCTTTCGGCGAGTGCCAGCAGGCGGACGCTCTTGAGCAGCGTCGCGGCGGCATCGCGCGACCCGAGGTCGAACGACAGCATCCCGCCAAACCCCTTCATCTGTCGCGCGGCCAGGCCGTGCTGCGGGTGCGAGTCCAGTCCGGGGTAGTAGACCGTGCCTACCTTCGGCTGTGCCTCGAGGAACCGTGCCAGCGCCAGGCCGGTGGCGCAGTGCCGCGCCATGCGCAGCGGCAGCGTCTTCGTGCCGCGCAGCACCAGCCACGAATCGAACGGGCTGAGAATCGCACCCGCCGCGTTCTGATAGAAGCGCAGCCACTCGACGTCTTCGTCGCGCGTGGCAATGACGACGCCCCCGATGCTGTCACTGTGGCCATTCAGGTACTTCGTCGTGCTGTGGGTGACGATGTCGGCGCCGAAGGCGATGGGTTGCTGGATGACCGGGCTGGCAAAGGTGTTGTCCACCACGAGGCGCGCCCCGCGGGCATGCGCCAGTTCGGCCACCTTCGCCAGGTCGGTGATGCGCATCACCGGGTTGCTCGGTGTCTCGACGAACAGCATCTTGGTCGCGGGCGTGAACGCCAGCGCCGTGGCGTCGAGGTCGCCGGTGTCGACATAGGTGAACGACAGCTGATACCGCGTCAGCACCTTGTCGAACAGGCGGAATGTGCCGCCGTAGACATTGTCCGAGACGATGACGTGGTCGCCACTCGTCAGCATCGACGCGATCGCGTTGATGGCCGCCATACCCGACGCGAATGCGAACGCGGCGGCACCGCCCTCGATGGCTGCGAGGTTCCCTTCGAGCGCTGCCCGCGTCGGGTTCTGGGTGCGGGCGTACTCGTAGCCCTTATGCTTGCCCAACTCCTCCTGCACGTAGGTGGAGGTCTGGAAGATCGGCGTGATGATGGCGCCGGTCGACGGGTCGGGTTCCTGTCCGGCGTGGAGACAGACGGTTGCGAAGCGGGCAGTATCAGGCAGTTTCACAGCGATCTCACCTTACATGGTCTAATATCGCCAAGTCCACGCCCCCTATGAAGCACGCGCTGCTCCGCACGCTGCCCGGACGCGCGATTCTGATCGGCGCCGCGGTCAAGCTGGTCGTCTTCGCGCTCACGCTGGTGAGCCAGCCGCCGGGCTTCCTCCGCCTGCTCGACACGGCTGCGTCTGTTGCGCTGGTCGCCGGCGGTGCGTACTTCCTCGCCAAAGGCCTGGCGCTGGCGCAGCGGCGCCTGCTGTGGCGGGTTCGCCGCAAGCTGATCATTTCGTACATCTTCATCGGCTTCGTGCCGGTGATCCTCATCGTGGCCTTCTTCCTGCTCGGCGGGCTGCTGCTGTTCTCGAACTTCAGCTCGTACCTGCTGCAGACGCGCCTGCAATCGCTGACTGGCCAGGCGAGGGCCATCGCGTCCACCACAGCGGTCGAGATCCAGCGCGCCGGCGGGCGCGGCGTCGCATCGATTACCGCCCGTCGTCAAGCGGCAGCCGCGACCCAATTCCCGGGCGCCTCGATTGCGGTGGTGCCGATGGAACGGCCGTGCGAGAACACCGATGTGCCGCAGGTGCCCGCCGACGTGCCACGTTCGCCCCTGACAGCCGGACCGTGGGCGCATGTCGAGCCGCCGCGCCAGTTGCCGACGTGGGTGAGTTGCAGCGGCTTCCAGGGACTGCTGGCCTACGCGAACCTCGACGAGCCGATCCCCGAGCGCACCGGCTCGGAACTGGTGGTGAACGGTCAGACCACGGGACGCGACGTCGACCTCGTGGCGCGCGCCATCGTCATGCCCGACAGCGCGGCGCCGAGCTACGCCGTCATCGTCGACCTGCTGGTGAACGACCCGGTTCGCGACGAACTGCGGACCGAGACCGGGGTCGAGCTGGCGACGGTGCGGACGATGCGTGAGAGCGCGCCGATCCTGCGGGCGAGACGACCGGTGGCCGTGCACGCCGTCGACGCCTCGATGACGTCGCTGCCGGGGGTGTCGGCGAGCTTCCCGGAAGTGGTGGACTGGGCCACGGGCGAGACGCGCAGCGGCACCGTCGTCGCGCGCATGCAGCTCAGTATTGCCGAGATGTACGCGCGCATGGCCGCGGCGCAGGGCGCGATTGGGCAGGGCCTGCTCATCGTGCTGCTCGCCATCGGCGTGCTGTTCCTCATCATCGAGGCACTCGCGCTCACCGCCGGCCTGGCGCTGGCGCGCTCCATCACCGGATCGGTGCACGAACTGTTCAGGGGTACGGAGCGCGTCAGGCTCGGCGACTTCGGCCACAAGATCGCGATCCGCGCCCGCGACCAGCTTGGCGAACTGGCGTCGTCGTTCAACTCGATGACCGCCAGCATCGAAGACCTCCTGCGCGTCGAACGCGAGAAGAAGCGGCTCGAGGACGAACTGCAGATTGCGCACGACATCCAGATGTCGCTGCTGCCGCAGGGGCCGCTCGGCTTTCCGGGCATCTCGGTGACCAGTGTCTGCGTGCCGGCGCGAGAAGTGGGCGGCGATTATTTCGATATCCTGCCGCTCGACGACCACCGGGTTGGCGTGCTCATCGCCGATGTGTCGGGCAAGGGCACGTCGGCCGCGCTCTACATGGCGGAGATGAAAGGGCTGATGCTCTCGCTCAGCCGTAATCACTCGTCGCCGCGTGAACTGCTGTGCACGGCGAACCAGATCATTGCCGACCACCTGAACTCGCGCAGCTTCATCACGATGATCTACGCGATTATCGACACGCGCGCGCGCACCCTGACGTACGCCCGCGCCGGTCACACGCCGCTCCTGTGCTGCCCGGGGCCGAACTCGCCGACACCAGGGCTGCGGCTGCTCGCACCCGAGGGGATGGTGCTCGGCCTCAACCTCGGCGACCACGCCATCTTCGACCGCCTGCTCGAGGAGCAGACGATCCCGATCCACGAGGGCGACCTGTTCCTGCTCTATACCGACGGGATCAGCGAGGCGATGGACGCCGCGGACGACTGCTTCGGCGAGGAGCGGCTCAGCACGATTGTCGAAGAGCACTCGCACCTGCCGTCCGACCAACTGCGCGAGCGCATCCTGCGGGAGATCGCCGCGTTCGTCGGCGATGCGCCGCAGCACGATGACATGACGATGATTCTGCTGCGAATCGACGCGGCGGGCGCGGAGCTGCCGCAGCCTGACGAAATGGTCGACATGGCGCGCACGTGAGCGATTTCGTCACTATCTTCTCGAGCCGTTCTGCCATCGAGGCCGACGTGGTCCGTGGGCTGCTGGAGGCTCACGGCGTCATGCCGATCGTCTCCACCGCCATCCCGCGGTCGGTCTTTCCGTTCACAGTCAGTGATCTCGGGGAGGTCCGCCTCTCCGTCCACCCGGACGACGCCGAGGAAGCGAGAACGATCATCGAAGGCCATCGCACCGAACTGCAGACCGGACAGGTGGTCCGCCTGCGTGACGAATTCGAGGGGTTGCAGCGCGTCATCGAGTACCGCTTCCGCGATCGCGGCCTGCTCGAGCACGCCATGACCCACACGTCGCGCGCCAACGAGGATGTCAGCGGCGGCGTGGTCGACAACGAGTCGCTCGAGTTCCTCGGCGACGCGGTGCTCGGCTTCGTCATCGCCGACCTGTTGTTCCGCGACTTTCCCGCCTACAACGAAGGGCAGAAATCGAAGGTCAAAGCGTCGCTGGTGTCGACCACGACGCTCGGCCGTCAGGCCGAGCGGCTGTCGCTTGGCGACCACCTGCTGCTTGGCCGCGGCGAGGAGAAGACCGGCGGCCGCCGGAAGCAGGCCCTGCTCGCTGACGGCTACGAAGCGCTGATCGCCGCCATCTATCTCGATGGCGGCATCGAGCACGCGCGCGCGTTCATTGCGCGCGAGTTCGGTGGGTTGCTGGCAGAGGTGAAGGAGAGCGGTCTCTCCGGACAGGACTTCAAGTCGGCGCTGCAGGAACACCTGCAGGCGGCGGACCAGCCGCTACCGGAATACAAGCTCACGGGGACGATGGGACCAGACCACCGCAAGCAGTTCCAGGTGGCCGTGCTGGTAAACGGCGAGTACCTCGCCGAGTCTGTCGGGGCGAGCAAGAAGGAAGCGGAGCAGGAGGCGGCGCGCCAGGCACTGCTCAAGCTACGCGGCGCCATCTGACGCGCAACGACCAACGACGACCAACCGGCCAACTGACCAACCGACCAACCGACCATCAGTCGATCTCGATAATGCCCCAGGGTTTGCGATCGTCGTCGCTCGGGACCGAGCCGCCCCCCGCGAGCGCCAGCGCCGGTTCGGGCTGCGGCAGTCGCGGCAGCGCATGGCGGTGCACTTCGCGCGCGAGTTCGTCGTCGGTCGGAGGCACGGCCCGGCAATGCAGGCGCACCCAGACGCGCAGCAGCGGGTCGGCGAAGCTGTATCGCTTCTGGCGCGAGAACACCAGGTCGACATCCTCCAGCCACGACAGGTAGTCCTTCGTCGAACCCGGCGTGCGCTGGAGTCGCTGCGAAATCTGGGTCAGCGTGAGCCCTTCCTCGTCCGCGAGGATCTCGAGGATGGCCTTCAGCGCGCCGTAGCCGCGTGCCCGGTGCAGGCGCAGTTCATAGCAGAAGTTGCAGGCGTTCGCGAGGCGTCCGCCAGGTCCCATCAGCCCGGCGAGCGCGCTGACGGCGTCGTTTCCGCCCGGCGTGCCCGCCTCGCGCGTGCGGCGCAGTTCACCGACGAGTGCGTGCACGTAGGACGGCCGTCCGTCGGCGAGTGCGTGCACCGTGCGCGCGGTGAACTCGGCGTCGGAACCACCGGCCGGGCCGAGGATGTCCATCGTGTCCTCGACCGTGAGCGACGGCACGTGAATCACTTCGAAGCGCGCCGAGCGGTCGCGAAGCAGGCGAAGCGCCCGCGCCGTGTAGCGGCTCGAGAGCACAAAGCGGTTACCGCTCTCGACGAGGCCATCGGCAAAGTCGAAGAGGACGCGCCGCAGGCCGGGGAAGCTTTCGAACGTGCGCAGTTCGAGGAATTCATCGAGCAGGAATGTCACCGGCTCGCTCCCGGCCGCCCGCGTCCTCGTGAAGAAGGCGAGCGCGGCGTCGAACGCCGGGCGAGCCCCGAGCGGATCGGCACCGGACGCGAACGGTGAGGCCGCGGTCAAGGCCTTCAGGAAGCGTTCGGGCGTCGTCGCCGTGTGCTCGATGTCGAGGTACTGCGAGGTCGAGCGCCCGATGCGCTCGCGCAACTGGTGCAGCAGCGTCGTGCGGCCGGAGCCGCAGCCGCCGAGCAGCACGGGTATGCGCGAGGGTGTCGCGTCGAGGGCGGCAGCGATCCTGCGAGTGAGTATGGAGCGGGGCGTCAACATGCGAGTGCTGGCTGATTCGAAAGAATAGAACCTTAAAAAGGGGTGACGGATGTTGTCAATCGAAAACCCGAAATGTTTTTTTCTTGACGACAGACAAACGCGGCCTGTTCCGCCACCTCGAGAACGCACGCCGCACCGCGCGACTGCCGCATGGCGGCGACGTCGGTGCTGGATCTCGATGATTGCAGGGTAGAATCGTAGTCCTGATTATGAATCTTGCAGTGCTTGGGGCCCAGTGGGGCGACGAAGGCAAAGGTAAAATCGTCGACCTGCTCACTCCCCGTTTCGATCTCGTCGCGCGGTACCAGGGCGGACACAACGCAGGCCATACCGTCTACGTCAACGGCACGAAATTCGTCCTTCGCCTGATCCCCTCGGGGATCCTGCATTCCGGCGTCGCGTGCATCATCGGCAACGGCGTGGTGGTCGATCCCACCGCGCTGTTCGCGGAAGTCGACGAGTTGGCCCGTAACGGCATCAGCGTCGAAGGGCGGCTCTTTGTCAGCGACAAGGCCCACCTGATCCTTCCGTATCACCGCGATCTCGACCTGCTGTCTGAGGCACGCCGTGGCGAACGGAAGATTGGCACGACGTCGCGCGGTATCGGACCGGCGTACGAAGACAAGATTGCGCGCCGCGGTATCCGCGTCGGCGACCTTGCCGACCCGAAGGGGCTCGAGCAGAGCGTGCGCGACAACGTCAGCGCCCGCAACCGCCTCGTGCACGACACGACGATGGAGTGGGAGAGCGTGCTGGCGGAGGTCACCGAGGTCGGCAAGCGCCTCAGCCCAATGGTGCGCGACGTGTCGTTGATGCTGGCCGAGGCGTTCGCCGCCGGGAAATCGGTGCTCTTCGAAGGCGCACAGGGCACCCTGCTCGACATCGACCACGGCACCTACCCCTACGTCACTTCGTCGAACGCCTCGATTGGCGGCGTCTGCACGGGCCTCGGCGTCGGACCGCGCGCCATCGGCGGTGTCATGGGCGTGGTGAAGGCCTATGCCACACGGGTAGGCGAAGGGCCGATGCCCAGCGAACTGCACGACGAGATGGGGAAGCGGCTGCGCGACAGTGGCAACGAGTACGGCGCCGTCACCGGACGTCCGCGCCGCTGCGGCTGGTACGACGCGGTGGCCGTGCGCTACGGCGTCCGGATCAACGGCCTCGACGTCCTCGCGCTGACCAAGATGGACGTGCTCGACGGCCTCGACGAAATCAAGATCTGCACGTCCTACCGCTGCGGCGACCGCACGCTCACCGAGTTCCCGTCGGATAGCGGCCTGCTGGCGGCGTGCCAGCCGGTGTACGAGTCGATTGCCGGGTGGAAGGAACCAACGAAGGGCGTTCGCCACTTCGTGGACCTGCCCGAGAACGCGAAGCGGTACATCAAGCGGCTCGAAGAGGTCTCCGGCGTTCCGGCGGCTCTCGTGTCGACGGGTTCGGAACGCTACGACACCATCCTGCGCGACGACATCTTCGCTGCGCACCTGCCAGGCTTCAAACTCGCCATCTGATATCGCCACCGCGCGCCTCATCGGGTCGTCTGACCCGGCGGGCGTGTCGTGGTCCAGCGTGCTGAATCAGGCCGGCTTCTGCCGGCGGATGTACGCGTCGACCGCCCTGACGTCGGGCTCGACGAAGTCCAGGCCCACACGGTAGCGCGGGCTCTGACCTTTCGGGATCTCGAACGACGCCCACACCACGGTCGCACTGCACCGAAGGTTGGTGTCGTCATCGACGATGCCGATGCGCACGCGCTGGTTCGGTTTCAGGATGGTGGCGGTGACGAGTTGCACGCCAAGCGTGGACAGATCGACGATGGTGCCGCGGTTGCCGTCAACGAGGATGTCGCGTGCGCCCTCGATGCGGAAGCGTGGCGCGCGTCGAGTGCCGCGATAGTCGAGTTCCCCTGGCGGCGCCGGCGCCGGCGTCGCGGCCACGGCGACCTGGCTGCCATGCGGCCGCGGGCCGGACGGTGCGGGTGCCGGTGTCACGTCGGCGGAGCCATCGTGCGACAACACCTGAATCTGCGTGTCGCCGAGCGACGGGTCGGCCTTGATGCGGTTGATGAGCGCGGCACCACGCGGCGTCGACGCGAACCTTTTCTCGAGGACGACGAGCCCAGGGCGCCTGGTCGTAATCGCCTCGAGGGCGCGAAGTGCCTCGGCGTCGGTGAACGCCTGCAGGTCCCGGATATTCGTCGCGAGGCGCGACTTCATCGCGGGCAGCAGATCGGTGGCTGCAATCAGTACGGCGTGGTCGGTCACGGATGCGTCAGAAGATGCGGGCTTCCTGCAGCGGCCACCACCGCACCTTGACCTTGCCGACGATGTACTTCTTCGGCACTTGTCCCCAGTGGCGGCTGTCGGAGCTGTTGTTGCGATGATCGCCCATCACGAAGTAGTAGCCCTGCTGGATGACGGTCGGGCCCCAGTCGTCATGGCTACGGAATTCTTCGGGCACGTAGTCGTCGTGCAGCGGGATGTCGTTGACGTAGACGCGGCCGTCGACGATGCGCACCACGTCGCCTTCGCCGGCGATCACCCGCTTCACGAACATCTTGTCCGGATTGAGCGGGTAATAGAGCATCACGATGTCGCCGGGCCGCGGTTCGCCGAGTTCGTAGACGAGCTTGTTCACGATCAGGCGATCGTGGTCTTCCAACGTCGGCGCCATGCTCAGGCCGTCGACCCGCGCGACCTGGAAACCGAACGTGACGATGAGGGTGGCGTAGACGGCGGCCGAGAACAGGGTCTGGACGCCGGCCGATACTTCAGCGGCAACGCGGCGCCAGAGGCTTGCGCGCACAACGGTGCCCGGCAGGGCCGCCGGGTTCCCGGCATGAGCGCGAACAGCGACCGGCTCGGTGGTACCCTCTGTGGACAGCGGCACGGTGTCGTCCTGTCCCGTGGCCATCAATGCCGCAATCTCAGCCTGGACATCGGTCGCGTCGTCGGCGGGCGGCACGGCAGCCTGTGGCTCGACGGCGTGCTCGTGGCTCGCAGTGCGGTCGTCTGGCTGGGCTTGGTGCAGAGGGGAGTCTTCCATGCGTGCGCCTCAGAATAGCACTAAGCGTGGCATCGCCGTTGCACACATCAGCTGTACAAAATGAGGAGAGACATGTTCAAAAAACTCGTGGTGATGAGCGGACTCGCGCTGTCGGGGCTTGCGGGTGGGATGCTGCTGTACGCTCAGGAACCGTCGACAGTCGTGCTGAAAAGCGGCGAGCGGATCAGTTGCGAGCTGATCGACATGAATGCGTCCGGCTTCGCCGTGCGCGTCAACGGTCAGGACCGCAACATCGGTGTCGGCGACGTGGCCGCAGTGGAGTTTGCCGTGGGGCCGATCCCGGCCGACGCGCAGAACCGCATCAATGCCGGCCAGCCGGTGGTTGTCATGAAGAACGGGCAGGTCCTCGAAGGCCGCCTGTCAGATGTGGGCGGCACGCGTCCGCTGCGTCTCACCATTGACACGCCGAGCGGCCAACGCGACCTCAGTTCCAACGACGTCGCGCAGGTGCATCTGGCACGTGGCGCCTCCGCGCGGGCGGCGGTGGAGAAGAGTGGCCAGCCGCAGCAGGCGCCAGCTGCCGGTGCGCGCACCATCCAGGTGCCCGCCAACCAGCTCTGGACCGACACGGGCATCACGGTGCTGCGTGGCGAAAGTCTGCAATTCCAGTCGTCTGGCGACATCATGGTTTCGCCGACGCAGAGTTCCGGACTGGGCGGAGCCCCGGTTCCGGCGGGTGGGCCGCTGCCGGTTGGCAGCGCCGGCCCGGGCGCATTGATTGCCCGTGTGGGTAACGGCGCACCGTTCCTGCTGTCGAACAATTCCTCGCCGGTGCCGATGCCGGCAGCCGGACGACTGATGCTCGGTGTGAACGATAACGACCACACGGACAACTCCGGCGCTTTCACGGTGTCGATCTCTCGTCTCGGCGGCGGCAGCCGCCGCTAGCGCCGCCTTACGGCGCGGCAGGGACGGGAGTTCGTGCTCCCTTTCCTGTCGCGCCGACAGTCCTCCCAGTCGCCTGCCTCCGGCTCTGCCCGTTTTTTCGTCTCCCCCCCTGAGCGCTCAACTCCCGGTTGCTCTCCGGCCGCCCTGGACGCGTCGCGCCCGTCGCGAACCGCTGACGTCGCGCGCTTTGCTATCGCTCGCGTGTTCACGCCGTACTACCAACCTGATTACACGGAGGCATCGACCAATGGCCGGTATCGACTCACTCGACAGCCTGTTCCGGGACGAATTGAAGGACATCTACGACGCGGAGAAGCAGATCACGAAAGCGCTGCCCAAGATGATCAAGAAGGCCGGCGCCGACGAACTGCGCACCGCGTTCGAGGAACACCTGCAGCAGACCGAGCAGCAGATCGAACGGCTCGAGGAGGTCTTCGAGCAGCTCGGCATGCCCGCCCGCGGCAAGAAGTGCATCGGGATGCAGAACCTGCTCAAGGAAGGCGCGGAGATGATGGCGGAGGCGGCAGACGAGGACACGCGCGACGCGTTGATGATTGCCGCCGCACAGAAGGTCGAACACTACGAGATCGCCGCCTACGGCACCCTCCGCGTGTGGGCCAACCTGCTTGGCCACGCGGACTCGGCCGCGCTGTTCGAGGAGACGCTCGAGGAAGAGAAGGCAACGGACCAGAGGCTGACGGCCATCGCCGAGAGCGTCGTCAACCAGGCTGCGGCCGACACCGAAGGCAATGAGGAAGACGAGGCAGAGGCGGAGCCGGTAGCCGTCCCGCGCCGCATGCCCGCCCGTGGCGTGGCTGGTGGCGAGCGGCAGGCCGCAGCCGACCGCAGTGGTTCTGCTGCCAAGGGACGAGGCCGCAGCCGTTAGCCACGCCTCGGCGGAACGGGCCGGGTGTCGCCATCGCGCACCCGGCCCGTTCGCCGACCTAGCGCGTCAGTGCGTCGATGAAGTCGCGTGTGACGCCCGGCAACTGGACGCGACCTTCGAGCAGAATCTGCTTGGCGGTGATGCCCTTGCCGTAGAGATCGGCGTTGTCGTCCCGGTCGTCGCGGATGATGCCGCCGGACAAATTGATGCCAGCAAATACCCCTTGCGTGCGCGAGTAGGAGAGGATCTCGGCGCGCAGCTCCAGGTCGGTGGCGGCGCGCGCATCACGACCGACTGGGCCGGCTGCAATCGACGCCTCGGCCCCGAGCGACACGCGGTTCCGCAGCAGCTTCTCGACCCCCGTGTCGTTCATCACCAGCAGGACCAGGTCGACCGTCTGCGCACCGAACTGCAGCCCCCAGCTGCCCTTGCCGATCCGCATGAAGACTGGTGGGCTCCACACGCCATTGTTCCGGCAACTCATCAACCCCTTGCCGTACTCGCCGCCGAAGATGAACGCCGCCTTCTTCAGGCTCGGCACCACCATCACGCACGACGCCTTCTCCCACAGGTCGAACGGCACATCTTGATCGGGCGCGGCGTGCAGCTCGCGCAGGACCCGTGCGGCGTCTTCGAGTCGCTTGGCTTCGCTCGTCGAGAGCGCGGCGGATAACGGGGTCGTGGCGAGTGCGCCCACCAGCAGCGCTACCATCAGTTGTCGCATTGCGTGTGCCCTCCTTGGCAGGCCCTTGCAGCCTAGTACGCGGTTAGGAGCGCTCGTCCCAGACGCGCGCGAGGTTGACGATCACCTCGACCGCTTTCTCCATGTCCTGCACCGACACCCATTCGAGCCGCGAGTGGAAGTTGTGTTCGCCCGCGAAGATGTTCGGCGTTGGCAGGCCCATGAACGAGAGGCGCGAGCCGTCGGTGCCGCCGCGGATCGAGCGCCGCCGCACCTCGAGGCCGGCCCGGCGCACGGCCTCTTCGGCGCAGTCGGCGATCTCCGGCATCGTGTCGAGCACCTGCTTCATGTTGCGGTACTGCTCGACGACGGTGAACTCGACGCGCGAACCGGGATGGCGATGCGCGGCCTGCTGCGCCAGCGCCTCGAGCATGCGTTCCTTCTCTGTCAACCCGTAGGTATCGAAGTCGCGCACGATGAGCTTCACCGTGGTCGTTTCCACCGACGCCTGCACCACGTTCGGGTGCACGAACCCCTCCATCCCGTCGGTGGTTTCTGGCGACAGCGTGTGCTGCGGCAGGCTGTCGATGAACGTCGCCGCCACCTTGATGGCATTCACCATCGTGCCCTTGGCGTAGCCGGGGTGGGTGTTGAAGCCGTGGAAGGTGATGGTGACGCCGTCGGCGGAGAAGCTTTCGGTCTCGACCTCGCCGCGCAGGCCGCCGTCCATCGTGTAGGCGCACATCGCGCCGAACTTCTGCACGTCGAAGTGTTCGGTGCCGCGTCCCACTTCTTCGTCCGGCGTGAAACCGATGCGCACCGCACCGTGCGCAATCTCGGGGTGCTGCATGAGGAACTCGGCAGCCGTGACGATTTCGGCCACGCCAGCCTTGTTGTCGGCGCCCAGCAGTGTGGTGCCCGACGCCGTGACGATGTCGTGGCCGACCTGTTCGACGAGGGCGGGAATGTCGGTCTTGCGCAGCACGGCGTCCGGCGCGTCCGGCAGGACAATGTCGCGGCCGTCCCAGGCGCGGTGCACGATCGGCTTCACCCCGTTGCCCGGCATCTCCGGCGACGTGTCCACGTGGGCGATGAAGCCGATGACCGGCACACCCGGCTTCGCGGTCGTCGCCGGGATGGTGGCCATCACGTAGCCCCACTCATCGATGGCGGCGTCTTTCAAGCCGATGGCGCGCAGTTCGTCTACCAGCGCACGCAGCAGCACGAGCTGTTTCCCG
The DNA here is from genome assembly GCA_043743165.1 of Acidobacteriota bacterium. GTDB lineage: Bacteria > Acidobacteriota > Vicinamibacteria > Vicinamibacterales > CAVVIG01 > CAVVIG01. Next base: position 56,070 of record JAYTXA010000065.1, read on the forward strand.
CTGCTCGGATACGTGGTCGAGTTGTCGTCGGCCTGGGTGTCGTACTGGACGTAGCGGAGGAAGCGTTCGAGAACGGCAGACATATGGCAATGCTACCCGAACGTCGCAACGACCGGCGCGTGGTCGCTGGTGCCGAACTCGCGCGAGACCGGGCAGGCCACGGCGCGGCTGCCCAGCGCCTGACTGGCCAGGATGTAGTCGATGCGCCAGCCGATGTTCCGCTCGCGCATGTTGCGCCACGGCGCCCACCAGGTGAACAGGCCGTCGTTGTCCGGCTCGAGCGAACGGCCCACGTCCACCAGGCCCCGGCCGATGATCCGCTCGAGGATGACCCGCTCTTCCGGCAACTGGCCGATGGCGCGCGGCTTCCGTTCCTTCGGATGGACGTCGATGTCGGCCCGTGCAATGTTCAGGTCGCCGCACAACACGGCCGTGCGGCCCGCCGCCTGGAGCGCGTCGGCATGCGTATCAAGCGCCTCGAGGAAGCGGACCTTGGCAGGGAAGTCCTTGCCGCCGTTCGGCACGTAGATGGACGAGACGGTGAGCCCCGATGCCAGATCGGCCTGGACGATGCGATGCTCGAAGTCGAACGAGGGGTGGGAGAAGGCTGGTCTCTCAGGCGAGAGCGTCTTGCTGACGTGCAGGCCGACGCCCGAGTAGCCCTTGCCGCCGTGCCAATAGCACCAGTATCCCTCCATCTCGCAGAGTTCGGCTGGCACCTGGTCGGGGGTGGCTTTGATCTCCTGGAGACAGATGACGTCGGGACGGTCGCGCTCGACCCACTCGATTACCTGGGCGTGGCGCGCGCGGATGCCGTTGACGTTCCAGGTGGCGATCTTCACGGGGAAACTTCACTTGCAGATTGCGGAGTTCAGATTGCAGATTGTCCGGACTGCAAGCTGACGCAGTGGGCCGGAGCGGGAGACTTCAGGTTGCAGTTCCAGAGAGTAGGTGAGCCCAATGTGAAATCTGCAATCTGAAATCTGAATTGATCAGAACTTGGCGTGCGCGGCCTGACGCTCGGCGGCCGGAACGGCCATGATGTCGGCATGCGCGGCGACGTGCGACTTCACCAGCGCCTCGGCCTTGGCGATCGAGTCGGCGTCGCCGTTCCGGTAGATGGCGTTCGCCTCGATGAGTTCCTTCTGATGCGACGGGGTGGCGTCTATGCTCTCGTAGATCGCGGCAACGGGGCACGCCGGCACGCAGGCGCCACAGTCGATGCACTCCTCCGGATGGATGTAGAGCATCGTCGTTGTGGCGAACTCGGGTTCGTCCTTACGCGGATGAATGCAGTCAACAGGGCACACGTCAACGCAGGCGGTGTCCTTGGTCTCGATACACGGGTCGGTGATGATGAAGGGCATGCTCGCGAATTCTCCGTCGGGGTAACCGGACGCCTGGGCAGGAGACCGGTGGCCCGCAGCGGGGCCAGAACCTGAAAAGTATACCGCGCGCTTAACCTCGCCGACAACACATCGTGCCGCGGGAGTCCCCGGCGTGGCCCGTCGCCGCCACCAGCGGTTTATACTCGGCACCATGGCTGATACTCCAGAGCAGACCGAGAAGCGCCGTGGGCCCGAGCCTCCAGACCTCGCCGAAAAAGGGGGCAGCAAGAACGGCGTACCCCAGCGCTCGAACGACCGCCTGTTCATGCAGTTGCTCGTCTTCGGCGCCTGCCAGGACGCGCGCCCACTAGCGCACGCCCTCGAGGCCTCCGGCATCACCGGCGCGCTCTACGAGGACGTGAACGATCCCTACGGCGTCGGGCTCCTCACAGTGACGCAGGACCCGAACGACTTCGTCGATCGTCTACGCCGCCTGCTGAACGTCGAGCCGTTCGCGTCGCTCGAGCAGAAACACGAGTACACGATGCTCGGCCGCACCTATTCCATCGGCTACGAGCCCGACCTGGACGAAACGCTGCTGAAGCGCCCGCGCCGAACCGTGCTGACGAAGGACTGGCGCTGGGCGGTGTGGTATCCGCTGCGCCGCAGCGGCAAGTTCGCCAACCTGCCCGAGCAGGAGCAGCGCGTCATTCTTTCCGAGCACGGCACCATCGGCATGGCGTTCGGCGCAGGCGACTACGCGCACGACATCCGGCTGGCGTGCCACGGGCTCGACCGGAATGACAACGACTTCGTGGTCGGCCTGATCGGACCCGACCTGTTCCCGCTGTCAGCCATCGTGCAGACGATGCGGAAGACGCAGCAGACGTCGCTCTACCTGGAGCGTCTCGGTCCGTTCTTCGTCGGCCGCGCCGTCTGGCAGAGCGCGATCTAGCGCGAGAAATCGGCCGTCGGTGCAAATGCCGGCGGCCGCCGATGCCGCGTCGCCTGCTCGTAGGCGTACGCCAGCCTGATCAACGTCGCCTCACTCCACGCACGGCCGAAGAACGAAATCCCCACCGGCAGGCCGTGATCGAATCCCATGGGCACCGTGATGTGTGGATAGCCCGCAACCGACGTCACGGTTGACGGACCGGGCAGCGAGGCGGTGCCACTGTCGCCGTTCACAAGATCGGTGAGCCATGCCGGACCGCCGGTCGGTGCGACGAGCGCATCGAGGCGCTCGTCGGCCATCACGGCGTCGATCCCCTCGATGGCCGCGAGGCGTCGGTTCTTCGCGAGCGCCGCCGTGTACGCCGCCTCGGTGAGCGGTCCCTTCGCGTTCGCCTGCTCCACCAGTTCCTGTGCGAAGTAGCGCAGTTCGGTCGAGGCGTGTGTCCGGTTGTAGGCCACGATGTCTGTGAGGGTTCGCATTGGCGCGCCCGGCCCCCACCATTCGAAGAAGCGGGGGATGTCGGCCTTGAACTCGTAGAGCAGCACCTCGAACTCGCTGTCGTCGAACTGCCCGAGCGTGGGGATGTTCGCCGGATCGACAATGATCGCGCCCTGCTTCCGCATCACCTCGATGGCTGCGTTCGCGAGCGCGTCGGTGGCGGCGTGCGAGCCGAACAGATGGTTGCGGACGATGCCGATGCGCGCACCGCGCAGTCCATTCGGGTCGAGCGATTGCGTGTAGTCCGCCTGCGTCCGTGCAGGCGCGGGGGTGGCGGCGTCGGCCGGGTCGGGTCCCGCCAGTACCGTGAGCAGCGCGGCGAGGTCGGACACGCTGCGCGCCATCGGACCGGCGGTGTCCTGGCTATGGGCGATCGGGACAATGCCGGTGCGGCTCACCAGGCCCAGCGTCGGCTTCATGCCGACGAGCCCGTTCACATTCGACGGCGACATGATGGATCCGTCGGTTTCGGTGCCGACCCCCACCGTCGCCAGGCTGGCGGTGATCGCCGCCCCCGTGCCCGAACTGGATCCAGACGGGTTGCGGTCGAGCGCGTAGGGATTCTTCGTCTGTCCGCCGCGGGCGCTCCAGCCGCTGGTGGAATGCGTCGAGCGGAAGTTTGCCCACTCGCTGAGATTCGTTTTTCCGAGCAGCACGGCTCCGGCGTCGCGCAGGCGAGCCACGATGAACGCATCGCGTGGGGCGCGCGCCTCGGCCAGCGCGAGCGAGCCGGCGGTGGTGCGCATGGCATCGCCGGTAGCGATGTTGTCCTTGATCACGACCGGAATGCCGTGCAGCGGACCGCGCACACGCCCGGCCTTGCGCTCGGCGTCCATGCGATCCGCGATGGTGCGCGCGTCAGGATTGAGCTCGATGATGCTGTGCAGCGCTGGACCGGCGCGGTCCACCGCCGCGATCCGCGCCAGATACAGATCGACGAGCGCACGCGACGTCGTCGTGCCGGCGGTCATGCGCCGCTGCAGCTCGGCCACCCCCACTTCTTCCAATGCGAACGGACGCGCCGGCGGCTGCGACCGCAGCGTCGCTCCACCGACGATGGCGGCCGCCAGGGTCAGGAACAGCCGGCCGAGGCGCGCGCCGCGAGGGAACCGTGCCATCTCACTCCACCTTTCCGAGCCAAGCCATCAACGCCTGGCGATCTGCGAGGTGCACCAGCAACAGGTCCGAGGCGCGTACGGCCTCCGTTAGCAGCGCGCGATCGAGCGTCCGCGCTGCCGCTGTACAGGCGCGCCCGCACTCGACGCGCAGCACTGTGAGCGTGACGTACAGCTCGGCCACCTGCGTGCGGATGCCGCGCGATTGGTAGGCCGTCCACGACGCGAACGCCCGAGCGCCGAGATATCGATTCACGAGAGACGCGTGCGCGGGCCAGGCGGGCTCGACCCACCGGCAGTCGGCCGCGGCGACATCAGGCGGAAGCGCCGGACGATCGAGCCCCTGCGGCACAGTGGCGCACACGGTGGCGTAGGCCCGCGGTTGCGTGAATGGGACATACCGCGCATCGAGGGCCGAATCGGCTGGCGACGCCGTTATGTCGAGCTGAGTTCCAACCCACTCCGGGACGGTGCCGGCATCTACGGTCCAGCAGCGGAGGCGCTCGGCAGTCGCCGCCACCCGATGCAGCGCGAGCATTGGCTCCGAGTCGGAGCGTCCGATCGTTTCGACGAGGTAGCGCTCCCATTGCCCGAAGCTCGATGCGTCGAGCAGCACGTCGGATCTGAGCAACGGTGACCATTCAGCCGTGGCATCGAGTCCCTCGTAGGCGCGCGACGGTGGGAAGGCAACCGCCGACGTCACCACGCTCAGCGGCTCGGTGCCGTCGAGCAGCAGCGCCGCGGCGGTTGGGCAGTAGTGCGAGAGGGCGACGCTGGTGCCGCGGGCGTCCAGCAGGGCGCGCCGCGGGAAGTGCTGGCACGACTCAGGGAGCGTCGTTTCGCCATGATCGCGATGGATGCGGCAGCGGCGGGACGGGCGATCGTACTGCGGGCAGGCGCCGCTGTCGTCGGGCAGCAGCCAGTCGGTGCGGACGAGTGGCCAGGTGCGGGACTCGACCGGAATGCTCCAGCCTGCTGTGCAGCACGCGCCCGAATGCCGGCAGGCATACGCGGCGTGTGCGTTCAGCGAGAAGATCCGAGGCTCGACCACGCCCGATGATAGCTGCCTGGCTACACCGGCGCCATTCGCACGGCCGGGCGGTCGCTCTGCGGCCAATCGGCGCGGGCGTCGGTGCAGGTGCTGGCCTCGCTCGACCCCGAGGTCGCGGCGACCGGTCACGGACATCCACTGCGTGGGCCGTCGATGCGCCACGACCTGCACTGGCTGGCCGATCACTTCGATGAAGAGATGCCGACGCACGGACGCTACCTGCAGACACCCGCGGCCGCAGACGAACACGGCGGGTACGACACGCCGGCGCGTCCCGCGCTTACGCCTGCAGCGACTGCGCGATGAACGCCTCGATGTCGGCCGCCGGCCGCGCGCCGGTCGTGCGGTTCACCTCGCGCCCGCCCGCGAACAGTGCCATCGTCGGAATGGAGCGGATGGTGTAGCGCTGCCCGAGGTCGCTCAGCGCGTCGGTGTTCACCTTCACCACGAGATAGCGGCCCTCGGCCCGTTTCGCCACCTTCTCGAGTTCTGGCGCCACCACGCGGCACGGACCGCACCAGGGTGCCCAGTAGTCGACCACCACCGGCACTGCCGACTGCGCGATCAGCCGATCGAAGTCGGCCGTGCTCGATACCTCCAGCGCTGTCGCATCGGCGCGCACCGCTTCCTTGCACTTGCCGCAGCGCGTGGTGTGCCCGATTTTGTCGAACGTTACGCGGTTCGTCTGGCCGCAGCGCGTGCAGGCGGTGAGAATCCCCTTGTCGTCGAGGTGGAGTGCAGCAGCCATGAGGCGATTCTACGCCCGTGGCACGAACAATTGGCTTGACGCGTAAGACCGTGACTCAGGTCGGCCCGGCTGAGCGAAGGCGGCTCAGCCACGCACGCCGGCTCGGCGCTTCTTCGGCGCGCTCCGCTTGGCCGGCGTGCGCTTCGCAGGAACCGCTGCGGCCGGCGCCGCCGCGAGGCGGTCGCCGAGCATCGCCACGCTCAGGGCGTAGGCGTGCGCGCAGTTGTATTGGAGCAGCGCGTCGTAGTTGCCGTACACCAGGAAGTGCCGCGAGCTGCCCGACACGAGCGCAGCCGCGAGGTCGGCCTTGGGCAGGGCCGCGCCGCCCAGCGTGCGAACGCCGAGCGATTGCCACTCTGCCAGCGGCAACTGCACGGTCATGTCGCGGGTGGCCTGGCACGTGCCGGCGCGCCTGGCCACCGTGCCGGCGATGCGGCTTGCCACGTCCTTCGACACGCGCACTTCGCGCCCCCACGGCCGGCCGGCTTCCCAGCCGTGTCCCTTCAGGTAGTTCGCGATCGACGCGAACACGTCGCCGGGCGTCGTCCAGATGTCGCGACGGCCGTCGCCGTCGAAGTCTTCCGCGTACTGCAGGTAGCTCGACGGCATGAACTGCGGCTGACCCATGGCGCCGGCCCACGAGCCCTTGAGCCGCGGCAGGTCGATGTCGCCGCGGTTGAGGATCTCGAGCGCGTTGAAGAGTTCGCGCCGGAAGTAGGTGGCGCGACGCGGGTCCCATGCAAGCGTGGCGAGGGCGGCGATGGTGGGCCGCACGCCGCTGAAGCGGCCGAAGTTCGACTCCATGCCCCAGATGCCGCCGATGATGCGCGCCGGCACGCCGTAGGTGGCTTCCACCTTGTCGAGCGTCGCCTTGTGCTTCGCCAGCATCTCGCCTCCGGTGCGAACACGTCGCGCCGTCAGTTGCCGCGTGATGTAGGCCTCAATCGAGAGCACCGTTTCTGCCTGGGTGCGGTCGCGCTCGATCACCACCGGCATCGGTTCCTCGACACCGGCCAGGGCTTCGTCCACCAGTTCCGTGCGGTAGCCGCGGGCGAGTGCTTCACGGCGCACACCGTCGATCCACTCCGCAAAAGACGGCCGCGACGTTGAGTCCTGTGATGTGGGCGGCGCGGCAGGCGCCGGCTGAGCCGACGTAGCGGCCTGCGCAGCTTCCGGCGCAGCCATCGACCCCGGCTGCGCGTAGGCGGTGGAGATGCCGAGAGCGATGAATGCCGCGACGAGGAACTGCACGCCGAAAGTGTAACGCAGTGAAAGACGGAGGGGAGCTGGAAGTCAGGGCTCAGGAGTCAGGAGTTCTGCAACTGGCCGCACCGTTGGAGTCATATCAACGAGCCGAATCAGCCGCGCGCCGTCCGCTCATGGATCAACGGGTGCAGTTCATCGCCGACTACCAGCGCGACGAAAGTAACGTGGCCGAGTTGGCGCGCCGCTACGGCATCAGCCGCAAGACCGCCTAC
>JAYTXA010000066.1:0-115748 GCA_043743165.1 Acidobacteriota bacterium
GTAGGCGGTCTTGCGGCTGATGCCGTAGCGGCGCGCCAACTCGGCCACGTTACTTTCGTCGCGCTGGTAGTCGGCGATGAACTGCACCCGTTGATCCATCAGTGACGTCTCCTGCCACGGCATCGAGCACCTCGGCTCGAAGTCTGGCGGAATGTGTCACCCATGTCTCTGGACTGTTGTGTAACCTATGTCCCCGGACCGTACCTCGTGACGTCTAACCTCCGAATGCAGCCGACGTGCCGCGACTCGCTTGGCGGCGCGCGGCTGATTCGGCATCGTTAGGTCTCTGAATCTCTTGCCGAGTGCATGAGAAGATGAATCGGTGGCTGAACGATTCGAGTACCGCTTCGATTGGGACCCGGCCAAGGCGGCGAGAAACGCTAGGGACCATCGCGTCACGTTCGCGCAGGCGGCGACGGTCTTCCTCGATCCGCGCCTGCTGTCTCAGCTTGATGAGGACCATGGCGACGACGAGGAGCGGTGGCTCAGCCTCGGACTCGATACGGCGGCCCGACTGCTCGTCGTCAGCCACACGCATCGCAATGTGACACCGCGGCACGCAACGATTCGGGTCATCTCGGCCCGGAAGGCCACGCGGTCGGAAACCAAGATTTACACGGAATCGACATCATGAAGAAGGAATACAACTTCTCAGGGGCAACACGCGGACTGTTCTACCGCAAGAACGCGGACGTGCGTCTCCCCATCTATCTCCCGGCCCGTTTGCAAAAGCAGGTTGAAGGCCTCGCCCGTCGCACGGGACGGGACATGGGCGACCTGGTCAGCCACATCGTGGAAACCGAGATGCGATTGCTCGGCGATCTTGAACCACAGAAAGAGACCTAACATGCGTTGCACCAGACGCCCGCACTCAGCATTGAGCGGGCGCTGGTGAACGCTGACGTTGGGCCGTCACACCCCCGGAGATCAGCATGCTCATCTCAGCCGGCTGGCCAGACGGCGGCTTGCCGTAGACTAAGCGTATGAGCCCCTTGGATCGCATCGCAGTAGATCCCGAGATTCGCTTTGGCAAGCCTTGCATCAAAGGTACGCGCATCACCGTGGGCGACGTCCTCGCGTATCTGGCAGGCGGCACGTCGGAAGCTCAGCTGCTGGCCGAGTTCCCGCAGTTGACCGCTGATGACGTCCGAGCCTGTCTCGCGTACGCCGCCGAGCGCGAGCGTCGCACCCTCAGCGTGCCGGCGGCGTAAGTCGTGCGGTTGCTGTTTGATGAACAGTTGCCCGAGGCGCTCGTGGTCGCGCTCTCGGACGTCTTCCCGCATTCACTCCACATTCGGCTACTCGGTAAGGGCGGCACATCAGACGTGGGCGTGTGGGAACTCGCACGAGAACACCAGTGCCTCCTGGTCACGAAGGACGAGGACTTCCATCGGTTGAGTGTGCTCAGGGGCGCGCCGCCGAAGGTCGTGTGGCTTCGCGTCGGCAATTGTGCGACACGCGACTTGGTCGCGTTGCTGCGCCATCATGCGCCGGACCTTGCAGCGTTCGATGCGCAGCGCGAGACAACTGTTCTCGAACTCGGTTAAGAGATCCGCGGATTAACGACGTCGCATGTTTCGAGTCGGTTCGGCTCGGGTCGCCGAGTACGCCGAGTTCGAGGCACGCATTGCGATCGACACGCTGGCCGTCATTTCCGGCAAGCTGCCGCCACGAGCAATGGGACTGGTTGCCGGAATGGACGTCACTTCACCAGCAAGAGCTGACGTCGGTCTGGGAAAAGGCGAGGCGGTGGGAGCCGTTGCCACACCTCGATCCGCTGCCGTAATTTCAGACGGTCGGCATAACATCAAAATGGAGCCGACACCTTTGGCCCGCTCATCGAGCGCGTGACGCGCGGGTGGGTCGCCGGTGATGAAGCGGCTGGGCAGAAACGCGACGAGTGCGCCGCGTTCCAATCGGCGCGGCGGACGGGATTCGTAGGCGGGAGAGGCACATCTGGCGCAGACGCCTGGCTGGCGAGACACCCCGCATCCGGACTGATCGGGTCGGAGCAACCACGGCCGCGGCCGGATACCGGCCTGCAGCACTGATGTGGTTACTCGCGACCGACGATCAAATCCGGAACGCGAAGGTTGCAAATCTTGCGCCCGCGCGTCAGGCGGCGGCCTGGTGCAGCGACAGCCCGCCCGCGAAGTCCGCGAGCTGCTTGCGCAGGATGAGCCGGCCGCGATGCAGCCGCGACTTCAGCGTCTGGTCCTTCACGCGCAGGATCTCGCTCGCCTCTTCCGTGGACATCCCCTGGATATCCCGCAGCATCACCGGTGCGCGGTAGATGGCCGGAAGAGAAAGGATGGCGTTGAACACCTTCTGGCGCAGTTGCGCGCGGAACACGTGCTCGTCGGCCATACCGGACCAGTCGGGGATGTCGTGGCGCGTGCTCGCGCCTTCGTCTCCCTCGTTCGCCGTGATCGACAGCTCGTCGTTCTGTGTCCGCTGGTACTTCGCCGTGCGCAGGCGCGACATCGACGCGTTGAACGTAATCCGGTAGATCCATGAAGACAGCGCCGCGTCACCGCGGAAGTCGCCAACCTTGCGGTAGACCTTGAACAGGACGTCCTGCGTCACTTCTTCCGCGTCTTCCTTGTTACGGAGGTAGCGGAATGCCAACTGGTAGATTTTCGAACCGAACGCCTCGGCCAGGTCACGGAGTGCCGACTCGTCTCCTGCCTGCAGCCGGGCGAGAAGAAGCTCATCCTTCGTGTCTCTCATTTCGTCCCTCGCTGGGATAGAGAACACCGATACCCCCGGAAAAATTCCACACCTCGGGAGAACCCTCAACGCGGGGCCAACTGGAGACGTAGCGGCGCCGTTCAGCGCAGGGCGAGCGCGAGCAGGACGGTCGGTCCGAGGACGCCGACCACAAGGACAAGCCCGAGCAGCGCCCCCGCCACGGGACGGCCGAAGTTCAGGGTCCAGCGACGACCGTCGCGTGTGGGCACGAAGAGCGCGGGGTCGTCGGCGTTCTTGTAGAGCTGGCCAAGCCGCCAGTGTGCGGCGACGAAGGGGCGAGGCTCAGGTCGCCCGAGCCGTTGATGGGCACGCACGGCGATGGCCAGAGACGCGACGCCGCCGACAATCTCGCCCAGGTTGTAGAACGGCAGCGACGCCCTATGCGTAACCCAGAGGCGCGCCAGTGAGAACGCCGCGTAGCCCTGGAAGGCGACCCAGATCGCCGCAATCAGCACCACCGCTTCGGCCGCCGCCGCAGCGGCGCGCACGTCTGGCGCCTCGGCTTCCTGTTCACCGTGTGGACGTGACAGCAGCAGCGCCGCCACGGCCGAGAAGAGCACCGCGAGCATCACCTGCACGCCCACCGGAATGAAAACGCGCGGCAGCGTCCGGTACTGCCAGCCGTTCGCTGCGCCGTTGCGGCTGAAGTGTACCGGCAGCAGGTCGGGTAGCGACGGGTACTCCAGCATGAGGAACAGGGCGGTCGCGATGATGACGAGCGCCATCGTCAGCACAGCCGCGCGAGTGATCGGCGTCGGTGGAACGATTGCCGGTCTCAGCATGGGGGTTCGATATGCACGGTCCGGCCGAACACCACGCCGAAGTGGGCGGCAATCCGCTCTTCCACCTCCGCCCGCGTCGCGACGCACCCGAGCGTCTGCAGCGAGGTGACACCTTTGTCGGAAATGCCGCACGGCACGATCAAGCCGAAGTGCGACAGGTCGGTCGTGTGGTTCAGGGCGAAGCCGTGACTGGTCACCCACCGCTGGATGCGCACGCCAATGGCCGCCAGCTTCTCGTCACCCGCCCACACGCCCGTGAGCCCGGATACGCGTCCGGTGGCGATGCCGTAATCGGCGGCGACGCGAATCAGCACCTCCTCGAGGTCGCGCACGTACTTGTGCACGTCGCGGCGGTCGGGGTCGAGGTCGATGATCGGGTAGCCGACGATCTGGCCAGGTCCGTGATAGGTAATGTCGCCGCCGCGGCGGGTCTCGAACACGCCGATCTGGCGCGCTGCCAACTCCTCGTCGCTGACCAGGATGTGCGCGCGGCCGCCGCCACCGCGAACCCCGAGGGTCAGCACCGACGGATGCTCGACCAGCAGCAGCAGGTCGCCGACCGTGCCGGCACGCCGCTGCTCGACAAGGCTCTTCTGCAGTTCGAGCGCCTCGCCGTACGGCATGCGCCCCAGGCGCCGGACTTCGAGCGTGCGGCTGGCCATCAGGCGTGGCGCATCAGGCCTGCGTCGGATCCCAGTTCTCGAGCTGGTGCTTGATCAGCGCCATGAACTGGTCGCCCACCGCCCCATCGACCACGCGGTGGTCGAAGGCCAGCGAGAGATAGCCCATGAGCCGGATGCCGATCGCATCGTCGATGACCACCGCGCGCTTCTCGATCGCGCCGACACCGAGAATGCCCACCTGCGGCTGGTTGATGATCGGCAGGCCGAACTGCGCGCCGATGCCGCCCGGGTTGGTCACCGTGAAGGTGCCACCCTGGACGTCGTCCGGCTTGAGCTGCTTCGCGCGCGCGCGGTCCGCAAGGTCAGTGATGGCCTTGCTGATGCCGAGCAGGTTCTTCTCGTCCGCCGCCTTGATGACGGGGACAATCAGGCCCCAGTCGAGCGCGACCGCAATGCCGACGTTGACCGGCTGGTGATAGGACACGTTGTTGTTCGTATCGAGCGAGGCGTTCATGACCGGCACCTGGCGCAACGCGTCGACCACGGCTTTGACGATGAACGAGAGGTAGGTGAGCTTCGCCCCGCTCGCTTCGTACTCGGCCTTCTTCGCCTTGCGGAGCTGATCGAGCCGGCTGTAGTTCACCTCGAACACCGTGTGCACATGCGCCGACGTGCGCTTGCTGAGCACCATGTGCTCGGCAATCTTGCGACGCATCACCGACAGCGCCACCGTCCGCCCGGCGAGCCCGGCCCCGGTGGCCGGGGTGTGACCGGATGATGGCGTCGGCGCGACCGCGGCCGGAGCGGGCGCCGCTGCGCCCCCCTTCTCGATGTAGGTGATGATGTCGCTCTTGGTGACGCGGCCGCTGATGCCGGTGCCCTGAAGCTGTGCGATATCGACCGAGTGTTCCTTGGCGATGCGCCGCACCAGCGGCGACGATTTCTGGCGGAGCCGCTCTTCCGTCGTGCTCTCGACGGGAATGACGCCCGCGACGGGCGTGTCAACGACCGGCTCGGCCACCGCGGCCGCGGGCGCGGGAGCTGTCTTCGTGGACGGTGCGCCGTCGCCCTGCGCCTTCGGGGCCGGGGGCGGTACGGCGTGCGCCTGAGCCGCAGGCGTGGCGAGGTCCGGCAGCGTGCCGGCCGCTGCGATGATGGCCACGACGGAGTTGACGGGAACCGTCTCGCCCTCGTGAGCGAAGATCGTTGTCAACACGCCGGCCGCGGGCGAGGGAATCTCCGCGTCGACCTTGTCCGTCGAGATCTCGAAGAGGGGTTCGTCGCGATCGACGCTGTCCCCGACCTTCTTTATCCAGCGGACGATCGTCCCCTCGGCGATCGACTCGCCCATCTGCGGCATCAATACGTCGCTGGCCATAATCTGACTTTCCCTACATGTGGATCGCGGCGCCGTGCGTGGCGTGCGCGGCCTCGCCGACGGCTTCGGCCATCGTCGGGTGCGCGTGAATGGTTCGGATCAGCTCCTCGACCGTCGACTCGAGCCGCAGCGCAAGCGTCGCTTCGGCCACGAGTTCGGTGGAGCGCGGACCGATCATGTGCACGCCGAGGATTTCGTCGTACTTCTTGTCGGCCACGATCTTCACAAAGCCTTCTGTCTCGCCCGCCATCTTCGCGCGGCCGAGCACGCCGAACGGGAAGGTGCCGACGCTGACGTCGTACCCCTTCTCGATCGCTGCCTTCTCGGTGAGGCCAACGCTGCCGATCTCCGGGTCGCAGTAGGTGCAGCCCGGGACGTGCCCGTAGTTGAGCGGGTGGACGTCGTGTCCGGCGATGCGCTCGGCCACGAGGATACCTTCGGTCGACGACACGTGCGCCAGTTGCGGGTGCGGGCCGTTACCGAGCGTGATGACGTCGCCGATGGCGGAGATGCCCGGCACGTTCGTGCGGTACATCGCGTCCACCTTGATGTAGCCGCGCTCCATCTCGACGCCGAGCTGCTCGATGTCGAGGCCGGCGGTCACCGGCCCGCGGCCCGTCGCCACCAGCAGGTACTCGGCGGTGATGTCCTTCGTCGTGCCGTCCGGCAACGCCGCCTGGAGCACGATGCCGTCGGCGGTGGCCTTCGCACTCGTCACCTTCGTGCCCGTGAGCACGGTGATGCCCTTCTTCCGAAACGACTTCTGGAGTTCAGCCGACACCGCTTCGTCCTCGACCGGCACCAGCCGCGGCAGCAGTTCGATGATGGTGACATCGGAGCCGAAGCTCTTGAAGATCGACGCGAACTCGACGCCGACCGCGCCGCTGCCCATGATGGCGATCGACTTCGGCACCGCCTTCATGTGGATGGCCTGGTCGCTGGTGATGATCCGCTGGTGATCGATCGTGATGCCGGGCACGCTGCGCGGCGACGACCCGGTCGCGACGATGATCTCGATCTTCGCCTTGAGGGTCTGCACGTCCCCGTCGATGATCTCGACGACGCCGTTGCCGGCCAGTCGCGCGGTCCCCTTGATCCAGTCGATCTTGTTCTTCTTGAAGAGGAACTCGACGCCCTTGGTCAGGCTGGTGATGATCTTGTCCTTGCGGGCATGCACCTGCTTCATGTCGATGGAGATTGGGACTCCCGAGCCGTCGCCGATCGTCACGCCCCACTCCTTGGCGCCCTGCACAATCTTCAGCGCGTGCGCGTGCTCGAGCAGCGCCTTGGTGGGAATACAGCCCCAGATGAGGCAGGTGCCGCCAAGCGACTTCTGCTTCTCGACACAGGCCACTTTGAGCCCGAGCTGAGCGGCGCGGATCGCAGCCACATACCCGCCGGTGCCGGCTCCAATCACGATGACGTCGTATTCGTTGGTCATTTCTTCAGGGAGGACAGAGGAACGAACGTTGTTGTGGCTGCCGGCCGCGGGGCTGCGGCCTCGGCGTCGGGCTCAGGCTGTTTCACGCCAGCGCCGGCTTCGAGGCGATTGAGGCGCACCTTCAACTGCCCGATTTCGTACCGGACTTCCCAGTACGACTCGGCCAGCCGCTCGGCGCGCTTGCTGAGGCTGCGCGAGCGGAAAAGGGCCGAGATGGCCAGCACTATGGCGACACTTGCGAGAACGAGGGAAAAGGGCAACAAAACAGGTACGTTAACGAACGGCTTGCAACAGTGTCAACCGGCTGCGACAATGACGGCGCTCCCACCCAAGTCGATGAGCCTGAAGCCTAAGACCGTTCTCATCGTCGATAGCGACGAGAGCATGCGTGACAGCTTCGCCTCCGCGCTGAAGCGCGAGTTCCGTGTGCTTCGCGTCGGAACGGGCGAAGCCGCCCTCTCGATGCTGACCAAGGACGAGGTCGATCTCGTGCTGGTCGACGCCCGTCTCCCCGGCATCAGTGGCTTCGAGCTGCTCCAGATCGTCCGGGAGAACTTCCCGCTCATCGAGGTGATTGTCGCCTCGACCGCCGCCGACGTCGAGACCGCCGTGCAGGCCATGAAGCACGGGGCGTATCACTACATCCCGAACGACGTGCCGCAGGAGCACTTGCGGGCGCTGCTGCGCCACGCGGGCGAACAGCAGGACCTCTGCCGGCAGGTGCTGGCGCTGTCCGCGCAAGTGGCCGACGAGTCCGGCCGCGAGTTCATCGTCGGTCCCAGCCGCCTGACCCGCGACGTGATCGACGTCGTGCACCGGGTGGCCAAACTGCCGGCCACCGTCCTGATTCTCGGCGAGAGCGGCACGGGCAAGGAGCTGCTGGCCCGCCTCATTCACCGCGACAGCGAAAATCCCGAGGCGCCGTTCATCGCGGTCAACCTCTCAGCCATTCCCAGGGAACTGCTCGAGAGCACCCTCTTCGGCCACGAGAAGGGGGCGTTCACCGGGGCTATCCGCCAGCAACTGGGCAAGTTCGAGCTCGCCGCGGGCGGCACGTTGTTCCTCGACGAGATCGGCGACCTGCATCTCGACCTCCAGGCGAAGCTGCTGCGCGCCATCCAAGAGGACGAGATCGAGCGCGTCGGCGGACAGCAGCCGATCAAGACCTCGTTCCGACTGATTGCGGCAACCAACGTCGACCTCGAGAAGGCCGTGAAGGAAAGCAAGTTCAGGGAGGACCTCTACTACCGGATCAACGTCATTCCCATCAAGATGCCGCCGCTGCGGGAGCGCTCGGAAGACATTCCGCAATTGGCCGAGTTCTTCCTGCGCCGCTACAACACCCGCTTCCGCAAACGCATCATCGGCATCACCGAGTCGACGATGGCCATGCTGAAGAAGTACTGGTGGCCCGGCAATATCCGCGAACTCGAGAACCTGATCGAGCGCATCGTCGCGATGAACGACAAGGAATACATCGGCGAGGAAGATCTGCCGCTGGAGTTCCACTTCGCGCAGCTCGAGCCGCGAGGTCAACGCAGCGACAGGCTGTTCGAAGATGCCACGAACACCTTCGAACGCAACTTCATCCTGCGAGCCCTCGAGAAGTGCGGCTGGAACGTCACCGCCACCTCCGACTACCTTGGCGTACCGCTGAGCACGCTCAAGTACAAGATGGACAAGCTCGAGGTTCGTCAGCTCGCCCGTCGCATTCGCGGCGTCTGAGCCGTTCGCGCCGGCAATGACGGGCAGGTTCCCAGCCCCGCAGGCCAAGTCCTTGGCCTGATCGCAAACCATCCGGATTTGCGTACGGAATAGGCGTCCGGACCGCGTTGCGGCACCAGGCGGCCCACCGGTTGCCCCGTCCGGCGCTGCGGCACCGCGCGAAGAGGAGGCCGGCAGTGGATGCCAACCCTTTGTTTACCAATCGCTTCCAGCGTTTGCCGAGCTCGGCTGGTGCGCGGAATACCGGTTGCACTGCACGGTAGGTGCGGAGGGCTGTGCACGGCCGTCCCTATCAACTGTCAAGCCAGCGGTTCGTTCAGAACGCTCTGCGCGTTTTCTGTGTGTGGTCTGCCCCCGTGATCCCGAGGACGAATGGCGCCTTCGCTCTTCAATTTGCGCGTCCCGTTGCCGGACAATCGGGTGTTTCTCTGGAACACCTTGACTGATGCCGAGGCGATCGTTGACGCCGATGTCGATGCCCTGCTCCAGGCGCCTCCGGGTTCTCTCGCGCCGCTCGATGCGGATACCCGTGAGGCACTGCTCACGCTGACCGAGCACGGGTTCATCACGGACGGACGCCACGCCGATCGCGTCGCCCTGGCGAACCACCTCCACGCCGTCACGCACGACCGCTCGGAACTGCACATCTCCATCCTCACGACGCTGGCCTGCAATTTCGGTTGTGGTTACTGCTATCAGGGCGACCGGACGAGCCACGGCCACGCCGCCTCGATGTCGCTCGACACGGCCGCACACGTGGCCCGCTGGGTGGAAGCACAGCTCGACGAGGTGCAACCCGAGCGGCTGCTGCTGTCGTTCCTCGGGGGCGAGCCGCTCCTGAACACCGCCGCCATTCGCGTCATCGCGTCGCACCTGGCGGCTGCCACCAACGCCCGCGGCGTTCGCCAGGTCGTCACCCTGGTGACCAACGGACTGCTGCTCACTGAAGCGACGGTCCAGGAGCTGCTGCCGTTCGGCCTCGCCGGCGTGAAGGTCACGCTCGATGGTGCCCGCGAGGCGCACGACCGCTCGCGTCCACTGCGCGGCGGCCAGCCGACGTTCGACCGCATCATCGACAACCTTCGACGTATCGCCCCGCACGTGCCGATCGCCATCGGCGGCAACATCGACCCCGACGATGCCGCGTCGTTCACCGAACTGCTGGCGTTCCTGAAGGCACAGCCGTTCGCGGACCGGGTGACCCAGGTGAACGTCAAGCCAGTCGTACGCAGCAGCCAGCCCGGCGCGCTGCGCCTCGGCAACGGCGCCGTCATTCCGCTGCGGCCCGTGGCCGCCGATACGCCGCGTGCGGCGCGGACCGCCGAGAAGGATGACCCCTTCATCAGGCTCCGTGCCGAGGCGCGGTCGTTCGGCTTCACCACCGCCGACGCCACGCGTCAGGGGCCGTGCCATGTGCACATGGCGCATGCGCACACGATCGGCCCTGACGGCGCCCGCTATGCCTGCCCTGGTTTCACTGGCGATCGGGCGCTGCCGGTCGGCCACATCAGCGGCCACAGCACGGCCGCCATGCAGCGCGGCCGACTCGCCTTCGAGCAGTTGCGGCCCTGGGACGCCTGCGGCGACTGTTCGTTCATTCCCGTGTGCGCCGGCGGATGCGTCGCGTCTTCCTACAGGGAGAGCGGCGACATCAATCGTCCAGCGTGCCACAAGCGCGGCCTCGAGGCCGCCGTTGTCGAACGCGCGCAGCTGGCGGCGCTCGCCTGCGCAGGAGTTCCCGCATGACGAAGATCATCATCATCAAGAAGGCGACGACGCACGCAAAGCCGCAGGGCATCTGTCCGATCTACGTCGACGACTTCCCGGCCAGCCGGAAGTAGCCGCACCAGCATGGCCGGCGTGGGCACACCCCTGAGCAGACGCATGGCTGGCGCAGCCATCATCGTGCTCGCGATCTGCGCGCAGGCCTGTAGCGCGCCGCCGGTGGTGGCGATGCCCCCCCGTATCCTGCGCATCGGCTTCGGGCTGCCGTCCGGCGACGCCGGCACCAGCGGCGTGCGCCAGGCCGCGCGCATTCTCTCGGTCGAGGCATTGATCTCGTTCTCGCGCAGCGGGCGGCCGCAGCCCTGGCTCGCCGACCGGTGGGACGTCACCGCGGACGGCCGCACGCTCACGATTCATCTGAAGTCCGGCATCCGCTTCCACGACGGCCGGGCACTCGACTCCGCCACGGTGCGCGACGCCCTGCAGACCCAGTTGCCCTCGTACATGGGGCCGGCATTCGGCGACATCAGCGCCATTACCGTGGCGTCGCCGCAAAGCCTGACCATCCAAATGAGGCGCCGCTCGAACTTCGTGCTCGAATCGCTCGATGCCGGTCTCACCTCGCCCGATTCCCCTGACGCCGGAACGGGCCCGTTCCGATTAGCCGAGCGAGGCAGCAACGACATCCTCGCGCTCGACGCCTATCGCGGCTATCGCGACGGCAGTCCGGCCATTCCCCGCGTCGAGTTCCACGCCTATCCGTCGGAGCGGGCGGCCTGGGCCGACATGCTGCGCGGCGACGTCGACATGCTCTACGAGGTGAACGCGGAGGCGCTCCAGTCGCTCGAGCCGTCGCCGCACGTGGCGGTCTACTCGCATCCGCGCAACTACGCCTACGTGCTGTTGATGAACGTGCTGCGGCCGCAGTTGCGCGACGGGCGGGTGCGGCGCCAGTTGAACGACGCCATCGACCGGCGCCTGCTCGTCCAGGAGGCGATGAACGGCCATGGGCGCCCCATCGATTCGCCCATCCCCCCGGACCATTGGGCGGCCGAGCCGGACGACCACACCTCACGCTTCAGCTACACGCCGACGCCGCTCGGCGGCGCGCCACGTTCACTGACGTGCATCTTCGCCGACGCGTCGCTCGAGCGCATGGCCATGGCGGTGCAGCGTCAACTGCGCCAGATCGGGGTCGAGCTCACGCTCGAGCGCATTCCAATCGACCAGCTCTATGCGCGTGCGACGGCCGGACATTTCGACATGCTGCTGGCCGACATGATCGCCGGGCCCACCATGGCGCGTCAGCAATGGTTCTTCGGCAGCGGCGCGCAGTTCAACTGGGGGCACTACAGCAACCCCGCAGTCGATCGCGCCTTCGACGCGATGCGCGGCGCCGCCTCGGACCCGGAGTACCGGCGCGGCGTGGCCGCCTACGCACGCGCCATTGTCGACGACCCGCCGGCGATCTTCCTCGCCTGGAGCGAGCGGACGCGCGCGGTCAGTACCCGCTACGCGGTGCGGGCGGACGCCGGACGCGACGTGCTCAGCACCCTGCGTGAGTGGCGCGAAGCCGACGCCGAGCTCGGGGCGCACTGACATGCGCATCCGTCGCGTCGCGTCGCGCTTCGCCATCATGCTCGCCGCTGCTGCGCTCGTGCCGCTGGTGGCGTTTGGCGCCTGGTCGCTGGTCACCCTGCAGGGTGCGACGCGCGAGTCGGTTGTGACCTCGAACCTCGGCCTGGCAACGCGCGAAGCGGAGGACATCTCGCGCGACCTCGAAGGCGATGTCGACATCTTGCGCGCGCTGGCCGCCGACATCCAGGACACCGGCCTCCAGCGCTGGCAGAAGGACCTGATCCTCAAGAACTACGCGCTGCGGTTCCGCGAGTTCCGCGAACTCACCCTGTTCGACCCGAATGCCGCGGTGCTCGCCACCAGCCGCGTCGGACAGACACGGCTGACGGTGCCGGCCAGGACGCTACTGACCATCGGCGGGGTGTCGATGTCGCCCATCCACATCGACGAAGACCTGCTGCCAACCAGCCTGTTCTCCGTGCCGCTGGTGGAGATCGGGCAGCCCGCCGGATGGCTCGTGGCGGAGTTGAGCCTCGAAGAGATGTGGCGCATCGTCGAGAAGATCCGCGTCGGCTCGCACGGCTACGCGCTGCTCGTCGCCGCTGATGGACGCCTCATCGCGCACGGCAACCCGGACCAGCGCGCGCTCGTGGCGCGTGGCCAGCCCCTGGCAGGCCATCCGCTGCTGGCCGGTGGTTCAGCGGTGACGTGGAAGGAATACCTCGACCTGCGTGGCACCACACAGCTCGGCGTGGCGGCGCGCGTGCCCAAACTGGGGTGGACGCTCATCATCGAGCAACCGACGGATGAAGCGTTCGCGACGGCGACGCGACTCGGCTGGCAGCTGGCGTTCGCGGCCATAGCCGCGCTGGTGCTGATGGTGACCATCGGTGTGGTCCTGGGCCGCCAGTTCATCGCGCCGATTTCGGCGCTCGAGGACGCCACCCGGCGGCTCGCGGCCGGCGACTTCCACGCGCGCGCGACGGTGAGCGGCGCCGACGAGTTCGCACGCCTCGGCGGGTCGTTCAACACCATGGCCGATCGACTGGTGAAGCTGCAGGACGCCATCAAGAGCCAGGAGCGCCAGGTGATGTTCGGCCGTGTCGTCGCCGGCCTGTTCCACGACCTGAATCACCCGATCCAGAACATCGGCAATAACGCACGGCTCATGCTGCGCGACGATGTGGATGCCGAGACGCGGGTCACACTGCAGGCGACCATCGACCGCGAGCTCGGCACGCTGCGCCGCTTCATGGACGATGTGCTGAACGCGGCACGGCCGCGTCCGCTCGATCGCTTCCCGATGGAAGTGAACGGCTCCGTGAACGAGGTCGCCGACGCCATGCGCGCCGAGAGCGACCGCGCGCGTGTGCTGATGGTGGTGCGGTGCGCGGCCGGCCCCCTCATCATCGATGCCGATCGCTTCGCCATCAGCCGCGTCTATCGCAACCTGCTCACCAACGGGCTCCAGGCTACGCCGCCTGGTGGACGCGTCACCGTCAGCACGGCACGCATCGGCGGCCGCATCGAGATCAGCGTGACGGACACGGGGGGCGGCATTCCGCCCGAGCGCCTCGCGGCCATCTTCGACGACTTCGTCACGACGAAGCATCGCGGCCTTGGCCTCGGTCTCGCGACGTCACGCCGCATCGTCGAGCAGCTCGGGGGCACCATCGCCGTCGTCAGCACGGTCGGCGAAGGCTCGACCTTCACGCTGCGCTTCGAAGCCAGCCCCGCGCAGGCGATAGAAGCCGCGAGCTAAAACGTTCCGAGAGGCGTAGCTGCCGAGGAGAAGTGTCGCTGCCGACCTTCAGGTCGGCTGGATTCAGTTGTGCGGGAGATTGCTGGCGGGAGCGATCCGGTGGTGAGGGGAGCGCAGCGGCCCGACGTGCCTGGCCGCCGCGCTGCTCTCCACCGCGGTGCACACAGATCGTTGTGTGGGGAGCGCGTCTTGAACGACGAGCCTACTTGCGCGGAAGAACGGCGTCCTTCAGCTGCTTGGTGATGCGCGCCTTCACCACCGTCTTGGCTGGAATCTTGATCGCCTCGCCAGTGGCAGGGTTGCGGCCCATGCGAGCCTTGCGCTTCTGGACGACCAGTTTCACCATTCCGGGCAGCACGAATTCGCCGGATTTCTTGAGTTCCCTCTCGGCCAGCTGCGCCAGCTCATCGAAGAACTCGCGAGCCTGCGTGCGCTTGACCTCGAACCGTTCCGCGAAATGCGAGAACAGCTCGGACTTGCCCATGCGGCGGGCGTCAGCCATGTTGATATCTCCTCGTGTCGATCGCGCGTTAGTGAGTGGACCATCGATCACCGCGCGCGCGGCGAAGACCGAGGCGTTCGCTGTGAAATTGGCCTCATGCTATCCCGCATTTTCAGCCACTGTCAAACAGTGAGATCGCAAAAAACGCGATTTTTCTGAGGGAATGTTAGAATTTCACGCTATGTCAAGCTCGACCCTCGAGACGTTCCCCAACCCGCGTCCCGCGCGCGATTTCGAAGTCACCATCAGTTGTCCGGAGTTCACATCGGTTTGTCCGATGACCGGACTGCCCGACTTCGGCGAGATCCGAATCGTCTACGTGCCCGACGCGTTGTGCGTCGAATTGAAGTCGTTGAAGTACTACATGCTCGAGTTCCGGAACAAGGGCATCTTCTACGAAGCCGCCACCAACCAGATTCTCGACGACCTCGTCGCAGCGCTCTCGCCCCGTCGCATGACCGTGACGGGCCACTTCTCCGCCCGCGGCGGCATCACCACCAGCGTCACCGCTACCCACTCGACGGCGTAGCCAGGCCGGACCTCGGACGACGCACGCCGGACCGACGCGCCGAGCGCGAACGCGCCTGCACATTCGTAACGTGACGCGCGAAATCCGTGGCGCGTACGCCCCGTCCACATCTGTAAGTGCAGCGACGGTTCTGCGGATGCGCGACTTCAGGCCTGAATTCGTGAACTTCCGGCATCTGCCGCACGCATGGACGCACGCTCGGTCAGGAACGGCGCTTGCCTTTCCCGTGGTGAGGTCCTTGCTGACACCATGCCACTGCTGCTTGCGATCGAACCCGATGCACGACAGGCGGCCTGCCTGACGGCACTCGTGCCGGCGCATCTCACCGCGAACCTCGTCCTCGTGACGTCCGTGGACGACGCACTCACCGCCCTCGAGCAGCAGCGGCCAGACCTGGTGCTCACCACGCCGTGCCTCAGCGCGTCTGACCAGGCGGTGTTGCTGGCGAGGCTGGGCGCCAGTAACGGGCACTACCCGGTCGTGCCGACCCTGGCGATTCCACGCTTCACAGCCGACCCGACGTCGCCACGCGGCCCGCACGGAGTGCTGGCGCGGCTGCGCCGTCCGCGCTCGCCGCGAGGCACACCCGACTGCGAGCCGGCGGCCTTTGCCGCGCAGATCACCGAATGCCTTGCACTGGCGGAGGCCGTGCGGCGCGCCTGCGCACAGGCCACAACCGGAGGAATGCCTGGCACCACACTGCCGGAGTCGGATGCAGCGACTGCGGCGATACAGCTTCGCGTGACTGCCGAATCCGAACGTGCCGACGACCCAGCCGTCGATGGTGGGTGGCTCGACCTCGAGCCGTTCCTCGACGACGAGACGATGGCCGAGAGGCTGCGGCATGCACACGACGCTGATGGACTGCAGGAGCCAGATGTCATCGAACTGCCCCCGCCTGACGAGCTGTGGGCGCAGCTTGCGCCCGGCTACACCGCGCGGATGGCGCCACTCGAAGGGCCGTCGATGAGTCCGCGGGCAGCGCACGCCGCGACGCACGGGGGGAGCAGCAACATGGAAGCACCCGAGGCTGTGGGCGTTCCGCTGCGGCTGGTGCGCGCACGCACCGGTTCAGACCGGCCGATGCAGGACGAGTGGGGCCTCTACGACCCCGAGCAGTGCGGGTTTGCGGCGTTGCGACTGCGCCTCGAGGAACTGGCTGACGACGACCGACGCGAGCAGGACCGCGTCACTCGCTCTGCTATTATTCGCCGGTGACGTCTTCCAGGGCGCGCGCCCTGATGCTGAGTGGGCTGTTGGCGCTGGCCGCGCCGGCCGCCGCCCAGGTCCCCACGCCAGACGCCCACTTCGGTTTCAGGCTCGGATCCGATCGTCGGCTTGCGACCGCTGACGACATCGCCCGCTACTTCACCCGTGTCGCGTCGCAGACCGATCGCGTCACGCTGATCGACCTCGGCAACACCACCGACGGGCATGCCATGCCGGCCGCCGTGGTGAGCGCGCCGGAGAACATCCGCAACCTCGACCAGATACGCGCCGCCAACCTCCGCCTCTCCGACCCGCGCACGCTCGAGCCTGACGAGGCCAGGCGTCTGGCTGCGACGCAGAAGGTCATTGTCGCCATCGGCGGCAGCATTCACGCGTCGGAGGTTGGCGCCGCGCAGGCCGCCAGCGAGCTTTTGTACACGCTGGTGACCGCCACCGACGCGCAGACGCTGGCCGTGCTGCAGAACGTCGTGGTGGTGCTCATCCCGTCACTGAACCCCGATGGCCAGCGACTGGTGGCCGACTGGTACGAGAAGCACAAAGGCACGCCGTGGGAGGGCGGGCCGATGCCGTGGCTCTACCAGAAGTACGCCGGGCACGACATCAATCGCGACGCGTTCATGATGAACCTGGCGGAGAACCGCAATCTCGCACGGTTCATGTACAGCGACTGGCACCCGCAGGTCTTCCTCACCATGCACCAGATGGAAGAGAACGGACCGCGGTTCTTCGTGCCGCCGAACACCGATCCGATCGACCCCAACTCCGACCCGCTCATCTGGCGATCCGCCGCGCTGCTCGGCAGCGGCATGGCGCTGCAGATGCAGGCTGAAGGCAAGTCGGGCGTCGTCTCGAGCGCGAAGTACGACTACTACTGGCCCGGCTTCGAGGACTCGGCGCCGATCGGCCACAACACCGTCTGCCTGCTGACCGAGGTGGCCAGCGTCGACGTGGCCACGCCCGTGAACGTGCCGGCGACGGAACTGCGCGCCGGCTTCAAGGGACTCGCCGACTACCGTCCGCAGATCAATTTCCCCGACCCATGGCCCGGCGGCCGCTGGACGCTGCGCGACATCGTCGACTACGACCTGAGCGCGGTGCGCGGGTTGCTCGTCGCGGCGTCGGCGTATCGCGAACAGCTCGTGCTGAACTTCTACACCATGGGGCTGCGCGCCGTAGAAAAGGGGCGCCAGGGCGGACCGTTCGCGTTCCTCATTCCTCCCGAGCAGCACGATCCGCTCACCACCGCCCGGCTCGAGGAACTACTGCTCGCCGGCGCGATCGAGATCCAGCGCGCGATGGAGCCGTTCCGCGCCGACGGCGAGCCGTATCCGGAGGGCACGGACATCATCTTCATGACGCAGCCGTACCGGGCGTACGTGAAGTCGCTGCTCGAGCGCCAGAGCTATCCCGCGCGGCGCATTGCCCCGAACGGACCGCCCGAGCGCCCCTACGACGTGGCTGGCTGGACGTTGCCGATGCAGATGGGCGTCAGCGTGGTCACCATCGAGCGCCGGTTCGAGCCGCCGTCGCTCACGCGCGTCACGACGCCACGCCTGCTGCAGGGCTCGGTGTGGGGCGAACGCAAGCCGGCCTACTGGGTCATAGACGGGCGCGGCAACGGGGCGGCGCTGGCGGTGAACCGGCTGCTGGCCGCCGGCGCCATGCCGTCGTGGACGACGACCGGACTCGACACGCTCGGGTTACACCACACCGCCGGCGCCATCGTCGTGCCGTACGTGCGGAACAGCGAAGCCGTGGTGGCGCGTGTCGCCCACGACCTCGGATTGCGCGTGGACGGCATGAAGGGCAAGCTGCCGCCGAAGCTCCAGCCGATCGGCCGGTCGCGAGTCGCGGTGTACAAGCCGTGGACCGCCAGCATCGATGAAGGCTGGACGCGGTTCGTCCTCGATCAGTTTGAATTCACATATTCCGGGCTGACCGATCAGCAGGTGCGCGCCGGCAATTTGCGCGCGCAGTTCGACGCCATCGTGCTGCCGAACGTTCCGGGCAACATGCTGACGGCCGGCTACGCGTCTGACGTCGTACCGCCGGACTATGCCGGCGGCCTCGGCGATGCGGGCATCGAGGCATTGCGGCAATTCACGCGGGCCGGCGGCAGCCTCATCTGCCTGGGTGCATCGGGCGGACTGGCTATCGGTGCGTTCGAGCTGCCGGTGCGCGACCTTGCGCGTGAGAACGACGACCGCCTCTTCGTCCCCGGCTCCATTGTCAGGCTGACGCTCGACCCGACGCATCCGCTCTCGTTCGGCATGCAGCCGGACACCGCGGCGTTCTTCGCCTTCAGCTCGGTGTACGCCGCCGCGTCTGCGACAGCACGCGCCGAAGAGCCGCGCGATCCGTCGCTGGCCGCCGGTGTGAAGACCGTGGCGCACTACGGCGAACGCGACGTGCTGCTGAGCGGCTGGCTCGAGGGCGAATCGATCCTGGCCGGACGGGCCGCTATCCTGGAAGCGCCCGTCGGCAGCGGACGCGTGGTGCTGTTCGGCTTTCCCGTGCAGCACCGCGGCCAGGCGCACGCCACGTTCCGCCTGCTGTTCAACGCGCTGTTCACGTCGCCGCAGGGGCCGGTGAAGAAATAGGCTCCTCGCCAACCAACACGCATGACCGATACGTACAAGAACATCGAGAAGCTCGAGAAGGATCTCTGGGCGGCCGCCGACCAGCTTCGCGCCAACTCGAAACTCACCTCCAGCGACTACTTCATGCCGGTGCTCGGCGTGATCTTCCTCCGTCATGCCGCGAACCGTTTCGATGGAGCGGCCAGGCAGATTGCGGCCGATCAGGCCAGCGGCAAGATGCCGAAGCGACGCGTCCGCCCGGAAGACTACGTGGCCAGGCGCTCGCTCTTTCTGCCTGAGAACGCCCGCTACGACTGGCTGATGGAACAGGCCTCGGTGCGTGGCGGCGACCTGCCGGCGTTGGTCACGGCCGCGATGAGCGCCATCGAAGCGTCGTTCGAGCCGCTCTCGGGTGTGCTGCCGAAGGACTACGGCATCTTCGAACCGAAGGTGCTCGAAGACCTGATGCGATTGTTCAACAGCGAGCAGGTGAAGACCGCCACCGGCGACGTGTTCGGCCGGATCTACGAGTATTTTCTGGCTGAGTTCTCGGTTCAGAAAGCGCACGACAACGGCGAGTTCTTCACCCCCTCCTCACTCGTCCAGACCATCGTCAATGTGATCGAGCCGGATCACGGCACCGTGTTCGACCCGGCCTGCGGCTCCGGCGGCATGTTCGTGCAGTCGAGCCACTTCATCGAGAACGAGGGCGAGGACACGGCGAAGAAGGTGGTGTTCTACGGCCAGGAGAAGAACCGGGACACCATCCGCATCGCGAAGATGAACCTGGCGGTGCACGGGTTGGACGGCAGGATTGCCGAGGCCATCACCTACTACCAGGACGAACACACGCTGGCCGGCCGCTGCGACTTCGTCATGGCCAATCCGCCGTTCAATGTCGACCTGGTGGACGGCGAGCGCATCAAGAGCGATCCCCGGCTGCCGTTCGGGCTGCCGGGCGTGAACAAACAGAAGAAGGTGGGGAACGGGAACTACCTCTGGATCTCCTACTTCTGGAGCTACCTAAACGAGAAGGGGCGAGCCGGGTTCGTGATGTCGTCGCAGGCTTCCAGCGCCGGGCACGGCGAGAAGGAGGTGCGCCGGAAGATTGTGGAGACCGGCGACGTCGACGTGATGATTTCCGTCCGCTCGAACTTCTTCTACACGCGATCGGTGCCGTGCGAACTGTGGCACTTCGACCGGAACAAGCCGGCCGAGCGGCGCGACAGCGTGCTGATGCTGGACGCGCGCAACATCTACCGCAAGGTCACCCGCAAGATCTTCGACTTCACGCCTGAGCAACTCCGCAACATTGCCGCCATCGTCTGGCTCTATCGCGGCCAGCAGGAGCGGTTTCTCGCGCTTGTGCAGGACTACCTGGCTCGCGTATGCGCGGAGAGCACGGCGGCCCTCGCGGCGCTGGCACCGTTCGAGACAACACTGGCGGACGTGCGGGCCAGGCTCGAGGCCGCGACTGGCGCGGTGGCTGCCTCGTCGGAGGTCGACGCCACGAAGAAGCAGGCCCTCACCGAGGCGTCCACCGAACTGGCCGCCGCTGCGGCAGCGTATACGACAGACGCGCAGGCCTTGCGCACCGGCGTCGGCGCGTTCGTGCGCACGCATCCGTCCGAGACCGCTGCCAGCAACGACGCACAGCACGGCGCACGTAAGGCGTTCGAGCCGCACGCCGAGGCGCTGCGCGGGCTGGTGAAGCAGGTGGACCTACTCTACAAGCTGGCGTCGCGCGCGGCGGACCTGACGGGCGAGCTTTCATCGGGCGACGATGCGATATCGGCCGTGTATGAGCGGCGCGGCACAGGCCGGGTGGTGAAGCAGCTCGAAGAAGCGCGGAAGAGCGCCGTGGAGCAGTTGAAGCTGGCGGCGTACTTCCACCGGCAGGTGGCGTGGCTGCAGGACCGCTTCCCGAACGCGGAGTTCGTCGCGGTGCCTGGATTGGTGAAGCTCGTCACGCGCAGCGAGATCGAAGCTGCAGATTGGAGCCTCACGCCGGGGCGCTATGTTGGCGTGGCACCGGCGGCGGTGGACGAGGACTTCGACTTCGAGCAGACGATGCGGGACATCCACACTGAGTTGGCTGACTTGAATCGGGAAGCTTCTGAGCTTGCGGCGGCGATCCAAACGAACCTCGAGTGGTTCGGGGTATGAGTTGGAGTTCTGACGTTCTCGGGGCGGTCGTGAAGCGCGGCGGCGGCGCGATTCAGACAGGCCCTTTCGGCTCGCAACTTCACCAAGCCGACTACACACCGGACGGCGTTCCGGTCATCATGCCGAAAGACATTCGTGAGGGACGGGTGAGCACGGAAACCGTGGCTATGGTGTCCGAGCCAACGGCCGTCCGGCTAAAGCGTCATCGACTGGCTCCGCGAACGATCGTTTTGCCCCGGCGAGGCGAAGTCACGAAGCGGGCTTTCATCAGGGAGGACCAACGGGGCTGGCTCTGCGGAACAGGCTGCCTTCAGATAGTCCTGGGCGGCAGCGAGCTGCATCCAGAGTTCCTCTACTACTTCATGGAGCAACAGGAAGTCGCTCGCTGGCTGGAGCAACATGCGGTAGGCACGACGATGCTGAATCTGAGCGCCGGCATTGTGGCGGACCTCCCCTTGCGCTATCCGGAAGCGGCGAGCCAGGGACGCATTGCCGGGATTCTCGCAACCTACGACGACCTGATTGAGAACAACCGTCGCCGCTTGGCGCTGCTCGAAGACGCGGCGCGGCAGGTCTATCGCGAGTGGTTCGTCCGCCTCCGCTTCCCCGGCCACGAGCACACACGCGTCGTCGACGGCGTGCCTGAAGGATGGTCATCGTGGAGAGTTGACGAGATCTGCGACGTTGGCCGGGGCGCTTCACCGCGGCCGATAGCCGCGTTCATGGGCGGCGACATTCCATGGTTCAAGATCGGAGACGCGACCGGGTCTGAGAGCCCCTTCGTGCTCAGAACTGAGGAGCAAGTAACCGATAAGGGCGCCGAGAAGAGCGTCGCCCTTGAGGCCGGCGCGCTTATTCTTTCTAACAGCGCCACCTGCGGTATCCCATTCTTCACTGGGGTGCCAGGATGCATCCACGACGGCTGGCTGTATTTCACATGCTTGAAAAGAGTGTCGGAGCGGTTTCTCTACTGCTTCCTCCACTTCAAGAAAGATGAACTCGTCAGCAGCGTCAGCGACGGTTCCACCCAGAAGAATCTCAATACCTCCGCGGTAAGTAGGTTGGTCATGCTGCTTCCCGACAACGACCGCCTGCTCGGGCACTTCGAGGAGACGGTTCAACCGATGTTCTCGCAGGCACTGAATCTCGCGGGGCAAAACCAAAAGCTCCGAGCCGCGCGCGACCTGCTGCTGCCACGCCTGATGAGTGGTGAGATCACCGTATGAGCCCGAAGCCGACCTCGAAGCCTACCGTCAACAGTGCGAGCGCGGCAGCGCCGCCACCAACGCCAACCGTCCTGCTGCAACCGGACAACAGCAACAAGAAGTACGAAGCCCTGTTCGTCCAGATCGACACCGGAGAGATCAAGTTGCCGCGGTTCCAGCGGGAGTTCGTCTGGGACAAGGAACAGTCGGCCAAGCTGATCGACTCCATCCTGAAGGGCTTTCCCATCGGCACCTTCATCTTCTGGAAGACCAAGGAGGAACTGCGCAGCTACAAGGAAGTGGGCAACCACAAGCTGCCGGACACGCCCAAGGGCGACTACGTTCAGTACATCCTCGACGGCCAGCAGCGCATCACGTCCCTGTATGCCATCAGGAAGGGCATCCGCCTGACCAAGGACGGCAAGGAAATCGACTACAAGGACATCTTCATCGACCTGCACTTCGACGCTGCGAAGGATGAGCAGATCGTCGTGACGGAAATGCTCGAAGGCCGAGCCTACGTCTCGGTCCACGATGTGCTGAGCAAGTCGCTCATGAGCCTGTTAAAGGCCCTCGGTGCGGAGCACGCCGAACAGATCGAAACCTACCGGAACACGCTCACGACCTACGACTTCTCCACCATCGCCATCAAGGACTACCCCATCGAGGTGGCCTGCGAGATCTTTTCCCGCATCAACACCGGCGGGAAAGTGCTGACCGTGTTCGAGGTGATGGTCGCCAAGACCTACGACGAGTCGAAGCGGTTCGACCTGTCCGAGCGCTACGAAGTGCTCCGCGATGGCTCGGACGATGAGAAGGACTGCCTGGCAGCGGCGGGGTTCGACACGCTGCCGGCGTCAATCGTGATGCAGTGCGTGGCCGCCATCACACTCGGAGCCGTTCGAAGCCGCGATATCCTGAAGATCAAGCGAGAGACGTTCATCGCCAACTGGGAACCGATGAAGGCGGCTCTGTTCATGGCTGTCGACTTCGTCCGCGCCGAACTGCGCGTGCCGGTGTCCCAGCTCGTGCCCTACCCGGCCGTGCTGGTGCCGCTCACCTACTTCTTCCATACGATTGGCAACAAGAAGGCGAGCAACGACCAGGCTCGCCGGCTGGAACAGTTCTTCTACTGGGTGGGACTGACCGAGCGCTACAGCTCGGCAACGGAGTCGAAGCTGGCGGAAGACTTCGCCCGAATGGACGCCATTCGCAGGAGCAAGGCGCCCACGTATCCGCACAGCGAACTCGTGATCGACCCGAGCGCGATCAAGGAGACGACGTTCTCCGCAGGCAACGCCTACTGCAAGTCGATCCTGTGCCTGCTCGCTTACCAGCAACCCCTGTCGTTCGACACCAGCGGTCTCGTCAACCTCGACAACAGCCACCTGAAGATCGCGACAAGCCGGAACTATCACCACTTCTTCCCGAAAGCCTACCTGGCCGGCGTCGATCCTCACGCCGAGCCGAATCTCGTGGCGAACATCACGCTGATTGACGGCTATTCGAACAAGCACCGCATCGGGAAGAAGGCGCCGGGCAGCTATATCGGGAAGTTCGCCAAGGCCAACAAGAAGCTGACCCACGCCCTGAAGACCCACCTGATCGGCGACCTGGACGAATACGGCGTGCGCGACAACGACTACGACGTCTTCATCGATCGGCGGTCGAAAGCGATCGCTCTCGCCCTGAATGTGAAGTTGGGATCGATGACACGAAAAGAGGCGGCCGAGGCCGACGGGGCCGAGTAGTGCAGTCCACGCCGCTCATGTCTTGAACATCTTGCCGGCGGTTTACAAATTACAGTACTATCGACGTTTTTGTAAACTATCTGATTTGGAGAGATGGGGACAGTCATGATCGGCGCACGCCTGAAATTGGCACGAGCAGCCGCGGGCCTCTCGCTCCGACAGCTCGAAGGTGAACTCGGAAGCCTGGTCACGGCGCAGGCCATCGGCAAGTACGAGCGCGACGAAATGATGCCGTCGTCCACGGTGCTTCTCGCCCTCGCCAAGCGCCTTGGCGTCACGGAGGACTACCTCCTGAACCCTGCCGATGTTGAACTCGTGGCCGTGGAGTTTCGGAAGAAGAAACTCACGAGCGCGAGGGAATCGGCGGCGGTCCAGGCGCGCATCCTCTCAGAGGTAGAGCGCTACCAGGAGATCGAGCAGATCCTCGGAATCGACGGCCGTAGTACGCCGGACCTGCCGACCAAGGCGGTCAGCGCGCTGGACGACGTCGAGCGCGCCGCTGAGGAACTTCGGGTCGAGTGGAGCCTGGGCGAAGACGCCATCCCGAACCTGTGCGAGTTCCTCGAAGAGAGGGGCGTGAAAGTGTGCGCCATCCCCCTTCCGGAGAGCGTGTCCGGTGTTCAGGCCAATGTCAGGTCCGCCGACGATCGCGTCGTGCGCGTGATCGTGGTGAACGCACACCATCCAGGCGAACGCCAACGATTCACGCTGGCGCATGAACTCGGCCACCTGTGTCTCGAGGCGTCCGGCAGCCTCGACATCGAGGACGCGTGCAACCGGTTTGCTGGCGCCTTTCTCGTCCCGAAGGCGTTGCTCGAGCGAGAGGTGGGCAAACGCCGGAAGGCGATCTGGCTCCGGGAGCTGTTCGAACTGAAGCTGCTCTTCGGCGTCAGCGCCCAGGCCATCGCCTATCGCTGCAAAGACCTGGGAATCATGAGCCAGGCAGCAATGGCCGTGGTCTTCCAGACGTTCAGCAAGAAGGGCTGGCGGAAGGTGGAGCCACTGGCTCGAGCGTCGGAACGCCCTGCCCGGTTCGAACGCCTGTGCCTGCGTGCGCTGGCAGAGGGCTTCATCAGCGAATCTAAAGCGTCGGAGCTGCTGAAGAAGAGCACGCGCGAAATCATCGCCAGCCTGGACGCCCCGCCCCAGATAGGTGCCGTCGATGCCAGGTGATGGCGCCCTTCGCTCGTTAGCTGAGGCCGAACAGGTCGAGTGCCACGGGGTGCTCTGGGTTCTTGACCAGCTCGAACAACACGGTGCCCTGACGGCCCCCCAGTTGGCTGAAGCGCTGACGACCATTCAGGACCATCCACGATGCCGGTTGCCTGGCGGCGAGATGCGGCGTCGCCTCGAGCGATATCGCGACTCGCAGCCGTAGGGCCTTCTGGTACACAATCGGCCACCAACACACGCGTGGCATTCACCGACATCAACAACGAGGACCGGCTGGTCCAGGACACCTTTGCCCGCCATCTGGAAGAGGCGCTGGGCTGGGTAAGCCTCTATGCGTTCAACGCGGAGACCTTCGGCCCACAAGGCACCCTGGGCCGAACATCGGAACGTGATGTCGTGCTCGTGCGAGACCTCCGGGCCGCACTCGAACGCCTGAACCCGGACCTGCCGGCGGACGTGCGTGAGCAGGCCGTCGAGACGCTCACCCGCATCGATTTCAGCCGCTCGCTCGTCCAGCACAACCGCGAGTTCTACCAACACATCCGCAACGGCGTGCCTGTGAGCTGGCGCGACGAACTCGGCGAACTCCGGTACGCCCACGCGCACGTCATCGACTTCCGCGACCACACCCGCAATCGCTTCCTCGCGGTTCGCGAGCTGAAGATTCAGGGCGTCCGCGTGCCGCATTACAACCGGCGCGCCGATCTGGTCTGCTTCGTCAACGGGCTGCCGCTCGTGTTCATCGAGCTGAAAGCCGTCTACCGCAATATCCGCGCGGGCTTCGACGACAACCTCACCGACTACCTGTCGGACCACAGCATCCAGCACGCCTTTCATCACAACGCGTTCCTGGTGGTAAGCAATGGCGACCAGGCTCGATACGGCTCCATTACCAGCAAATGGGAGCACTTCGTCGAGTGGAAGCGCAACGCCGAGACCGACACGGCTCGTCTCGACGCACAGGCGCTGCTCGACGGCATGCTGGCGAAAGAACGCCTGCTGGACCTGGTCGAGAACTTCGTCCTGTTCGACGACAGCCGCACGGGCGGCGCGCGCAAGGTGGTGGCGCGGAATCACCAGGTGCTTGGGGTGAACAACGCCGTGGCCTCGGTTATCCGACAGGAAGCGCTCAAGCGCAATTACCCCATTGCCGACAGGTTGATTGAGTATCGGGCGCCAGTCGAGCGCCCACTCGCCGCTGAAGGACCTCCGCCCGAGTCGTGGGGAACAGCCTCTGCTGCTGATGCATCGCCAGACACGGGAATACCGATCCTCGAGCGCGCGCACGACGAGCTCGGTCGCCTCGGCGTCTTCTGGCACACACAGGGCAGCGGCAAGTCCTACTCGATGGCCTTCTTCGCCGAGAAGGTCAGGCGTGTGGTGCCAGGAAACTTCACCTTCGTGGTGATGACGGACCGGGACGACCTCGACGACCAGATCTGGCGCACGTTCGCCGGCTGCGGAGTCATCGACCAGAAGACACCGCGTGCCGGCTCCGGCAGGGAGCTGCAGGAACTGCTCCGCGGGAATCACCGCTTCGTGTTCAGCCTGATCCACAAGTTCAACCAGCCGGTCGTCGAACCGTACAGCGTTCGCGACGACATCATCGTCATCTCCGACGAAGCGCACCGCACCCAGTCGGGCCGCTTCGCGAGGAACATGCGGCTTGCATTGCCCTACGCGTCGTTCATCGGCTTCACGGGCACGCCGCTCTTCAAGCACGATCAGCTCACCCGCCGTATCTTCGGGAACTACGTCTCGCGCTACGACTTCAAGCGGTCCGAAGAGGATCAGTCCACCGTGAAGCTGGTCTACGAGAACCGGGGCGAGAAGCTGCAGATTGCCAGACTGGATCTGAACGACCGGATTGCCGAAGCTGTGGAGAGAGCGGAACTGGACCCGGACCAGACAGCCCTGCTCGAGAAACTGCTGGGCAAGGACTATGAAGTGATCACCGCTCCGGGCCGGCTCGACAAGCTTGCCGACGATTTCGTCGAGCACTGCTCGACACGCTGGGAAACCGGCAAGTCGATGCTGGTCGGCATCGATAAGTTGACCTGCGCGGGCATGCTCACGCGCATCGAGCACCGGTGGAAGACGCGGATTGCTGAACTCGATGCGCTGGTGCCGGTCCGAGAAGCCGACATTGCCGCGGCAGCGGACGACCAGACCCGCGAAGAGCTGTCGGCGCGGCTGGCATCCCTACAGCGCCAGATCGCATGGATGTCGAGCACCATCATCGCACTCGTCATCAGCGAAGCGCAGAATGAGGTCCGCGATTTCAAGAAGAAGAGCTTCGACATCGTTCCTCACCGGGTCCGGATGAAGACCGGGTTCGACACGCCGGATGGCCGGCGCGTCAGTGTTGACGACGCGTTCAAAGATCCGGACCATCCGTTCCGAATCGCCATCGTCTGCGCCATGTGGCTGACGGGGTTCGATGTCGAGTGCCTGGCGACGATGTACATCGACAAGCCGATGAGGGCCCACACGCTGATGCAGGCGATCGCGCGAGCCAATCGCGTCTTCCCTGGCAAGGACTGCGGCGTCATCGTCGACTACAACGGCATGCTGAAGAGCCTGCGCGAGGCGCTGGCACAATACGCCCTCGGCGATGACGGCGACGGCACCGGCGGCACGATCGTTGGTCCCATCGAGGATCTGGTGGCCAGCCTGCTGGAAGCAATTGTCGCCACCGAGCAGCATCTCCTCGCGCTCGGGTTCGACACCACGCGACTGCGCGGAGCATCCGGCTTCACTCGGATTGAGTTACTCCGCACTGCCGCTGACGCCGTCTACACGTCTGACGATGCCAAGCGGCGATTCGAGATCATGGCGCGTCTGGTGTTCGCGCGTTTCAAGCCGCTGCTCGCGGAGCCGAGCGCGCTCATCTACGGCGAGCGCCACGACAACATCGAAGCCATCTACCGAAAGCTGCAGGACAAGCGGGACACAGCCGACGTGTCCGCACTCCTCGAACAGCTGCAGCAGATCGTGAACGAGGCTATCAGCACTGCTGCGCCTGGCGATGATCAGGCTGAAGGGCTGACTGTCGACCTCAGCCAGATCGACTTCGACAAGCTGCGCAAGGAATTCGCACGGAAGGCGCGCCGACCGCACACCGCGGTCCACGACCTGCGGCAGTTGATCGAAGACAGGCTTGCGACGATGCTCGCGCGCAATCCTCTGTTGATGGACTATCAGAAGACGTATCAGGCCATCGTCGCCGACTACAACCGCGAGAAGGACCGCACTACCGTTGAGCAGACCTTCGCGGAGTTGATCGCGCTCGCGCAGAGCCTCGACGCCGAGCAGCAACGCGCCGCGCAGGAAGGTCTGACCGACGACGAGCTGGTGCTCTTCGACCTGTTGTTCAAGCCTGACCTGGCCAGGACCGAACGCGAGCGTCTGAAACAGGCCAGCCGAGCCCTGCTGTCTGCCGTCCGAGGCCTGATCCGTCCGATGCCGAACTGGTCGAGGAACCCAACCACACAGGCGGAAGTGAAGGTCTTCATCGTCGATCGGCTCTATGAAGCGCTCCCGCGGCCGCCGTTCACCGAGGACGAGACCGACGCGGTTGCGAGTCGGGTCTACGAGTACGTCTGGCAGCGAAGCGAATTCGGTCCGACGCTGGCGGCCTGAAGCCCGAAGCCCAGAGTCCGAAGCCTGCTGTTAACCTTCCTCCCCGCTTTTCCGTCTTAGCTACAAGAGACAGAGGAGCCTGCAGTGAATCAGCCCGAGATCATCATCGTTCCGTCGTTCTTCTTCATGGTCGG
The DNA here is from genome assembly GCA_043743165.1 of Acidobacteriota bacterium. Classification (GTDB taxonomy): domain Bacteria; phylum Acidobacteriota; class Vicinamibacteria; order Vicinamibacterales; family CAVVIG01; genus CAVVIG01. The sequence continues at coordinate 28,677 of JAYTXA010000066.1, forward strand.
CTACATCTGCTGGTTGTGGACCAGCGCCGTCCAGCGCAAGCAGCGGCTCACGCTGCTGACCGATTTCAACGGCAAGCTGCTCGACAAGCTGGGTTCGGTGAGCGACTTCAGCCAGTTCCTCCAGACCGACGCGGGCGCCCGCTTCATGCGCGATCTCGGATCGGAACCGGCAGCCCAGGCGTCCGGGCCGCAGGAACGCATTCTGCGGGCGGCGCAGGTCGGCGTCGTGCTCATCTGCCTGGGTGGCGGGCTGTTGCTGCTCGGACCCTTCAGTAATCTGCCGGGCCGCAGCGATGAAGGGCTCACCACGATTGGCGTGATCGCTTTCTCGGTCGGACTTGGCTTCGTCATCTCCGCCGCCGTGTCCTACCGGCTCGCCGGCATCCTCGGACTGCTCCGCCGCAGCCCGGAGACTCCGGGCGTTCCTCTCGAATCGCGCGGCTGATGAGCGACGGACCAAGCAGCATGGCTGTCCCACACATGGACGCCGCCATCGACGCAGCCGCCGCGGCGCCACGCCTGCTGGACGAGCGCGAATTCCACGCGCTCTATGCCCGCACGGCGGCACCGCTGCGCGCCTACGTCGTGCGAACGCTCGGTAAACCTGCGCAGGCTGACGACATCGTGCAGGAGACCTACCTGCGGCTGCTGCGCAAGCCGGTGCCGCCGCGGACTGACGAGGAGCTGAAGGCCTACGTCTTCCGCATCGCGAGCAACCTGGTGGTTGACCACTGGCGCGCGCACAAGCGAGAGACCGGCGACGCGGTGCCGGAGCAGGGCACAGCGGGTCGCGATCAGGGTCTGCGGCTCGACGTCGGACGCCTCTTCGCGCGGCTCAAGCCGCGAGAGCGACAGCTGGTGTGGCTGGCCCACGTTGAAGGGGCCGACCACGAGGAGATCGCCAGCGCCCTCGGTTTGCGGGCCGGCAGCATCAGGGTGCTGCTCTGGAGAGCCCGGCAGCGCTTCGCCCGGCTGTTGCGGGAGAACGGTCACACGCCAGGGGAACGACGCTGATGTTTCGCACCCAACGCGACGACAACGAGCGGCTGATCGCGTCCGCCATGCAGGCGATCGCCGACACGGGACGAAGCCGGCCGCCACTGCCCGATCCGTCGTTCATCTGGTGGAAGGCGCAGTTGCTGCGCCGCCACGAAGCAGAGCGCGACGCGATCGCGCCGATTGAAGTTGGCGACCGCGTGCACATCGGCGGTGCCATTCTCGGCGCTTTCGCTCTGGCCCTCGGCGCCTGGACCTATCTGCCGGCGCTGGCGTTCACGCCCGCCGTCGCGCTGACCATCGCCGGCAGCGCGCTGATCCTGCTGATGGTGCTCGCCATGGCGACGTTCGAATCGCTTCGCGGTCGATAGGAGATCAGGCTTCGGACTCTCGGCTCCGGGCTCTGGGCCTGCTCGGTCCGGCTAAAGGCGGACACTACGATGGTGCCCATCGACCCGTCGCGTTTCGCCTGCAGCCCGGAGCCTGAAGCCCAGAGCCAGCCTGTGGCTCGCCCCTTGCCCCTTCCTCGACGTCGTACGGACTCGCACGCCGAAACACTCGACATTCCACGAATGCCGGCGTCGCGTGCGCAGATTCCGCACCCAGCGAGGCATGGTGGCGATGGAGATTTCGCAACACAGGATCGGGGACCGCGTGCGTGTGCGCCAGCGCACCTGGATGGTGCAGCAGGTGGACAACTACGCCGGTTGCCTGGTCTACACGCTCGGAGGCCTCGGGCACACCGGCCCTGCCACCTGCCGCGTCCTGCATCCGTTCGACGATGTCGAGCGGGTCGAGGCGGTGCGTCGGACACGGCGCGTACCGCTGCGCACGTGGAGGCAGGCCTGTCGTGCGCTGCTGCTGCAGCACGGCGATGCGTCGGCGCTCAGAACCGCTGCATCGGCTCGCATCGAGTTGCTGCCCTATCAGCTCGAGCCAACCCTGGCACTGCTGCAGGGGCACGGGGCACGGCTGCTCATCGCCGACGAGGTCGGCCTCGGCAAGACGGTGCAGGCCATGCTGGCCGTTGCGGAGCTGCGCGCGCGCGGCCTCGTCTCCCGCGTGCTCGTGCTGTGTCCAGCCGGCCTGCGCGAGCAATGGGTGGACGAGTGCGCGTCGCGTTTCGATTTGCTGCTTGCCCTCCTCGACCACGCCGCGATTCGCCGGGCGGTGTCGCGGCATCCGCCGGGGGTGAACCCGTGGCTGCTCGAACCGCTGGCGGTCGCGTCCATCGACTACGTGAAGCGTCCGGACGTGTTGCCCGCCGTGCTGCAAGCGCACTGGGACATGGTCATCGTCGACGAAGCCCACGGGGCCTGTGGCGACTCGGACCGCCACGAGGCCGTGTCCCGGCTCTGCGCCCGCGCACCCTGGGTGGTGCTGCTCACCGCGACGCCCCATAGCGGCGACGACGGGGCGTTCACGTCGCTGTGCGCGTTCGGGCGGCACGACGACGGGCTGGTGGTGTTCCGCCGGTCACGCCTCGAGACCGGTCGCGACGCCGGTCGCCGGGTGCATACCTTGCGGGTGCACCAGACGCCGCCGGAGCGCCGCATGCACGCTGCACTGGCCACGCTCACGAAAGCCATGCGGCAGGCGTCGACCGAACTGGATCGGCATGCCTGGCTACTGCTCACCCTGCTCCACAAGCGTGCGCTGTCCAGCCCATTCGCGCTGGCCGCCTCCGTCGAGCGCCGGCTGCAGCTGCTGGGCACCTCGGCCGATGCCGCAACCCAGCAACTACTGCTGCCTCTAACCGACCCGACCGGCGAGCTCGACGACGCCGACACCGCGCCGATGTGGAGCGCGCCGGTGCTTGATGATGTTGGTCGCGAGCGTCGCCTGCTCGAACAACTGCTCGCCGCCGCCAGAGATGCCGAGGGCACCGAGGCCAAGCTGCACCGGCTGCGGCGTCTGCTGTGCCGCCTGCGCGAGCCGGTCATCATCTTCACGGAGTATCGCGACACGCTGATGCACATGCGGACGCAGGTGGCCCCGCACGCATCCGTGGTGCACGGCGGCATGACGCGCGAGCAGCGACGCGCGGCGCTCGCGGCCTTTCCGTCCGCAGGCGTGTTGCTCGCCACCGATGCGGCGGGCGAAGGGCTGAACCTGCAGTCGCAGTGTCGAATGGTCGTCAACCTCGAGCTGCCGTGGAATCCGATGCGGCTCGAACAGCGGATTGGCCGCGTCGATCGCATTGGTCAGCGAGCGCGAGTGCACGTCGTGCATCTCGTGGCCGAGGGCACCGGCGAAACGCGGCTGCTCGAGCGACTGGCCGGACGCGTGCAGCAGGCGCGCGCTCGCGTCGGCGCGCCAGACCCACTCTGCAGCCGGCCGGAATGGGCGGATCAGGCGTCGGCAGCGCTCGTCGTACTGGGAAGCGACACGCCGGACATGGCAGCGCGGACCGCCAGCACTCCGCCCTCGATGCCGTTGACGCGGCTCGTCGACGAGAGCGAGTGCGAAGCGGCACGCGTCCGGTCGATGCGGCTCATCGCAGAGGCGCACGCACGTCTGGCCGCGCGCCCAGGAGCGTTCGGGGTGTTGGTCAGCCGGGCACGCGCGGCGCACACGCGCGCGGCGTTGGCGGGCCGCGCGCTGGCTGTCTTCCGCTCGGCGATCACCGACGGTGGCGGGCGCCTGGTCGCCACGCACGTCTCCGCCGTGCTCAGCCCACCGGGCACGCCAATCGAGGTCGCGGCGCGCGCTGCCGCTCTGCATGCTTCTCGCGGGGAGTGGTCGGCACAGGTGCGCGAGGTGCACGCGCGCCTCACCGCGGTGTGCGCGAACCGTGCCCGGCACATCGCCGGACTGTTCGACTCCGCGCGCGGCGAGCGGCAGCCCGGATTGTTCGACCGCCGCGTCGAGCGCGAACGGCGCGACACGACCGACGCGCAACTGGCTGCGCGCGCCCGCGCCGATGAACGTGTCGCGCGTGTGGAGCAGTCGTTCACGCTGGAGGCGACCGCAAGCGAGCTGGTGCTGCTGCTGTCGCCAGGCGCCGACGGAGCACCGCGATGATTCCCGGCTTCGGCGGACACCTGCTCCCGGAAGACTTCGTCGAGGAACGACTGCGGTCCGCCCAGGCGCGCGCCGCGGGTGTCGAGCTGCAACGCGCCATGAAGACCTGGTGCGCAGCCACGGCATCACTGGGCCCGGCCACCGGACTGCGCGCGCTGGTCGACGTGGCGTTGCTCCCGCTGCTCGAACACCTTGGCTTCTCCGCGCCAGGGGTGGCGGCCATGCACCGCGAGCACGCGACCGTGCCGTGCTTGGCCGGTCGGTCGCCGGTGGTGCTGCTGGCGTGTCCGTGGGGAACGGCGCTGGACCGGCACTGGCGTGCGGCCGTGGTCGACGCGCAGCGCCTCGGCGCGCGCTGGTGCCTGCTCTTCAACGGCACGCATCTCCGCCTGGTGTCCGCGGCGCGACTGCACTCGCGGCGCCACGCCGAGATGCACCTCGAGGAGGCCGCCGACGACCCGCGGGCCGCGGCGGCGCTGGCGGCACTGTTCACGTCACGGTGGTTCGACGGCGATCGCGACGCCCTCAGCGCGCTGCTGGCTGATGCGGAGCAGCACGCTGCCACCGTCTGCCAATCGCTGCGCGGCGGCGTGCTGGACGCATCGGCGCACGTGCTGAGGGCCCTGCTGACACGGGAGCGGACGCGACCGGTGGCCGACGTCTTCGAGCAGTCGCTCACGATCGTCTACCGGCTGCTCTTCCTCTTCTTTGCCGAGGCGCGAGGGCTGGTGCCGCTCTGGCACCCGCTCTACCGGGACAGTTACAGCGTGCAGACGCTGCGAGAAGCGGCACTCACACCCGACAGCGTCGGACTGTGGGACGGTCTGCGCGCCGCCACTCGGCTGGCCCATGCCGGCTGCCACGCCGCCGGACTCACCGTCACTGCGTTCAACGGCCGGCTCTTCTCTCCCACTCGCACGCCACTCGCCGAGAAGCGCAACCTCGACGATGCCGAGGCGAGGCAGGCCATTATCGCGGTCTCCACACGACGAGGCGCCGACGCCGAGGTGCGCGAGCGCATCTCCTATCGCGATCTCGACGTGGAGCAACTCGGCGCGGTGTACGAGACGCTGCTCGACTACGAACCGCATGTCGAGCGGACACCGCGTGGGCGCGCCTTGAAGGTCTCGCTCCGTCCAGGCTCCGGCGTGCGGAAAGCCACCGGGACGTTCTACACGCCGCAATCGCTCGTCGAGCACCTGCTGCGCGACACGCTGGCGCCGCTCGTGCGCGACGCCACACCCGAGCAGATCCTCACGCGCTCGGTGCTCGACCCATCGATGGGCAGCGGCGCTTTCCTGGTAGGTGCCTGCCGCTATCTCGCCACGGCGTACGAAACCGCACTCGTTGCATGCGGCCGCTGCCATCCGGGCGACCTCGGCCCGTCGGAGCGGGCCTCCATCCGGCGCCTCATCGCCGAGCGGTGCCTGTACGGGGTCGACATCAACCCGACCGCCGTTCAACTCACCCGGCTGTCGCTCTGGCTCGCCACCCTTGCGGCGGATCGTCCGCTCACGTTCCTCGACCACCGCCTGCGCGTCGGCGACAGCCTGTCGGGCACCTGGCTCGCGCTGGTGCGGTCGGCCCCAACCCCCAGGCGCGCATCCGGCAGCTTGCCGCTGTTCCCGGACGACCTTCCGGCCGAGGCGCTGCGCGGCGTGCTGCCTGTCCGCTTCAGCCTGGCGGCCGGGCCGAACGACACCGCGGCACAAGTGCGGGCCAAGGAGCGCGCGCTCGAGCGCCTCGCCGCTCCGGGGTCGCCGCTCTTCACGTGGAACCGCGTGGCCGACGCCTGGTGCGCGGCATGGCTCGCCTCGCCGCCCGTGCCGCCACACACCTTCGGCGACCTGTCCGATGCGCTCATCACGGGGCGCTCGCAACTGGCCAACACCACGCTGAAGGAACTGCTCGCACGCGTAGACGCCACACGCGACACGCGCCGGCTGTTCCACTGGGAGCTCGAGTTCCCCGAGGTGTTCTTCGACGAGTCTGGCGCCAGAAAGACCGGCGCGGGATTCGACGCCATCGTCGGCAACCCACCATGGGACATGGTGCGCGCCGACGGTGCAGGCGACCGCGACGCCGCCAGGATGGAGGCCTCGTCGCTGGTGCGCTTCGCCCGCGACTCCGGCGTGTACGAGGCCCGGTCGGATGGCCACGCCAATCGCTATCAACTGTTTGTCGAGCGGGCGCTCGCGCTGACGAAGCCTGGCGGACGCATCGGGCTCGTGCTGCCCTCGGGCATCGTGGCCGACGCGGGGAGTGCGTCGCTGCGACGGTTGTTGTTCTCGCGCGCCCGCGTCGAGCGCGTCATCGGCTTCGACAACCGGCGCGGTACCTTTCCCATTCACCGCAGCGTGCGCTTCGTACTGCTTTCGGCCACTGCCGGCGCACCGACGAGCGAGATCGCCTGCCGGTTCGGTGAACAGGATCCCGCCGCGCTGAGCCGGGTCGCCTTGGACGGCGGCCGCATGGACCCCACCTGGTTCACCACACGCGTCACGCCAGCGCTGCTCCAGCGCCTGTCAGGCGACGACCTCTCCATTCCCGATCTCCGCTCGCCGCTCGACCTGGCCATCCTCGAACGGGCCGCGTCGCTGTTCCCCCCATTGGGCTCGGACGCAGGATGGCGGGCGCGTTTCGGCCGCGAGCTGAACGCCACCGAAGACCGGCGCTGGATGCGGGCGGACGGTGTTGGTGCACCGGTGTTCGAGGGGAAACGCATCGAGCCGTTCCGGACCCTGCCGGGTCCGGCGCCGTGGCACATCGACCCGGAGCACGCGGACCGCCTGCTTGGCGCGCGCTGGCGACGCACACGCCTCGCCTACCGCGACGTGGCCAGTGCCACGAACCGGGTCACGCTCATCGCCGCGCTGCTGCCGGCGAGGTCGGTCTCCACGCACACGCTGTTCTGCCTGAAGACCGATGTGCCGCATGGAACGCAGCGCCTGCTCTGCGCGCTCTTCAACAGCCTGGTGGTGAACTTCCTCGTTCGCCTCCGCGTCACCACCCACGTCACCACGTCCATCGTGGAGCGCTTGCCGATGCCGCTCGAGCACGACCTCGGGCCCGACGCCGATCGGCTCGTGGCCGCGGCCGCCACGCTCGAGCGGACACCGGACGCCCAACGCGTCGCCTGGCTGAACGGTGCGGCGGCCCGCGCCTATCAGCTCACCAGCGAGGAGTTCGCGCACGTGCTCGCGAGCTTCCCACTCATCGACGCGTCGGAACGCGACGCCATGCGCCGCGCCTTCGAGCGCCCGGAAGACGTCGTGTTCTGAAGGTGGAAGCCGGATGTCAGAGCTTCCTGTGGAACACGAGGGCAGCCACGATGCCGGCCGTCAGTTCCAGCAGGACGAGTCCGGTCAGGGTGAAGAACGTCCAGTCGCGCCGCAAGCCGTACACCACCACCGACACGGCCACGCGGGTCACCGGCGTGGCCATCAGCATGACGAGGCCCGCCGTCATCAGCCATCCCGCCAGCACGGCCAGGCCCGGCACCGTCAGGCTCAGCACCAGCCCCGCGGCCAGACAGCTGCTGCTGGCGTACACGCCGACACGCAGGACCGCACCCAGGCGCTCCTCGAGCGAGACGTCGCTCGGCGGCGGGTTCACAGTCATTGCAGGCTCCGATACAGCATGAGGATCGACACCGAGAACAGCACCGTTGCCAGCAGCAGCTTCAGCGACTTCGCGGAGGCACGCGCCCCGGCGCGCATGCCGACGCTCGACCCTGCCTGCACCCCGAGCACGGCCGCGGCCGCCAGGGCCGGAATGAGCATGCCGTTGCCGTAGTAGATGACGGCGCCCGCAGCTGCGGTGACGCCGATCATGAAGGCGCTTGTCGCGGCCGCCGCGCGCAGCGGCACGCCGCACCAGGCATTGAGCACCGGCACCTTGATGACGCCGCCGCCGATGCCGAGCAGCGACGACACATTACCCGCCACGAACGACGCCACCAGCGCCAGCGGCACGCGCTTCACGCGGTAGCTGACCACGCCGCCGCTCTCGCTCTCGACGTATCGTCCGCCCAGCCGGCCCGTGTCGAGGGCGTCGCCCACCACAATGTTGCGCTTGTTCAGCCGCGACAGGGTGGTGACGCCGACGATGGCGGTCACCCCGGCAAAGACCTGTTCCAGCGTGTGCTGGTTCATGTACTGCGCGGTGATGCCGCCGAGCAGGCTGCCTGCCGCCGTCGCCACCTCCAGCACCATGCCGAGCCGATAGTTGATGAGGTGCGAGCCGGTGCGTCCGGCGGAGACGGTGCTCGACGTGCCGATGACGGTGGTGAGGCTGATGGCGGCCGCCACACCGATGGGCATCCCCATGCCGATGGTGAGGAATGGCACGAGGAAGATGCCGCCACCAATGCCCAGTGTCGCGCCGAGTCCACCGGCCACGGTCCCGGCGACCAGGACGATGAACACCAGGACAGGGGTGACGATCGGCATCGCGCTGTAGCAACGATAGCGCACGTCCTGATGCGTTCGCGCACCGCGTGCGTTTGGTAGGCTGGGAGCATGAATGCCCCGAGCTTCACGCCCACATCGATCGCCTTCCTCCGATCGCTCACGCGCAACAACGATCGCGAGTGGTTCCGCGCACGCAAGGGCCAGTTCGAGCAGCACCTGAAGGCGCCGATGGTGGCGGTGATTGAAACAGCTCGCGGTCGACTTCCAGGAATTTGCTCCCGAGCTCGTGGCCACGCCGAGGTGCATCTACCGCATCTATCGCGACACGCGCTTCTCGGACGACAAGACGCCGCTCAAGACCAACATTGCCGCCAGCTTCCCGTGGCGGGGGCTGCCCCGGCATCAGGGAGCCGGCCTCTACGTCGAGGTGGCGCCGCAGTGGGTGTGGGTGGGAGGCGGGATGTACGCGCCGGATACGTCGCAGCTCGCCAGGGTTCGCGAACACATCGCCGCCAACCACCAGCGGCTCCGCGCCGTCCTCGAGTCGCCCGGCTTCCGCAAGACGGTCGGGAGGCTCGAGGGGCAGACGCTGCAGCGCATGCCGGGCGGATTCACGGCAGAGCATCCGGCGGCCGACTACCTCCGTCACAAGCAGTTCCTGGCGGCGAAGGAGTTCCCGGCCACCTTCGCGCACGACCCGAAGTTCTATGCCGGTCTGCTCGCGGTGTTCCGGCAGGTGGCTCCGCTCGTCCGCTTCCTGAACGAGCCGCTGACGTAGCTCGGTCGGCGGTAGACTCGTCGTATGCCTGCCTCCTTCAACGGCCGCGCGCGTGTCTCGACCCCCGTCAACGAACCGATCCGCGCCTACGCACCAGGGTCGCCAGAGCGGGCGACGCTGAAGACCGCGCTCGACGGCATGGCGTCGGCGACAGTCGATATTCCCATCGTGATTGGCGGGAAGGAGATCCGCACCGGCGATACCGCATCGGTCGTGATGCCGCATGCACACCAGCATGTCCTCGGCACCTATCACAAGGGCACGCCGGCCCACGCGCAGCAGGCGATCGATGCCGCGCTGGCCGCACACGCCGAGTGGTCGAGCTGGTCGTTCGAGGATCGGGCCGCGGTCCTGCTGAAGGCGGCAGAGTTGCTCACCACGTCGTGGCGCGACGTTATCAACGCGTCGACCATGCTCGGCCAGAGCAAGACGGTGTTCCAGGCCGAGATCGACGCCGCGTGCGAGATCATCGACTTCTGGCGCTTCAACGTGCACTACGCCGAGGAACTGCTGGCCGAGCAGCCGATCAGCGATCACACGATGTGGAACCGGCTCGAGTACCGCGGCCTCGAAGGGTTCGTCTACGCGGTCACACCGTTCAACTTCACGTCGATTGCGGCGAACCTGCCAACGGCCCCTGCGCTGATGGGCAACACGGTGGTGTGGAAGCCGGCATCGACGGCGATGCTCTCGGCGCATTACCTGATGAAGCTGCTCGAGGCGGCCGGCATGCCGCCCGGCGTCATCAATCTGGTGCCCGGCGATCCGGCGGCGCTCTCGAACGTCGTGCTGTCGCACCGCGACCTCGCCGGCGTGCACTTCACGGGCAGCACCGACGTCTTCAACAACATGTGGAAGACAATCGGTGCCTCGATGTCGTCGTACCGCTCCTACCCGCGCATCGTCGGCGAAACCGGCGGCAAGGATTTCGTGTTGGCGCACACCTCGGCCGACCCGGCGGCACTCGCCACGGCGGTGGTGCGAGGCGGCTTCGAGTTCCAGGGGCAGAAGTGTTCGGCGGTCAGCCGCATCTACGTACCACGCTCCATCTGGCCCGACGTCCGCGACCGCATCGTCGCGATGATGGACGACATCAAGATGGGCGACATCCGCGACTTCCGGAACTTCATGGGTGCGGTCATCGACGAGCGCGCCTTCGACCGCATCACCGGGCACATCGCTGAAGCCAGGACGAGCGCGCGGATTGTGGCTGGTGGCGAATCGGACAAGCAGACCGGCTACTTTGTCAGGCCGACACTGATCGAGACCGACAACCCGGGGCTGCGTCAGTTGTGCGAGGAGATCTTCGGGCCGGTGGTGACGGCGTACGTGTACGACGACAGCCAGTGGGCCGAGACGCTTTCCCTCGTGAATGCCACGTCGCCGTACGCGCTGACCGGCGCCATCTTCGCGCAGGACCGGCGTGCGGTCGTCGAGGCGTCGTCGGCGCTGCGCTACGCGGCCGGCAACTTCTACATCAACGACAAGCCGACCGGCGCCGTGGTGGGCCAGCAGCCATTCGGCGGCGCACGCGCGTCGGGCACCAACGACAAGGCGGGCTCGAAGCTGAACCTGGTGCGCTGGGTCAGCGCGCGCACGGTGAAGGAGAACTTCAACCCGCCGCGCACCTACACCTACCCTTTCATGGGCGACACGTAGCGGCTGCGAGCCCGCATGCACCCCGCATTTTTGGCAGTGCCGTCCGCATCGGCCCTCCGGCGCCGGTTCATGGCGGCGCTCGTCCTGTTCGCGGGCGTCGCGGCAACACTCGCGGCGCAGGAGCGGTCGGTCGGAGATCTGCGGCGGCAGGACCTGAGCATCGTCCGCTACCAGTACGTGATGAAGACCAGGGCCATGACGCCCGCCGCGCGCGAGCGCGCGCTCGCGTTGCTGGACGATGCGGATGCGCGTGCGGCGACACTGTCGAAGCCGGCGCTGCACGTGCGGCTGCTCGAAGTGGTGGGCCTCGCAGACAATGGCCACGACACGCTCACGTTGGGCTCCGACGCCGCGCAGCCCGATCTCCGCATGCCGTACCGCGTGGCGTGGTTCGCGGACGGCCTCGTCATCGTGCGTGCGACAGGAGCGGCCTCGGATCTGGCGGGTGGACGCATCGACGCCCTCGACGGCCTCACGCCCGCCGAGCTGTATCAGCGACTGGCGCCGCTGGCTGGCGGCATCGAGTCGCAGCGGAAGCTGTCGCTCGGGCTCGTGCTCGAATCGCCGCAGCTCCTGTTCTCATCGAAGGTGGCGCGGCAGGCCGACCGGCTGTCACTCCGCGTACGCATGCTCGATGGGACCATCATCGAGCGCACCGTGCAGGCGATAGCGGGGCGCGACGTGCCGCGCGAATCCGACGCCGAGCGTCTCCTCTCGCCAGACCCGCTGTCGTCCCCTGAACGCGCGTGGACGCCGGCGCTGAAGCCGAACGCCGTGCCGCTCGCGTTCCGCCGCGGCAACGACCACGTCCGACTCGAGTCGCTGCTCGGTGGTACGGTGCTGTACGTGCAGGTCCGCACCCGCGTCAGTGTCGCCGGCCAGGAGATCGATGCGTTCGAGCGGCGCGTGCTCGCCGCCCTCCAGTTGCAGACCCCTTCGGACGTTATCCTCGACCTGCGCTTCAACGCCGGCGGCGACCCGCAGAGCACACTGCCGTTTATACGCAGCCTGCCCGATCGCGTGTCTGGCAAGGTGTACGTGCTCATGAGTCACTACACGTTCTCGGCTGGCATCGTGTCGGCTGCCGCGGTGAAGAAGGCTGGCGGCGAGAAGGTGGTGCTCGTGGGCGAGGCTCCCGGCGATCGGCTGCGCTTCTGGTCCGAAGGCGGCACCACGTGCCTTCCCGGCTCGGGGTTCTGCCTCCACTACACCGACGGTCTCGTCGACCTGGAACAGGGGTGCGAGGGGACGCCGGGCTGCTACAGCGATCGGTTCGACGTGGAGGTCGGCCGGCTCGAACCGGAAATCAGTGCACCGTTCACCGCCGCCGATTACCTCTCAGCGCGCGACAGCGCGATGGAGACCGTGCTGGCAAACCTGCACTGACCAGGAGCTGTCTGGCTACTGCGACACCCTGGTTTCGAGCTTCGTACGCAGCGCCGTGAAGAACGCGTCCGCCACCTTCGCGTAGCCCGCAACGGTCAGGTGCAGGCCGTCGAAGTCGACGTAGGGATCGGGCGCGCCGCCGAGCGCCTGCCACGTATTGCCGGTGGCAAGCCCGGTGGGTAGTCGGGTCACCCCCTCGACCGCCTCCTCGCCGCCCCACCCGCAGTTCCTCGCCGACAGCGTCTGCGTCGGATACTGCGCAACGAATCGGCTGTTCAACACGCTCGGGTACGACGTCGGTGTCCCGAACGTGCCGCAACCGACACCTGAGAACTCGAAGACATTGAGCAGCGACCCGGGCTTGCCTTCGGTGATGCTGTCGCCGAAGGCGAGCACCGCCGACGCGTTCAGCTTCAGCGCCGCTTGAACGACAACGGGAAACGTACAGCTGGCCGCCCGGCTTTGTGCGTCGGACGCCGTGGCAGGCTCCGTGCCTTCGGCTCAACATGGCCAACCAGGAATCTGCACTGAAGGAGCGTACCCGGAAGTCCGCACTCAACGTCCTTGTGTTTTTGCTCGCAGAGCCCCCTCGCGACGACTGGCGGAGCCTGCGCCAGCAGCTGATTCGTTCGGCCACGTCCGTCGGCGCCAACTACCGGTCAGCCTGCCGGTCGCGATCCCGCGCTGAATTCATCGCGAGGATCGGCGTCGTCCTTGAAGAAGCTGACGAGTCAGCATTCTGGCTCGAACTGCTGGTCGATATCGGAGCCACGCGCTCTCCCGTCGCGCAGGGTTTGCTGCGTGAGGCTAACGAGCTATGCGCGATTCTGGCCGCATCGTCGCTCACAGCCAAAGCCAACAGGGACCGGCGTTGAACGCTCAATCTTCAATCTGAATTCTGAATTCTGAATTTCCTACGTCCACAGCAGCGCGACGAGCTTCACCGCCACGTTGGTGCGCTTCGGCTTGACCTCGATCCGCTCGAACGTTTCGGTGGCCGGATCACCCGCGGCTTCGAGCGTAGCCGTCTCGAGCTTCAACTCGTCTTCGAGCTCCAGTTGCTGCTGCTCCAGCACCTGCACTTCGCGCTGGGCGTCGGCGATATCGCCCGACTCCTTCATCGTCCGGCTCATGCCGCGTGCCGCGGTGGTGGCGCGACCGAGCGTGCTGGCCGTGATGGCCTTGCGTCCCATGAGCGCGCCCATCAGCGTGGCGCCGACCGAAATTATCGTCTGCAGCTTCTGGCCGGACGCCTGCTCCGACTCCTTCGCCACTCTGGTGACGGCGCGGCGCTTCTTCTCTTCGAGCGCCGCCTGCCTCGGCGCGTACTTGCGACGTAGTGTATCCAGCGTGCGATCGCGCTCTTCGCGCGACACCTGCTGTAGCCGCGCGCGGAAGTCGCGTTCGGTTTCATCGGGGCGCGACGTCTCGCCCGTCGACGGGCTGCGCAGCACCTCGAGCACTGCTTTGGTGGTGACGGTGGTGACGAACTGCTTCGACCAGGCGTCGTAGTTCTTCGCCTTCAGCGCCGGAGCCGGCACGGCCGCATACGTCGCCTCGTCGGGCGCGTCGCGCTCGAGCAGTTCGGGCGCCATGTCGAGCGCCTCGGCAGCGTCCCAATCGACGGCCACGGCGCCGTCGCCGATCGGGGTCGTCCAGGTGACGAGCCGGGTGGCATCGAGCTTCAGCTTGGGGTCGAGGAAGCGCACGTTGGCCGACCCGTAGACAACGGGGGTCAGCGGCACCGGCCCACCCGGTGCCTCGGGCGAGAAGAACTGTGGCACGTCTGGCGGTACGACGGGGCGCGCAGCCGCGGCAACAGCAGCGGCCAGCTTCGGTACGGCGGCGACAGGAGCGGCGACAGCAGGAGCGGCACCCCCAACAACGGCCTGAGCGCGGTGTCCGGCCGAGAGCCGCTTGATGTCGTCGCGGCCGAGCGGACCGCGCAGGTACGACAGCGCCCATCGCGACTGGAACAGCGTGAGTCCGTCTTCATGCACGTTGCGCATCAGGAAGACGCGGCTGGTGAGGCTCGACAGCAGTCGATCGAGTTCGGCCCGATCGAAGCCCGCGTGCTCGCTGGCGCCTTCGAGACCGTCGATGAGACGCGCCTTGTCGCGCTCGGTCTGCAGGCGGCCGAGCCACCAGGTGCCGATGTTCGAGAGCCCCTTGTAGTCGAGGTCGACCGGATTCTGCGTCGCCAGCATTACGCCAACACCGGCCGCGCGCCCCTGCTTCAGCAGCGTGAGCAGGGGCCCCTTCGACGGCGGATTCGCGGTCGGTGGGAAGTAGCCGAAGATCTCGTCCATGTAGACCAGAGCACGCAGGCTGGTGGTGCCGCCCTGCGTCCGCATCCAGCCGGCCACGGCGTTCAGCAGCAACGACACGAAGAACATGCGCTGCGTGTCGTCGAGGTGCGCAATCGAGAAGATGGAGACGCGCGGCTTGCCCGAGGTCGTGCGCAGGAACGCGGCAACATCGAGCGGATCGCCCTGCGTCCACACCTCGAACCCGGGCGATGCGATGAGCGCATTGATGGTCATCGCCAGCGCGAAGCGGTCCTTCGCCGGGTAGAAGCTCTCGAGGTCGATGACACCGATGCGCGTCATCGGCGGTTGCTGGATACGCTGGATCAGCATGGCGAGGTCGGGGCTGTCGCCCGACTGCCACGCGGACAGCAGGATGGTAGTGAGCAGGATGTGTTCGCGGCTCTTGAGCGGCTCGCCTTCCACACCGGCCAGTGCCAGCAGGCTCGATACCGTCGTCTGGGCGCGTTCGCGCACGAGTTCCGGGTCGTCCACCGACGGCTTCTGGAACGAGGTGAGCACCGACACTGGCGTACCGGCCGTGCTGCCAGGCGTGTAGATGGTGAAGTCTGCCGCGTCGCGCAGGCGCTGGATGCGTGCGCCGTCCTGCCCCCAGTCGGCCAGTCCGCTCTTCCACCGATCCGCCTGCTCGGCGGCAAACGCCGGCACGTCCTTGCCTGCTCGCCGCGCATCGTCCTCGTTCACCCACGGTTCGAAGTCGTCCGTGCCCAGCTGCGGGAACGTGAGGACGAGGTTCGTGAGGTCGCCCTTCGGGTCGATGACGATGACCGGCACCGAGTCGATGGCGGCTTCCTCGATGACCGCAATGCCGAGCCCGGTCTTGCCGCTGCCGGTCATCCCGACGCAAAGGGCGTGCGTTACCAGATCCTTCGAGTCGTAGAGGACGAGGTCGCCGGTCGGCTTCTTCGTCTCGGCGTCGACGCGACGCCCCAGGTAGAAGACGCCGAGCTTCTCGAACGCACTGGTCATTGGTCGTGGGTCGGTCGTCGAAGGCGCCATGCGCCGAATTCTATCCGTGTTACCGGACGCCGCGCAGCCGGTCTAAGCGGTAACAGAGACAAACGTCATGAAACACAGCTTCCTTACGCTGGCCGCCTGCGCCACCCTCACCTCCCTGCTCGCCGCGGGCACACCGGCCGCGCAACCGAGCACCGACGCTCGCACGGCGTTGCACGTGCTGAGTCGCATCACCTACGGCCCCAGGCCAGGCGACGTCGAACGGGTGCAGCGCATCGGCGTCGAGCACTTCATCGAGCAGCAGCTTCATCCGGACACGCTCGACGACAGCAGCTTCGAGCAACGGCTCGACCGGTTCGAGACGTTGGGGTTGACGTCGCGCGACATCGCCGAGCAGTTCGCCATCCCCGCGCTGCAAGCGCGCCGCGCCCGCCAGGCGCAGGGCGGCGACACGGTGCCGGACGCAGGTGCCGGCGCCGGTGCCGCGCCGCCGCCGCCGCCGACGACGACGACGGGGCCCGCACGGGTGCGCGCCAACCTGCCGCTCATCGAACTGGCCGACGCCAAGATTGTGCGCGCCGTGTACAGCGAACGGCAGCTGAACGAGGTACTGGCCGACTTCTGGTTCAACCACTTCAACGTCGATGCGAAGAAGGGCACGACGCGGTTCTTGCTCACCGAGTACGAACGCGAGGCCATCCGCCCGCACGTGCTCGGGCGCTTCCGCGATCTGCTTGGCGCCACGGCGAAGAGCCCCGCCATGCTGTTCTATCTCGACAACTGGATAAGCGCCGACCCGAACGGGCCGCATCTCGATCAGATGCGACCGATGGCGAGGCGTCTGCTCGATCGCCCGCAGCAGCAGGCTGGACCGGCGGGGCGGGCCGGGCAGGCGGGCACCCCTCCGGCCCCGCGACGGCCGACCGGGTTGAACGAGAACTACGGGCGTGAACTGCTGGAACTGCACACGCTCGGCGTCGACGCCGGTTACACGCAGCACGACGTTACCGAGGTGGCGCGCGCCTTCACCGGCTGGAGCATCGAGCAGCCGCGCCGAGGCGGCGGTTTCCGCTTCGCACCGGCCCTGCACGATAACGGCGAGAAAGTGGTGCTCGGTCGTCGGATTTCGGCGGGAGACGGCTTGCGCGACGGCGAGCAGGTGCTCGACATCCTGGCGGCGCATCCCGCGACCGCCCGCTTCATCTCGACGAAGCTCGCACGGCGCTTCGTCAGCGATACGCCGCCGGCCGCACTCGTCGATCGCATGGCCGCCACGTTCACCAGGACGGGCGGCGACCTCCGTGCCGTCATGACGACACTGCTGACGTCGCCGGAGTTCCTCTCACCAGCTGACGACGGGTCGAAGGTGAAGACGCCGTTCGAGTTCGTCGTCTCTGCGCTGCGCGCGACCGGCGCGGAGATCCGCGACGGCAGGTTGCTGGTGCGCGGCCTCGAACAGCTCGGGATGCCGCTCTACCAGTGCCAACCGCCGACCGGCTACGCCGATACCGCCGAGGCGTGGGTGAACACCGGCGCGCTGGTGCAGCGCATGAACCTGGCGCTGTCGCTGGCCTCGGGCGAGGTGCGTGGCGTGCGAGTCGCGTCGCCGCCGAAGGCGGACACGCTGCTGCAGGGCCAGGTGTCGGACACGACGCGGGCCACGATCGCCAAGGCACAGTCGGAACCACAGGCACTCGCGCTGGCGCTCGGGTCGCCAGAGTTCCAGCGCCGATAGCCACCCAGGACGTAGCTGCCGACATTCAGGTCGGCAACAGGTACACGACCATGATCAATCGTCGAGCATTTCTCAAGGACGGCGCATGCGCACTCGTCAGTCTCGGCTTCGCGCCGTCGTTCCTGGCGCGAACGGTGACCGCGACGGCCGGGACACGGCGACAGAAGCGGCTCATTGCCATCTTCCAGCGCGGCGCTGTCGACGGGCTGAGCATGGTGGTGCCGCACGGCGACGCCGACTATTACCGTGCGCGGCCAAGCCTGGCAGTCGCCGCACCGGGCAATGCCGCCGACGCTACGCTCGACCTCGACGGTTTCTTCGGCTTCAACCCACGCCTCGCGCCGCTGCTGCCGTTCTGGCGGCGCGGCGATCTGGCCGTTGTGCACGCGTGCGGGTCGCCCGATGCCACCCGCTCGCACTTCGACGCGCAGGACTACATGGAAACCGCCACGCCAGGCGTGAAGAGCACGGGCGACGGCTGGGTGAACCGCTACCTGCAGAACCGCGCCGCTGAACCGGATAGCCCCTTCCGTGCGGTGGCGCTCGCGTCGCAGATGCCGCGCATGCTGCAGGGGCGCGCCCCGGCGCTGGCCATGCAGCAGCTGTCGCAGTTCGAACTGCGCGCCGATGCCGTGAACCACTCGTTCGAAGCCGAGTACGCGGCAGCAGCCGACCGCCTGCTGCACGGCACAGGAGGCGACGCGTTCGAGGCGATGAAGCGGTTGAAAGCCGCCGACCCGAGCCAGTATCAACCCGAGCACGGCGCGCAGTATCCGGCCACCGCGTTCGGCCGCGCGCTCGGGCAGATTGCACAACTGGTGAAGGCTGACGTCGGACTGGAAGTGGCCTTTGCCGACCTCGGCGGTTGGGACACGCACGTCAACCAGGGGACGACGCAGGGGCAGTTGGCGGCACGGCTCACTGATTTCTCGGGCGCGATTGCCGCGCTCGTGACCGACCTTGGCGATCACATGGCCGACACGGTGGTGCTGACCATGTCGGAGTTCGGCCGCGCCGTGGCGGAGAACGGCAACCGCGGCACCGATCATGGCCACGGCAACGCCATGCTGGTCATCGGCGGCGGCGTTCACGGCCGGCGCGTCTACGGCCGCTGGCCGGGTCTGGCGCCGGACCAGCGCTACGACCAGCGCGACCTGGCCGTCACTACCGATTTCCGCGACGTCTTCGCGGAGGTCGTCACCCGTCATATGGGCGTGACCGATGCTACCCCCGTGTTTCCGGGCTTCGCCGTGAATCCGGCGCACTTTCCCGGGATCTTCGGGTGAGGATTCCGGCGGATCAGGTTCAAAGGTTGGTGCTAAAGTGTCCAGCGATGGCTGACAAGGAAAAGCGCGTCGTCGGCGATGCCCTCGGCATGATCGAAACCCGCGGGTTCATCGGTATGGTCGAAGCCACTGACGCCATGCTGAAGACCGCGAACGTCGAACTGGTCAGCTGGCAGAAGGTCGATGCCGGACTCGTCACCGCGATCATCCGCGGCGACGTCGGCTCGGTGAAGGCCGCGACCGACGCCGGTGCCGCAGCCGCCCGCCGCGTCGGCGAACTGATCGGTGTGCATGTCATCCCGCGCCCGGCGGATGACGTCGAGAAGATCTTCCCGATTTCCTGAGCGACGTCGGTTCTCGCTCGCCTGCCATGAAGGTCGGTCGGCGATGCTCCAGCCTGAGGTCCACCCGCTCGCGCCCCGTGCTACCCTCTTTTTGGCATGCTGGTCCCTACCGGAAATTCGCGCCTCGATCGCATCGTTGGCGACGTCGTCGCGCGAGCCGTCCGCATGGTTCAACCGAGGCAGATCTGGTTGTTCGGGTCGCATGCGAGGGGCACTGCAACGAGAACGTCGGACGTAGACCTGGCGTTCGACATTACGTCGGCCGGACGGGCGCGGTGGGCCGAGTTCGTGCTGGCTGCGGAGGATGAGGTCCCGGCCCTCGTCGATCTGGACCTGGTGGACATCGCCACGTGTACTCCCGCGCTGGCGACAGAAGCAACCGCAACCGGCCGGCTCGTCTTCGAGCAACGCGCATGAAGCCGCGGGCGCTGGCGAACGCTGAAGCGGCGGTGGCCAAGTTGACGGCGTTCGTGAGTGAACCCGCGATATCTGAACGCGATCGTGCGGGCGTCATTCAGGCGTTCGAGTTCACCTTCGAAGCGACATGGAAACTTCTGAAGTTCGCTGCGGAGCGAGAAGGCCTCGACGCCGAGTCTCCAAGGCGCGCACTCGTCGCGGCGCATAAGTTGGGCATCGTGCGAGATGAGATGTTGTGGCTCGACATGCTCCAGGACCGGAATCTCACCAGCCACGTCTACCACGCGGAGCTCGCCGGTCGCATCTTCACGGCCATCACCACCCGCTACGCGGCGGCCATCGCCGACGCCGTGGCGCTCGCGGCTGCCACGCTGCGCTGAACGATTCACGCCGGTCCCTCGCGGCCGGCGTGGCCCGAGTCTCGCGGCGAGCCAAGTTCGATGGGCTCGAGTCGCAGGACGGGGCTGACGGCATCGCCGTACCACAAATGCAGCATCGTGCCGACTCGTCGACGTGCCCAGCCCATCCAAACGTGCCGTACCCATCCGGCGCAGAGAGCGACACACCGTCATCTGCAGGAGATGTGCTGAACCCCTCCGGAAGAATGGCGTTGAGACGACATGAGAGCTCAGCGCGAAATCGTTCCGGTGTGATCATTTGTTCAACCTCTCACTGAACCACCCCGACGCTCCTCGGGGGCACCACTACACCGCCATTGGTATACCATGGTGTAATCATGGCGTTGAACCTGAAGAACCCGGACGTCGAGCGGTTGGCCAGCGAAGTGGCCCGGCTCACCGGAGAGTCCAAGACCGAAGCGATCCGGCGCGCGCTCGAAGAGCGGCGCCTGCGGCTGACGGCGCCGTCATCGAAGGCGCGGCGGACGCGCGTGCTGCGCTTCCTGCGCACGAAAGTGTGGGCGTCGATTCCGAAGGAGCAGCTCGGTCGCCGGTTGACGAGCGCCGAGGAGGACGCGTTGCTCGGCTATGGCCCAGAGGGCGTATGACGCTCGACACCTCCGCGATCATCGCGATCCTGTTTGCCGAGCCGGGCTATCTCGACATCCTCGATTGCATTCTCGAGGCGGAGCACGTGCGCGTAGGGGCGCCAACACTGGTGGAAACGAGCCTGGTGTTCACGGGGCGCAGGGGCGGAAAGGCAGGACGCGAAGTCGAAGAACTGGTGAAGGAACTCGCCGTCACCATCGTGCCATTCGGCGCGGCCGACTGGCATCGCGCCTCCGAGGCGTTTGCTCGCTACGGCCGGGGTCGTCACAAGGCCGCGCTCAACTTTGGTGACTGCCTGTCGTACGCGACGGCGACCATCGCCGACGACCTGCTGCTGTTTGTCGGCAACGACTTCCGCCACACCGACGTGCGGTCGGCTCTCTAGTCCGCGTCTACATCCTCGCTTTTCTGACGTCGTTCCCCCGATGGGAGAGGCCTCGCACTACGGCCGGCGGCGGCCGTCAGAGAACCGAGGTCTGCGCTGTCCCAAACCATCTCACGACCGACGATCGAAGGCGCAAGAATGCTTCGTCCGTGCAACGTGTAAGGCTGATGTTCCGTGCGACCTGCTCGTAGAGGGCCGATGAGCGCGGAACCTGAGCGCGCCTGAACGCCGCGGTGAGCGCCTCTTTTGGGCGTAGTGGCTTCCCGTCCGGAGCAAAGACGAAGGACTGGGACTCCAGCCAAGCTCTGATGCCCTCCGAAAAGCGCCAATCCACCGCTGAGCGCAGGTGTGTCTCGGCTCCCCACATCCATGCATCCACCTCAGGGTAGATGACGATAGCCTTTGCGCGGTCTCCCCATAGGGCGCGTAAAGAACCATCCAACTGGGCTTCCAACTCAACGGGACCAACCGGAGAGCCGGAGCCTTCATAGTCCAGCAGCAGGAGGGCGTGGGAGAACCGACCGTGTTGAACGCCCAGCAACTGGCTGCCTCTGCGCCGCACACCGCCATCGCGGCCTTGCTCCACGAGAACCTCGAAATCGAGTGTTCGAATTCCGAGCGCCTCCGGCCGACTGAGGGCGCCACGAACGGTGTATTCGGTGTTCTTGTCAGGCACGAGCAGAATGAGATCGCGCATCGCGCCGGCCGGCCTAACTGAGAATTCCGGATGCGAACATCACACCGAGGTCGGGCTCGCCTTGCTTCCAGTCACGTAACGCGGGGTGATCATCGCCTGACACGATGTCAGTGGCACCTGACGTGTCCTTTGCAAAGCACAGAACATCCTGCGGCTCAACCATGTTCAGTGCGATAGCGCTGTGCGTCGCGAGGAGAACTTGGCCCGAGTACATTGATGACAGCGACTGCAGGACTGTCTCAATCGCCCTTGGGTGAATACCGTTCTCGGGCTCTTCGATTAGAAACGTTCCGGTTACGTCAGGGAGGTAAGCGGGAATGGTCAGGGCCAGCAGCCGGAGGCTCCCGTCGGATACCAGCCAAGACGGAACGCGCGCTCCGTTTGCATAGGTCAGGACCAGATACCTGTGACGGTCCTCCTCGCGTTCAATCGTCTCGATGTCGACAATGTCTGCGAGAGCGGTCCTGACGTGCTCCAGCCAGCGCCGGAACGCGAGTTGGTTCTTCCGGAGCCCGTCGACAACCCAGGGCAAGTTCGAACCATCCGGCAGAAACTGCATACCCACACCGGGCGGACTGGGCCGTCGAATCGCAAACCCATTGAGAGACAAAGTCTGGACTCCCTTCTCCAGCAGGCCCTGGAACCAGGTGCTGACAGGGAAGCTGTCGAGGTCCGCTGGCACGTTCGCGAGCGCGGACTTGCCTCGGCCCAGCCTGAACGACGGCATGTAGGACTTCTTGCCCTCGGTGTAGTAATTGTCGTTGCCGCCCGGCTTCTTGGTGATCGCCGCCTTCCTTCGTTTGCTCGAAGTCACTAGCAGTGTTGCCGGTAGCTCAGGCGGGCGTGGGAACTCCAAACGAGGCTGCGGCGGTTTGTGAGAGCCTTCGAAGAGCCACAGGGTTTCCTGGTCCAGTCCGACCTGATCCGAAGAGTCCCCAAGGCCGACCTGAATCTGGTAGCGAACGTGCGTGAAGCGCTGCTTGTCCTCGGACATGGCCTTTCGGATGTCCTCCGGAATCTTGGCTTCGACTGCGAGTTGGAAATCGACACCTTCCCCCAGCCACAGGAGCTTCCGATAGTCAAAGCTCCTGTCGAAGACAGTCTTGCGAACCTCGCCTCGATTCCGCATCAAGTCCCCGAGGAACGCGATGACATCCAGGAACGTCGTCTTGCCGCTCCCGTTCGGCCCAACAAGCGCCTGAAAGGGACCAATGTCCTGTTCAATGGCCTTCAGACTGCGGAACCGTCGAGCCTCAACGCGGGTGAACATGATGTGGGTGACGTTGCGGGGAGATTATACGTCGCGCCAAAGCCCGTTCGCCTCTCGCGCTCCCGTCACATCCTTCTCCGTCACCCCACCCTCTGAGTGCGTCGTGTACGACACGGTGACGCGGCGATAGTTGATCGTGAGGTCGGGATGATGGTCGGCTGCTTCAGCCGGGTCGACGAGCCTGGACACAAATGCCACGGCTTCCGGAAAGCCATCGAATGTGAACTGCCGGACCAACGCGTCGCCCTGACGTGCCCATCCGGGCAGCGACGCGAGCCGCTGGTCGATGTCGTCATCCGTCAAGCGCGCCATGTGTACTCCTCAGACGTTCGGCCGTCGCGCCCGCACGTCGTCGAGGGTGGTACGCGCCGCGTCCACCTGTTCGAGCGACGCCCTGCTGCCGTCCGCCGCGCTCGAGTCGCGGGCAATCGCGAAGGCGGCATCGGCCATGGCGCGGTGATACGCACGTTCCGCCTGCTGCAGCGTTGCGAGCGCCTGCGTGTGCTCGTATTGCCATTCGAGCCAGCGTGTCAGCGTGTCGAGCGCCTCAGGCTCCGAGTTGCCAGTGACGTCGATGCCGAAACGATCGCCGGTGTCGACGCGGACGGCATAGGCCGTCGCCGTGCCGGCCTGTTCGGTGGTGCGACGCGAGTAGGTGTGAGGTCCGAGTGTGAGGTCCATGGGTATCTACAACAGTCCGAAGCGGGCCGGCGAAGTAACGGCCAGCGCCTCGTCAATGCGGCCGCCGACGATGGCATCGGCCACCAGGTGCGCGGTGAGCGGCGCCAGTAGCACGCCGTTACGGTAATGCCCGGTGGCGTACATCAGTCCGGGCACCGCCTCGGACCAGCCGATGATCGGCAGCGGGTCGGGGCTACCGGGACGCAGCCCGACACGCGCCGAGAGTAGTGTGGCGCGCCACGCATTTGGCAGCAGGTCGCAGACCGCCTCCAGTAACTGCCGCACCCCCGCCACCGTCGTCTGTTCCTCGAAGCCAGCGTCTTCGACGGTTGCGCCGACCAGCAGCGTGCCGTCGCGCCAGGGCACGAGGTAGCAGTGCTCGTCCCAGGTGATGCGCGCCACGTGCGGGCCATTCCATCCGAGGTGCAGCAACTGGCCGCGGATCGGCCGCACCGGCACGGCTCCCGATGCGCCTTCCACCTCCACCTGCCCGGACCAGGCCCCGCACGCCAGCACCACCACGTCCGCGTCGATCGTGCCGTGGTCCGTGTCGATGGCGACGCGAGTGCCGTTTCGACGGATGCGCGTGGCCACGGCCTGCGGACGCAGCGTCGCTCCGCGACGGCGGGCCGCTTCCACCATCGCCTGCGTCATGCCGGGAGCCGAGATGAGTCCCTGCGTCGGGAGCAGCAGACCGCCGTAGATGTCCGACGCCAGGTTCGGCTCGTGCGCCCGGGCTTCCACTGGGGTCAGCACCTCGGACGGCACGCCCAGCTCGCCCAGTTCGCGGTGCATCGAGGCAAAGTGGTTGAGCGTCTCCTCGGCCCTCGCCACATGCAGCGTCCCCGACCGGTCGTAACCAACGGCGACACCACTGTCGGCTTCGACGGCCCGGACAAATTCATCGAACAGCGCCAGGCTTCGAGCGCCGAGCGCAAGCAGCGGACCGCCTTCGGCGGCCTCTGTATAGGGGGCGAGCATGCCGCCAGACGCCTGGGTGGCGCCTGCGCCGGGCGCCCGGCCATCCAGGATGGAGACCGAGGCCCCGCGCCGGGCCAGTTCCGCGGCAATTGCGCAGCCGACGATGCCGGCCCCGATGACAACGATGTCGCGGGCCACGCCTGAATATTACGTTAAGATCACCCCAAAGCCTGCCGCGCCTCCCGGTCCGCGGGCGCCTCTCACATACAGTCGTCTCTCTCGCCTCGTTGATGCACCGCGCAGGCGACACAGATCCCAAGGTTCGCTGTTACAGATATGCGGAAACTGCTCGTCGCCAACCGCTCGGAGATTGCCATTCGCTGCTTCCGTGCCGCCACCGAACTCGGCATGCGCACGGTCGCGATCTACAGCCAGGAGGATCGCTTCTCGCTGCATCGCTTCAAGGCTGACGAAGCCTTCCTCATCGGGCCGCCGATTGGCGGCGAACCAGTGCGGTCGTACCTGAACATCGAGGCGATCGTCGCGCTGGCGAAGGAACAGGATGTGGACTGCATCCACCCCGGCTACGGGTTCCTCTCCGAGAACGCCGCGTTCGCGCGGGCATGCGCAGAAGCCGGCATCCAGTTCATCGGGCCGACGCCCGATCACCTCGAGGCGTTCGGCGACAAGACGGCAGCGAAGAAACTGGCCGCCGCGGCCGGCGTGCCCACCATCCCCGGCACGGAAGAGGCGATTGCCGACCCGGCCGAGGTCGAGCGCGAAGCGCAGCGCATCGGTTACCCGCTGATGATCAAGGCAAGCTTCGGCGGCGGCGGACGCGGCATGCGCGTCGTGCAGAACGCTGACGAACTGCAGGGCAAGCTGGCCGAGGCTCAGCGCGAAGCCGGCGCTGCGTTCGGCCGCGCCGAGGTATTCCTCGAGCGCTACATCGCCCGCGCCAAGCACATCGAAGTGCAGATCCTCGGCGACGCGCACGGCAACCTCGTTCACCTGTGGGAGCGCGACTGCTCGGTGCAGCGCCGTCACCAGAAGGTGGTGGAGGTCGCGCCGAGCATCAACCTGCCAGAGGCGCTTCGCCGCCAGATCTGCGACTCGG
The DNA here is from genome assembly GCA_043743165.1 of Acidobacteriota bacterium. Lineage (GTDB taxonomy): Bacteria > Acidobacteriota > Vicinamibacteria > Vicinamibacterales > CAVVIG01 > CAVVIG01. The sequence continues at coordinate 54,076 of JAYTXA010000066.1, forward strand.
CCGCGGCTCTCTGCCGTTCCATCAACTACCGCAGCGCCGGCACGGTCGAGTTCCTGCTCGACGTCGATCGCAACGAGTACTTCTTCATCGAAGTGAACCCGCGCATCCAGGTAGAACACACCGTCACGGAAGTGGTGACCGGCATCGACCTTGTGCGCAGCCAGATCCTGGTGGCCGAGGGGCACAGGCTGCACGAGTCGCCGCTGAACATCCCGCTGCAAGAGAAGGTGGAGACGCGGGGCGTCGCCATGCAGTGCCGCGTCACGACCGAAGACCCCGAACAGAACTTCACGCCCGACTACGGCCGCATCACCACCTACCGCTCGGCCGGCGGCTTCGCCGTCCGTCTCGACGGCGGCAACGGCTTCGGCGGCTCGGTCATCACGCCGTACTTCGACTCGCTGCTGGTGAAGGTCACCACCTGGGGCTCGACGCTCGAGGAAGCGGGCCAGCGCTCCGATCGTGCGTTGCGCGAGTTCCGCATCCGCGGCGTCAAGACGAACATCTCGTTCCTGCTGAACCTGATCGAGCACCCGACCTTCAAGTCGGGCGAGGCGACGACGACCTTCATCGACCAGACGCCGGCGTTGTTCCGCTTCCGCGCCAACCGCGACCGCGCCACCAAGACGCTGTCGTACCTGGGTGACGTCATCGTGAACGGCCGGCCCGACGTGAAGGGCGCGTTCAATCCGAAGCGTTCGCTGCCGGCACCGGTGCCGCCGCCGGTGCCGCGCGCCAGCCTGCCGCCCGCCGGCACCCGGCAGAAACTGCAGGAGCTCGGTCCCGAGAAGTTCGCCGAGTGGATCCGCAACGAGAAGCGGCTGCTTGTCACCGACACGACGATGCGCGACGCGCACCAGTCGTTGCTGGCCACACGCGTCCGCACCTACGACATGCTCGTGGTGGCCGATGCCGTGGCGCGGCTCACGCCCTCACTGTTCAGCCTCGAGATGTGGGGCGGCGCGACGTTCGACACCTCGATGCGTTTCCTGCAGGAAGATCCGTGGCAGCGCCTCGCCGACCTGCGCCAGCGCGTGCCGAACATCCTGTTCCAGATGCTGCTGCGCGCCAGCAACGCCGTCGGCTACACCACCTATCCAGACAACGTGGTGCGCGCCTTCATCAAGCGCAGCGCCGAGGGCGGCATCGATGTTTTCCGCATCTTCGACTCCCTCAACGCCACATCGAACATGCAGTTGGCGATCGAGTCGGTGCGCAACGACACGAACGTCCTCGCGGAAGCGGCGCTCTGCTACACCGGCGACATTCTCGACCCGACGCGCACGAAGTACTCGCTGAAGTACTACATCAAGCTCGCCAAGGAACTGGTGCGTATGGGCACGCACGTGCTCGGCATCAAGGACATGGCCGGCCTGTGCAAGCCGTACGCGGCCTACGCGCTGGTGAAGGCGCTGCGCGACGAGGTTGGCGTGCCGATCCACTTCCATACGCACGACACCAGCGGCATCAACTCGGGCAGCGTCCTGCGCGCCTGCGATGCCGGCGTCGATATCGCCGATGCGGCGCTGGCGTCGATGGGCAGCATGACCAGCCAGCCGTGCCTCAACGGCATAGTGGCGGCGCTGAAGTACACGGACCGCGACACCGGGCTCGACCAGGTGGCGCTCGACGATCTGAGCCGCTACTGGGCGGCGGTGCGCGAGTTGTACTACCCGTTCGAGGAAGGGCTGAAGGCGCCCGGACCGGACGTCTACCAGCACGAGATGCCGGGTGGCCAGTACACGAACCTGCGCCAGCAGTCGAAGAGCCTCGGGCTCGAGGGCCGCTGGCCGGAAGTGTGCCAGGCCTACGCGACCGCAAACCGCCTGGTGGGCGACATCGTGAAGGTGACGCCGTCGAGCAAGGTGGTGGGCGACCTCGCGCTGTTCCTCGTCACCAACAAGCTCTCGGCTGACGACGTGATGCAGTCGACCGTGCCGCTCAGCTTCCCGCGTTCGGTCGTCGAGATGATGCAAGGGTTGCTCGGCGAGCCGGACGGCGGCTGGCCGAAAGACTTCCAGGACATCGTGTTGAAGTCGGCGCACGTCGAGCCGATCGTCGGACGCCCGGGTGCGTCGATGGCGCCGGCCGACTTCGAGGCTGCGGCGAAGGACATCCAGCCGAAGATTCAGCGCGAACCGTCGGAGGCGGACGTCCTGTCCTACGTCCTCTACCCGCAGGTCTATCTCGACTTCCAGAAGCACGTGGCGCTGTACGGCGACACGTCCACGATTCCGACGTCGAATTTCTTCTACGGCCTGCAGCCCGGCGAGGAAGCGTCGATCGAGATCGAGCGCGGCAAGACGCTCATCGTGAAGTTCCTCACGATGGGGCAAGTGCGCGAGGACGGCACGCGCACGGTGTTCTTCGAACTGAACGGTCAGCCGCGCGCGGTCAGCGTCATCGACCGTTCGGTGTCGGCCACGGTGAAGCGCAACCCCAAGGCCGACCCGGACAATCCGGCGCACATCTCGTCGCCGATGCCGGGCAAGGTGTCGTCGGTGGCCGTGCGAACGGGCCAGGCGGTGAAGAAGGGCGAACGCCTGCTCTCGATCGAAGCGATGAAGATGGAGACGGCGGTCTACAGTCCGCGCGACGGCAAGGTCGGCGAGATTTCCGTCGACGCAGGGTCGGCCGTGGAAGCTCGCGACCTGCTGCTCGTCCTCCGCGACTGACGCGGGCAACAGGGGGCCTCTGCTGTGACCGATTCGACAGAGACACCCCGGCGGACGGTCGCCGTGGTGGACGACGACCCCACCTGCTCGCTCATGCTCGACCGCATCTTCTCGCGGTCCGGCCACAGCGTGGTGGTCTTCGGGAGTGGCGAGGCGTTCCTCGAGGCGATCGGCACCCAGACGATCGACGTCGTCTGTCTCGACATGGGACTGCCCGGCATGACCGGTCTCGACACGCTGCGGGCCGCCAAACAGATGGCGCCGGCGCTGCCCATCATTCTCTTCTCGGCGGCTGCCGCGGAGATCCACACGGACGCCGTGGCCGCGGGAGCAACGGCGTGCGTGCCGAAGACCGGCGCATGGGCGGAACTGCGTCTGGCTGTCGCCGGCGCCATCGCCGCCGGCGCTGTGTAGCTGCCGACCTTCAGGTCGGCGACCTCGCGAACCTTCAGGTTCGCGGCTACGCCAGCACCGAATCCCCTACGTCCCTATGCCGTGCTTTACGGCGTACATCGCCAGTTCCAAGCGGCTCGACATGCCGGTCTTGTCGAAGATCATCGTGAGGTGGCGCTTCACGGTCTCTTCCGAGATCGTGAGTTTCTCGGCAATGTCCTTGTTCGAGCGTCCTTCGACGACCGCTTGCACAATCTGAAGCTGACGCGCCGTGAGCGTCGTGCCGTTCGGGTCGGGCAACTGCAGTCCGCCGGGTTCGGCCATGGCCTGAACGATGTCGGTCACCGTCTGATCGCCCAGCCAGTACCTGCCGGACATGACAGCGCGGCAGGCGGTGCCGAGCCGTTCGGCCACGACGTCCTTCAGCAGGATACCGCGGGCGCCGAGCTGGAGAATTTCGAGCGTCTGGCGCCGGTCCACGGAGGCGGCCAGCACGAGGGTCTTCACGCTGGCGTTCGTGAGGCGCAGCGCACGCAGCACTTCGATGCCCGACACCTTCGGCATCGCCAGGTCGAGGAGCAGCAGGTCGGGTGTGTGCGTGCGAACCATGCCCAGCGCGGCGTCACCGTCGCTGCACTCGCCGACAATCTGGAACTCGGGAACGGCCGCGAGGATGTTACGCACGCCGATGCGGACAACCGGATGGTCGTCAGCCACGAGCACGCGAAGCGTGTTGGCTGGGGCTGGCGGGCTCACTGGAGATCCACCGCCAGGCGCGCGGACAGAAACCGGCGCAGAGACGCGAGTTGACGATCGATGTCATCGCAGGTGTCTGCTGTGACCTGCTCACCAGCCGCCACGCAGACCTCGATGTCGTCGAACGACGCCATCAACCCCGACGCGCCGACGATGCCACTGGCGCCCTTGGCGCGGTGCGCATGCGCCTTCACCTCGTCTGACGAAGCCGACTGCCGCATGACGGCGACACTTGCCGACACGTTGTCGAAGTAGGCCCGAAATATTTCAACCAGAGCGCTCCGCCCTTCGTCGGTGGCGGCGTCGCCCAACGCCGCGGTCTGCGCCAGGTCGAGTTCCTGCTCAGTCACGCGACCCCCAATTGCACCTGCACGCGTGCGAGCAGTGTATCCAGTTCCTTCACCAGTGACGAGGCCAGAGACGCGTCACCCTGCTGACCTGCTGCCTCGAGCGCTCGTCCCAGCCGCGTGACGTCGGGAATGCCGTACGCCGCGCCCGTTCCCTTGAGGTCGTGTGCGATGCGCCTGAGGCGATCCATGTCTCCGTCGGCGACGAGTCCTCTGAGGTCCGCCATCTGCCGCCGCTTGTCCCGGACGTATCCGGGCACGAGGTCGGCCAGCAGCGGGTCGATGTCGAGCGGCACGGTTGCCGGCGCGTCCAGCGGCGGTCCAGCCAACTCCGCTTCCACGCTCGGCAGGACGCCCAGCCGCATGGCTGCCTCCACGGTCGAGCACAGCGTCGTCAGCCGCACCGGTTTGGCAAGGAGCATCGTGCACCCCGCTGCCACGGCGCGGTCGCGCGCTTCCGGCCCTTCGGTCCCGGTCAACGCCACGATCGGCACTCGCTGCCCGTCCTCCCGAAGCCTGATGGCCGCCGCTGTCGCGTAGCCGTCGAGCACCGGCATGTTCATGTCGAGCAGTACGAGTGCAATCGGCTGCCGGCCGAGTTGCTCCAGTGCGTCGTGCCCATTGGCCGCCTGCACGATGCGGTAGCTGTCCCTGAGACAGAGCTTCACCAGTTGCCTGATCTCGGCGGCATCATCGGCGACGAGCACGGCCGGTCGCCGGTCGAGCCAGCGGTGGACGGTGTCGACAAGGTCGCGGCCGGCGATCGGCTTGACGACGTAGTCGTTCATGCCGGCGGCGAGGCACTGCTGGCGGAACCCTTCGACGGCGTGCGCGGTGAAGGCGACGATCGGCACCGGTTCGTCGTCGCGCAGGCGTTCGGTGTCGCGAATCGCCACGGCCGCCTGCATCCCGTCGAGCACCGGCATCTGCAGGTCCATCAGGATCAGGTCGTAATGCGTCTTGGCCGCCATGTCGACTGCCGCCTGGCCGTCCGCGGCGATCGCGACGTGTGCGCCCGCGCTCTCGAGGAGACGCGTCGCCACGCGCTGATTCTCGGCATTGTCCTCCGCCACCAGGATACGAGGCGGCCGGTCGCTGTCGACAGTGGTCAGCGTCGGCTGGGGTGCCGGCGCGCCGTTCAGACGCGCCGCGGTGCGCTCCTCGTCGAGCGCGTCGAGCACCCGGTCGGCATGCAGCGGTTTGACGACGCAGTCCGACACGACGGCGCCGTTCAGCTGCGGCGAGGCCACGGTGCTGAGCAGCACCAGTCGCAGATCCTGGTGGGTGCGGTCGCTTTGGATCGTGCGAATGAGCTCGAGGCCGGTCTGGTCCGGCAGGTCGTGGTCGATGACCATCGCCGCGTAGTGGCGCGTGCCGAGAGCCGTCAGGGCCTCCGCCGCCGTCGCCACCACCTGCACCTCGCAGCCGTGATACTCGAGGTGGCAGCGGATCATCCCGTGTTCGGCCTCGCCCGGCACCACCACCATCACCGGCGCGGACGGCAGATTCGACCACCGGCGCTGACGCGTCTGCCTGGGCACGTCGTGGAGCGGCAGGCGCACCTCGAAGCGGGTGCCGTGACCGACGCGGCTCTCGACGCCGATGCTGCCGCCCATCAGGCCGATGAGCGTGCGGGTGATGCTGAGGCCGAGTCCCGTGCCCGCCACATGGTGCGTGTTGGAGCGATCGGCCTGGAAGAACCGATCGAACACGCGCGCCTGATCGGCCTCGGCAATGCCGCGCCCGGCATCGGAGACCGAGATGCGCAGCTGCGAGCCACCGGCCGCGGCGGCGGTCTCGACCGACACCCGCAGCACCACCGCGCCGGCGTCGGAGAACTTCACGGCGTTGCCAGTCAGGTTCGTGGCAATCTGCCGAAGCCGGTTCGGATCGCCGACGATCTGCCGCGGCACATCGGGGTCGATCCAGCAGGTGACGCGCAGCCCCTTCGCCGTGGCCTTGATGGCCGTGGCATCGGTCACTCCCTCGAGCAGTTCCCAGACGTCGAAGGTCGACTGATCGATGTGCATCTGCCCGGCTTCGATCTCGGAGAAGTCGAGCAGATCCTTGATGAGATACAGCAAAGCGCCGGAGCTGGAGCGAACACTCTCGAGATAGTCGCGCTGCTCGCGCGTCAGCTGCGAGGCGAGCGCAAGCTCGGTCATCCCGAGGATGGCGTGCAGCGGCGTCCGGATCTCGTGGCTCATGCGGGCGAGGAACTCGCTCTTTGCCAGGTTTGCCGTCTCCGCATCGTCGCGAGCCTTGAGCAGATCGGCCATGGCGAGGCCGAGTTCGGAGACCGAGTTGAGGTCGGTGGTCACCGGCGAGCAGAGGAAGACCATGCAGTCCTGGTCGGGCAGGTGCAGCATCTGCCCCTTCAGGCGCAGCGGACGCGCGAGCGCCTCGAGCAGCACCACGGAACGCGGATGGTCGGCCAGCGAGGCACAGTCGAAGGGAAACGCCGGCTGCACCAGGCGGAAGTGGTTGCCCAGCGGTGTCCCCGTACGCAGGCTCGGAAGCACGCGCGCCAAGGTGGCGCCCACTTGCCGGACCAACAGGTCCGGCCCGAAGACGACGTGGAACGGGAAGGCCGCCGCGAACGCCGACGGGGGCAGGAACACCCCGAGATTCGCGTCAACGCCTGGCATAGGTCACATGAAGGCCGAACGCGCCTACTGCTTCGCCATCGTCAGCGAGTTGGCGGCGATGGACAGCGTGCCGGCTTTCGTCGTCACGTCACCCGTGATCTCGACCATGTGCAGCATGTGCGCGGTCAGCTTGGCGTTCTTGTTCGCTGCCAGTCCGCCAGTCACCTGGTAGACCGTGCCGTCGGAGGTGAGAAGCGCCACCGGCTTGCCGGCCTTCGCGCACTGCACCGCGCAGGTGGCGTCCGCGTCGACCTTCTTCTCCATCAGGTAACACTCCTGATCGATCAGCTGCCCCTTCACCGTTTCGGTCTTCGCGAACGCAGGCGCGCCCATGGTGATTACAAACGCCACGACTGCCGCGCCAACCATCACATTACGCATGTAGACCTCCTGGATTCCGACTGATATCGAACGGCTGCACTCGTCCGAATATATGCGAAGTCGTCGCTGGCCTACGGCCAGGTCAGCGCGATCCGGGGTGTGCCTGGCGTGGCCCCGGTGTTGTGCGCGTCTGCGAAGGCGGCGGGCCAGACAACGGAAGAGCGCCAGTTCAAGTGGATGCGCGGCGTCGCCTCAGGGCGGGCCGCCCGCGGCTCGCTCGCGTGCGTGTCGGCCGCACGCGACGATGACGCGGACGAGATCCGCAGACCTCCCGTCATCACCGCGGCGCCGTCGATCTTCTGCGCGATCCGATCGAAGGCCGCTTCCAGTTCGGTCATCGGCGCGCTCTTCTTTGCTGCGGCGACGGACTTCTCAGGCATCCCGGCCTTGGCCGCCTTGTCCGCCTTGTCCGCTGGCTTGGTCACCGCCGGAGCAGCCGCATGCTGCGCACCGGCCGCTACGGGGGCTGCAGCAGCCGCCAGCAGTCCCGCCAGCAGCAGGGTGCGCATCAATTATGTCCCATGGTATGCGGATCGCTCGGCGCCAGCACGACCGGTTCGGAGAAGAACACCTGGCCGCTCATCAGTTCGTAGTAGGCACCGACGAACTGCACCTTGCCCTCGCCGGCAAACTCACGAAGGATGTGCGAGCCGGCCACCATGTCGTTCAGCGTTCCTTCGACGTTGGCCAGGATGGCGGCACGCATGCGCTCCGCCTCGGGGCGCGAGGCGGTGGCCTTCACCGCGGGGCGAATGGCAGCAATCAGGTAGTCGAGGTTCGGTCCGAGCGACTGCCCCACCGGGGTATCGACGGCGGCTTTTACGGCACCGCACGACTCGTGCCCCATCACCACCACCAGCGGCACGTTGAGGTGCTCGACCGAGTACTCGAGGCTGGCGAGAATGGCTTTATCGGTGATGTTGCCTGCGGCACGCACGACGAACAGGTCGCCCAGTCCGGTGTGGAAGACGATTTCCGGCGGCACTCGCGAGTCGGCACAGGAAAGGATCGATGCAAACGGCGCCTGCCCCCCGGCCAGCGCGGTGCGCCGCGCGCCGTCGACCGGCAGCGCGTCTTCGGGGCTGGCCACGAATCGCGCGTTGCCCGCCTTCAGCTTGGCCAGCGACACGCTGGCGGGCGAACCCGCCGCCGTCACCAGGCCGCCACTGATCGAGAGGGTCGCGGCTACGGCAGCAGCCAGTCCCAGTACATTCCTATGCAGTCTCATCCGTCGATCCTCCGCGTCTCAGGAGAAATCGGCGGCGCAAGGGATTTCCTGAGTACCCGATTCGTGGTACTCGTGAAGGTATGGCGAAGCGAACCGGCCGGCAATTCGAGTACGTCCTCGGTGATCATGCGCGCGAGGCGGCGCGACTGCGTGCACAGGCGAAGCTGTGGGACCCGGTCTCGCACGCGCTGTTCGACCGCATTGGCGTGCGGCGGGGCTGGACGGTGCTGGAGGTCGGCCCCGGACAGGGGTCGCTGCACATGGAGCTGCGGCGTCGCGTTGGCGGCACCGTCGACGCGGTCGAACGCTCGGCTGCCTTTGCGTCGAAGCTGGAACGGCTGGTGCGCAAGGATGGACTCGGGCCGAGCCGCATCTTCTTCTCCGACCTGATCGACGCCGACCTGCCGGCAAACACCTACGACCTGATCTTCGCGCGGTGGGTGTTCCTGTTCCTCCCGGACCCGGCGGCGCACGTGAAGCTGCTGGCCCGCGCGCTCAAGCCGGGCGGCGTGCTCGCCATTCAGGACTATCACCGCGACACGTTCATGCTCGTACCGCGCCCGGAACGCTGGGACGACTTCATCACTGCCGACCGCGCGTTCTTCGCGTCGCAGGGGGGCAATGTCAGCATTGGCGTGCGGCTGCCCGCGATGATGCAGGCGGCGGGCCTGCGGATGTCCGGCATCGAGCAGACGACCAAGGCGGGCCATCCGGGCTCCGCCACCTGGAACTGGGTGACGAATTACATGCTGTCGGTGGTCGACCGGCTCGACCACCGCTCGCCGTCATTCGACCGGCGTGCCGCGCTGGGGCTGAAGAAGGCCTGGCTCGAGGCTGGTGAGAACCCGTCGACGCTGCTCATTGCGCCGTGTGTGCTCGACGTGGTGGCGAAGAAGCCGCGGCGCCGCGCGTAAAACACGCCGTCGCACGCCACCTTCGCCTCGCGAATGACCACGCGCGCCGCTTCGCCAACGGCGATCGAGTCTTCGTCGGGCTGGTTCAACGCCCCAACATGATGTCGATGCCGTGAAGGATCTGCGCGCGCGGTTTCGACCCTAAGCGCCCAAGCCGCTCCGTGAGGACAGACCGGTCGAGTGCGATGATCTGTGACACGTTGGCCACCGAGTCTTTCGGTAATCCGGTCGCCTTGCTCGTGAGCAGCACGTTGCCCGGTGCGGCGGCCCAGACCGTGTTGCTGGTCAGTGGCACGCACACCACCGTCGCGATGCGACTTCGATTCAGGGGGTTGCCCTGGACCACGACCACCGGACGTCGAAAGCCGGGGCCCGAGCCCGCGGGTTCTGGCAGATCCGCCCACCACACGTCCCCTTGCGCGACGTCTACCACTCCACGTTCCTCAGCATGCGCCGACCGGCGTGGCGTACGAACGAATCCGCCGCGGTGTCGCCGAGTTCATCGACGACGACGTTCATGGCTTCGGTTACTTCGTCCGGGGCGTGTCGGGCGAGGTATTCAGCCAACGCTTCGGCATACAACTGACTCCGAGACTTCCGCGTCCGCCTTGCATAGCCTTCGGCTTCGCGGTACACCCGATCAGGCAACGATACGGCGGTTTTCATACCATTAGTATAACCGCTGTTCGTCGGGCACAGGTCACAACGCGGCACCAGCGCGTCAACTGGCGCGAGGCTGCACGCGGGTGCCTGTCGCGATCGTGTCGCCCGGGTGCAGAATCAAGACGGCTCCAGGCTCGAGTCCGCCGGTGACTTCGGCCTCCTGCCCGTTCTGGTGTCCGAGGGTCACCGGCCTCGGCACGGCTCGACCATTGCTCACCACGAACACCGCCCACCGCCGCGCCGGTGCGCAGCAGCGCGGCGGTGGGCACTACCGAGCCCGAGGTTGGCACATCGAGCCCGCCGAGGATGTTCAGCAGTGTCGACTTACCCGAAGACGAGGGACCGAGCAGGACGATGAACTCGCCTTCGTAGAGCTCGAAGTCGACGCCGCGCAGCGCCTCGACCGTGACCTCGCCCATCGTGTAGACCTTGCGGAGGCCACGGGCCAGGAAGACCGGTTCGCTGGGCGGTGCGTCGGGCATGGGGGCGCTGAGCCGACCGGCGGGGTCACCCATGTCCTTGGACTGAGCTGTTACCTATCTCTCCGACCGTTCAATTCCGCGTCCAAGCAGGCGAGCCTCTACGAACGCGTGCGCCTCGACCGCGGACGTGAACACGTGCGCTCCGGCTTGACGCGCGCCCGGCGATGGTGGCATCCAGTCTGGAACCAGTAGCGCGAGCATTCCCGCAGAGGAGGCGGCTACAACGCCAGCTTCCGAGTCCTCGAGAGCGACGCAGTGCTGTGGCGCGGCGCCGAGCTTGCGTGCCGCGGTCAGATAGATGTCGGGCGCGGGTTTGCCCCGCTCGATCTGACCCTGTGACGACCGCTTGGAATGTGTCGGACAAGCCGGCCTGCCCCAAGCTAAATTCCGTGAAGGGCCGGCCCACCAGCGTCGAGTAGGTTGCGTCGTCCAGATCGCACCCGAGCTCGCGGCAGCCCAATTGCCACGCCACCTTGTAGAGCGGCTCGGTGTCGAGCATCAGTCCGTCCATGTCGAACACGACCGCGTCGATTCTCACTCCATGCCCTTCTACGAGTGTGTCTGGCCAACGCCCGCTTCACCAGCGGCCGCTCATGATTGCGCTTGATGCCGTCTGGTGCGACGCGATATTGGGCAGCATCTCGCGTGCTAGCATAGTGCCAGCAGAGGAGATGACATGCCAACAATTACCGTCCGCAATGTCCCGCCGAAGGTCGTGCAATCTCTGAAAGCGCTGGCCAAACGCCACAACCGATCCATGGAACAGGAAGTGCGCGACCTCCTGGAAGGATACGTGGTGGAACGGCGGGCCATCCTCGACCAGATTGAGGCCGGCTGGCAGCGGCACACCCGGCGACCGACGGCCGCCGAGGTCGATGCCTGGATGGCCGTTGGACGACCGTGAAAGCCGTCGTCGACACCAACGTCATCGCCTACCTGCTGCTCGGCACCGCGGCATTCGCTGATGAGTCGCGCGCGTGCTTCGAGCGCGTCGTGACGCCACTCGCACCGGCGCATTGGGAAGCGGAGTTGGCCAACGTCGTATGGATGGCCGTGAAAGCCGGCGTCGTGTCAGCCGCCGACGGACCCGCACGTCTGGGACTGGCGCGGCGGTTGGGCATCGAGTCAATCGCCACCTCGACGCTCAGCCAGGGTGCGCTCCTCCGCGCCATCGAATCCGGAGTGTCTGTGTACGACACGCTCTTTGTCGAATTGGCCGCACGCTCCGCCTGTCGATTGGTGACGTTCGACAAAGCCGTACTGAAAGCGTTTCCCGATATCGCCTGCCGTCCTCGCGACCTCGTTGAACGTTGATCAGTCTGCCACCTCAGACCGTTCAGGCGGTCATCGGCCAGACCCGCCGCGTGCGAAAAGTTCGTTGACTTGGCTGGCGCGCGCACGCTACGCTCGTTCGTCATGTTCGTCCGCGTCCACCACGTGCACCATCATCACCACCTGGCAGCTGCCTGGCGGGTGGAGTTGCGCGCACAGTAGGCTCGTTCACGAACGAACCACGCGACATGCAACCCGCCACCCGGCGGGTTTTTTTGTGCCCGCACGGATGGTCCATCGCACCACGGCCCGCACGTTGACGCCCGGCACCGTGACAGAGGACAGACGATGAAGATTGATTTTTCGAAACTCGACGGGCTCATCCCCGCGGTCATCCAGGACAGCACAACCCTGGAGATCCTGATGGTCGGCTTCATGAACGAAGAGTCGCTCGCCAAGACCAAGGAGACCGGGTTCGCCACCTTCTGGAGCCGCAGCCGCAACAAGCTGTGGATGAAGGGTGAAACCTCCGGCAACCAGCTCAAGGTGGTCGAAACCCTGGTCGACTGCGATGAGGACACCCTCGTCCTCAAGTGCATCCCGCTTGGCGACGGCGTCGCCTGCCACACCGGCGAGCGCACCTGCTTCTACCGCACGCTCGAAGACTGATCGAAGGACAGACAATGAAACTGAAACTTGGCATTCCGAAGGGCTCCCTGCAGGACGCGACGATCCAGCTGTTCCAGCGGGCAGGCTTCAACATCTCCGTAAGTTCGCGTTCCTACTTCCCGTCGATCGACGACCCGGAAATCGAGTGCATGCTGATTCGCGCCCAGGAAATGGCGCGCTACGTCTCGGACGGTGTGCTCGATGCCGGCCTCACCGGCCTGGACTGGATCGCCGAGCACGAAGCCGGCGACGGCAACACCGGGGTCATCGAACCGATCGCCGACCTGATCTACGCCAAGCAGAGCTTCGGCAAGGTGCGCTGGGTGCTGGCAGCCCCGGAAGACTCCGACATCAAGTCGGCGAAGGACCTCGAAGGCAAAACGATCGCCACCGAACTGGTGCGCGCCACCAAGGCCTACTTCAAGAAGCACGACGTCAACGTGAAGGTGGAGTTCTCGTGGGGCGCCACCGAAGTGAAGCCGCCGATGCTCGCCGACGCCATCGTCGAGGTGACCGAGACCGGCTCGTCGCTGCGCGCCAACCGCCTCCGCATCATCGACACGCTGATGGAGAGCAACACGCAGCTCTTCGCCAACAAGACCGCCTTGGCCGATAGCTGGAAGAAGGAGAAGCTGCAGAACATCGCCTTGCTCCTGAAGGCCGCCATCGAAGCGCAGGGTCGCGTCGGCATGATGCTCAACGTGAAGAAGGCCGACCTGCAGACCATCCTCGCCCTGCTGCCGGCCCTTCAGCGCCCCACCATCTCGAGCCTCAGCGACGAGGAGTGGGTGGCGGTCAACACGATCATCGAAGAGAAGACGGTGCGTACGCTCATCCCGAAGCTCAAGGCCGCCGGCGCCCAGGGCATCGTCGAGTACCCGCTCAACAAGATTGTGCTGTAACCCATGAAGATCATCGACACCTCGAACAAGCGGGCAATCGCCGCGCTCTTTGCCAAGAAGGAATCCACCGACCGCGTCTTCGAGCGCAAGGTCGCGGCCATCGTGCAGAAAGTGCGCACGGGCGGTGACAAGGCGCTGTTGCGCTTCGCGAAGCAGTTCGACAACCTCGCGCTCCCGATCGAGGTGACGCGCGAGGAGATGGAAGCCGAAGCTGCCAAGCTGCCGATCGACGTACGGCTCGCCATCACGAACGCGGCGAAGAACATCGCGCGCGTCGCGGCGAAGCAGATCCCGAAACACTTCGACCTCGAGGTGATGAAGGGCGTCATGGTCGAGCAGCGTATCGAACCGATCGAAAGCGTCGGCTGCTACGTGCCCGGTGGCCGCTTCCCGCTTCCCTCCTCCCTGCTGATGACGGCCGTGCCGGCCCGCGTCGCCGGCGTCCGCAACATCATCGTGGTCTGCCCGAAGCCCGAAGGTGCGGTCATGGCGGCCGCGCTCGAAGCCGGCGTCACGAAGCTGTTCCGCATCGGCGGTGCGCACGCGGTAGCGGCCCTGGCGTACGGCACCGAGTCGGTGCCGCGCGTCGACAAGATCGTGGGCCCCGGTAACAAGTGGGTGGCGCAGGCCAAGGCGCAGGTGACGGCCGACTGCGCCATCGATTTCTACGCCGGCCCCACCGAAATCGTCGTCGTCGCCGCCAGCGGCAACCCAAAGTGGATCGCCGCCGACCTCATCGCCCAGGCGGAACACGACCCGGATGCGCGCTCGGTCTTCATCACCTGGAAGAAGGCATTCGCCGAACGGGTGAGCAAGGCGGTGGACAAGATGGCTGTCGGGCGCGACATCGTCACTAAGTCGCTCGCCGCACACGGCGCCATCGTCATTGCCAAGGACGCCGATGAGGCGATGGCGTTGTCGAACCGCTTCGCGCCGGAACACCTGGTGGTGGAGAGCGACGCGCTGATCAATCGGCCGATCGTCGCCGGTGCGGTCTTCGTCGGTCCGCACACGGCGCAGGCCGCGGGCGACTACGCAACCGGGTCGAACCACGTGCTGCCGACCGCCGGCGCCGCTCGCTTCCGCGGCGGACTGAGCGCTGCCGACTTCGTGCGCGTGATGGCCGTGCAGCGGCTCACTGCCGATGGCCTGGCGCGGCTCGCACCGACAGTGGTGCCGCTCGCCAGGGCGGAAGGGCTGCGCGCCCACGCCGAGTCGGTCCAGATCCGGCTGTGACGGACGAACGCCTGTGATTGAGAAATACCAGAAGCCAGCCGAGCTCTACGACGGCCTGCGCCTGCACCAGAACGAGAACACCGGCGGTTGCTCGCCAACAGTGCTCGCGGCGCTCGCAGGTCTCGAGGCATCCCAGGTGGGGTTCTATCCGCCCTATGAGGCGGCCACGCGTGCGTGCGCTGCCTACCTGGGCGTCGAGCCTGATCGCCTGTCGCTGCTGAACGGGCTGGACGAGGGGATCATGGCCGTCGCGGTCAGCTACCTTCGGCCCCGGCCCGGGTCGGAACGGCCCGAGGCGATCATCCCCGAGCCGGCGTTCGAGATCTTCGCGTTCGACACCGAGGTGGTCGGGGGACGCCCGATTCGCGTCGAGCCGAACGCCGACTTCTCGTTCCCGCTCGATCGCGTCCTCGACGAGATCACACCGCACACGCGCGTGGTCTTCATCACGAGCCCGAACAACCCGACCGGCGTACTGACGCCGCTCGAGTCGATCCGCACCATTGCGGCGCGCGTGCCGAAGGACGCCATCGTCTTCGTCGACGAGGCGTACGCGGAGTTCTCCGGCATCACCATCATCCCGGAACTGGAACGCCTGCCGAACGTCGTCGTCGGACGCACGTTCTCGAAAGCGTTCGGCCTGGCCGGATTGCGGATCGGCGCCATTACTGGACATCCGGAGGCGCTCGAGCCGATTCGGCTGGTCGTGCCGGTTTACAGCGTGAACATCGCGGCAGTCGTCGCGGTGCAGGCTGCCCTCGCGGACCTGGCCTACGTGGAGCAGTACAAGGCGCAGGTGGAACAGTCGAAGACGCTGCTCTATGCCGCCTGCGACCGGCTCGGCCTGCGATACTGGAAGAGCGCAGCGAACTTCGTGCTGGTCAACGCCGGCGATCGCGCCGACCGGCTGGTGCAGGGCGCCGCGGCGCGCGGCATCTACGTTCGCAATCGCTCGAAGGAGCCGGGGCTGGAAGGGTGCTTGCGGGTGGGGGCTGGTATCGTGGCCCACACCGAGCGATGCATCGACGTATTCGAGGAGGTTCTGTGCGGCGCGGAGTAATCGACAGACGCACCACCGAGACGCAGATCGCACTGGCGATCACGCTCGAAGGCAAAGGCACGTACGACGTGCGCACCGGCATCCGCTTCCTCGATCACATGCTGGAACTGTTCGCGCGCCATGGCGGATTCGACCTGAAGGTGCAGGCAACGGGTGACCTCGACGTCGATCAGCATCACACCGTCGAGGACCTGGGCATTGCGCTCGGTGAAGCCGTGTCGAAGGCGCTCGGCGACCGCAAGGGGATCAACCGCGCCGGCTACTTCGTGATGCCGATGGACGAAACGCTGGCCGTAGCCGCCATCGACCTCGGTGGCCGCCCGCACACGGTGGTCGACCTCAAGACAAAGGTGCGCATCGTCGGCGACCTGCAGGTCGAACTGGTCCACGACTTCTTCGAGGGCTTCGCCATCGGCGTGCGCGGCAACGTGCACATCAAGGTGATGTACGGCCGCTCGAACCATCACAAGATCGAAGCGTCGTTCAAGGCGTTCGCCCGCGCGCTGCGTGTCGCGGTGGCGAAAGACACGCGCATGGCGAAGATGCTGCCGAGCACCAAGGGGCTCATGTAAATGCAGATTGCTGATTTCAGATTGCTGATTGGAATACTGCGTGCAACCGCGAATTGCGCTGATTGATTACAAGGCGGGCAACCTCACCTCGGTGCGCAAGGCGCTGGCGGCCGTAGGGGCCCACGTCTACACACCTGAACAGCCAGAGGAACTGGCGGATGCCCAGGGGATCATCGTCCCCGGCGTCGGCCACTTCGCGGCGACGGCAGCGCTCGATGCAGCCTGGACCGACGCCATCCTCGCGCGCGTCGGCGAGGGACGGCCGCTGCTCGGCATCTGCCTCGGGCTGCAGTGGCTCTACGAGGGGAGCGAGGAATCGCCCGACCTCAAGGGACTCGGCGTGCTCAGTGGCATCTGTCACAAGCTGAAGGGCGACAGCACCGAGGGGCACGTCATCAAGGTGCCGCACGTCGGCTGGAACAGCCTCGAGCGCCTGTCGCAGGCGCCGATCATCGACGGCATCGCTGACGCCGCGCAGGTTTACTTCACCCACAGCTACGTGGCGCCCGTCACCAACGACAGCGCGGCGGCCACGACCCACGGCGAGCGTTTCGCCTCGATCGTGCAGCGCGGCCAGGTGGCCGGCGTTCAGTTCCATCCCGAGAAGTCGGGCGAGGTGGGACTGCAGATTCTCCGCAACTTCATGAAGATGGTGGGCTGACCGTGCTGTCGAAACGCATCATCGCCTGCCTCGACGTGCGCGACGGCCAGGTCGTCAAGGGGATCAACTTCGAGGGGCTGCGCTCGGCCGGCGATCCGGCTGATCTCGCGCGCCGCTACAACCTCGAGGGGATCGATGAACTGGTCATTCTCGACATCACTGCCACTCTCGAACGGCGCCGTGCGCTCGCGGACACCATCCGCGCCGTGGCGCGCGAGCTCTTCATCCCGCTCGCCGTCGGCGGCGGCATCAAGACCGAGGACGATGCGGCGGCGGCGGTGGATGCGGGTGCGGACAAGGTGAGCCTGAACAGCGCGGCGCTCATCAATCCAGGCCTGCTCACGACGCTCGCCAACCGCTACGGCAGCCAGGCGGTGGTCTGTGCCATCGATGCGAAGCACGCCGTGGACGCCGCCGGCAACACGATCTACGCGGTGTACTCGCGCAGCGGCAGCACCGCGGCCAACCGCGACGCGGTTGAGTGGGCGAAGGAAGCCGAGCAGCGCGGGGCGGGCGAAATCCTCCTCACCTCGATCGATCGCGACGGTACAAAGGTCGGCTTCGACTGCGAGATGACCGCGGCGGTGTCGAAGGCGGTGTCGATTCCGGTGATTGCGTCCGGCGGCGCCGGCGGCCTCCACGACTTCGTCGACGTGTTCACGACAGGTGCGGCCGACGCGGCGCTCGCGGCGTCGATTTTCCACTACGCCGAAACCAGCGTGCACGCGCTCAAGGAACACCTGCGGGCACACAAGATACCTGTAAGGCTTTAGGCGATGGGCGATGGGCGATAGCTTCCGACTTGTAACTTGCGACTTGCGACTTCCACGATGCTGATTCCCGCAATTGACCTGAAGGATGGTGCCGTTGTACAGCTCGTGCAGGGCGAGCGGCTGGCCATCCGCGACGAAGACATCAATAAGTGGGTGACGCGCTTCGCGCGCTTCCCCAGGGTGCAGGTGATTGATCTCGACGCCGCCATGGGCACGGGCGACAACCTCGCCATCGTCCGCCGCATCGCCGGCCAGCTCACCTGCCGCGTCGGCGGCGGCGTGCGTTCGGTGGAACGAGCGCAGGACATCCTTGACGCCGGCGCGACGGCGGTGATCGCCGGCTCGGCGCTGTTCAAGAACGGTCAACCCGACCTGGCATTCGCGGCGGAGCTGGCCGAGGCGATCGGCCCGGAACGGCTCATTGCGGCGGTCGACAGCAAGGGTGGCCAGGTCGTCGTGAACGGCTGGAAGACCGCACTCCCCATTACCGCGGTCGAGGCGGTGAAGGCGCTGGCGCCGTTCTGTGGTGAATTCCTTTATACCTACGTCGATGCCGAAGGGCTGATGAAGGGGACGAACATTCCGGCCATTCTCGAGGTTCGGCGCGCGACAACTCGGCGGGTCACCGCGGCAGGTGGCATCACGACCAAGAAAGAGATAACGACGCTGCATGACAGCGGCGTCGACTCGGTGGTCGGGATGGCGGTCTACACCGGGACGCTCTCGATCGACGACCTCGGATGAGTGCGCGGCTACGACGCCTCATTCGTAGCTGCGGACCTTCAGGTCCGCAGATTGAGCGCTAGAATGGAAATCTGCCCTCGGGCAGGGGATCTTGCAACTTCCGTGAGCATTGCCGTCCAGGCCGATCCGGCCATCCGCCCCGCCGCCCCGGTCGTTTCCCCCGTCGAACGCGTCGCGATCGACGGCAAGTTTCTGCGTGTCGGCACGGAACGCTTCCTCATCAAGGGTGTCACCTACGGCACCTTCGCGCCCGACGCCGACGGCTACCAGTTCCCCGCGCTCGCGCAGATCACGGAGGACTTCCGCCTCATGGCGGAGCTCGGCATCAACACGGTGCGCGTCTACACGCCGCCGCGCCGCGACCTGCTCGATGCCGCACAGACGCACGGCCTGCGTGTCATGGTTGGCCTGCCGTGGGCGCAGCACATCGCGTTCCTCGACGACCGGAAGCTGCGCCGCCAGATCGAAACCGACCTGCTCGACACCGTGCGCGCGCTGGGCGATCACCCGGCCGTGCTGATGTTCGCGCTCGGCAACGAGATTCCGCCGAGCATCGTGCGCTGGCACGGGCGCCTGCGCATCGAGCGCTTTCTGCGGGCACTGTACCGCCGCGCGAAGACGATTGCGCCGCAGAGCCTGTTCACCTACGTCAACTTTCCGCCGACCGAATTCCTCGACCTTTCGTTCTTCGACCTCTGCGCTTTCAACGTCTACCTGCACCGCGAACAGGATCTGCGCGCTTACCTGGCGCGCCTGCAGCACATTGCCGGCCACAAGCCGCTGCTGCTAGCCGAGGCCGGGGCCGACAGCATTCGCGAGGGACAGGACGGCCAGGCGGCGATCACCGCCATGCACCTGCGCGCCGCATTCGAGGAAGGCGCCTGCGGCACGATGGCGTTTGCCTGGACCGACGAGTGGTGGCGAGGCGGCTTCGACGTCACCGACTGGGCGTTCGGCCTGGTCGACGCGGCGCGCCGCCCCAAGGCTGCCGCCGCGGCGGTGGCAAAGGCCTACGCCGACGCGCCGTTTTCGCTGGCCGCCCGCGCCACGTGGCCGAGGATATCGGTGGTGGTCTGCGCCTACAACGCTGCCGACACGCTCGAGGACAACCTCACGTCGCTCGAGGCGCTCACCTACCCGGACGTCGAGATCATCCTGGTGAACGACGGCTCGCGCGATCGCACGAGCGAGATTGCCCACGCCCACCCAGCGGTGAGGGTGATCGACATCCCGAACGGCGGGCTGAGCGCCGCGCGCAACGTCGGGCTGGCCGCGGCCACCGGCGAGATCGTCGCGTACACCGACGCCGACACACGCGTCGATCGCGACTGGCTCACCTTCCTCGTGCAGCCGTTCCTGCACTCGGACGTCGCCGGCTCGGGCGGACCCAACGTCGTGCCGGCAGACGACCCACCAATCGCACAGTGCATCGCCCGCGCACCAGGCGGACCGACGCACGTGCTGCTCGACGACCGCATTGCCGAGCATGTGCCCGGGTGCAATATGGCGTTCCGGCGCGACGCGCTGCTCGCCATCGGTGGTTTCAATCCCATCTATCTCCGCGCCGGCGACGATGTGGATGTGTGCTGGCGGCTGCAGGCGCGCGGCTGGAAGATCGGATTCGCTGCGCCGGCGCTCGTCTGGCATCACCACCGCTCGAGCGTGAAGGCCTACTGGCGCCAGCAGGTCGGCTACGGCGAGGGCGAGCGCTGGCTGCTCGCGCATCATCCCGAGAAGTTCCTCGACGGTCACATGCTGTGGCGCGGACGCATCTACAGCCCACTGCCGTTCGTGCGCTCGTTGTGGAGCGAACGCATCAACGCCGGTGTGTGGGGCACGGCGGCATTCCCGTCGGTCTACCGCGCCGACGTCCATCCGTTCGCGTTCCTGCCGCACTCGGTGCACTGGCAGATCGTTTCGTTCATCCTCGCTATCGCGGGGGCCGTGGTCGCCGCGACGGGCGATCACCGATGGGCCGCGGCGCTGCTGCTCGGCACCGGTGTCATCGGCATTGCCGCCACCTTCGCCAAGAACGTGTCGTACGCCTGGCGCTCGGACGTCGATTCGCTACCGGGTAAACCGCTCTGGTACCGCGTGAGCGTCGCCTACCTGCACTTCATCCAGCCGTTTGCGCGCGTGCGCGGCATCATCCGCGGCATCCTCGCGCCGCCCGAAGTGAAGGAACCGGTCGGGCCACGCCAGACGAGTCGCGGGCCAACACCGTCGTACCGCGAGTCGACGCGGGCGCTCACGCTGCTCGTCGGCGGCGTCACCGAGGACCGCTTCTGGAGCGAGCGCTGGACGAACACCGAGCGCGTGCTCACTGAACTGCTCGAGTGGCTCCGCAAGTCGCGCGCTGTCAGCGTCGTCGAAATCGACCAAGGCTGGTCGCTGGACCGCGACATCAGCGTGCTGGTCGGCCGGTTCGCGTGGCTCGACGTGCGGGCGCTGGTCGAGGAACATGCCGCCGGCAAGGCACTGATGCGGGTGAACATGTTCCTGCGTCCGACGAGCGTCGGCATCGTGTCGGCGGTTGGCTTCTCCGCTGCGGTGCTGGTGGCCGCCAGCGCCGGCGTCGCGCTACGGTGGCCGCTCGCCGGCCTGGTTGCGGCGCTCGTCACGATTGCCGTCACGGCCCTCGCGGTGTGGGAAACGGCGCAGACCACGGCGATCGTCCAGCGCGGTATACGCTCGGTGGCTGATTCGTCTGGCATGATCCAGATGAAGTCGGCGCGAGCGCGCGTGCCGCTGCTGGCGCCGTCCATGGGGCGCGTCTACGCGCTCCGCATGGCCACGGTCTTCCTCGTGATGATTGCGGCGCTGGCCGCCGGCACGTTCATGTTGCGCGAGGCCGCGACGGCCCAGGTCATCGGGGCGCAGAAGGGCTACGCCGGCGACAACGGACCGGCCATCGACGCCTGGCTCGATACGCCGGGCGGCATCGTGGTCACCGCGGCTGGCGACGTGCTGTTCGCAGACTCGAACAACCATGTCGTGCGCCGCATCGACCCGCGCAACAACATCAGCACGATCATCGGCAACTACGCGGCCGGCGCCGGCTTTTCGGGCGACTTCGGTCCTGCCGGCCTCGCCCAGCTCGACACGCCCGACGGCGTCGCCATCGCCCCCGACGGCGACATCGTCATTGCCGACTCGCGCAACGCGCGGGTTCGCCGCGTGGACAAGCAGACGCAGACGATCATCACCGTCGCCGGCACCGGTCGCAGCGGCTACGACGGCGACGACGTGCCCGCGCTCGAGGCGCCGCTGAACAACCCGAGCGGCGTCGCGGTGGCCAGCAATGGCGACATTTATATTGCCGACACGCTGAACTACCGCATTCGCATGATCGACCACAGCACCGGTTTCATCCACACCATCGCCGGCACCGGCGAGTCTGGCGACGACTTCAACGTCGGCGACGGTGGCGCTGCCATCGAGGGCCGCCTGAACATGCCGAGCGACGTGGCGCTGGCCCCGAACGGCGACATCTACATTGCCGACATGCACCATCAGCGTGTCCGCAAGGTCGATGCGAAGACCCGCCTCATCACCACCGTGGCCGGCAGCGGCCGCTGGGGCAACACCGGCGACGGCGGCCCAGCCACGGCAGCGACGCTGGCCGGACCGGCCGGCATTGCGGTGGTGGCCGACCCCGCCGGCAAGCTGACGCTGTTCATCGCCGACTACTACAACGGCCGGGTCCGTGCAGTTGGACCGGACGGCATCATCCGCGAGGTGAGCGAAGACCGCGAGGCGTTCGACGCCCCAACGCGTGTCGCCTACGCGCCGAAGAGCGGCTGGCTGTATGTGACCGACTCACTGAAAAATCGCCTGGTCGTGCTGAACATCGCGAGAGTGGCTCCGACGCTGGCGCCGGCGCCCCCGCTGCGACCGCGAGCCAACCCGCCGCGTCCGGTGACGCCGGGCACGCCAGCGGCTGCTCCGGCAAGCGCGCCCGTGTCCCTGGCGCCGGTCCCGGTCCCGGTCACGGTCACGGTCACGGTACCGGTCACGGTCCCCACAACGGGTCCGCCGTCGCCGGCCGCGGACACCACGGCACCGCAGGTGACGCCATGAGCGAGCCGCAGGTCGAGGATACGGGGCCGCTGCTGCCATGGACGCTGTCGTTCATGCGCCCCTACCGTGGGCGCGTGATTGGCGTCGGCCTGCTCATGCTGCTGCAGGTCGGCCTTGGTGCGCTCGAGCCGTGGCCGCTGAAGATCGTCATCGATTACGTCCTCGGCCAGCACGATCTACCAGAGCCGCTCAAGGGCTGGGCTGGAGGGATGACGGGCGGCAACCCGGTCGGCCTGCTCGTGCTGTTCGTGATGTCCGGCGTGGTGCTGCAGCTCATTCACCAGGTTGCCTCGGCGATCGGCGTCCGGTTGCAGACCGGCACCGGTCAGCGCATGGTCTACGACCTGCGCTACCGCCTGCTCGAACATCTGCAGTCGCTCGGCCTGCAGCACCACATCACCACCAGCACGGGCGACGCGGTCTACCGCGTCGACGTCGACAGCTACGCCATCGAGAACCTGGCGATGAGCGGTGTCTTCCCGCTGGCGAGTTCGGTCATCACGCTGGTCGTGATGTTCACGATCCTGCTGAACCTCGACCTGTCGGTGGCACTGCTCTCGCTGTCGGTCATCCCGTTCCTGTTCATCGCCCTGCGCTACTACGCCACGTCGCTGTCGTCGCAGGAAGAACGCGTGAAGGAACTGGAGTCGGGACTCATCTCGCGGCTCTACGAGATCTTCTCGTCGATCCGTCTCGTCAAGAGCTTCGCGCGCGAATCGCTCGAGAGCGGGCGCTACGCCGAGGCCGGCGCGAAGACGATGCGAGCGCGGATCAACGTGACGTGGAAACAGGGACTGTTCGGCCTGATGGTGGCCACCACCACCATCCTCGGCACCGCCCTCGTCCTCATCGTTGGCGGCATGCACGTCATGCGCGGCGAGATGACGGTGGGCAGCCTCATCGTCGTCATCAGCTACCTCGGCGCGGTCTACGGACCGCTGTCGTCGATTGCCTTCACCACCGGGCAACTGCAGGCCGCCATCGCCGGCGCGCGGCGCGTGCGGGCGATGCTGGCACTCGAGCCCGAGACCACCGATGCCCCTGGCGCCATCGATGCGGACGCGGTGAAGGGGCTCGTTGTCTTCGAGCAGGTCAGCTTCAAGTATCCCGACGGCACCGACGTGCTGCACGACATCGCGTTCGAGGCACAGCCCGGACAGATGATTGCGGTGGTCGGGCTGACGGGAGCCGGCAAGACCACGCTGGCCAGTCTCATCCCACGCTTCTACAATCCGACATCGGGCCGCATCCTGGTCGACGGTGTCGACGTCCGGCAGTACCGGCTCCGATCGCTGCGCGAGAAGATCGCCATCGTGCCGCAGGACGCCGTCCTCTTCTCGGGCACCATCGCCGACAACCTGCGCTACGGCAAGCTCGACGCGACACAGGACGAGATCGAGGCCGCAGCGAAAGCCGCGCACGCGCACGACTTCGTGTCGCGCCTGCCGAAGGGCTACGACACGCCGGTGGCTGAGGCCGGCGGCGGACTGTCGGGCGGCGAACGCCAGCGCCTGAGCGTGGCGCGCGCGGTGCTGAAGGACGCACCGATCCTGATCCTCGACGAACCGACGTCGTCGCTCGATGCCATCTCCGAGGAGATTGTCTTCGCGGCGTTGAAGCGCCTGCGGGCCGGCCGCACCACCATCGTCATCGCACACCGGCTCTCGACCGTTCGCGACGCCGACGCGATCCTCGTCCTCGATGGCGGACGTATCTCGGCCTTCGGCCGGCACGACGCGCTGCTGACGAGCAGCCAGCTCTATCGACGCATGTGCGCACGGCTGTCCGTGGGCAAGTCGCTCGATGACCCGGAAACCGTGGACGAGTTGATTCAGGCGGCGCGCCAGTGAAGATCCTGGTTGCCGGCATCATCGCGCGCTATCCGTTCGGCGGCGTCACCTGGTGTTCGCTCATGTACCTGCTCGGCCTGCGCGCGCTTGGCCACGAGGTCTTCTACATCGAGGACACCGGCGAGGTGGTCTACGACCCGGTGCT
This sequence comes from Acidobacteriota bacterium, assembly GCA_043743165.1. Taxonomy (GTDB): domain Bacteria; phylum Acidobacteriota; class Vicinamibacteria; order Vicinamibacterales; family CAVVIG01; genus CAVVIG01. The sequence goes on from JAYTXA010000066.1 coordinate 78,527, forward strand.
CGACACCCGCTCGCTCGACCCGTCCTACGGCACCAACTACATCCATCAGGCGCTCGAGCCGTTCGGGCTCGGCGAGCGCTGGTCGTTCGTGAACTACGACGACACCTACCACGGGCAGACGGCGGCGACGGTGCGGCGGTTCTGCGCCGACGCCGATCTCTACATCAACCTCTCCGGCGGCTCCTGGTTCTGGCGCGACGAGTACGCGGCGATTCCGCGACGCGCCTTCATCGACTCCGATCCGGCGTTCACGCAGTTATCGATCGCGCAGACGAAGGACTCGTGGTACGTCGACTTCTTCAGGCGTTTCGATCACCTGTTCACCTTCGGCGCCAACATCGGCACGCCGGCGTGCGACGTGCCGGTGGGCGGCTTCACCTGGCACAAGACCTGGCAGCCGGTCACCCTGCAGGACTGGGTGCACACGCACGACGCCATCGATCGCTTCTCCAGCGTGATGACGTGGAAGATCGAGAGCTTCGCCGACGTCGGCGGCAACAAGGACCAGGAGTTCGTGAAGTACATCGACCTGCCGTCGCGCACAGCGCAGCACTTCGAGCTGGCCGTCAACGGCCCGCAGTCGCTGCTGCGCGAGCACGGCTGGGCTACGGTCGATGCGATGGGGATATCGCGCAACCTCTGGGACTACCGCGAGTTCATCCAGCGCTCGAAGGCCGAGTTCGGCGTCGCCAAGCACACCTACGTCTCCACACGCTCCGGGTGGTTCAGCGATCGCACCGAGTGCTACCTGGCCGCGGGGCGCCCGGCGCTGGTGCAGGACACGGGCTGGTCGGCGCACCTGCCGTCCGGCGCGGGCCTGCTCGGCTTCTCGACGCCCGACGAAGCGCTGGCAGGCATCGACCGCATCAATAGCGACTACGCCGGGCACGCTCGACGGGCTCGCGAGATCGCGGCGGAGCACTTCGCGGCCGACCGCGTGCTGAAGACGTTGCTCGAGATATGCAGCCGCTGAGAATCGCGCACATCGCGCCGATGGCGACCAGCGTGCCGCCGCCGAAGTCGGGCTCGGTGCAGACGATGACCGCGCTGCTGACCGAGGGGCTGGTGGCTCGCGGCCACGCGGTGACGCTGTTCGCACCTGGCGACTCCACGACAACTGCGCATCTACACGCGATGACGCCGCAGGGCTACTGGCACGACCCGTCGATGTGGCCGTGGGAGATGTACGAACTGCTCAACATCTCCGCCGCCGTCGAGCGCGCGGCGGCGTTCGACGTCATTCACTACGAGGCCGGCTACTATCCGATGTCGCTGGCACTCTCGCGCCTGTCGCCGACGCCGGTGTCGCAGACCGTGCACCACGCGCCGAGCCCGGCGGAAGTGCGCCTCTGGAAACACTACCCCGAAGCGCCGTTCATCGCGATTTCCCAGGAACAGGCGCGGCTGCTCGACGGACTGAACGTGGTTGACATCGTGCCGCACGGCATCGACACCGACCGCTTCACCTTCAACGCAACGCCGGACGACTACCTGCTGTTTCTTGGGCGCTTCACGCCAGGCAAGGGGCCGGTGCAGGCGATCGAGGTAGCCAAAGCCCGCGGCATGCGGCTGCTGCTGGCCGCAGCCGAGGACGCGTATTATCGCGAGGTCGTGGCGCCATTGGTCGACGGACAACAGATTGTCTACGTCGGCGAGGTCGACTTCGCCGAGAAGGTGCGCCTGTACGGCGGCGCCAGGGCGCTGCTCTATCCCGTGCAGGAGGGCGAACCGTTCGGGCTCGTGCTGGCCGAGGCCATGGCCTGCGGCACGCCCGTGGCCGCGCTCGACCGCGGCGCGGTTCGCGAGGTAGTGGACCACGCCGTCACGGGCGGCGTGTTTGCCGACGAAGCCGCCATGGCCGCCGGCCTCGATGCGGTGATGGCGCTCGACCGCCGGCGCATCCACGAGCGCGCCGTGGTCCGCTTCGGCGTGATGCCGATGGTGGACGGCTACGTGCGGGCGTTCCGCTCGATCATCGCGCAGCGGCAGGCGCGCCGATGACCCAGGCGGCGCCACGGCTGGACGGGCAGGTGGTGCTGGCCGTCTTCGCTCATCCGGACGACGAGTCGCTGGCCTGCGGCGGTACGCTGGCGATGCTGGCAGCCGCCGGCGCCCATGTCGTGGTGATGTGCGCCTCGCACGGCGAGCGCGGCTCGGACATCGGCCCGGTGCGCAACGACGCGCTCGGGCGCGAGCGCGCGGTGGAGATGCGCGAGGCGGCCGCGGCACTCGGCATCGCCGAACTGCGGCTGCTCTCGCACCCCGACGGTGACCTGCGCTGGGCCGCCGTCACGGACTTCAACGCCGACATCGTCCTTTTCCTCCGCCGCCATCCACACGCGTCGGTCATCACGTTCGGCGAGGACGGACTCTACTGGCACCCGGACCACATCGGGGTCTACGAGCGCGTGCTGACAGCAGTGACGTCGCTCGGCACCGAGGCGCCACCGCTCTACTACGTGACGATGCCGACGGGCGTGATGCCCGAGGTGGTGAAAGCGGCGACGGCGCGCGGCTGGCTGCCCCCGCGAAAAGGGTTCTGGAGCCTCGTGCCAGAATCGTTCGGCCTGCACGCCGAGCCACACACCATTGCCATCGACGTGCAGGCGTTCGTGCCGCAGAAGCTTGCGGCCATCCTGGCGCATCGCAGCCAGATGGGCACCGACCATCCGTTCTCGAACCTGGCCGACGCCGACGCGCGCCGCTGGCTTGGCACGGAGTTCTTTCGACGGGCGGATATCCCGGGACGTCCCGGCACCGTCCTGGAGCAGCTATGCACGTAGACCTCCTGGAAATCCTGCGCTGTCCGTACTGCGGCGGGCGGCTCGAACTCGTCACCTCGCTCTTCCATCGCGCCGACGCCGACACGATCTCGGACGGCATCGTCGGCTGCCAGTGCTGCGTGTTCCCGGTGGTCGACGGCATCCCAGTGATGCATCTCCACCCAGCGTCGAACGCGGCGCGTGAGCGGATCGAGGCCGGCACCCCGGAACTGGCGCTGCGCGCGATGGTGGGGCTCGACGACGATGCGCAGGCGGAACGGTTCGAGGCGGCGATCGCCTCACCTGCTTCCACCTACAAGGACATCGTCGAGTCGATGGGGCCGGGGTTCGAAGGCGGCTACTTCCTCTTTCGCTTCTCCGACCCGACGTTCATCGTTGCCGACGCCGTCGTCCGCAGCGTGGCCGGAACGGTGCTGCGGGGCGGTGGACGGGCGCTCGACGTCTGTGGCGGTTCAGGCCACCTGACGCGCGCGCTGGTGCCGCTGTCGTCGCCGGCACCGGTGCTGGCCGACCTGTTCTACCCGAAGATCTGGCTGGCGCGCCGCTTCACCGCACCGGGCGCCCTGCCGGTGTGCTGCGACGGTAACTTCGCGCTGCCGTTCGCGCGCGGCTCGTTCGACTACGCGATGTGCTCCGATGCGTTGATGTTCATCTGGACCAAGCGTGAGTTCGTCGGCGAGATGTTCCGCGCGGTGGACGGCTCGCCGCACGCCACGGTGCTCATCAACCACACGCACAATCAGCTCGTGTGGAGCCCGTCGCACGGCAATGCGCTGACGCCGGCCGGCTACCGCAACCTGTTCGAGATTACGCCGGCGCGCATCTACGGCGAGTCGGCACTCTTTGCCGACGTAGTAGCCGGACAGGCGCTCGACCTCAGTCGCACGGAATCGGACGAGACGCTCGACGGCAACGTCGCGCTGACGCTGATTGCCTCGAAGGTTGGCGGCGTGTTCGACCGTCATCCGCTCCAGACCGTGCGCGCGGCCGCTGGCGAATGGCGCATCAATCCGCTGTTCGACGTGACCGATACCGGCAGGCAGTTGCAGGCGACGCTGCGCTTCCCTTCGTCCGACTACGAGGACGAGTACGGCGCGTGCCGCGAGTATTTGCCTGAATCGGTCAGCATCGACCGGGACGCGTTTCGTGCGCTGCAGTCGGGCATGCCGCAGCCGTCGCTCGACGAACTGATTCGCCGCAAGGTGCTGATCGACGTGCCGGCGCACTACTTCTGACAGATAGCCGACCTGAACGTCGGCAGCTACGCGTCGAGCGGAGTGTAGCCGCGCACCTTCGGCCGTCGCAAATGCTAAGGCGGACCTCGCGCGTCATGGCTCGATCGGCTCACGGCCCTGGAACACCTCGCGAGTGAGGACGTCGCCGAGCGTCAGCCTCTGCCACGCCCACTCGACTTGCCGCTCGCTGTATTCAGGGTGGCGCCGCCTGATGCCTGCCATCGTCGTCATCCGAACCATGTCGTTCAGGCGAAACATGGTCGCGACGCGGCCGACGCTGACGGGGAGGGCGAACTCCCCGTCAGGGGCCGCAGTTCCTTTCCGCGCACTGCTTCTTGCCGTAGCCGCGCACCTTCAGGTGCGCCCGTGTAAAGCCGACGTCTGCTCGAGTGCGGCGCGAATGGCCGCTGCGGCCTGTGCGGTGAGGGTGGCGATTCCCTCGCGTGTTGCATCGGTAGCGGCGACCGGCGGCAACACCTCGATGACGATTGAAGCATTGGCCAGCAACCAGCGGTTCGTCGGCATCAACTCGCGTGTGCCGCTGAGGACAATGGGCACAATCGGGCGCCCGGCCCGGGCCGCGGCGCGGAACGCCCCACTCCTGAACGGCAGCATCGCACCCGAACCCGACGTCGTCCCTTCGGGGAACACCAGCAGCGAACGCCCCGACGCCAGGGCCTGCTGCATGGCCTCGCCGCTGTCGGCGCGACTGCGCCACGACGCGCGGTTGACGATGTTGGCGCTCGCGCCGCGAACGATCGGGCCAAGGATCGGATACTGCGCGTAGATGTGGTTGGCAACGAAGCGCACGTCGAATGGCAGCGCGGCCACGAGCACGGCAGCGTCGGCAAGGCTCACGTGGTTCGACACGAGCATCGACGCGCCGTCGGGCGGCAGATGCTCGGGATGCGACACCCGGACCTGAATGCCGCTCCACACCATCACGCGCCTCGCACAACGGCGGACGAGCCGGTAGGCATCACGATCGTCGCGCACGAACAGGAGCCGCACCCACAGAGGCGGCAGGAGCAGCGCGAGGACCACGGCGACACGGACCGTAAACACGATGGACGGCTTCGGACTGATCGACACGACCTCGGCCGCACGATCTTACGACGGCAGCCGCGCCGTGGCCCGCTCATTGCGTACTGAGCCGTACATGACGCGGTACGCCTTCCGGCTACTCGCCGCCGTCGCTGTGCTGCTCGGGTCAGCCTCTCCGTCCTCGGCGCAGACCGACGGCACCTTTGCACTGGGCCTGAACGTCGGCACCACGGTGGCCTCGCACGACGGCACAACGGGTCACACCGATGTCGGCCTGAGCTGGCGCATCGGCCACGGCCGGGACAGCTGGGGATGGGAGTATGGCCTCAGTTGGTACTCGACCGATCTCGAGCAGCCGATTGCCGATGTGGCTGGCACCGCATTCGGCGAGCTCCACGTGCGTCCCATTCTCGGCGGCTACGGCTACGCACGACGCGTGGGACCAGCCCTGCTCAGTGCCAGGTTGCTTGGCGGCTACGCGTTCAACAGCTTCACGCTCCTGCCCACCTTCGACGATGCGTACCGCCGCCGGCTCGGGGCGACCACGGTAACCGCCGACGCCTCGAACGGCCTCGTGGTGAAGCCGGAACTCTCGGCCTGGATCGATCTCGGGCGCAAGATCGGCCTTCACGCAAGCGCGGGCTATATGGTGTCGCGGCCGGGTGTCACGGTGTCCAGTTCGCTCGGACGCGACCATCGACACATCAACGCCGACATGCTGATGCTGAAGATCGGGGCGGTCTACTCGATCTTCTGACGGCTCGTCCTTCGTAGCGGGCAGCTACGACCTTCACGAGACTCCGCTACGCGGAGCGCTTCGACGAGCGGGCGATCGCCAGCATCAGGATGCCGGCGCCCCACCCGGCAAGCGCCAGCGCCTGCGGCCACAGCGTTTCGAGGCCGACCCCCTTCAGGAAGATCGACCGCAGGATCACGAGAAAATAGCGCAGCGGGATGAGATACGTGACCGGCTGCACCGCCGCCGGCATGTTCTCGATCGGGAAGACGAAGCCTGACAGCAGCATCATCGGCATCAGGAAGAAGAACGTCGTCGTCATCATCGCCTGCTGCTGCGTGTTCGAGATGGTGGAGACGAAGAGTCCGAGGCCGAGCGTGCTCACCAGGTAGATCAGTGTCATGGCGAACAGCAGGACGTAGCTGCCGCGCATCGGGATATGGAACCAGAAAATAGCCACCGACAGTACGAGCGGCACGTCGATCAGCCCCACCATGCCGTACGGCAACAGCTTGCCGATGACCAACTCCGCCCGCGTCAGCGGCGTCACGTTCAACTGTTCGAGCGTGCCCAGTTCCTTTTCGCGCACGATGCCCATCGACGACAGGTTCGTCGTGATGACCAGCAGCAGCAGCGCCACGATGCCGGGGATCATGAAGTCGCGGCTCTCGAGCCTGGGGTTGAACCAGACGCGCACCACCGGCTGGATGCCGGCCACCTGCACATCGCCGCGGCCCGACGCTACGGCGGCGCGCTCGGCGATCTCCTGTCCGTAGGCCGCCACGAGGCTGGTGGCGTACGACAGCGAGACGCCGGCGGAGTTGGCGTCGCTGCCGTCGGCCACAATTTGCACCGTCTGCGCCTGACCAGCCGCGAGGGCGGCGCCGTAGCCGCGCGGCACAACGAGCGCCATCCACGCGTCGCCGCGTTCGAGCGGCGCGTCGATCTCGTCGGGACTGCCGACAATCGACAGCACGGTGAAGCTCGGCGACGCATCGAAGCGGCTCACCAGCTCCCGGCTGGCTGACGAACGATCGGCGTCGGCCACGACGATCGGCACGTTGCGCACGTCGGTGGTGGCCGCATACGCCAGCAGGAACAGCTGCAGGATCGGCGCGAGCACGACGATGCCGAACAGGCGCGGGTCCTGGCGTAACTCGATCAGTTCCTTCCAGATCAGGAAGCGGATGCGTCGCATGTCACCTCCACTGCCGGCGGAGCCGCAGCGACGCGAGCAGGAGCACGACGCCGGAGTAGGCGACCAGCGAGAGCAACTGCGGCCAGATGATGGCGAGCCCTGCCCCCTTCAGCACGATGGCACGCAGCGCGATCAGGAAGTAGCGCGCCGGCACGATGTAGGTAACCCCTTGCAGAAAGGGCGGCATGCTCGCGATCGGGAAGATGAAGCCGGAAAGCATCAGCGTGGGCAGGAACGACGCCAGCACCGCCACCTGGAACGCTACCTGCTGCGTGTCGGCGATGCTCGACACGAGCAGGCCGAGCCCGAGCGCGCCGATCAGGTAGAGGGAGATGGTGCCAAGCAGGACGAGCCACGAGCCGCGCATCGGCAAGCCGAACAGCAGCATGGCAACGACGAGAATGGTGAGCGCCGAGGCGAGCGAGATGAAGTAATACGGAATGCTCTTGCCGAGCACGAACGAGCCGGCGTCGAGCGGCGCCATGCGCACCTGCTCCATCGTGCCGCGCTCCTTCTCGCGGACAATCGACAGCGACGTCGACACCACCGACGTGATCATCACGATGTAGGCAATGAGCCCGGGCACGAGGAAGAGCGTGCTGCGCAGCTGCGGGTTGTACCAGACACGCGGCACGGCCGACACCGTCGGTCCGCCGATGGTGCCAGGCACCATGCGGTACTTCGCCGACTCGCTCTGCAGGATCGTCAGGGCGTAGCCCATCACGGTGGTGGCGGTGTTGGCGTTGTCGCCGTCGAGCAGCACCTGCACTGGCACCGTCCGGCCAGCAGCGAGATCGCGTGACAGCCCGTTCGGGATGACCACCACGGCGCGCGCAGCGCCGTGGTTCATGAGCCGAGTGATGTCATCGGGGCCCCGCACGTCGGCCACGAGATCGAAATAGCCGGAGTTGACGAAGCCCGACACAATGGAGCGGCTGGCCGCGGTGTGGTCGCGGTCCTCCACGGCGAGGCGCACGTGCCGGATGTCCCAGTTCAGCGCGTAGCCGTAGACGAGCAGGAAGAACGCGGGCACGAACAGCAGCACCATCAGCGACTGGCGGTCGCGCAGGATCTGCCGCACCTCCTTGCGTCCAACGCTCAGTGCCTTTCGCATCAGGAACCTGCCTCCGCCACCACGTCTTGGAACACGTCCTCGAGCGACGGCTCGACCGGCTCGATCTGGCGGGCACGCACTCCGGCAGCGGTCAGCCTGGCGCCGAGCGTGGCGGCGTCTGTCGTCGTTTGCTGACGCATCACCGCATGGACGGCCGTGCCGAACACGCTGGTCTTCTCCACATCGTCCATGGCGTCGAGCGCGCGCATGGCCTGCACCGGATCGTTTGACTGCACCTCGAGGATGGTGCGGCCGGCGAACACCCGCTTCAGCTCCGTGGTGGAGCCGAGTGCCGCGAGGCGGCCGGCGTGGATGATGGCGATGCGGTGGCAGTGCTCGGCTTCGTCGAGATAATGCGTCGTGACGAGCACGGTGATGCCGGTCTCGGCGAGCTGGTCGATGAGGGTCCAGAACTGTCGTCGCGACACCGGGTCGACGCCGCCCGTCGGCTCATCGAGGAAGACAATCGGCGGCTCGTGCAGGATGGCGCAGCCAAGGGCGAGGCGCTGACGCCAGCCACCGGCGAGGTCGGACGCCTTGGTGCGCTCGCGGCCGTGCAGGCCGGCCATGTCCATGACGAAGGCACGGCGCTGTTCGAGCCGTTCGGCGGTCAGCCCGTAGATGCCGCCGAAGAAGCGGATGTTCTGGTCGACCGTCAGCTGCTCGTACAGCGAGAACCGCTGCGACATGTAGCCGATGCGTCGCTTCACCCCTTCGGGATCGCGGCTGACGTCGATGCCGTCGACGAGCGCGGTGCCGCTGGTCGGCTTCAGCAGGCCGCACAGCATGCGGATGGTGGTCGACTTGCCGGCGCCGTTGCTGCCGAGGAAGCCGAAGACCTCGCCCCTGCCCACGTCGAACGACACGTGGTCCACCGCGACGAAGTCGCCGAAGACGCGCGTGAGGTTGCTGACGGTGATGGCGTTCATCTGCCGACGGCTCGATTCAAGCGGGCCTCGGCCAGGCGCGCGCTCGCCACGGCCTGTGTCCGGTCCAACTGCGCCTGCAGGATGGCCACCTGCGCGTCGATCACGTCGGTGCTGGTCGCGACGCCGGCCGCGAAGCGATCGCCGACAACGCGGCGGGCTTCGGTGGCGGCCTCGACGGCCACGTCGGCTGCGTCGAGTGCCGCACGGCTCGACTCGAGTTCCGACAGGCGCTGCCGGATCTCGAGCGCCACCAGCGAGTCGAACTCCGCCAGGCGGGCATGCACCAGGCGCACACCGGCCGACGCCTCGGCGGTCTCCGCCTTCGTGCGGCCGCCGTCGAACAGCGACCAGCTGACGTTCACGCTGGCGTCCCACGACTCGCGCCACTCGCCCAGCCGCGGAAAGATGCGCGGGTTCGGCCGCGCGTAGTCGACGCCGCCGGCCACCGCAACGATCGGTTTCCGTCCGGCGTCCGCGGCGCGCACCCGCGACTCGGCCGCCGCAACCCTCTCCTCGAGCGCGTGCCGTTCGGGCCGGTTTTGCCTGGCGACAGCGACCAGCGCCGCGAACGAATCGACCACCTCTGGCGACAGCAGCGACGCTGACACATCGATTGACGTGCCCGGCGCCAGCCCGACGAGGCGCGCGAGGTCGGCCTCGGCGTTCGCGCGTACGGTGCGCGACTGAATGCTCAGCATGCGCTGACGTGCTTCCTGGGCGCGAGCCGTCAGCTCCTCGTTGGGCGGCACGAGCCCGGCCTCGAACTGATTGTGGACGTCGCGCACGTGCGCGGTCATGCGTGCCAGTGACTCGGTCAGCACCCGCAGGTTCTCCCTCGCCACGACGAGGCTCCAGAAGGCGCGCGTGGCATCGAGCCGCACGTCGGCCGACACGGCATCGAGGTCGCGAGACGTGGCGTTCTGCTCGCGTTGGGCCGCCGCCTCGAGCGCGTCGAGGCGGCCGGCGGTGTAGAGCGGCCACTGCACATCGAGCCGCGACCGGTAGTTGTCGGGAATGTCCGGGTAGATGACCCGGAGCTGATTGTTCGGTAGCAGAATGCCGAACTCGTCCACGTGGTTCGTCCGCGTGTAGCCGGCCACGGCCGTCACCTGTGGCAGCGCCGGCGCGCGACGCGAGCCGACGACGGCCGCCGCAGCGTCGCCACGTGCGCGGGCTTCGGCGAGGCGATGGCTGGCGTCAACCGCCCGCGTCACCGCGTCGTCGAGCGAGAGCGCAACCGGCGTCGCCGGCGCGCCTTGCGCGCCCGCGACGCCTGGCCACAGCAAGAGGCCGATCACGAACACGTGCATGGTCGATCTGCTGGTCATGACTGCAGCTCTCCGAGCCGGGTGACGAACACGTCTTCGAGCGACGGCGGCACCTGTCGAACGGTGGTGACATCGATCCCGGCATTGCGCAGGTAGACGCCAAGTTGCGCCACCCCCTCGCCGGACGCCTGGGTCATTTGCACATGTGCGCGCTCGCCGAACGTCTGGACGTTCGACACGCCTGGGAACTGGCGCAGCGCCGCCACCGCGCGCCGATGGTCGGGTGCGATCACCTCGAACAGCGACCCCGGCAGCGTCTGCTGCAAGGCGCCTGGCGTGTCGAGTGCCAGCAACTGCCCCTGGTGCAGCAGGGCGACGCGCGAGCAGCGTTCGGCCTCGTCCAGATACGGCGTCGACATCAGGATGGTGATGCCCTGCGAGAGAAACTCGGACAGCAGCTTCCAGAACTCCCGGCGCGAGACCGGGTCGACGCCGGTCGTCGGCTCGTCGAGCACAATCACCCGCGGCTGGTGAATGAGCGTGCAGGCCAATGCGAGCTTCTGCTTCATGCCGCCGGACAACTGCCCGGCCAGCCGGTTGCCGAACGGTGTCAGCTGTGTCAGCTCGAGCAGGCGCTGGCGCGTGGCGTGGTAATCGCGCATGCCGTGGATTTCTGCGAAGAAGGCGATGTTCTCGTTGATGCTGAGGTCGGCGTAGAGGCTGAAGCGCTGTGACAGGTAGCCGACGGAGTGGGTCACTTCGCGGTGCTGCCTTGCGGGATCGAGGCCGAGCACGCGAATCGAGCCGGCATCGGCGTGCAGCAGGCCGCAGATCATGCGAATGGTCGTTGTCTTGCCCGCGCCGTCCGGCCCGATCAACCCGAACATCTCGCCGGTCCGGATCGAGAAAGACAGCTCCTTCACCGCCTGCACCGCGCCGTAGCTCCGCGACACCCGGTCGAGGACGACGGCGTCAGCGGACAAAGACGATCTCCGCTTCCACCGGCATGCCGGCCTTGAGGACGCCGTTGGTGTTGTCGACCGCGACCTTCACCCGGTAGACCAGCTTCGACCGATCGTCGGCCGTCTGCACGTTGCGCGGCGTGAACTCCGCGCGTTCCGCGATGGCGCTGATGGTGCCGGCGATGCTTGCGCCGCCGGCATCGGTGAACAGCGTCGCCTTGTCACCGACGCGCAGCCGCGGCACCACTGGTTCGTCCACATACACATTGGCCCACGCATGATCGAGGTCGGTGATCACGACAATGGGGGCACGCGGCTGGATAAGTTCGCCTTCGTCGGCGACCGTGGTGGTGACGATGCCCGTTGTGGGGGCGGCGATGGTGGCGTCAGCCACCGCTTTCTGCAGCGTGGCGATCTGCGCCAGCGTGATGTCGATGCGCGAACGTGCCGCCGCCACATCTTCGCGTCTGGCGCCGGCCTTCACGCGCGCCACACCCTCTTGTGCCACGCGCACGCGTTCGCGTGACGCCTGAACCCGCTCGCTCGCCACGTTCCGCCGCGCCACCGCATCGTCGCGCTGCTTGCGCGAGCCGGAGTTCGAGGCCAGCAACTGCTCGAACCGCTGCACGTCCACCTCCGCGGCGGCGAGTTCGGCGTCGGCGGGGGTGACGTCGGCCTGCGACGCCGCCACCTGTGCTTCGGCCTGCCGTACGTCCTCGATGCGGGCCGGGGCCTGCACCACGCGCAACTGCGCCTCGGCCTGGGCTTGCTCGGCGCGCGCCCGCGCCAGCGCCAGTTCGGCGTCGGCGGTATCGAGCACCGCGATGACGTCGCCCTTGGCCACGTGCTGCCCTTCAGTGACGCGGCGTTCGAGCAGGCGGCCTGGCACCTGCGAGGCCACCTGCACCTCGGTCGCCTCGATCTGGCCCGACACGCGGACGCGATCGGTGGGCGGCGGTGTGGCGCAGGCCGCGACGCCCGAGAGCAGCGAGGCAAAGAGCAGGGATGAACCGAGCGGTGAACGGAGGCAGTCTTTCATCATGAGCGTTTCTGTCGGACCGGCGCGGCGGCGAAGGCGCGCTGCAGGGAGGTGGTGAGATCGGCCAGGAAGGTGTCGGTGGCCAGCGGCGGTCCGGGCAACTGCGCGATCTGGCGCGACGCAAGCTGCTTGCGCACGGGACTGCTCGCCACGAACATCAGGATCGGGGCAATCGTGGTGAAGTAGGCGGCGACCGGGTGCATATCCCGAAACGCGCCCGCCGCGATGCCGGGCCGCAGAATGGCTGCGAACGCCTTCGGCACCGCGGCCAGGGCGGCCAGGGTTTCGGGGTCGAGATGGGTGCCGCCGTCGGCCACTTCCCGGAGCATGATGGAGGGGAAGTAGCTGTGGGCTTCGATGTGTGCCGCCAGGGCGGCCACCGCGGCGTCGAGCTTGCCGGCTGGCTCGAGCGTCTGGGCCGCGGCAATCGCCTGCAACTGGGCGGCAATGGCGCCGAAGGTTTGGCGGAGCAGCGTGCGATAGAGTCTCTGCTTGCTGGCGAAGTGGTAGTACAACATCGCCTTGTTGACGCGGGCGCGGCGAGCGATGCGATCGACGCGGGCGCCGGCGTAACCGCGCTCCGAGAACTCGGCGGCGGCGGCGGCCAGGATGCGATCGGGCGAGACACGCGCAGGACGTGGCATTGAAACTAACCGTTTAGTTAACTAAGGCTGACTCTACACCACACCCATGAAGATTGTCATTGCCGGCGGCACCGGCTTCCTCGGACGTCCCCTCTGCGCGGCCCTGGTTGGTGACGGCCACGAGGTGGTGGTTTTGACGCGGCCAGGGCAGACCCGTACGCCCGACGGGACGCGAGGCGTCACCTGGGACCTGGACCGGGCGCTGAGTCCGTGGGCCGCGGAGCTCGACGGCGCCGGCGCGGTCATCAACCTGGCGGGCGAGCCGATCGGCGGCCATCGCTGGAGCGCGGCGCAGAAGCGGCGCATCGAGGACAGCCGTGTCACCGCCACACGGCGCCTGGCCACCGCCATCACCGAGGCCGCGGCGCCGCCACCCGTCTTCATCAGCGGGTCGGCGGTCGGCTTCTACGGCGCCTGCGGCAGCGAGGTTGTGACGGAAGAGACCGGAGCCGGGCACGACTTCCTCGCCGGTGTGTGCCGGCGCTGGGAGGGGCAGGCCGTGGCTGCCAGTTCGGCGGGAACGCGGGTGGTGTGCCTGCGGACCGGATTGGTGCTCGCGCACGACGGCGGCGCGCTGCAGTCGATGTTGCCCCCCTTCCGGCTCGGCCTCGGCGGCCGCCTGGGAAGTGGACGGCAGTACTGGCCGTGGATCCACCGTACGGATTGGGTGAAGCTCGTGCGCTTCCTGATCGAGGCGTCCGATGCGGTCGGTGCGGTGAATGCCACCGCGCCGACGCCGGTGACCAATGCCGAGTTCACGGCGGAACTCGGACGGGCGCTCGGCCGACCGACGTATATCCCGGTGCCGGGGCTGGCCCTGCGACTCCTGCTCGGCGAAATGGCCGACGCACTGCTGCTCAGCGGCCAGCGCGCCACGCCGGTCAAGGCGCAGCAGCTGGGATTCACCTTCACCTATCCGCTGCTGTCGCTCGCGCTCGACGCAGCGCTGCATCACGGGAGGTAGGGAGGGCGGGCGGGGCGGGATTGACGTAGTGTCCGCCTTCAGGCGGACCGGACCACGCCCGGCTGAAGCCGGGCACTACGTACGCCACGCAGTCCCTCCCGCCTTTCCCGCCCCTCCCGGCCTGTTACACGAACGTCAGCCCGGCGTTGCGGAAGTCGGCGCCGAGGATGGCGCGCGAGTCGGCCCCGAGCCACGAGTCGATCACCCGGGCATACACCGAGCGGAAGTCGGTTTCGAAGCGCACGTCGCCGGCACTGTTCTCGAGCGTCGGATTCGCGGTGTCGAGATTCAGGTTCGGCGCGGTGCCGTAGAGTCCGCCGTTCACACGGCCACCCATCGCCAGCATCACCGACGCGGCGCCGTGGTCGGTGCCGTTGCTGCCGTTCTCCGAGATGCGACGGCCGAACTCCGAGAACGACAGCACGAGCGTGTCGCCAAGCAACCCCTGGTTCGTGAGGTCGTTGTAGAAGGCCAGCAGCGCATCGTTCATCGTCGCCATCAGGTTCGTGTAGCTGCCGTTGGCCTGGTTCGGGTTCTGGCCGGCATGCGTGTCGAAGCCGCCGGTCGTCACGTAGAACACCTTCGTGCCGATGCCGCGCACCATCGAGCCGGCCACCGCCTTCAACGCCTGGCCGAGACCGGAGTTCGGATACGCGGTCGTGCCGGTATAGGTGCCAACGGTCGCCACTCGGTCGAGCGTGCTCATGGCCTGCCTCGCGTTGCCGTAGACAAACGCCAGCTCTGGCCGGTCCACCGGCACATGCGAACTGATGCGCACCGCCGCGGCCCGGCTCGCCAGCGCGTCGGCCCCCGTGTTCGGGCTGGCCAACGCATAGGTCGAAGGGCTGGGAATGGCCGGCACCGACACCTTGCTGGCCTGCAGCACGCGCGGCAGGTCACGCGTGGTGTTCCAGCCGGTCAGCGCATCGACCGGTGACGGCAACGAGTCGAGATACCGCCCCACCCAGCCGTCGGTCGCCGGATTCGCCGGGTTCGCCGACGACCAGATGTCGGTGCCGAGGAAGTGCGAGCGCGACTGGTTCGGGTAGCCGGTGCGCTGGATCAGCGCGAGCCGGCCGCGATCGAATATCTGCTTCAAGCCGGTGAGCCGCGGATGCAGGCCGAGCGCCACCCTCGACGAATCGGTGCCGACCTGCAGCACGTTCCCGGCGGGCACGGCAATGGTAGGCCGCCGCGAGTGGTAGAACGGATCGTTGTAGGGAATGAGCATGCTGAGCGAGTCGTTGCCGCCGCTCAGGTTCAGCACCACCAGATTGCGCGACGTCGCTCCCTGCGCGAGCGCGATCTCACTCAGCAGCTCCGGCGCCGCGTAGGTGACGGTGAAGGCGGCGATGCCGCCCTGGAAGAATTGACGCCTGGTGATCGTCATACGAATTGATACTCCGGCGTGCTGGCCACGAGATGCACGAGCCCTGGCACTTTCTGCTGCAACTGCGCAGTCGCGCCGGTCCAGGCACCGGTCGCACGCAGGTAGTCGGAGAACGCACCGGTCACCACCGGGTCGTGCACCGGCGTCTTCAGCGCATCGAGCACGAACGTGAGCAGCGCCTCGGGTGTTGCCGCGTCGTTGCGCGCCGCCGCCGCGAGGTTGAACCGCTGGTTCCCGGCAAGGCTCGACACGAAGTTCATGCGCGCCAGCATCGACCCGGTCGAGAACCACGACTTGCCCAGATCCCAGCCGGCGACATCCGGTGGATCGAACAGGTTCTGTCCCATGTTGCCGAGCGGCGTCAGCGCGGTGTCGACCGAGAAGCCGTTCCAGCCGATGTCCTTCATCGCCCGCACCACGAACTCCACCGGCCACGAGTAGCGCCTGAACATGTTGTCGCGGTCGCCGAACTCGCGCGACGTCAATACCGTGCGCATCACGGTCTTCATGTCGTAGCCGCTGCGGAAGTACGCACTCGAGACATCCGCGAGGAACGACTCCGGGATGTCTCCCACCTCGGACACGAAGAACCGATACAACTTGCTTCCCAGATACCGCGGTGTCTCCGGGTTGCGCGCCAGCGCCTCGATCAGGTCGAGTCCGTCCTGCTGCCCGTCCGCGGCCGCACGTGCCGGAATTGTCTTACCGCCGTCTGGGTAGATGGGGAAGCTGAACGTCTTGGCGGCCACGTCGTGCTGGTTCGCGTTGTAGACAAACACGTACCGCTGCGAGTTGTCGGCCACACTGCCAGGCCGCGCCAGGTTCCAGCCGCTGAACACCCGCGCCGCCGCGTACACGTCGGGCTCGGTGTAATTCCCGACGCCCATCGTGAACAGCTCCATGATTTCGCGGCCGAAGTTTTCCTGCGGCTTGGTCCGCGTGTTCTGGTAGCCGTCAAGCCAGAACAGCATGGCGGTGTCCTTCGCCACAGCCACCAGCAGGTCGCGGAAGTTCCCGAGCGCCATGTCGCGAAACAGCTCGATCTGCCCACGCACCTGCGCCACATCCTCCGACGCCTTCGACGCCATATAGCGCGTCGCCTCCACCGTGCCGACGATGCCGGCAACCTTGGAGTAGCCGGTGGCAAAGTGGTTGTGCCAGAAAAGCGTCATCTTCTCTTGCAGCGGCCGGTCCGTGTGCACGAGTCGAAACAGCCACCGCTGGCGGGCATCGGCCAGCACGCTGTTCGGTGCGAACTGCCCGCGCGTCGTCACGCCGACGTATCCGGGCTGGCCAATCTTCTGGTCCACATCGTCGGGGATGCGTTCGTACTCGAGCAGGCGCGTCAGGGCGCCGCCGAACGACTGCGCGCGGTACACATCGAGCTCGTCCTGCCTCGCGCCACAGCCGGTGCGACGCAACAGGTGTTCGATCTTCGGGTCGAGTACGTAGGCCATGAACGTGATTCCTGAAGACGGTTCGAGACGGCTCATCGTAGCCCCGGGCTGAGACCACGGCAAGACTACTTATCGGCTGACGCCACAAGACTCTATCGAACGGACGATTCGGTGTAATTAGACCGGGCCGCCGGCGGAAGGTCACCCGGTCGCAGGTCAGACGGAACGACTCAGCGGGGCGCGGTTGCAGCCGGGGCGGTCGCGCCGTCGGCCTTCGGCGGCACCGCGCTCAGGCTGACCAGATTGGCCAGCAACTGGTAGGCGCCGTCGACGCCGGCCGGCAGTTCGCGCCACAGGCCAAGGCCCACGTACACCCAGCGTCCCTTGCCGTACTGCGCCTCGACCAGCGCGCCCTTCTTCTCGCCCTTGTTGTAGGCGAACGGTTCGTCGAGCGCGATCAGGTCCTTGTAGCGCGGGTCACGTTCACCGAGGAAGTAGAGTCCGCGCTCCTGGACCCAACCCTTCCAGGTGCCGGCGTCGATACGGTTGGGCGTGTAGAACAGCGGGCTGTCGCGGTCGAGCTGTCGCACCGGCGCGTATTCATCGGTGACCCGCTCCGAGCTCACGCGGGCGGGATATGGACCGTACTGCGCCTGGTTGAACTCGAATTTGTTGTACTGCACGATGAGCGTGCCGCCCTTCTGCACGTAGTCGAGCAGGCGGCTATTGTTGGCGCGCAGGTCGGCGCGGCGCTCGTAGGCACGCACACCGGTGAAGATGGTCGTGAACCGCGAGAGGTCGCCCCACGCCAGGTCGTCGGCGTCGAGCATCTCGACGTTCAGCCCGAGCTGCTCGAGCGCAGGCGGCACTTCATCGCCGACACCCATGATGTAGCCGACCTTCAGGTTCGGCGCCACCTTCACGTCGATCACCTTCAGCACCACTTCCGCCTCGCGGTAGATGTGCGCACGGCGGATGTGCGGGTACTCAATCACCTGGTAGCCGCGCCCGAACGAGGCGCCGCCCGAAGTGACCACCGCTTTCACGCGGTACTCGCCGGCGGCCGCCGTGGCGGCCGGACGCACCTCGAAGCGCACGGTCTGCGTCTCGTCTTCACGCGTGAACTTCACCGTGTCCTGCGCCGGGCGCGACGTCCACCCCTGCGGCAGGTCGAGTTTCACCGTGCTCTCGGTGGCGCCCTTCGCATCGTTCACGACCGTGACGCGCACTTCGCGACCGGTCGGCGCCGCGGTCCGCGCCGAGGCGGCCGTTGCCCGCGCGCGCAGCGACGCCGAGGGAATGATGGCAATCTCCGGCGACACGCGCACGGACGCCGCCGGCACTACCAGCAGTTCGGCCCGCTTCTCGCCGCTGAAGATGTTCCCTTCGTAGCGGTAGCGCACCGGCATCGACTCGACGACGTCGACCGCATCGGCGCCGTTGCCGACGGTGAGCGTCACCGAGGCGCGGAACGGCGACGGCCGGTACGGCAGCCCGAACGGCGCATCGGCGTCGAACGTGTAGCGGCCGGCGTCGCCGGCGCGGTGCCAGTACGGTTCAGTAGCGCGCGCTGACAAAGGAACGGTCATCGACGGTGCGCACTGCGCCACCTGATCCTTCTTCAGCGTCGAGAGCGGACGGGTGGGCGGCGTCTGGCCGCCGCGGCCGCTGCCCGGCACGCCCATCTGGCCGAAGATATTCGCGGACGCCACTTCGGTCAGCGTGCACGCGCCCGGTGCCTCGAAGCCGGTGTAGGCCACCTGCTTCACGGTGACCTCGGCCACGCCGCGGTTTGCCACCACGGTCGTCACCTTCACCGCCTGCCCAGGCACCACCAACCCGTCGTCGGCGAGCACCTCGACGCGAACGAAATTCGCCAGCAGGATCGACTCCTGGAACTCGCGCTCCTTCTGCCCGAGGCGATAGTCGATCTCGAAGCGGCCCTGGTCGCCGACCGCGCTCATCGTCTTCAGCTGGGCGCGCAGCGCACGCACCGCGCGCAGGCCCGTCGTGAGCGGCGCCAGCACCGCCCCATCGTTGTCGGCGTCGAAGGCGCGCTGGGCCGCCTTCGAGGCCGTGTCGATCGCGGCAAGGCCGCTGACCAGCTCCGGTGGCGCCTGACCGCCGGCATACTGCGCGAGGCCGGGAAGCGACGAATCGATCGCATCGAAGAGGCCTCGTTCATCGCGGTCCAGCTGCCCCGGGATCGCAGATTCGGCCATCCAATAGGCGGAGGATAGCGGCCCCGGCAGCGACAGCAGCTGCGCCATGCCCTGGCACTTGTGCATGCTGCGCGCCTCGGTGCCGATCTCCGCGTAGGTCTTGCCGAGCAGCGGGTCGTAGGTCGAAAGCGTGATCGCCAGCGTGTGCGCCGGCTTCTCGGCGTTCGGGTCGGAGGGACCGCCGAACCCGGTCATGAAGTAGATCTTCTTCGGCTGCCACGGACGCAGCCCCTCGCGAATCTGCTCGGGGTACTTCGTCGGGTCGCCGGCAATCGTGAAGGCTTCGCGCGCGATGCGCGCCGACGCCTGGTGGTGCTGACCGCCGCCGACGCCGGTCGGGCTGAGCCCGGTGATGACATCAGGGCGGATCGTCCGGATCATGCGCACGAAGTCGCCCAGCACCTCGTCGTGCCCCCACTTCTCGAAGGTTTCCTCGACGCTGAACGAGAAACCGAAGTCGACGGCGCGCGTGAAGTACTGCTCGGCTGCGTCGAAGCGGTGCAGCGCCGCCAGTTCCTCGGTGCGCAGCACGCCCAGCGCCTCGAAGATCTCGGGGCCGATCTCGTTCTGGCCGCCGTTGCCGCGCGTCGCGGTGACGAGCGTCGTCCGGTAGCCCTCACCGCGGTTGAGCATCACCAGCAGCCCGTTGTTCTCGTCGTCGGGGTGCGCCGTCGCCATCATGAAGATGCCGGCGTTGCCGAGATGACGCAGCGACAGTCCGAGCGCGGCGTGCCCCTGTATCTCGTCGATCGGCGTGACGCGCATCTGCGCGGTCGGGACGGAGATGCCGATGCACCCCACGGCAAGCAGGACGAACAGGAGGCGTTTCATTTCAGTGAACCTTCGGGCTGGAGGGGCGGGAGAGGCGGGTCGGGCGGGTCGGGCGGGCGGGGACGGCGGGGAGACAGGCAAGAGCCGAAGGCCCTCGATTGAGACCTACCTGCCCTGCCTGCCCCACCTGCCCCACCCGCCCTTGAAGTTAGAAGCTCACCTTGACGCCGACCTGCGCAATGCGCTGGTCGTAGCCGGAGGTGCCGGTGAACGGCTGGCCCAGCGTGCCGGTTGCCGTGACGTTGCTGATGTCCACCGTCGCGTTGCCGGCGACGTCCGTGGCGACGACGCGGGTGACACCGGCGATGTTCT
This sequence comes from Acidobacteriota bacterium, assembly GCA_043743165.1. Classification (GTDB taxonomy): domain Bacteria; phylum Acidobacteriota; class Vicinamibacteria; order Vicinamibacterales; family CAVVIG01; genus CAVVIG01. Next base: position 98,595 of record JAYTXA010000066.1, read on the forward strand.
GGCGGTTGAAGAGATTCTTCGCCTCCACGAATAGCTCGCCCTTCGTTCGGCCCATGAGCGGGAGATAGCGCGAATAGCGGACGTCGACGTTGAACACCGTGTCAAGCCGGCCGGCGTTGCGCTCGACGCCGAGCGGACGATCGTTGTTCACGCCGTCGCCGTTCAGGTCGCGGTTCGACCGGATGTTGAACGGCAGACCGCTGTTCGCCTGGACGATGATGCCGAACTGGTTGTGGTTCGCGAGGTAGGCACCGATGCCGTCGCCCGAGAACGTCGGCTGGTACACCGTCGAGACCGACAGCGTGTGCACCTGGTTGAACGGCGTGACACCCTTGTCACGATCGAGGTTCGTCGGATCTGACAGGCGATCGTCGCCGCTGCCGACCACGTAGGTGCCGGTCAGCGGGGCGTTGTCGACGCCGCGCGCCAACGTGTAGGTGGCCTGGGCCTGGAAGCCCTTCTGCATGCGCTTGGTCAGGGTGGCCGTGAACGCGTTGTAGGCCGACTCACCGATCGACTGGAACTGGTTCACGTGGTCGAAGAGCGGGTTCACGCGGGTAGCCGCGCTCACCGTCGTCGAGTAGACCAGCCGGCCATCGGCCAGCGTCGCGCCGGTCGGAATGAGGTTCACGTCGATGAGCACCGGCATCTTGCGGCCGATGGCGTTGACGTAGCCGACCGACACCGAGTAGTTGGGGCCGAGGGCGCGCTCAACCTGCACGTTGCTGAGCCACGCTTCCTGGGTCTTGAAGGCGGGGTCGACAGACGTCAGGCTCTGGCGCGGCAGCGCGAAGCCGGCAGGTGCACTGGCCAGGCTGGTTGGGAACGCCGGAGCGCCGACCGCCGAACCCGAGACCGACACGTTGTAACGCAGCGGATCGCCGTTGTTCAGGATGGCGTTGTCGTAGAAGTCGATCAGCGGCGGCTCGAACATGCGGCCCATCGAGGCGCGCACAACGGTCTGGCCGGAGTCGTCCAGCGTCCAGGCCAGGCCGACACGCGGCCCCCAGTTGTTCTTGTCGATGGCGAACTCGTTGCCGTTGTAGATGTTCTGCGCGTAGTTACGCACCGCCGGCACGTCGAACACGTCGTAGCGCAGGCCATAGAGCAGCTTCAAGCGCGGCGTCACCTGCCAGTCGTCCTGCAGGAAGAAGCCATAGAAGCGCGAGTTGTAGTCGATGTTCAGCGTGCCGAACGTCTGCTGCAGGGTGGTGTAGCCGTACGGGTTGGCGCCGCTCTTGGCCGCCAGGTACGAGTCGATCGTCGGGAACGTGTACTGGAAATTGTCGCCCTGCACCCGTTCGTCGCCGATGAACTGCACGTCGAAGCCGACCTTCAGCGCGTGCGACCCCTTCACCCAGGTGACGTTGTCGATCACCTGGTGGATGCGCTGCGTGAAGTTGAACCCGACCGAGTTGCCGTCGCCGATGCGCGGACCGCCGAACTGCGCGATACCGCTGACCGTGATGGCCGGTCCGGCCACGCCGGTGCCGATGGTGCGGAACTGATGGCGCTGCGCGAACTGGTAGCGGAACTCGTTCAGCTTGCTGGCACCGATGGTCGAGTTTGCCTGGAAGGCGGCCGAACCCATCTTGTCGTGGAAGTCGGTGGCGCGGTCAGTGGTGGTGAGGCCGCCGCCGATGTTCGAGAGCGACAGGTTCTGGAAGAAGAAGTAGCGGCCGGTGAGCAGCGTGCTCGGGGCCACCTGGTAGTCGACCTTGCCGAAGGCAAACGGCACCGACTGGTTCGCCGGGATGACGCCGCTGGCGGGGAGCGTGATGCCGAGTGCCTGGGCGTCGGTCGGCTTCACCGAGATGATGTTGCCGCCGGTGATGAGGCTGCGGTTCACGTACTCGTACGCGCCGAAGAAGAACGCCTTGTCCTTCACCAGCGGACCACCCAGGGCCGCCGTCACGTTGTCGGCCTCGGTGTCGGGCTTGCGCGCGCCGGCAGCCAGGAAGAACGGCGCGGTCGACATGCTGTTGCGCTTGAAGCGGTAGCTCGCCGACCCGGTGAACTTGTTCGTGCCCGACTGGGTAATGGCGTTGTAGACCATGCCGGTCGTCTGGCCGAATTCTGGCGCGAAGCCGTTGGTCACCACCTTCACTTCACGGACGAGCACCTCCGAGATGGGCAGCAGGCGAAGACCCGCCCGGTCCTTCTCGGTGTTGGTGTTGCCGTCGAGCTGATAGTTGGTGCGCATCTGCGTGCCGTTGGCGTTGATACGCGGCACGCCGAATTCGGTGTTCTCGTAACCGGTGACGTTGGCCTGGAGGAACGCAAAATTGTACGGGTTGCGCGACGGCAGCGGCAGGTTGTGCAGTTCGGTGTCGCCAATCGTCCGGCCGAGGTCGATCTTGCCGGGCTGGGCGATTGGCGCCTCGGCAGTAACCGTCACCGTCTCACTGACCGTGCCGACCTCGAGCGAGAAGTTGATGGTGGCGGTGTCGCCGGCGCGCAACGCAATGCCGGTCTGCTCGGACTTCTTGAAGCCCTGCAGTTCGGCCACAACCTTGTACTGACCGAGCGGCAGCAGCAAGCCGCGGTACTGCCCGTCGATGTTGGTCACGAGCGACCTTTGGAGGCCGGTGTCGACGTTGTTGACGGTAACGGTGACGCCGGGCAGCACGCCGCCCGACGAGTCGGCGACGGTGCCTTCGATGGTGCCGTTGGCCGCCTGGGACTGCGCGAACGCGGGTCCCGCTGATAGCGCGAGAGCGATCGCGAAGACAATCTTACGGAGCATTCTCGACTCCTTATTGGGTTTGAAGAGCTGACGCCCGAGTATACCTCCCGAAGGCAGACGACCGCCGGTGGCGGCATCCGCCCGACAGGGGTGTACGACGTTGAGATGCAAGGGAATGACAGCGCGAATCGGGATTTTGGATCAGCGCGTGAAGCCGAGGTGCAGGTCGTCCGGCAGCACCTCTCCCGTATAGTGCCGCAGCAGCACGCGACTGGCGAGCCAGGCCCCGGTCAGCGACGGGCTCGCGCCGCCGAAGGCGAACGTGTGATTCGGATAGTTACGGTGCGGACCGGCAATGGGCAGACCGAGCCGCGTGGCACTGTATGCAGCGTCCCACCCGTACTCAGGCTGAAGGCCGGAGATCGCCGGATAGAAGGTGGAGAGTTCGTACATGAGCTGTCCCGTTCGTTGCACCACCATCGCGTCGCGCAACCTCGCAGGCACATCGTCCGCGTCGGCGCCGCTGACGAGGAGGCGGTGGTCGGCGCTCCACCAGATGCGGTGCGCCGGTTTGGCCAGATCGCGCAGCAGATGATCGCGCGTGCCCAGAGACTTTCGCAGGGGGGCGGGGATCGGTTCGGTCTGCACGATGAAGGTGCGGCGTCGCCGGACGTGACGGGCAAGCGGCCGGGTCCACGACGGCACCGCACCGGTGGCGATCACCACGTGCCGGGCTCGCACCAGGGCGGCGTCCAGCGTAACGATACAGCCGTCCTTCGACGAGGCGGTCTTCGTCACCGGCGAGCGCTCGAAGAGCGCCGCGCCGTGCTTTGCGGCCGCCGCCGCGAGGCCGTGCGTCAGCAGGAACGGATCGACCAGCGTGCCGTGCGGCGAGCACAGTGCCGCCACGGCCGGAAACCCCACGGTGGACTCGAGTGAGCGCGCGGCCAGCCCTGCGAAGTCGAGCCCCGCTGCCGCGCGCAGCTTCTGCTCGCGCGCCAGAACCAACGCCTGCGCCGCCGAACGCGCCACCAGCAGCGACGGGCGGGCTTCGTCGTGACACCGGATCCCGAGCCGACGGACGAGCCCGGCGAAGTCGAGCGACGCACGGTGCCAGCCCTGCCACACCTGACGCGCGGCGCGGCGGCCGAGCGCCGCGTCGAGTTCGACGAACCCGGAGGCCGGTTCGTCGGTGATCCACCCGCTCGAGGCCCCGGAACTCCCCTGTCCCACACGCTCGGCTTCGAACAACGCCGTCGTCACACCCGCAGCCGCGAAGGCGTAGGCGGTTGCGCACCCCACCAGCCCGCCGCCGACGATCGCCACGTCAACCGCGTAGTCGCCGCGTGCCTTCGGGTGGGCAGGTACACGCGACCGCGCAGCGCGGTCGATCCAGGGCGAGCGGCCGTACACGGGGCGCATGCCGCGGATTCTACGGTGGTTTTCGGTTCGGCGTGGCGTAGCCGCGGACCTTCAGCTCCGCTGAGAACGAGCCGATCCTGTCATCGCCGCCCGTTCCGCTCGCGTGCCAGCAACCGCGCCTTGCGCTCACGGCCCCAGCGGTAGCCGCCCGCACCGCCAGCCGCCGGAACAACCCGGTGACACGGAACGACCAGCGCCACCGGGTTCGACGCGCACGCGCGGGCGACGGCGCGCGACGCCGTGGGGCGGCCTACCGCGCGCGCCACCTCTCCATAGGTGCGGGTTTCGCCTGAAGGAATGGCTTTCAGCGCCTCCCAGACCTGCCGCTGAAAGGCGGTGGCCCGCACGTCCAGTGGAAGGTCGAGATCAGGGCGTTTCCCGGCCAGGTACTCGGTCACCTGCGCGAGGGTGGCGCGCAGCACGGCCTGTGCCTTCTCGACCTCGGCCCGCGGGTACTCCGCTCGAAGCGACGCCGCCAGTGCCGCCTCGTCATCTCCGAGCGCCACGCGGCAGACGCCGCGGCCGGTCGCGGCAATCAGCACGCGGCCGAGTGGCGACGCGGCCGTCGCGTATTGGATTGTCTCGCCAGCGCCACCGGCACGATAGGCGGATGGGGTCATCGCCAGCCTGGCCGCCGCTCCCTCGTAGAAGCGACTGCTCGACGCGAAGCCGGCGTCGAAGATCGCCGTGGTCACGTTGCCGTCGGCGCGCAGGTGGCGTTTTACGCTTTCGAAGCGGCGGGTCTCGGCAAAGGCACGGGGCGTGACGCCGACGATGCGCTTGAAGTTGCGAAGGAAGTGGTACGGACTGCTGCCAGCTCGGCGCGCAAGCGTGGCGAGCGGCGGCGGTGCGGCGGCGCGCGCGATATCGCGGCACGCCCGTTCGATTCGCGCCACCCAGGGGTCGGCGGCGGCCTCGAGCGGACGACAACGCAGGCAGGCACGGAACCCGGCCTGCTGCGCGGCGTCGGTCGAGTCGTAGAAGCGGACGCGTTCGGGCCGCGGACGCCGGCTTGGGCAGGACGGCCGGCAGAAGATGCCGGTCGAGCTGACGGCGTAGACGAAGCGGCCATCGGCGGAGCGGTCGCGGGCGCACACGAGTGCCCAGCGCTTGTCGCTGGCGTTGTCGGTCGTCTGCGGGTCGTGAGTGGTAGCCAATGCCTTCATGCGCCTGTTGTAGCGCGCGTTCCGACGTTCATGCTATCCGCGGATTGCGCTCGAACCCAGACCGGAATGGACGTAGGCGTAGAGTCGCTGGTCGCAGATCTGGCCGTCCTTGATAGCGCTGCGCCGCAGCGTCCCTTCGAGCGTGTAGCCGGCCTTCTCGAGCACCCGGCACGACGCGAGGTTGTGCGCGAACGGCAGCGCGTAGATCCGCGACAGCTCGTGCTGCGCCAGCGCGTAATGCGTGATGGCCACCAACGCGTCGGTGCAGATGCCACGGCCCCAGTGGCGCTCGCCCAGCCAGTAGCCAATCTCCGCCGAGATCCGCTCCACATCCTGCTGCAGCATGAAGCCGATGCCGCCCGCCGCCTCGCCGTCGACCTCGATCGCGAAGTTCGTCTCGACGGCGCTGCCGCGCACATGGCGGATGAACCGCTCGCTGTCACTCGGGCTGTAGGGATGCGGAAACCGATCGCGCAGGTTCAGCCAGATACGGCGATTGCTGGCATGGCTCGGGACCGACGCCGCGTCGGCGAACTCCCACGAGCGAACCACGCAGTGCGCTAGTTCCAGACGCATCACACCGCCAGGCCGAAGCCTGGACGAAGCCGCGTGCCAATGATATTGCCGGTGAAGGCCGCGGCGAACCAGACCCAGCCGTGCAGGCTGGTGGACGCCACGCCGCTGAAGTACGCGCCGATGTTGCACCCGAACGCGATGCGGGCACCGTAGCCGAGCAACACCCCGCCGACGATGGCGCCGGCAAGGGAGCGTGCGGGCACCCGCCACACCGGCGTGAAGCGGCCGGCAAGCGCCGCCGCGGCCAGCGCGCCGAGCATGATGCCGACGTCCATCACCGACGTCACGTCGCGCAGCACGCTGGCGTGCAGGTCGGCCGCGCGCGCCGCGGGTTGCCAGTAGGTCCAAGACGCCGCGTCGACGCCCGAGGTCATCAGCGCCTTCGAGCCCCACAGGGCGAACGCCGACGTCACGCCCCACGGCCGCCCGGCAATCAGCAACGTGCTCACGTTCACGACGGCCAGGCCCACGCCGCCGGCCGCGAGCGTCCACGGTCCGTGCAGGGCACGCCACGCGCCAGACGCACGGTCGGTCTCGAGCGCACCTCGCCGGCGCTTCTCCACGACGACCGATAGCGCAGCCACGGCCGCGAACGCCGCCAGGCTGATGGATATCGCAGGGACAGCGCCGAATTCGCCGAGCAGCGACATCGGGCGCAGCGCGGGCGCCTGATCCCAGACAGAGCCGTAGCGGACGCCGAGCACGGAGCCGGCAATGAAGGCCGCCAGCGTGGCGAACATGCGAATGCTGCCGCCGCCAGCACTGAAGAGCGTGCCGGAGGCGCAGCCGCCGCCGAGTTGCATGCCGATACCGAAGAGGAAGGCGCCCGCCAGCACCGGCACTCCGGCCGGAGCCACCGAGCCGCGCAGCGCCTGCCCGAAGAACGAGCCGTGCGCAATCAGCGGCACGAACACCGTCGTCGCCACCGCAAGCATCAGCATCTGCGCGCGCAAGCCGCCACCGCGACCGTGCGTAATGAGCTCGCGCCAGGACGATGTGAAGCCGAAGGCCGCGTGGTAGAGCACGAGTCCGGCGCCGACGCCGATGGCGAAGAGCAGCGACTGCCGCGGCGACACCTGCACCGTCAGCAGCACGAGGCCCGCGGCGATCACCGCGAGCGCGAAGACCAGCACGCCGCGGTGCACGGGGCGCACCTCGGCGCGGGTGGTCGATGCGGGCGGGACGGCGGCGGGGATCACCGCTGAATTCTACCGCCTACGCGTCTTCCCAGCGGAAGCGCGCCACCGCCAGCGTGCCGAAGAGTGCGGCAAAGCCGAGCAGGACGATCGTCGGCATCACCGCCGCCTGGAGGCCGAGGCCGCGCCACGTCATGGCGTCGAAGCCGTCCACGGCCCACCGCGCCGGAATCACCACCGTGAACTGCTGCAACCACGCCGGGAAGATGAAGCTCGGCACCCACGCGCCGCCGAGCATCACCATCAACAGCACCGACAGGGTGGCAATGCCGCGCGTGCCACCCGGCGTCTTGCCGAGCGCCGCGATGAGCAGGCCGAACGTCGACGCCATCACCGCTGTGGCCAGCGCTACGGCAACGAAGCCGATAAGGCTGCCGTGAATGCGTACCCCGAACACGAGCATGGCGAAGGCGAACGACACGGTGAGGGTGAGCAGGGCAATCAGCGACCCGCTCGCCGCCTTCCCTGCCAGCAACGACATCCGGGAGATGGGCGCGCTGCGCAGCCGCTTCCAGAGTCCGCGCTGCCGCTCGAGCAGGATGCCGACGCCGAGATCGATCGACGAAAACAGCAGGAACTGGATGCCCATGCCTGCGAACGAGTGGGCGTAGCCGTTGTAGGTGACGTTGTTGCCCGACGTGACGGCTTCCTCCTTCACCGCGTAGGGCATGCTGAGTCCGCGGCGCCGGGCCGGGGCATCGGCGGCCGCCCCCGTGGCAGCAGGCGCGGCCGCGGCAGGTGCCGGTGCATCGTAGAACTTGCGCGCCGACTGCAGGAGGTCGCGCAGCCGCGCCTGCTGCTGTCCGGCCATCGGCATGGTATCGATCGATGCCAGCGTTTCGTCCACGAGCGTGCGGCCCTGGTCGCCGGAGAACATCTCGGCACTGACCGACTGCATCACGTGTTCGGTGAGGACGCCGCGCACGAGGCCGAGTTCGGTGCTGCGCGACGGGTCGTAGAGCACGTTCAGCTCGGGCTTCGACGTGCCGCTGAAGAACGCGCGGCCGGCCGCGTCGCCGAACCCTGGCGGGATGATGACTGCCACGGCGAGCGTACCCTTCTTCACCGCGTCCCGCGCTTCGTCGGCGGTCGGTTTCGAGACCAGCAGGTACTGGTCGCTGCTGGCGCCGTCGACGATGCCACGCGAGACGGCGGTACGGTCCTGGTCGATGATGGCGACCGGAATCTTCGCCCGCTCGGCGTTGGGGCTGCCGGAGAAGATCGAGCCGAAGAACGAGGCGATGGCGACCGGCGCCACGAGGCCCATGATGACGGCCCGGCGGTCGGTGAGGAACAACTGCAGATCCTTCCGGATCATGGCGACGATGGCCTGCATGTTCAGTCCCTCAGCGTGCGCCCGGTCAGGGCGAGAAAGATGGTTTCGAGCGCCACGCGTCCGGCGCCGGCGGGCGCGTGGCGCTGCAGGCCGTCAAGCGTATCCGCCGCCACGACACGACCGTGATCGACGATAACGACACGGTCGGCCAGCCGCTCCACTTCTTCCATGTAGTGCGTGGTGTAGAGCAGCGCCTTGCCCTGGGCCTTCAACGTCTCGAGGTTCGAGAAGATGGCGTTGCGGCTTTGCGGGTCGACACCGACCGTTGGCTCGTCGAGCAGCAGGATGTCGGGGTCGTGGAGCAGGCTCGCCGCAAGATTGAGGCGCCGCTTCATGCCGCCGCTGAAAGTGCCGACGCGGTCGCGCGCGCGGTCGGCCAGGCCCACCAGCGTCAGCGTCCGGTCGATGGCGCTCTTCAGGGTGGCCGGCGACAGCTGATAGAGCGCCCCGAAGAACTGCAGGTTCGACAGCGCCGACAGCTCGTCGTAGAGCGCCAGATCCTGCGGTACCAGGCCAATCCGGCGCTTCTTCGGATCGGTGTCGCCCGCGAGCGGCGCGCCGGCGATGAGCACCTGACCGGCGTCCGGCGACACAAGGCCGGCGATCATCGAGACGGTGGTGGTCTTGCCCGCGCCGTTCGGGCCGAGCAGACCGACCACTTCTCCAGCCTTCAGCGAGAACGAGATGTCGTGCACAGCGACCAGGTCGCCGTAGGCCTTCCGCACGCCGCGGACGTCGAGCATTGCTGCCTCCACGCAAGAGCCTCTCACGAGTGAGGACGATCAGCGCGACGTTCCGACGAATGGCGGATCTGGGGGGATGAACGGCGGGTGGTCGTGACTAACCAACGACCATACTCCGCCGCTCCAGAATCGCCTCGATCTCGTCCATCACCCTCGACATCTGCCGCATCGTCAGCTCGAGCGGTTCGTCGGTGGTCATGTCGACCCCGGCATCCTTCAGAAGGTCGATCGGATACTTCGAGCCGCCCGACGAGAGAAACGTGAGGTAGCGCGTGACGGCGTCGGTGTCGCCCGCCTTCACCCGCGAGACGAGCGCTTCGGAGGCGGTGAACGCAGTGGCGTACTGGTAGACGTAGAACTCGGCGTAGAAATGCGAGACGAAGCTCCACTCGTGCTGGATGTAGTCGTCGACGACGCAGACGCCGGCGTCGTGGCCGTAGTAGCGCTTCGTGATGTCGTAGTAGACCTCGGCCAGCGCGTCGCCGGTGATCGGCGTCCCTTTGGCCGCCATCTCGTGCATCCGCAGCTCGAACTCGGCGAACTGCGTCTGCCGGAAGACGGTGAACTGCAGTCCTTCGAGATACTGCCCGAGCAGCGACAGCTTCACGTCATCGTCGTCGATGGTGCGCAGCATGTAGTCGAGCAGCAGCGCCTCGTTGAACGTCGAAGCCACTTCGGCGGTGAAGATCGGGTAGTCGGCGGTCGGGAACGGCTGGCGCGTGTTCGACAAGTAGCTCTGCATCGTGTGCCCCAGCTCGTGGGCCAGCGTGCTTACATCGTCGAACTTCCCGTTGTAGTTCATGAGGATGTAGGGATGCACGTCGTAGGCAGCACCCTGCGAATAGGCCCCACCGCGCTTCCCCTCGTTCGGGTACATGTCGATCCAGCGTTCGTTGAACGCACGCGACACCGTCTGCTGATACGCGCGTCCGAGCGGCGCCACCGCCTCGACGATGATCTGCTCGGCCTGTTCGGGGGTGTAGTCGAGATCGACCGAGGACACGAGCGGCGCGTACATGTCGTAGTAGTGCAGCTCGGAGACGCCGAGCATGCGCTTGCGGATGTTCAGGAAGCGGTGGAAGTTGGCGATGTTGCGGTCGATCCCCTCGATGAGGCGCATGTAGACCGACGTCGGCACGTTGTTCGAGTCGAGGGCGTACTCGAGCGCCGAGCGGTACTTGCGGGCACGCCAGTAGAACAGCACCTTCTGCACCTGCGCGTCCATCATCGTGCCAAAGGTGCGGCGATACTCGCCGAGCGACGTGAAGTACGACGACTGCACGCTTTTCCGGTCCTCGCGGTTCGGCGACGAGCGCAACTCGGTATAGCGCGCGTGGTTCACCTTGGCGGCGCGGCCGTCGCTGAGGGTGACGACCGGATAGGGGAAGTCGGCGTTCGAGAGAATGCTGAAGATGGACGACGGCGCGGAGGCGAGCGGACCGACGTCGGCCAGCAGTTTCTCCTCCGCGTCGCTCAGCGTGTGCGCGGCGCGCCGCAACGTATCGCGCAGTTCGAAGGCGTAGACCGAGAGGCGCGGTTCAGCGGCGATGAAGGCTTCGACCAGGTCGCGATCGGCGCGAAGGATCTCGGGCTCCAGGTACGACGCCTCGGCGCTGAGAGTCGAATAGAGCTGCGTCATCTCCTGCGTCATGCCCTGGTGGGCGGAGACGCGCGTGTCCTGGTGCGACAGCATGTCCGCATACACGTAGAGACGCAGCACCTCCTTGCGCAGCGCGCTGCGACGCTCGAGCGCGTCGGCCAGCACGGCAGCCGACGAGGTGAGGCGGCCACGCCAGGCGCCCATCGACGGCACGGCTGCGGCGATGCGCTCCTTCTCGGCACGCCAGGCGTCGAGCGACGGGTAGAGGTCGTCGAGTTTCCAGGTGTACATCTCGGCGACGGCCGCGCGGTCTCGTTCGGGTGCGACAACTGTGGTCATGGAAAAGTGTCCGGTCCTATTCTGGGCGTCCTGAGCCTCCCCTATTCTTCCGTCATTCAACCCGGCACACGCAAGACGCGCGACCGATCCTCGTATGATTCGGGTCATGACCGAGATTTGGCTGACCGGCCCCGTGCCCGGCTACGACCCGCTGGTAATGCCCGTGGTGCATTCGCTGCTGCAGGTGAAAGCGGAGATCGATGCGCTCCTGCCTTCGGTGACCGAGGTGCAACTCTGGGAGCGGCCCGGTGGTGCGGCGTCGATCGGATTCCACATCCGGCATATCGGCGGCAGCACCGAGCGGCTGCTCACCTACGTACGCGGCGAGTCGCTGACGCGCGAGCAGCTTGCCGGGTCTGGCCGTGAGGCAGACGAGGTGGTGCCGCGCGACCTGCTTGCCGCCGAGGTGCACGATCGGCTCGACGGGGTGCTGGCGTTCCTGCGCACGGTGCCGGCGGACACACTGCTCGACCAGAAGAAGGTGGGGCGGGCTGGACTTCCGTCGACAGCCATCGGCCTGCTGTTTCATATTGCGGAGCATGCGACGCGGCACGCCGGCCAGGCGCTGACGACGGCGCGCGTGCTGGGAGTGGCGCGTAGGTAGCTGCCGGCCTTCAGGTCGGCCACACGGCCTCAGCGATTTGGCGGTCGCGACAGCAGCAGTTCGCGCGCGGCAAGCGCGCGGTTGCGCGCCTGCGCCGCGGTCGGGGCCAGCACGGTGATGTGTCCCATCTTGCGTCCGGGCCGGGCGCTGGCCTTGCCGTAGAGATGCAGCTTCACGTCAGGCATGGCGAGGGCGGCGGCCCAGTTCGGCTCGCCGTTCGCCCACAGGTCGCCCAGCAGGTTCACCATCGCGGCCGGCTGCAGCAGATCGGTGGCGCCAAGCGGGAAGCCGCAGATGGCGCGCACCTGCTGCTCGAACTGCGACGATACGTGCGCGTCGATGGTGAGGTGACCGGAATTGTGCGGGCGAGGCGCAATCTCATTGACCAGCAGCCCGCCTCCGCGCGTCACGAAGTATTCCACGCACAACACGCCCACATACGCGAGGTCGTCCATCACGCGACGGGTGAGATGCACCGCTTCGTGCGCAATCGCGTCAGGCACCCGTGCCGGGCTGATCGACAAGTCCAGGATGTGATTGCGATGGATGTTTTCGATCGCGCCGAAGTGCGCGAACTCGCCGTCGAGGCCTCGCGCGGCCACCACGGAAATTACGTGCGTGAAGTCGACCACGCGCTCGACGATCGCTTCCTGGTGGCCCACCAGGCCCCACACGCGGTCCGCTTCCTCGATCCGATTGATGCGGTGCTGGCCCTTGCCGTCGTAGCCAAACGCGGCCGTCTTGACGATGGCGGGAAGGCCGACGAGGCCGAGGCCGACGGCGAGCTCGTCGAGCGACTGCGCCTTGGCAAACGCCGTGACGGGGAAATCGTGGTCCGCGAGAAACGCCTTCTCGCGCGCGCGTTGTTGCGTGACGTGAAGCGCCCCGCCGCTCGGCCTCACGGGCACGATTTCGGCCGCGGCATCGGCCGCATCGGTGGCCACGTTTTCGAACTCAAACGTGATCACATCCACGCCGCGCGCGAACGCGCGAATGGCGTCGAGGTCTTCGTACTCCGCGCTGACTTCGAGGTCGGCCACCTGGCCGGTGGGCGTATCCACGCCGGGCGAGAGCGTGTGGACGCGATAACCCATTCGACGAGCATCGAGGGCCAGCATCCGGCCCAGTTGCCCGCCACCGAGCACGCCAATGGTGGCGCCCGGTAACACGATGCGATTCACGGAAGCGTGTCCTGGCGGACCTTCGCCGTCTGCTCGGCGCGGAACTGGCGAAGTTGCTCGCGCAGCTCGGGACGAGACGTCGCCAGGATGCCCACGGCCAACAGCCCGGCGTTGGTAGCGCCGGCCTTGCCGATGGCCAGCGTGCCCACGGGGATGCCGCCCGGCATCTGCACGATTGAGAGCAGGGAATCGAGGCCCTGCAGCGCCGCGCTTTGCACGGGAACGCCCAGCACCGGAATGATCGTGTGCGAGGCCACCATGCCCGGCAAGTGGGCCGCGCCGCCCGCGCCGGCGATGATCACCTGGATCCCGCGCGCCTCAGCGCCTTGCGCAAACTCCGCCATCCACACCGGCGTTCGGTGCGCCGACACCACCTGTTTCTCGTACGGTACCTGGAACCGGTCAAGCACCTCGACCGCATGGGACATCGTCTCCCAATCGGAGGTGGAACCCATGATGACAGCTACCAGTGGTGAAATGCTCTGCATCTCGTGATCTTTTGATGTGATGAGCGGTTGATCTATCTGGTGATCTGGTGATCTGGTGATCTGGCTGGTCGCAAGATCGTCAGATCCATCGACCAATAGATCAAGACGTCAATAGATCACCAGATCACCAGATAGATCACCAGTTCACAAGCTCAACCGATCGCAAGATTCTACAACTTTCCGTTAGAATCGACCTATGAAACACTGGCTTGCAGTTGGCGCACTTGTGCTCGTGGCGGCAACCGTTCCCTCGGCGCAAACCATCACCGTTCCCATCACCCAGTTCACGCTGCCCAACGGCCTCCATGTGATCCTGCATCGCGACGCCAGCGTTCCCGTGGTGGCCGTCAACATCTGGTATCACGTCGGCTCCGCCAACGAACGCGTGGGCCGCACCGGCTTCGCCCACCTCTTCGAGCACGTGATGTTCGAGGGCTCGATGCACGTGCCCGAAGGCGAGTTCGACAACTGGCTCGAGGCGGCCGGTGCCAACAACAACGGCTCCACCACCGAGGACCGGACAAACTACTACATCGACGCGCCCGCCAACGCGCTGGAACTCGCGCTCTTCCTGGAGTCGGATCGCATGGGCTTCCTTCTCGACGACAAGGCGCCCGCGAAGATCGACGGCCAGCGCGACGTGGTCAAGAACGAAAAGCGGCAAAGCGTGGACAACCAGCCCTACGGACAAGCGTTCGTTCAGCTCAGTTCGTTGCTCTATCCGCCCACGCATCCCTACAGTTGGCCGGTGATTGGCTCGATGGAAGATCTCACGGCCGCGAGCTTCGAAGACGTCGCCAGATTTTTCAAGACCTACTACGTACCGAACAATGCCAGCCTCGTGATCGCCGGCGACATCGACGTGGCGAAGACGAAGGCCCTGGTCGAAAAATGGTTTGCCGACGTGCCGCGCGGCAAGGATGTGGCGCCCGTCTCCGCACCCACGCCGGTACTTGACGGCGTGAAGAAGAAAACGATCACCGACAAGGTGCAACTGCCACGGCTCTACCTCGCCTGGCACACCCCCGGGCTCCTCAAGCCGGGCGATGCGACGATGGATTTGATTAGCAACCTGTTGAGCGGCGGGAAGAATTCCCGGCTCTACAAGCGGTTGGTGTATGACCTGCAGATCGCGCAGGACGTCAGCGCCTTCCAGCAATCGCAGGCCCTCGGCAGCAGCTTCGTCGTGATGGCGACGGCGCGTCCGGGTCAATCGCTCGACAAGATCCAATCCGTGATCGATGAAGAGATCGACACGCTATCGAAGACGCCGGCCGACGCCCGCGAGGTCACGCGCGCGCTCAACCAGACCGAGGCGTCGTTCTACCGGCGCATGGAGCGCGTCGGCGGGTTCGGAGGCAAGGCCGACCAGCTGAACGCGTACTACACCGCCACGGGTGAAGCGGATTCGTTCGAGAAGGACCTGGCCAGATATCGCACGATCACCGCCGCGGACATTCAAGCCGCGGTCGCGAAGTACCTGCCAAAAGATCGGCGCGTGGAGCTCAGCGTCGTGCCGGAAGAGAAGAAGTGATGCGGACAATTTTCATCGGCGTAATCCTGGCTTTCTGCGTAATTAGTCTTGCCGCGCAGAATCCCGATCGCGCGAAGCCCCCGGCAATCGGCCCCGCACCGTCGCTCAAACTGCCCGCGATCCAGAAGAGCAAGCTCGCAAACGGTTTGTCGGTGTGGATTATCGAGCATCACGAAGTCCCGCTCGCGCAAATCAACCTGATCGTCAAGTCTGGCAGCGCCGCCGATCCGATCGGCAAGTACGGAATCGGCAGCCTCACTGCCGCAATGCTCGATGAGGGCGCCGGCGCGAGGTCGTCGCTCGAACTGGCCGACGCGCTGGATTTCCTCGGCGCGAATCTCACAACCAACAGCTCCTTCGACGCCTCCAACGTCCGGTTGTCGGTCCCGGTGTCGCGGCTTGCGGAAGCCTTGCCGGTGATGGCCGACATCGCGCTTCGTCCGACATTCCCCGCCACCGAACTTGATCGGTTGCGCAAGGAGCGCGTCACCAACCTCCTTCAGGCGCACGACAATGTCGCCGCGCTCGTCCAACTCGCGTTCCCTCGCCTCGTCTTCGGACAGGTGCATCGCTATGGCACGTCGGCGAACGGATTGCAGCCGGCGCTCGATTCGTTCACAGTGGACGACTTGCGATCGTTTTATCGCGCGCACTATCGTCCCGATAATTCCACGCTGCTTGTCGTTGGCGACGTCACGCCGGCGTCGGTGCTTCCGATGCTGGAGAAAGCGTTTGGCACGTGGAAGACCGACGGCATCGCGCCGCTCACGGCGGCGGTGCCGACAGCGCCCCAGTTGACGAACCGCAAGATTTATCTCGTGGACAAGCCCGGCGCCGCGCAGTCGCAGATCCGCATCGGGTGGGTGGGCGTGCCCCGGTCGACGCCCGACTACGCCACGCTCGAAGTGCTGAACACGATCCTCGGCGGATCGTTCACCTCACGCCTCAACCAGAACCTTCGGGAGAAGAACGGCTACACCTACGGAGCGAGTTCGGCGTTCGACATGCGCGCGTCCGCCGGGCCGTTCCTGGCCGCAGCAGGTGTGCAAACCGACAAAACCGCGGATGCGCTCCGGGAGTTTTTCGTTGAGCTGAACGGAATTCTTGATCCCATTCCGGCCGAAGAATTGGCGAAGGCCAAGAACTACGTGGCGCTTGGTTTTCCTGGTGAGTTCGAAACCACGGGCGACCTGGCTCGGAAACTCGAAGAGCTGGTGATCTACGGCTTGCCCGACGACACGTTCACGAATTTTGTGACCGCCGTGAACAAGGTCAGCGGCCTGGATGTCCAACGCGCCGGCGCGCGCTACATCCAGCCAAACAAGATGGCCGTAGTGGTGGTGGGCGATCGCGCGGCCATCGAAGCGAACATCCGCGCGCTCAATCTGGGGCCGGTGCAAATTATTCCAATCGACGATCTGTTCAGATGACGAGGTTAACCACGAACGTCACGAAAGACATTCGTGATTAAGGCTTGAATTTATCTGTGTTTATCTGTGGCTGACGTGCCCCCTCCATCTGTGGCCGTCGTGGGCGCCGGCGCGGCCGGCCTCGTGGCGTCGGTCTTCGCGGCGTCACGCGGCGCCGACGTCCTGCTGATCGAAAAAACTGCTGACGGCGGCAAGAAGATCTTGATCAGCGGCGGGGGGCGGTGCAACATCCTGCCGTCGGTCCTCTCACCCGAACGTTTCGTCACTGGCTCGCCGGCGCATCTCATGCGCGGCATGCTGCGGGCCTGGCCGCTCCACGACCAACAGGAGTTCTTCGAAAAAGACGCGGGCATTCCCCTTGCGCTGGAGGAGGAATCCGGCAAGCTCTTTCCCAAGTCCAATCGCGCGCGTGACGTGCGGGATGCGCTGCTCGATCTGGCGCGGACTCGCGGCGTCCGCGTTCAATTCGACACCAGCGTCACCGGCCTTGAGCCGGTGGAGACGCGATGGATGCTAAAGACGAGCGCGGGAGACATCACCGTGGACCGCGTGGTGCTGGCCACGGGCGGCCTCTCGGTTCCGACGACAGGGAGCGATGGACTTGGCCTTCGCGTCGCCGAAAGCTTAGGCCATCGCATGATCGACACCTATCCCGCGCTCACGCCGCTCCTCGCGGGTGAAGGGTGGCACGCGGTGTTATCCGGTGTGTCGCTCAACGTTCGTCTTCGCGGCCGCCCAGCGGGTGGGCGCACTGAGGGTGGAGGCAACCCTTCAGGGTTGCCTCGGCGCGTGGAAACCTCCGGTGGCTTTCTCTTCACCCATCGCGGCTACAGTGGCCCGAGCGTGTTGGATA
>JAYTXA010000067.1:0-12147 GCA_043743165.1 Acidobacteriota bacterium
GCTACTCCGCCGACCGCGACGCCACCGACCGCGGCGTCTCGGTGTCCGTCGATCTGTTCCACTCCGTCACCGCCTACGGCGGCATGCGTGTTTCAGATACGGACGTGCGCGAACGCTGGAGCACGGCCGGGATCAACATCCCGATCTTCCGGCAGTCGAGCGTCAGCCTCGAACAGACCCGCAGCTCCCGCGGCTCGTCGAGCGACACCGCGAACGCGTTCGGTTTCCAGTTGCCCTTCGGACCGGTGCGCATCATTCAGCGCTACATCTGGACTGACGTGGCGCTGCTCGCCGGTCCGTCGGTGATGAACAGCGGCCGCCGCCAGATGCAGTCGATGGCGTCGTTCGCGCCGAACGCGCGCCTCCGCTTCACCTACCAAATGGGCACGCAGTGGTTCGCCGGCAGCGAGGCACGCCAGTGGACCGAACTGGAAAGCGTCCTGCACGTGGCACGCAACACGTCGTTTCATGCCGTCACCGGCTTTCCGTCGGTCGCCGACCGCAGCCGCCTGCGCGTCGGCGTGCAGCAACTGTTGCCGCACGCCTTTCGCCTGTCGGTTGACTACGGTCGCCTGCCGGCATTCCAGAGCACTACCGTCAACGGGCCCGACATGTCGCGCCTGCTGGTGATGCTGCGCCGCAACGTCACGCTGCGGACACCGGCCGCCGGCGCCGATCTCGAAGGGCTGGTTCGCGACGACAGCGGCACACCGGTCGCCGGCGCCGTCGTCTCGCTCGGCCGCTACCTCACGACCACGCACGAGGACGGACGCTACCGCTTCGCGCACGTGCCGCCGGGCAACCACGAACTGGCCGTCGTGCGCGAGCACCTGCCGGCCGACTTCGCGGTGGCGGCGCCGCCGCGAACCGTCGCCCTCGACCAGGGCGTCTCTGCCCGCGCCGACATCGAGGTCACCTCGCTGCATGCCATTCACGGCCGCGTCTTCATCGACGCCAACCGCAACGGCCGACTCGACGAGGACGAAGCACTGGCCAACGCCGTGGTTCGCCTCGGCGATTCGGGCACCGCCACGCTCACCAGCCAGTCAGGGGTGTTCGACTTCTATAACCTGCAACCGGGCCGTTACGCGGTGTGGCTGGACACGGCACGTCTCCGCCCCGACCTGGCACTGATGTCCGATGGCCGCATCACTGTGGATCTACAGCCGGACCGGCCGGCCACCCACGTCGACTTCAGGCTGGCGGTTCACGACAAGCCGATCATCATGCGGGAGCTGCCATGATGACTCGTCGCCTGCTCGTGCGGCTCGGGGTGTTCGTGTGCCTGACGGGCGTTGCCAGTTCCGCATCGGCACAGGGCGGCGGCGTCCGTGAGTTGACGATCAACATTCCACCTGGCGTCAGCTTCAACGTGGTGGACCCAGCGGTGTCGACAGCCGGCAACCCGGACCCGTTCCGCGTGACCATCACCAACTCCACGGTGCGCGCCTCGGACAAGGTCTACGTGTCGGTGAAGGCGGAAACCATCAACTTCTCCGGTCCGGGCACGACGCGAATCCCGGCGTCGAAAGTATCGTGGACAGCCAACGCCGTCAGTGGCGGGCAGGCCTCGGCCGGCACCCTCTCGTCGGCTTCCTATGCCCAGGTGTTCCAGACCAACGCCAACCCGAAGGACGGCGCGTTCGATATGACCTGGACGCTGGCGGCGCCGGCGGCGCCGGGGCTGGCATCCGGCAACCACTCGCTGACCGTCCGCTGGCGCATCGAAGCGTTCTAAGGCAGGTCCAGACCAACGACCAACGACTACATGATTGACTGTCGTACGGCGTCGTGGACAATGGTGTCGGCGTGTCTCGAACCGTGCAGTCCGTCCTGGCGCTTGCGGTCACCGTTACGGTGACGCTGTCGCCGATTGGACTCCACGCCGCTCAGGACGACCCTCTCTCCGCCGTCAAGACCGCCTACATCGCCACCGAGTACGAGGAAGCGCTCACGCTGCTGTCGGCGCTGAACAGCGGTGGCGCACGCGATCAGGCTGACCTCTACCGCGCCCTCTGCCTGCTCGCCCTCGGCCGCACCAGCGAGGTGAACCAGGTACTGCACGGGCTCGCGGCGCGCGCCCCTTCGTATCGCATGTCCGAGTCGGAGGTACCCCCCAGGCTCATCGCGCTCTTTGCCGATGTGCGACGCCGGCAGGCGCAGGGGCAGGTGACCGCCGCGTACGCAAACGCGAAGGCCAGCTTCGATGCCGGCCGCTACTCGGAGGCGTCGATTCGATTCGGCGGCGTTCTGTCACTGCTGATCGATCACCAGGCCGTGCTCGATCCGAACGACGCCGCGACACGCGACCTGCCGCAGTTGTCGAGCGGCTTCCGCGATCTGGCGAACGCGGAAGTGGCACTCGCCAGCGCCGTCGCTGCCGCGGCCGCCGCACCGCCACCACCTCCCGCCCTTCCGCCGGCACCGGTTGCCGTCGTGCCGCGCCCTGAGATGCTGATCGAGAACGTGGTCCAGCGCTACGCCCTCGCGTACTCAGCGCTCGATGCCGGCGCGGTCGTTCGTGTGTTCCCAGGTGAGAACCTTACCGGCCTGCAGTCGGCGTTTCGCCGGCTGAAGTCGCAGGCGATCGATCCGCGCAACGTGGCGGTCACGCTCGACCCGGCCGGCGACACGGCCACGGTGACGCTTATGTGGGTGGCCCAGGCCGCTCCGAAGATCGGCAGCACCATCAGGGCGGAGCGTCCGACGACGCTGCGCATGGTCAGGAACGGCGATGGCAGTTGGAGCATCGCCGAACGTCGATGAGCCGCGTGTGGGCGTTGGTCGTTGGTCATACGGTCGTTGGTCGTTGGTTGTTGGCGTCCGAGGGATCGGTCGTCGGACAGGAGCAGAGATGACCCGTCATTCGGTTGCCGCGTGGATGGTGAGCCTCGGCCTGCTCGTGTCAGTGCCAGGTCGGGCGGAGGCACAGGCCGCACCCGACCTGTCCACGCTGATGCGCACCCAGATCCTCGACATCTGGCTGTCGCGCACGCCAGACGGCCAGCGCATCCTCATCGACCCGCCCTCGGGCGATCTGCGGGCCCTGAGTCCGTTCACGCTGGTCACGCAGATCGAACAGCAGATCGGCGGCCAGCTCTCCAGCCTGCCGATTGGCTCCTCGTCGGGCGGCTTCACCTACAGCTACGATGCGGCGCTCGGCACCTTCACCCGGTCAACTGAGTCGTTCGGGCCGGCCTTCGCCGAACGTGCCGCCACACTCGGCAAGGGGCGCTTCAACCTCGGCACCAGTTACCAGCGCAGCCGCTACACCCACCTCGATGGCAGCTCGCTGCGCGACGGCGGCATTACGTTCGTGCTGCCACCAGGCACCATCACCAGCCCGGGCTTCGGCAATGTCGTCGAGGCGGCGCTCGACCTCGACCTGAAGAGCGACACGGCGGTGTTCTTCGCCACGGCCGGCCTCGCCTCACGGCTCGACGTCGGCATCGCCGTGCCCTACCAGCAGGTGACGATGGACCTGCGCACGCGCGGCACGATCCGCGACTTCTCGGCGTTCAACGTGGCGCCCGTATCGCGCGTGTTCGCCAACGGCTCGACGACGCAGGACTTCATCTCGAGCGGGCAGGCGCGCGGCATTGGCGACGTCGTGCTGCGCGGCAAGTACAAGCTCACACGCCCGGGTCTGCGCGAGTTCGCGCTCGCCGTGGACATGCGCCTGCCGACCGGAGACGAAGCCAACATGCTCGGTACCGGCGGACGCGAGACGCAGGTGATGCTGGTCTCGTCCTATTCATCGAGCCGGTTCGATCCGCACTTCAACGTCGGCTACACCTTCGCCGACGGCGTGCACGGCAGCAACCAGGTCAACTATGTGGCCGGACTCGAAGTTGGCGCGACGCAGCGCCTCACCCTCGTCGCCGACGTCATCGGCCGCAACTTCCTCGACACGCTGCAACTGCGGCCGAGCGCGGTCACCATCGTCACCCCGGCCAACCCGGCGCTGGGAATTCCGGCATTCACCTCGGCCGCCTTCGCGACGGTCGAACCGCAATACGGCACGCTGAAATCGATCCTCGGTACGGTTGGCCTGAAGTTCAACCCGACGCGCAGCATCCTCGTGTCGGCGCACCTCATGGCCACGCTCAGCGACGCCGGGTTGCGTCGGCGGCTGACGCCGGTGCTGGGCCTCGACTACTCGTTCTGAGCACATCGTGGCCACCGCACGCGGACAGATGCCTCCGGCACCCGACCCTCAGGGACCATCGCAGCTCTCGAGCTGGTACACGCAGGGACCATCGGATGGTCTGGGCGATCGGCTGCTGATGTTCGACAACGTGGCCACCGGCCCGCTGGAACTGCTGCGCGTCCGTCCCGACTTTGCGATCGTGCCCGAGTTCGAGAGCCGCCTGCGCGCTCGTCTCGAGCGGCTGTCGACGTTCACGCATCCGGGCTTCGCGGTTGCACGCGCGGTGAACCATCTCGATGACGGCGAGGGGCTGACGGTGGTGTCGGCGCACGCGGCAGGCACGCGCCTGTCGGAGCTGTTCCCGCACGGGCGCCCGCACAGCGGCATGCATCCGACGCTGGCGCGCTGGATCGTGGGCGAGTTGACGGCGGCGCTCGCGGCGCTCCACTGGCAGGGGCCGGACATCGCACACGGGCTGCTCGCGCCAGACCGCATCGTCATCACCGCGGATCGACACGTGGTGATCACCGACTACCTATTTGCCGACGCGGTGAACGCCATGCACCTGCCGCCCGAGCGCCTGTGGACGGAGTTCGCCGTCGCGCCGGCGCCCGGCACCGACCTCGGCACGCTCGGGCCACGCGGCGACGTGGTGCAACTGGCGTACATCTGCCTCTCGCTCGTGCTGGGCCGGCGCGTCACTCCGGAAGAGTGCGGGCGGCAACGCTTGCGCGTACTCGACGAGTTCACCTCGGCGTGCGATCGGCAGTCACCAGGCTCGGGACGTCCGCTGCGTACCTGGCTCGAACAGGCCCTCGACCGCGACGGCTTCCGCACCGCCTCGGAGGCCGACGACGCGCTCGTGCGCCTCACGGGACCATCGCAACTCGACGCGCGCGTTCCCACTCCGGAGGTTGGCGCTCTCGCAACCACACCGGTCGCGCGCACGACGACGGCCACACCGATGCGCGCGGCGATGACGCAGGCCCTGCTTCCCGACGCGTCGCTTCGGGTCGACGATGACATCGTTGACGCCCCACCGCGTCAGCGCGTCCGCATTGTGCAGTGGATGGCTGCGGGCCTTGCCGTCATCGGCATCGTGCAGGGTGCCATCATCGCGGGGCTGGTGTTCCGGACGCCGGTGACGCCCGCGCCGCCAGCACCAACAGTGTCCGCGTCTCCCGCCCCCCGCGTTGCGCCAGACACTGGAACCGTGGCGGCCGCTGCGTCCACCGTGGTCGCGCCAGAGGCGCAGCCGGCAGGCGCGGTGGTTGCCTCTTCATCCACCGCCCCGAGCGGGGGCGGCATCGACGGCATCGGACGTGTGCGCATTGTCTCAGCCGTGCCGTTGCAGGTAAGTGAGGCCGGCCGCGTCATCGGCACCTCGGGCGACCGCGCGCTGCTGCTGTCGCCGGGCGCGCACACGCTGGAATTGAGCAACAGCACACTGGGCTACCGCACAACGGCGCGTGTGCGTGTCAACGCCGGCCGGCAGGCCGACTTGCCGGTCGTGCTGCCGAGCGGCACTGTCAACGTGAACGCGCAGCCGTGGGCGCAGGTGCTCATCGACGGCGCCGTGGTCGGCGACACGCCGCTGGCCAATCTGTCGCTGGTCATCGGCGATCACGAGGTGGTGTTCCGTCATCCGCAGCTCGGCGAACGTCGCCAGCGGGTGGTGGTGAAGGCAGGCGCGCTGACGCGGGTCAGCGCCTCGTTCGCGCCGTAGTCAGGAACTGGCGGCGAGCGCGTCGCCAGAGGTGCCGGCCGTGAGGTGTTCGTACTCCGCGCGCGAGATGGACGAAACGAAGGCGCCCGCTGAATCGGGCGGCATGCTCGCCACAATCCGCTGCGCCAGCACGGCATCCTCGACGACGTGCGGCGCGTCGTACAGGGTCAGGTTCTTCAGACCGAAGACGGCGCTGAACCGCCCGGCGCCGCGAATCACCGCGGAGGCGTCCGAGATCACCGAGTCGAGCTGTCCGTGGCCGACGATCCCCACGTTCTCGATGAGGAAACAGACCCAATCGCTCTCGCGCGCGGGTACCGGCGGCACGCCGGTGTCGGCGATCCCGAGCACCCGGCGCCGGCCGATGACGGCATCGAGCAGTTGCTCGGGTGTGGCGGTCTCGTCGGGCAGCAGCGTCACCAGCCAGAAGCTGGTGTCTGGTTCGCGCTCTGGACGCGCGACGATGGAGAGGTGCGGCGCGAGGGACGCGGCGGTGGAGCCACCGCTGCCCGCCACCGACTCCGTGAGCCGCCGCATGAGGCTCACCATGAAGTCGCTGTCGGGACCCGACGTGAGGAGGCGCAGGACATCACTGTGCGACACACGCCCTTCGGCCGCCATCTCTGCCAGCCACAGCAACGACCCCGTCGAGATGCCGCGGATGTCGCCGGCCTGGCGACGGGCGAGCTGCGCATCGAGCTGACGCGCGCCGGTGTAGTAGGCCGTGGTGACGCACAGGCCCACCCAGCGCTCGCCCTGCTCCGGCGGCAACGACGCCGAGAGCGCCGCTACTGTACGCGCGAGTGTTTCGGCGTCCGTGTCGGTGGTCTGCTCGCCGCGCACCTCGACGGCGATGCGCGCCTGCCGGCGGGATCGCCAGTGACCCTCGAGCCGCACGGCACCGGAAATCGACTCGTAGCTGCCGAACGTGATGTCGAAGCCGAGGTGACGACCGAGAAGGATGACCAGGTCCTGGC
This sequence comes from Acidobacteriota bacterium, assembly GCA_043743165.1. GTDB lineage: Bacteria > Acidobacteriota > Vicinamibacteria > Vicinamibacterales > CAVVIG01 > CAVVIG01. Next base: position 6,854 of record JAYTXA010000067.1, read on the forward strand.
GCGCGCGTGCGCTCTGATCGCCCAATCGCTCCTGCGACTGCTCGAGCAGCGCCGCAATGTGGGCAACGCTGCTGACCCGATCGAGCAGGAAGCGCCGGAAGCGCTCGCGCGGCGTCTCGGCACCGGCCGCGTCGTCGAGCCGTCCGACCAGCGTCAGCAGTTCGTGCAGGTTGAAGCGCATGCGTCCCTGAGGCCTACGGCGCGGGCGGCGCGGGCGCCGCAACGCGGGTGCGCATGAGCAGGTCGGACGGCGTGGCGCTGCCGCCGGCCGGCTCCAGCGTCAGCGCGGCGCCAATCACGGCGCGCGGCACGCGCGGAGCCTCGCTGGTGAACGTGACCCGCGCCGTCGCGTCGGGCACGAACGTGCCGGCGGTGACCGGCACACCGTCGGTGAGCATCCACAGCTGGTAGGTCATGCCCGCGGCGGGCGGGGCGAGGCGGACACCGCTGAACACCACGCCGCGCGTGCGGCTCCACAGCACCTGGCCGGACATCGCCGACGGCCCAGAGCCGGCGATGGTGAACCGCACGAGGTCGGGTGCAGCCATCACGTCGCTCACCATCTGTGCCCGGGCCGTGCCGGCGCGCGCCTCGGCCAGCTGCTTCGCCGCGTCGTCGCGCACGACCGACAGTTGCTGGTTCGCCGAGGCCACGGCCGCCTGAGCCTGCCGTTCGGCGGCGCTGGCCCGCGCGCCGGCCTCGCGTGCCTGACGCTGCAGCGTCCAGCCGCCGAGGCCGGCGACGAGGACGACCACCGCGGCCACGCCGGCTGCGAGGGTGAGGAGCCGGGTTGTGCGCGGGCCTTCAGCGGCCGCGGTTCGCAGCACCGCATTGTGCTCGGCACACGTCTGCTCGATCGCGTCGAGTCGCGCCACGACGTCGGCCGGCGCAGGCGGCAACGTGAGCGCTACGCGCGATATCGCGGCGTGCGGGGCAGACGATGTGGATACGGACGCATCGATGGTGGTGATGACGTCGGTGGTCTCCCGCAGCTGGTTGTGCAGCCGCACCACGCCTTCGATCGGCCAGGCCGGAGCGGGAACCTCTGCGGCGCGCGCCGGAGCGAGCGCGCGAATCTCGGCCACCGCCGTGGCGAGCTGCTCGGAGACGGTGGTGAGCCGATCGTTCAGGGCATTCTCGATTACCACCAGGCGGGCTTCGGCGCGGTCGAAGCCGCTGACGCTGCTGTTGGTGGCGGCGATGGAGACGCGACTGAGGGTGTCGGCCTGCTCGCGCAGCTCGCGGACCGGCGCTTCGTGAATCTCGCGCAGCGCCGTCCACTCCTGTTCGATGACGCGTTCGAGCGCGCGCAGCCGGTCAGCGGCGTCCTGGTGCAGGCGATCTTCCGCGGCGCCGAACGCCGACACGCGCTCTTCGAGCTGGCCCACAGCGCGCGCCTGCCGTTCGCCCGTGCTGCTCCACTGCGTGATGATGCTGGCAACCTGGCGGGTCAGGTCGGCCAGGCGGTCTTCGGCAGGCTTGAGCTGTTCCTGCTGGTCGCGCCACAGCTGCAGCGACACCGTCAGCCGGTCGAGTTGCGACTGCAGTTCACCGAGGCGCTGATCGATAGCGGGGACTTCCTGATACACCTGGACCTTTGCTGCGCATGATACACAACCGCGCCCCTGGGGTACAGGCGGACGGCGCACCGGCCTGTCGCCGCTGGTAGACTGCGCGAGATGCCTCTCATCCTGCACGGACTCACGCCGATCCACTGGGCGGCCGCCGGCGCCGTCATCGCCTTCGTCACCCTCACGCTGCTGCTCCTGGCGAACCGCAGGCTCGGTGTGTCCAGCGGCCTCGAAGACATCTGCAGTGTGGTGCTCGACACGGCCTATTTCAGGCGCGGCGCCATCATGAACGGGCGCGTGTGGCGCTTCCCGTTCCTGGCCGGACTCCTGCTGGGTGGCTTCCTGTCCGCGGCACTGGGCGGCGGCTGGTCGCCGACGTGGGCACTGGGCATGTGGGATCGGGCGGTCGGCCTCGGCCACGGCGCCGTGCTGGCGTGGATGTTCGCGGGCGGCGTGCTCACCGGCTTCGGCACCCGGCTCGCCAATGGCTGCACGAGCGGGCACGGCATCTTCGGCAACGCGAACTTCGAGCTGCCAAGCATGCTGGCGTCGGCGTCGTTCATGGTCGCGGGGATCGCCACCACCCAGTTGCTGTACCGCGTCATCCTTCGCTGAGGCCGAGGCCGCCCATGCCCCTGCTCTATCTCGTGCTCGGTACCATCTTCGGGTTTGCCCTCAGTCGTTCGGGCGCCGCGGACTACGACTACATCCAGGGCATGTTCCTGTTCGAGCGCTTCCAGCTCTACGGAATTCTCGCCGCGGGTGTGCTGTTCACCGCTCCTGGCCTCTGGCTGATCAAGCGCCGAGCACGCACACTGTCGGGCACGCCGATCGAGATCGAGCTGAAGCCGATGAACCGCGGCACCATCGCCGGCAGCCTGCTGTTCGGCGTCGGCTGGTCGCTGACCGGTATGTGCCCGGGTCCGATCCTGGTGAACATCGGCGAGGGGAAGATCTACGCGCTGGCGGCGCTAGCTGGCGCGGTCGCCGGTGCAGCGCTGTACGGTTCGCTGTACGACCGGATGCAGCCGCTGTTCGGCCTGCCGCCGCTGAAGAGGCCGGCGAAGGCCGCGTAGGCGCGCCGACGCACAAGTACGCCTCACCGATGACCTGAGTCTCTCAGGCGCTACTGCTGCGCGCCTGATGCCGCCCCGGGCTTCGGTAACTCGGCGATGGTGCCGAAGAAGCCGACCATCATCTCTTCCCAGGTCTGGTCGCCCCACTTCACCGGCTGCGACGCATCGGGGTTGAACTTGTTGGCGGGCGAATTGTCGAAGTGCGCGATCACTTCGAGCCGTGTGCCCTTCGGCAGCAGCTTCGGCTCGGCCAGCTCGTAGGTGATCTGCCAGTTGAAGTCGTACTTCGGCACACGCAGCAGTGTTTCGTCGCGACCATCGGCGTAGTGCACGATGTAGGTCATGTCCTTGCCGCGCACGTGCATGTGGGGCGTCAGCGACGTGAGCAGCGTGTCGTTCGCAAGCGTGTTCTGGCCGCGCACTTCGAAGTTCCCGTCGTTGGGCGGAATGACGAAGCGCGGATTGATGACGAGACCACCGGCCGCCTGGCGCACCGGCGGCTCCTTCGCGAAGATCACGCCAACCTCGGTCAGGTCCTGCGCGGCGGTGCCGTTCGTCGTGTAGTGCATCTGCAGGATGATGTCGTGCTTGCCGTGCAGCAGGCGGGCGACGCCGTCCGGAAACACCACACCCGGCTTGTTCGGCGTGACGCCACCGATGTTGTTGGGACCGAGTACGCCAGCCTCGCTCACCGGCCTGCCGCTCTGCTGCGTGTAGGCGATGACATGATGCACCTGCGCTCGCGCACCCGGCTTGATCTCCAGCGCCTTGATCCAGCGGTCCTCCGGGAGGTCCACCGGGATGCGGATGTACTGGTACTCGACGGCGCCGTTGGCCGGAATGGTGAACGGCTCCGCCATCCGGAACACCATGTCTGGCTTGCCAATCGTCCAGCCTTCGGCCATCACCGGCAGCGCTGGCAGATCCGTGTCGTCGCCCTTCGGTGCCCCACCATCGGCCCAGCGGGCGATGATGTCCACCTCCGCGTCGGTCAGTCGCGGGTCGTTCCTGAAGTGACCGATCGCCGGATCGGCGTTCCACGGCGGCATCTGCCTCGCCGCGACGCGCTGCTTCATCACCTTCGCGTAGGGCCTCGCATCCTGGTAGGTCACCAGCGGCATCGGCGCGAACATCGTCTGGCGATGACACTCGACGCAGTTCTTGTACAGGATGGGCGCCACGTCCTTCGTGAAGGTGGGCGTCGGCGCGGCGGCCGCCGCAGACGCGAGGCCGAACAGCGAAAGCAACACGGCGCCAGGTACGAGCTTGATCACGAGCGTCCTCCTGCAACGGTCTGCGGGAACCAAATCGAAGTGAAGGCGTATTGTCGCATGCTCGCCGCCACGCCCCGCTCGGATCGCTGCGGCGGCGGCGCATTCTGAATGGCAGCGATGACGATGTCAATCAATTGCTGGATTGGAGATATCCTTAAGCCGCGTGGCGACTCCTCCTGCCCTTCCGTTCGAGCCGAGTCCGGCCGAAAAATTCTTCGGGCTGTCTGCCCGTCCGTTCAGCCTTACGCCCGACCTGCGCTTCGCCTACCACAGCCGTTCGCATACCCATGCGCTCGAGCAGGTGACGTCGGCGCTGCGGCGGCGAGAAGGGCTCGTGGTGGTGACGGGCGCCATCGGCACCGGCAAGACCATGCTGTGCCGCTCGATGCTCGAGAGCTTCGAGTCGCGCACGTTCCTGTCGGTGATTCTCGACCCCGGCCTGGAAGTGGAAGACCTGCTGCGTCAGGTACTCGCCGACTTCGGCATCATCAGCGGGGTCGACGCCCCCGGTACGGGTCCGATGTCGGAGGTGACACGGCACCAGTTCGTGACGACCCTCCAGCAGTTCCTGGCGTCGCTCATTCCGTTGCAGGCGCACGCGGTCATCATGATCGACGAGGCGCAACGGCTGAACCCGCGGGTACTCGAGGAAATCCGCCTGCTGTCGAACTTCGAGACCGACGAAGCCAAGCTGCTCCAGATCGTGCTCGTCGGTCAGCCGGATCTCGACGCCGTGCTTCGCCAACCGGGGATGGAGCAGTTGAACCAGCGCGTCGCCAGGCGGTGTGAACTGCAGGCGCTGTCGGAGACGGAGGTCGGCGACTACATCGAGCGCCGGCTGACAGTGGCCGCCTCCCCCGCTGCGGTGAACAGCGGCGTGGATGCCGGCCTCGTCGATACCGCAAACGTCGTCCGCTTCTCGCCCGCGGCGGTGAAACTGGTGGCCGGCATCTCGGACGGGATCCCGCGCGTGGTGAACACGCTGTGCGACCGTGCCCTCGATGCGTCGTACGAGCGGCAGTCGCGCGTGGTCGAAGCCGAGGCGATCATCGACGCGGCAGAGCGCCTGCGGATCGACGTCTCCTCCGTTGCCGCTGGTCCGCGCACGCGGCGCACGACGCACCTTGCCGCTGCGCTGCTGGCGCTGGTGGTGGTGGCCGTCGGAGCCTGGTGGTGGATGGCACGCACGCCGGCCGAGGCGCCTTCGCAGCAACCCGCGACCGAGCCGCTTCGCGCCACACCGCCGCCCGCTGCGCCCCGCGAGCCGGTGCCGCAGGTAACGCCCGGCGCGACCGCGCCGCCGGCGCCGGCGACCACCGTCCCTGCTCGCACCGCGCAGGCACCGACCACGGTTGCGCCGGTGGCCGCGGCGC
>JAYTXA010000068.1:0-39487 GCA_043743165.1 Acidobacteriota bacterium
GGCGGTCGGCGCGCGACTTGATCTCGCCAAAGGTCAGCGTCGCGCCAAGAAACGACGTCGCGGGCTGGTCGGGAAGATCGATGGCGACGCTGTCGAGAATCTCGGTGAGCGAGCGTTCCGGCCACACCATGTCGTGCGGCACCCAGTAATCGTAGTGCCGTAGCCACGGCCGTGTGGCGTAGGGGGAAGGGGGCATGGTGCTCATGTGGCCATCACGATCTCACAATACAGCAGCCCCGCATAAGTTCGGCGGTGTGAAAATGGCGTGCAGTAAGCCGCAATTACTGAACGAGTGTTCAATCATCTTTGACCGCGATCCACCGGCTTGGATGAGCACCCTGATTTCGCCCGGTGCCAACCAGTTGGCCGTTGACTGCCACCTCGGCCGGCACTAGTCTTCACACGTTCTTTATCTAAGAACTTCGAGAATTCCGTCTTCGGTTGCGGAAATCGGTGACGTTGAGGAGGCAGTGAATGATGCGAAGAATACTCGGTTCGATGATGGTGGCCTTGGCCTGTGTGGCCCTGCCCGCCGTGGCGAACGCGCAGAGCGCCATCGCAGGAGTGGTGAAAGACACGTCGGGCGCGGTGCTTCCCGGCGTGACGGTTGAGGCGTCGAGCGACGCCCTGATCGAAAAGACGCGGTCGGCGGTTTCGGACGGTTCCGGCCAGTACAAGATCATTGACCTTCGCCCCGGCGCCTATGTCGTGACGTTCACGCTCCCGGGTTTTGCGACCATCGTCCGCCAAGGGATCGAGTTGCCCTCGAACTTCACCGCCTCGATCAACGCGGATATGAAGGTCGGCTCCCTCGAGGAGTCAATCACGGTCTCTGGCGACACCCCCACGGTGGACGTGCAGACCGCCGTCCATACGCAGGTGCTCAACCGCGAAGCGATTGACTCGATTCCGACCGGACGGACGATTCAAGGCATGGGCCAGTTGATCGTCGGCATCAATTTGAACCTGCCGGACACGGGCGGGGCCCGCGCGATGCAGCAGACTTACATGTCCACCCACGGAATGACGACCGCCAACAACACGGTCATGGTGGACGGCATGATGGTGAATGGCCTACAGGGTGACGGCGCGGTCCAGAGCTACTTCAACGACGCGATGAACCAGGAAGTGTCGTATCAGACTTCCGGCATCGGCGCCGAAACCTCTGCCGGTGGCGTGCGGCTGAACATGATTCCGCGTGAAGGGGGCAACCGCTGGAACGGGGACTTCAAGTCGGCCTACCGGCCGCACCAGTGGCAGGGGAGCAATCTCTCGGACCGCTATGTGGCCCAGAACCTGAAGACCGGCAACGGCATCGACCGCATCCTCGACGCGACCGTTGCGCAAGGCGGACCGATTAAGCAGGACCGACTCTGGTTCTTCGTATCGGCCCGCTACTTCTCGGTGAACAACTTCATCGCCGACACGCAGTTCAAGGACGGCAGCCGCGGCGTGGACGACCAGTTCATCCGCAGCGCGCTGGCGCGTGTGACGTGGCAGATGTCGTCCAAGTGGAAGCTTGGCGTGTACCAGGATGAAGTCGACAAATACCGCGGCCACGACATGCAGAGCAAGTACGAGCCGGAGACGGCGGCTGTTCGGTGGTTCTCACCCGCGTATCACACCAACCAGGCGAAGTTGACCGGCACGCTGACGCCACGCCTCCTCGTCGAAGGCGGCTTCTCCAGCAACCTCGAGTACTACACGAACAGCTATCAGGAAGGCATCGAGCAGCCGCGCGGAACGGCCGCGTGGTTTGCTAATACCAACCAGACCGAATCGGACCTCGGGGGCTGGCGCCGGGCGTCTCAGGGCCAGACCACTCAGAGCCCGGCTCGGTACAATTGGCAGGCGAGCGCGTCCTACGTGACCGGTTCACACAACGTGAAAACCGGTGTGCAATACCAACGTGGCACCTTCTACCACACGGTGGATGCCAACGGAGACCTGTATCAGGTGTACCGCAGCGCCTCCACCGGCATTCCGTATTCCGTGCCGGATAGCGTCGTCATCCGCAACACGCCATTGGCGAAATACGGCGAGCGCCTCAACTACGATATCGGCATGTTCGTGCAGGACAGCTTCACGATGAAGCGGCTGACTGTGACGGCCGGCATCCGCTACGAGTGGCTGAACTCGCAGGTCGAAGGCACGTCGTCGCCGGCTGGGCGCTTCGTGCCGGCCCGCACCTTCCCTGTGATCAAAGACGTGCCGAAGTGGCATGATCCGGCCCCGCGCCTGTCGGCGGTCTACGACCTCTTCGGCAACTCGAAGACGGCACTCAAGTACTCGCTGAACCGCTATAACCAGGCGCGGACGACGGGCATTGCGTCGAACTACAACCCGTTCTTGTCACAGACCACATCGCTGGCTTGGAGCGACCTGAACGGCGACGGCATCGCGCAGGGCGGTCTCTCATTCAACGCCGACGGCACTCGCCAGGCCGCATGTGTCTACAAGACGGCCGGATGCGAAATCGACTTCACGTCGTTGTCGTCGAATTTCGGCATCGCGTCGCCGAATCAGTACGGCGCCTACCCGCGTACCTGGAACCTTGAACAGGGCGTGGAAATTCAGCACGAGCTGATCCCGCGTCTGTCGCTGACCGGCAGCTGGTTCACCGGCCAGTTCCACCACCTGACCCGCACCATCAACCAGAGCTGGGAGTACACGGGTGCGGACCCGACGCAGAACCCGAACTACACGCCGACCACGATCTACAGCGCGGTGACGGGCCAGCCGATTACCGTCTACGCGCGCACCGCTGCGGCGCAGGCGCTGCCGGTCAGGAACCTCGACACGGCGGACCCTGACCGCAAGCGCACGTACAACGCCTTCAACATGGAGTTCCGCGCTCGTCTGGGCAAGGGTTCGCAGATTTTCGGCGGCTTCGCGTTCGAGCGTCAGCTCGACACGAACTGCGCGGCGGCCGACAACCCGAACGCCCTGCTCTTCTGCGATGACACGAAGAACGACGTGCCGTTCAGCAAGCAGTTCAAGATTGCCGGCAACTATCCGCTGCCGTACGGCATTCAGCTCAGTGGTTCGTTCCAGACCGGCGCCGGCCCGAACGGCACGCCTGGCACGATTACCTCGACGCAGTACATGGCCATCACGCGCGGCACGACGCGCTATCCGTCGAACTGCCCGGCGCCGTGTCCGGCTGGCGCTGTCATTCTCCCCTCGACGTTCCAGCCGGCAACGCTGAGCGTGCCGCTCCTGGCCCCGAGCGCCTACTTCATCGAGCGTATTACCCAGCTCGACCTGAAGTTGCAGAAGACCTTCAAGGTGAGCCGCTTCACGGTGTCGCCGCAGTTCGAGATGTTCAACGTGAACAACTCGGACGCCATCATCAGCACGGTCACCAACAACCAGCTGAGTAGTTCCTACCGCTACGCCAACTCCATCATGCAGCCGCGCATGATGGGCGTTGGTTTGCAGATCAAGTGGTAAACCTCACGGGAAGTTAGAAGTCAGAAATTCGGACAGCACACAGGGGCGGTGAGTGGAGACACTCTCCGCCCCTGTTGTCGTCTCCGGGTTCCTGGCTCTCAGCGCGTTTCGACAGATCTCCCACCGACGTCGGCTGGTGCCTCAGTGTTCCCGCGCAACATGAGGCTGGCTCGGCGGCGCATGGACGGGCCGGTACAATGGCCGCCCGTGTCCATCTCTCCCGGTACCCGTCTCGGCGCGTACGAAGTGGTTTCCGCCCTTGGTGCCGACCATTGGCCAGTACGCGGTCACGGGCGATGGTCATCGATTCCTGTTCGCCGTGCGCGATGCCGAGAACCCGCCGCCGTCGATGACCGTGATCCTGAACTGGGCCGCGGGCCTCTAGAGTCGGTGAATTCCGTTCACGTGAGATTCGAGCTACTGGCGTGATCAGCGGCAAGTCGGGCGGACTCTATCAAGGGTCGGCTCAACTAGACGGGATTTGCGGTCGCAATCGAAGTGCGGGCACCGGCCGAGGCGCCGTTTCCCGGGTGTACACTGAAAGCCAGTCTGATGGCCGATCCCCCCAACGACCGTCGCGCGCAGCGGTTGCGCGGTTCCTCCCGCGTGCTGCGCGGACCGGACGATGGCCGCTTCGACCGCGAATTCTGGGCAGCGATCCCTCGGGCGGAGCGGCTGGCGCTCGTGTGGGATATGGTGCTCGAGGCCCGAGCCCTGAAGGACGACCCGAATGGTGAACCCCGACTTCAGCGATCTGTTTGCGTCGTTCAACGCGCTCGGGGTTGAGTACCTGGTCGTCGGCGCGCACGCGGTCGCGTTTCACGCCGAACCGCGGTTCACAAAGGACCTCGACGTCTGGGTGGCGGCGACGCCTCACAACGCAATCCTCGTCATCAACGCGCTTCGTGCGTTCGGGGCGCCACTGGCTGACGTGTCAGACGCAGAGTTCGCGACGCCGGGAATCACCCTGCAAATCGGCGTCGCGCCGAATCGGATCGATATTGCCACCGAGCTCGATGGGATGACGTTCGCGAGCGCCTGGCCGAACCGCGTCGAGTCAACCTACGGTAGTCATCGCATATGGGTGATCGGCCGGGCGGACCTGATTGCGAACAAGCGAGCCGTTGGACGCCCGCAGGATCAACTCGACCTGGGTCTACTGGATCGACACCAGCCGTAACGCCGCGTGTGCGGCTACCTCGCAGCGCCGACAGGTCCTCGTGTGGGCCCGGCGGCGCTACGGCCGACGGAGTCGAGACAGCGGGAGATCCTGAACTGGGCCACCGGACTGGCGAGTCGGTAGGCTTCGGGCTTCAGGCTCTTCGCCTATTCAACTTCTGACGTCCAGCTTCGGAACGCTAGTGGTTGCCGAGCAGCTCCGCCAGGAACCCTTCGATTTCGGCGCGCGCGGCGGGGTCTTTCTCGAGCTGGATGGCGCGGCGGAACTCGCGTACCGACTCGGCCAGCCTCCCGGTGTTGGCCATGGCGAAGGCCAGGTTCACATGCGCCTGCACGTTGCCCGGTTCGAGCTGGGCGATGTCGGCGAAGATGACGCGCGCCTCTCCGTCCCGGTCGAGGCGCACGAGTGCCAGGCCCAGGTTCATCATCGCGTCGGTGCTGTTCGGCCGCACACCGAGGTAGGTCGTGTACGCGGTGACCGCATCGGCCAGCTTGTCCTGCGCCAGTAGCGTGTCGGCAATGCCGGCGAGTGCGTCAGGGTCGTTCGCTTTCCTGGCAAGGACCTCGCGAAACGCGGCAATCGCCTCGTCGCGTTTCCCCTGGGCGAGCAGCACACGCCCAATCTGGTGCCAGGCGCGCGGCGCGTTGATGTCCTCCGGCTTCAGGCGCAGGAACTCGCGGTAGTGTTCCAGAGCCTCGTCGAGCTTGCCCTGCGCCTGCAGTTCGAAGCCAAGTGCGTAGTGGGCGTCGGCGCTGCCGGGCAGCGCGCGTTGGAACGACTCGACCGCCTGCGGCTGCAGGCCGGCCGCCTGCAGCGCCGTCCCGAGGTTGTAGAACGCTCGCGCGTTCGGCCAGCGGTCTACCACGGTCTGCCAGAGCCCGAGCGTGTTCGCATATTCGCGATTCCGCGCGACGGTGAATAGCGCCAGCACGACGCACACGGCCGCAACGGCCCCTCGGGTGACGTAGTGTCCGGCTTTAGCCGGACCAGGGTCGGTCTTTCGCACGGCTTCGGTCTCCAGCCGCCGCAGCGCCTGCACGGCGCCGAACACGGCAAGGGTGATGAGCGCGATGAGCGGCAGGTACATCCGGCGCTCGGCGCCCACTTCGGTCGCAATCGGCAGGAACGAACTCGTCGGCGCCAGGGTGAGGAAGAACCACGTGCCGAGGAACGCCAGCGGCGGCGCAACGAACCAGGCCGCGGCGGTCGCTGCAATCAGCGCGACGACGACGAGCGCGGCGGGCCACACGGCTCCGAGCGTCGTGGCCACCGGCTCGCCGTAGTCGAGCACCAGCCCCGTCGGCACCACCGCAAGCCGGAGATAGCGCAGGATCATGCCGGGCTGATTGAGGAGGTAGGTCCAGGACGAGACGCCGCTCGAGAACCCAGCGCTGCGCCACCGCGGTCCTTCGATGACGATCGCGGCGAGGAGCAGCCAGGTCGCGGCGAGTGCCGCGTAGTACGCCGGGCGGCGCTGGACGACGGCTACGGGGGAACGGCCGGCGAATGTGGCCTCGAGCAGCAGCATCAGCAGCGGCGCGACCACCATCGACTCCTTGCACGTCATGCCGGCCGCACACGCCGCTACCGACGCGGCCTGCCAGGGCCGCGGCGTCGCTGCATCGACAGCGCGCACACCGCAGTAGAGCGCAGCGAGCAGCGTCAGCGCCATCAGCCCCTCGGTGCGCTGCGTGATGTAGTTCACCACCTCGCTGGTGAGCGGGTGCACGGTCCACAGCAGTGCGATGGCGGCGGCGATGCCAGTCGCCCACCCGGCGACCCAGGATGTTGGTTGAGGCCACGACAAGACGCGGCGCAGCAACGCGAACAACAGTAGCGCGCAGCCAAGATGCACCCCCAGGTTCACCAGGTGATAGCCCCACGGCGACAGGCCGCCCACCGCGTAGTTCATCGCAAGGGTGAGGTTCACGAGTGGACGCCCAGCGGTAGTGCCCTGCACCGGACCGCCGAGCAGGCTCGAGCCGACGGCGCGAATCGTCGCGTTGTTCACCACCGTGCCGGCATCGTCGAAGACGAACGGGTGCCCGAGTGCGTTGGCATAGGTGACCAGGCCCGCAACCGCGATGAGCGCGAAGGGCCACCGCGCGGATGACGGCGCAGACGGCAACGTGGACGGCGCCGACCCCGCGGTCCGCGGTGCTGACGGCGCGGTGCGTCTGCGACTCACCGGCGTGTTCCCTGCGGTTCGGTCTTCGCCTGCTGCGCCAGTTCGAGATTGCGTCGGGCGTCGGCCGACGTCGGGTCGATGGCGAGGGCGCGCCTGAATTCGGCCATGGCGGCATCGAGATCGCCCGATGAGCCGAGTGCGATGCCGAGGTTGTTGCGCGCCTCGACCGACTGCGGCGCTAGCGCTACCGCGGCACGCAGCGCCGTGATGGCGGCGGGGAAGCGACCGGCTTCGAGCAGCACGACGCCGAGGTTGTAGGGCGCACCGGGGTCGTTCGGGTCGAGCGTGGCCGCTCGCTGGAACTCGGCGACGGCGTCATCGATCTGGCCAGCGGCCGCAAGCGCATCGGCGAGGTTGCGGTGCGCGACGGCGGCGTTCGGGTCGGCGCTGACGGCGACCCGGAATGCGGCGACGGCATCGGCCGGGCGATTCTGTGCGGCGAGTGCGATACCGAGGTTATTGGCAGCACCGGCCGAATCGGGAATCGACTGCAGCGCAATGCGGAAGTGTTCAGCCGCTTCCTGCGGACGCCCCCTTGCGAGGAGGGCATTGGCCAGGTTGTAGTGTGCGTCCGGGTAGTCGCCCTTCTGTTGCAGGGCCAACTGGTAGGTCGCGATCGCCTCGTCCACCCGGCCGGAGGCGCGCTGCAGCACCCCAAGGTTGTTGTAGGCCGGGGCATAGTCGGGCTGCAGGGCAATGGCGCGGGCATAGTGCGAGGCGGCTGCGTCGGTCTGTCCCTCTGCCTGCAGCGCCGAGGCCAGGTTCGTTTCGCTGATCGCCTTCATCAGCGGCACGGACAGCACCGACCAATTGGTGAACACCGTGGCGGCCAGCACGCCGGCGCCCAGCATTGCCTTCGCGTTGGTGGAGGCCACCCTCAGCCAGGCCGGCAGTGCCGCGACCCCGGCCGCGGCGAAGAGCAGCAGCATCGGCACCAGCGGCAGGCGATAGCGCGCGAAGACGTAGAACATGATCACGCTCGCCGCGTAGGTCGCGAGCATCACGTAGAGCACCGCTAACCGGCGGCGGTCGGACCAAACCAGGACGAGGCCTGCCAGGGCGAGTGGCGCCAGCAGTCCGAAGTGGCCGAACCATCCGCCGACGCGCAGCGGCCACGACCATTCGGCGTGGCTCTCTTGCGCCTCGGTGTCGATCATCTCGGTGGCGTTGAACAGCAGCACCACCTTGCGCCCCGTGAGCCGCAGCCAGGCCGCCGGTTGGCCGGTGATGAAATCAACGGCGCGGGTGGTCCAGTAGCCAGACACTTCGGCCGGCGTCAGCGTCCGCCCGAGCGCGTGCTCGGCCAGTTCGGTGGCGTCGGTCCGCTCGTACTCCGGTGCACCGCGCCCGAAACGCAGCGACGCATATGTGCCGTCGGCCTTCGGGTTGTTGCCGATGAAGAAGTTCGGACCGAACTGCGACGTCGTGAGGTAGAAGCCGCCGCCGACGGCGTAATTGCGGACGGCGACGGGCAGCAGCACGATGGCGAGGCCAGCGATGAATGTGGCCGCGTGCAGGGTCCGGCTGAAGCCGGACACTACGTGCGGCGCCGGCATCGCAGTGCCCGGGTTCCGGACCGGGATCGTCGTGTCCGGCTTCAGCCGGACCAGATTGGGCAGCAGCGCCCACGCCAGAATGACGCCGACGAATACCAGCGCGTTCTCGCGTGTCAGCGCCATGCCGCCCATGGCCACGCCCAGCGCCAGCCATATCCGGCGGTTCGAGCGGTCGTCTACCAGACGTCCGGTCAGCCACAGCGCCAGCGTGATGAAGAACAGGTCGAGCACCGATTTCTGGATGAGGGCATCGAAGAAGATGGCCGGTGCGTAGATGGCCAGCACGACACCGGCGATGAGTCCGACGCGCGTCGAGAAGAAACGGGAGCCGGCCAATCCGAGCAGCGCGCACGAACCGGCGCCGACGACGGCTTGTACGACCCGGAGGGCCGTCAGGCTGTGGCCAAACACCGAGTAGACGACGCCGATGAAGTACGGGTAGAGCGGCGCCTGGTAGAACACCTCGGTCCCGAGCCAGTCGCCACCAGCCAGCCGGCGCGCCCATTCGTCGTAGCCGCGCGCATCCCCCATGAGGGCGCTGAACCAGGGAGAACGGCCGAGCAGCCACACGTGCAGCAGGCGCACCGCGAGCGCCAAGCCGAAGATCGCGCCGGCGTACGGCAGGAACGGCCGGTCGGCGCGTGTCTCGACCGGCGCCAGGACGGCAGGAGCCAACGGGGTCTGGCGGGCTGGTGTCATGCGGCGCAAGGGGGCTGATTCAATGCAAGTATCATAATTCCGAGCCTTGCCGTGAACATCACCTGGACTGCGTGCGTCGCGCTTGTCGCCGGCCTGCTCGCGTCGCCCCTGCGGGCGGCCGAACCGGTCACCTTCACGAAGGATGTTGCGCCGATCGTCTTCCGGCACTGCACCACCTGCCATCGTCCCGGCGAGATCGGGCCGTTCGCGTTGCAGACCTTTCGCGACGTGCGGCAGCGCATGACTCTCATTGCCGACACGACGAAACGGCGCGTGATGCCGCCCTGGAAGCCGGAGCCCGCACCCGGCCGGTTCCAGGACGACCGCTCGCTCTCGGACGTGGAGATTCAGACGCTGCAGGACTGGGCGGCGCAGGGCGGCCCCGAAGGCGACCCGCACGACCTGTCGCCAATGCCGTTGTTCGCGCAGGGCTGGCAGCTCGGCACGCCCGACGTAGTGGTGACCATGTCCGAGGCGTACACGCTGCGTCCGGACGGCCCCGACCTGTTCCGCACGTTTGTGCTGCCTATTCCGACGTCGCGCGTCCGCTACGTGCGTGCCATCGAATTCAGGCCTGGGCAGGGACGTGGCGTCCATCACGCGAACATCGGCGTCGACCGCACGCGATCGTCGCGCCGGCTCGACGCGGCCGATCCGGAACCGGGCTATGTCGGCGGCATGGTACAGGATGCGGCGTATCCGCCCGGGCACCTGCTTGGCTGGACGCCAGGGCAGCAGCCGCGTCCGTCGCCCGACGGCATGCCGTGGCGCCTCGACCAGGACAGCGACCTCATCGTGCAGTTGCATCTGCAACCCACCGGAAAGCCGGAACCGATTCAGGCGAGCGTCGGGTTCTTCTTCACCGACACGCCGCCCACACGTACGCCACTCGGCCTGCGCCTGGGCAGCGAGACCATCGACATCGCTGCCGGACAGGCGACCTACGAAATCCGCGATACCTACGTGCTGCCGGTCGACGCCGAGGTGCTGGCGGTGCAACCGCACGCGCACAACGTCGGCCGCGAGATGTACGCCGATGTGCTGCTGCCCGACCGCACCGTGCGGCCGCTGATCACGATCCGCGACTGGGACTTCCGCTGGCAGGACGTCTACCGCTACGTCGCGCCGATCGCCCTGCCGCAGGGGAGCATGATCCGGATTCGCTTCACCTACGACAACTCGGCGGCGAACCCGCGCAATCCGTTCAGTCCGCCGCAGCGCATTCTGTGGGGCCAGAACACCACCGATGAAATGGGCGACCTCTGGGTACAACTGGTACCGGTGCACACCGCCGACCTCGCCGTGCTCGGCAACGACATCGCGACGAAGACGCGCCTCGAGGACATCGCGGCGTACACGCGCGTGCTCGAGAGCGACCCCGGAAACCCGCTGCGGCACGATGCGGTGGCGATGCTCTACCTGCAGGACGGGCGTCCGCAGGAGGCGGTGTCGCACTTCCGCGCGTCGCTGCGGTTGAACAACGACTCGGCGCCGACGCACTACAACCTCGGGCTGGCGCTCTCCATGCTGCGGCAGTATCCGGAGGGGACGCGTGAATACGAGGCGGCCGTGCGCATCGATCCGAACCATGCCGAGGCGCACAACAACCTGGGCGCCATGCTGCATGTGGCAGGCCGGCTCGACGAGGCGGCTACGCACTACCGCCGCGCGTTCGAGTTGCGCCCCGAGAATGCCGAGGCGCACAGCAACCTCGGCCGGCTACTCCTGCTCCAGGGCAAGGCGAGCGATGCCGCCACACAGTTCGAGCAGGCGATGGCCGTGCAGCCCGAGTCGGTGTCGGCCCTCACCGGGCTGGCGTGGATTCGCGCCACCTCGTCCGACGCCGCGCTGCGACGGCCCGGGCAGGCGGTTGCCCTGGCTGAACGCGCGCGGCAGGTGAGCCGCGGCCAGGACCCGCAGGCGTTCGATGCGCTGGCCGCCGCCTACGCGGCGCTGGGCGAGTTCGACCAGGCGGCCCGAGCCGGACTGGCCGGCATTCAGGTGGCCGTGTCCGGTGGTCAGCAGCTGCTCGCCGCGGAGATGCGCGACCGTGTCGTGCTCTACCAGCAGGGCAAGCCGTTCGTGCGCTAGTCAAACGGGCGGCGGCGATCGGCGTCAGTTCTGTGCATCCTGACGTGTCGGTCGCCGGTAGAATTGCTGCATGACCCGCAAGGCCGCGTCGGTTGCCGCCGTGTTCGTCTGCGTGCTGCTGATCGTGTGCGGCGGATCCCGCCTGCGCGCGGCGGTGCCGTCGGTCACGCTGAAGGACGTGGACGGCCGCCTGGTCGATCCGTTCCTGGCGGCCGAGGACAGCGCCGCCATCCTGTTCCTGTTCGCCAGTGTCGACTGTCCGGTGTCGAACCGGTATGCACCGGAGGTGCAGCGCCTGCACACTGCGTTCGCCAGGCAGAACGTGGCGTTCTGGCTCGTCTACCCGAATCCGAACGACACCCCCGATGCGGTGCGCGCCCATCTCGAGGCGTATGGCTATCCGGTGCACGCGCTGCTCGATCCGGGCCACGCGCTGGTGAAGTTGGCGAAGGTGAGCATCACGCCTGAGGCCGCGCTGTTCGGTCGCACGCGGACGCTGGCCTATCACGGACGCATCGACGACCGGTTCGTCAGCCTGGGCGTCGAGCGTCCGGCGGCCACGACGCGCGACCTGTTCCTGGCACTGACGGCGGTGCTCGACGGCAGGGCACCCGTGCAGCCGTCGGCACCGGCGGTGGGGTGCTACATTTCGGATTTCGCACCATGAGCAAGACCCCGCGTGCCCTGGCGGCGTGTGCGCTGGTTGCGCTCGCGTCTCCGGCGGCTGGGCAACCCGCCGGTCCGGTCACGTTCGCGCGCGACGTGGCGCCGATCATCTACGCCAAGTGCGGCGTCTGTCATCGGCCCAGTGGCGCCGCGCCGTTCAGCCTGCTGACCTACGCGTCCGCACGAACGCACGCGCGCCAGATCGCCACCGTGACGAAGAGCGGCATCATGCCGCCGTGGCAGGCCGACGGCGACTACGGCGGCGAGTTCCTGAACCAGCCCCGCCTGACGCCGGCCGAGCTCGATGTGCTGCAACGGTGGGGCGACGACGGGGCGCTCGAGGGGAACGCGTCGGACACGCCGGTGCCGCCGCAGTGGACCGACGGCTGGCAGCTGGGCACGCCCGACCTAATCGTGTCGCCACCGAGTTACACGCTTCAGGCCGACGGCACCGACGTCTTCCGCGTCTTCGTGGTGAAGCTGCCGGTCAACGGACTGAAGTACGTGCGCGGCATGGAATTCAAGCCGGGCAACGCGCGCGTGGTCCATCACGCCAACATTCGCATCGATCGTACCGACGCGTCGCGCAAGTTCGACGAGGCCGATCCGGAGCCCGGATATACCGGGCTCATCGCCAACTCCGCCATCTATCCCGATGGGCACTTTCTCGGGTGGACGCCGGCGCAGGTGCCGCCGCTCCTGCCGAAGGGGCTCGCCTGGCGCCTCCAGCCCAACACCGACCTCGTCGTCGAACTGCATATGCAGCCGACCGGCAAGGCAGAAACGGTGCAGCCGATGATCGGGTTCTACTTCGGCAGCGATCCACCGGAACGCACGCCCGCCATGCTGCGGCTCGGCCGGCAGAGCATCGACATTCCGCCTGGCGAGAAGAGCTACGTCATCACCGACTCGTTCATCACGCCGGTGGATGTCGAGGTGCAGGCCGTGCAGCCGCACGCGCACTACCGGGCCAAGGAGATGGTCGGCTTCGCCAACCTGCCCGACGGCTCGGTCCGTCCGCTCATCCACATTCGCGACTGGGACTTCCGCTGGCAGCACGTGTACCGCTACGTCACGCCGTTCTGGCTGCCGAAGGGGACGCGGCTGCAGATGCGCTACACCTACGACAACTCGGCGGAGAACCCGCGCAACCCGAACCAGCCGCCCGAGCGGGTCTACTGGGGGCAGCGCTCGGCCGACGAGATGGGCGATTTGTGGATTCAGGTGCTGACGCGCAGCGAGCAGGACCTGCAGACGTTGAATGGACAGTTCGGGCCGAAGGTCGTGACCGAGGACACGGTCGGCTACGAGCGCTGGCTGGTGTCGGAGCCCGACAGCGCACCCCTGCACAACAGTGTCGCCCAGCTCTATCTCGACCTGAACCGGCCGCAGGATGCGGTGCGGCACTTCCGCGCCGCGGCGCATCTCGAGCCGGAGTCGGCGCCCGCGCACTTCAACCTGGGGACCGCACTGACCGTCGCCGGCGACTACGAGTCGGCCATCCTCGAGTATCAGCGCGCGCTCACGCTGAAGAAGGATTACGCGCAGGCGCACAACAATCTCGGCAGCATCCTGCTCGCCACCGGCAAGGTGGCCGAGGCGCTCCCGCACCTGAACGAGGCGCTCAAGCTTGATGCGAACAACGTGCAGGCGCACTACAACGCGGGCATCGCGTCGCTGCGTCAGTCGAAGCCGGCCGACGCCATCGGTCACCTGAAGCGCGCCGTGCAGCTGGCGCCCGACGCCGCGGCGGCGCTCGTCGAGCTGGCGTGGGTGCTGGCCGCCACGCCGCAGGACGCACTGCGCGATGCGGGGCTGGCGATACGGCTGGCCGAGCGTGCGGTGTCGCTGACCGCACGGAAGGACGCCGGCGCGCTCGATGCGCTGGCGGCCGCACAGGCTTCGAATGACGACTTCGACCGCGCTGTCGACACCGCCACCACGGCGCTGGCGCTGAAGCCGGCCAATGCCGACGCGATTGCCGCGAGGCGCGACGCCT
Source organism: Acidobacteriota bacterium (assembly GCA_043743165.1). GTDB lineage: Bacteria > Acidobacteriota > Vicinamibacteria > Vicinamibacterales > CAVVIG01 > CAVVIG01. The sequence goes on from JAYTXA010000068.1 coordinate 13,833, forward strand.
ACCGGCAGCACCAGGCGTTCAGGCTGCCTCGATAGGCTTCTGGCTCCTGGCTCCTGGCTTCGGGCTTCGGGCCGCGTCCGCGTGGATGGCGTCCGCGTCGATTCTGCCAGGCGTAGCCGCGCACCTTCAGGTGCCGAGACCGGGGGCCGACCTGAAGGTCGGCAGCTACACAGTGACGCCCAGAGCCCAGAGCCCTCTCCGGCGCGCTAGTCGAAGCCCCCGCGCGCCTACGAAGTGGCTTCGGCGTCGTCGCGCCGCTTGGTGAAGACTGACACCGCCCACAGCAGCGCCGCCAGCGCCACCAGCGCCATCGCGTATCGCAGCCACTGCGCCACCATCGCGGGCGTGAATTCTGGCAGCGACAGGTCGTACTGGATGAACGCGCCGTAGCGCTCGGTCATCCAGTGCCAGCCCGTGTGCGCGACCAGCGCCGAGAGAATGATGGTGCCCATCCGCTCCTGCACCACGCGGGTGAAGAGCAGGTTCAGCGCCGGGATGAGCACGATCAGCACCAGCAACTGCCCCAGTTCCACGCCGATGTTGAACGAGAGCAGCGAGGTGAGCAGGTGCGACCCGGCGAACTGGAGCGTCTGCTTCAGCGCGAAGGAGAAGCCGAAGCCGTGCACGAGGCCGAAACCGAACGTTATGAGCCACCGCCGGTGCAGGCTGGCGCCGACGATGTTCTCGAGCGCCATGTAGACGATTGAACAGGCGATGAGCGTCTCGATGAGCGGCGGGAACCAGAGCGAGTCGGGACCGAGGTTGTAGGCCGACGCGATGAGCGTAATCGAGTGCGCCACCGTGAACGCCGTGACAACCGTGACCAGCGAGCGGAAGCGGCGAAACGGAACGACCAGGCAGAACAGGAACAGCAGGTGGTCGGTGCCGTCCATGATGTGCGAGAAGCCCAGCTTTACGAAGCGCCACGCGGCCTGGAACCAGCGCGGGTCGAGTTCGACCGTGCCCGGATTGCCCTGGAACTCGAAGGCGCGCACGATATCGTTGGGCAGCATCAACCGGAGCGTCGTGACCGCGCGCAGACCCAGGCGGCCCCAGCGCGGCTCGATCGAGAAGCGCGAACTGTCCGATTGAATCGGATAGGTGAAGAGAATATCCAGGTAGCCCGAGGGCACCGAGACGTTGACGTCGGCCTGCGGCGCGTTCACCAGCGCCAGGGCGCTGTCGAAGTTCTCGAACGAGCGGTCGTCTGCCGGCGTGGCGCGCACGGCGACGGTCGTCTGCGGACCGAGCGTCGTTCCGTTCTCGAACATCGACACGTCGTCGCCTACCCAGAGAGTGGAGGCGTCGTGCAGCGCCTGCGCCGAGCGTTCGAGGTCGAGGACATCCTGGTCTTTGTAGCGCCACGTCATGTCGCGCATGGCGATGAGCGGCACGCGGACCAGCAGCGTCAACTGCTGGCCGCTGGCCTTCACAAAGGTCTGGATCAGGGCGTCGTTCGGGATCTCGTGCGCCGAGAGCACCGTGGGGATTGCCATCGCGAGCGCAATCAGGAAAGCGGCGCCAAGACGGCGCACCGGGGCAGAGCAGGCGTGCATCATGGTGTCTGAAGGCCACAAGGATAGTGGCATAGCAATCGGTTCGCAAGGCTCCGAGGGAGTTGTGTATACTTGCGCCGTCTCCCGCGGAGCTTGGGGAGAGCCGGAGGCTAAAGGATGAAGGGTATGAGCAAGCGTAATCTTCTCGTGGGCGTGACCTTTGTTGGTGCGCTCGCGACGCTCGGCGTTGCGCAGAGCATGATGGAAAAGGCAGCGGCGGCGCAGGGCAAGGCTGCCGTGCAGGCGCCCTACTTCGAGGTTGACCCGATGTGGCCGAAGCCACTCAACAAGGGTTGGCTGTACGGAAATGTGATCGGCCTTGGCGTGGACAACAAGGACCGCGTCTACATGATTCACCGTGGTGCTGCGACGCTCGATCGTAAGGAGATCTACGCGCTGCAGACCCCGCCCATGTCGGAGTGCTGCGTCGCAGCGCCGCCCGTCATGGTGTTCGACGGACCGACCGGGAACTTCGTGACCGGTTGGGGCGGCCCCGGCCAGGGCTATGAATGGCCTGAATCCAACCACGGCATCACGCCCGACTCCAAGGGCAATGTCTGGATCGGTGGCAACGGCGGCAACGACGGCCACATTCTGAAGTTCACCCAGGACGGCAAGTTCATCAAGCAGTTCGGCTTCGCCTATGCGAACGCCGGCAGCAACGATACCTGGGCCTTCAACAAGGTCGCCAAGGTGTCGCTCGACGAAAAGGCGAACGAGGCCTACGTCGCCGACGGTTACGGCAACAAGCGCGTCGCCGTGATGGACATGGAAACCGGCAAGATCAAGCGCTTCTGGGGTGCCTACGGCGAGAAGCCGGACGACACCAACATGGGCCGCTACAACCCGGACGCTCCGCTCATCCGCCAGTTCCGCAACCCGGTCCACTGCGCCGAGCCCTCCAACGACGGCTTCGTGTATGTCTGCGACCGCGTGAACGACCGCGTCCAGGTGTTCCAGAAGGACGGCAAGTTCGTCAAGGAACAGCGCATCAAGCCGAAGACCCTCGGCGATGGCGCGGTGTGGGATATCGCCTTCTCGAAGGATGCCGCCCAGAAGTACATCTACCTGGCCGACGGTTCGAACGAAAAGGTCTACATCATGGACCGTCAGTCGCTCGAGATTCTCACGAGCTTCGGTGACGGCAGCCGTCAGCCCGGCGGTTGGTACGCGGTGCACTCCATCGCGAGCGACTCGAAGGGAAACATCTACACGACCGAAACCTACGAAGGCAAGCGCATCCAGAAGTTCGTCTACAAGGGTCTGCGCGCTGTCACGAAGGAAAACCAGGGCATCGTCTGGCCGACCACGCGCTAGAAAACAGGCTCCGGGCTTCGGGCTTCTGGCTTTGGCTGGAAGCCTTCCACCCGCAGCCACACGTCTAGGGCCTGGAGCCAAACGCCAGAAGCCGATAAAGGCGCCGAATCCGAAAGGGTTCGGCGCCTTTTTCTATATACTTCGGGCTCCAACGAACCTGAACCCCGGCCGGACAGCCGGCCATTGATGGAGGAGGAGGGGTATGAAGCGAATTGCGAGTGTCGGCGTCACGGTCGGCGCACTGGCTGTGGCTGGTGTGTTCACCCTGGCGTCCCTGGGCTCGACGGTCGCCGCGCAGGGCGCGGCGCCAGCCTACAGAGTGGACCCGTTCTGGCCGCAGCCGCTGGCCAACCACTGGGTCTTCGGTTCGATCACCGGCGTTGCGGTTGACGGGCAGGATCATGTGTGGGTGCTGCACCGAGGCGCCGACTCGCTCGAGTCGAACGAGAAGGGGATGATGATCACCCCCAGCCCGACCTCGAGCGTCTGCTGCACGGCGGCACCGTTCGTCCTGGAACTCGACGCGACCGGCAAGGTCGTGTCCAGTTTCGGCGGCCCCGGCCAGGGCTACAACTGGCCGCAGTCGCCCGGCAGCCTGGCTGTCGACGCCAAGGGCAACGTCTGGATCACGGCCGCCGGCCTGGTTACGCCGCCGGCAACTGCCGGTGGCCGCGGCGGTGCACCCGCGGCGCCAGCCGCAGCCGCCGACGGCCAGGTCATCAAGTTCTCGAAGACCGGCCAGTTCCTCCTCCAGATCGGCAAGCCCGGCCTCACCACCGGTGACGATGCCCTGAGCAAGCCCGCGGCAGTGGCGGTGGACGCGGCCGCCAACGAGGTGTTCATTGCCGATACCGGCAATCGCCGCGTGGCCGTGTTCGACAGTGAAACCGGCAAGTTCAAACGCGCCTGGGGCGCCTACGGCGAGAAGCCGGGAGCCGACCCGGGTGCCTACTCGGCGAGCGCGCCGGCGGCGCGGCAGTTCCGTGACGTCACCTGCGTCGATATCGCGAAGGACGGCAACGTCTACGTCTGCGACCGCACCAGCAACCGCATTCAGGTGTTCGGCAAGGACGGCAAGTTCGTGAAGGAAGCCATCATCGCCAAGGGCACCCTCGGGGCTGTCGTCGCCGGCCAGTTCGGCGCGGTGTCGGCCTTCGGATCGGTGTGGGATGTCGCGTTCTCGAACGATGCGCAGCAGCGCTACCTGTTCGTGGCGGACGGCCAGAACAAGAAGGTGCGCGTGCTCGAACGCGCCTCGCTGAGCGAAGTCGGCTCGATCGGACAGGGCGGGCGCCAGCCCGGACGATTCCTGGCCGTCGGCAGCATCGCCGTCGACTCGAAGGGCAACGTGTACACGGGCGAGCAGCATCATGGCAAGCGCGTCCAGAAGTTCGTCACCGGCCGCTAATTCACGCGACGTAGCCGCGCACCGTCAGGGTGCGCATGAGGAGAAGACACGTTATGAAGTCACGTAACGTTTTTATCGGGGCAAGCTTCATTGCCCTCCTCGCGGCGCTTGGCGTGGGCCAGAGCGTCGTCGAGAAACAGGCCTCCGCGCAGGCCGGCGGCGGCATTACCGCGCCGCGGTTCGAGGTCGATCCGATGTGGCCCAAGCCACTGCCGAACGGCTGGTACATCGGCCAAACCATCGGTGTGTGGGCCGACACCCAGGACCACGTCTGGATCATCCACCGCAACGATTCGCCCGACGCCTACGAGGCCGCAGCCGATCAGACCCCGCCGACCGGTGAATGCTGCAAGAAGGCGCCGCCGATCATCGAGTTCGACCAGGCGGGCAACGTGGTCCATGCGTGGGGCGGACCCGGGCAGGGCTACGACTGGCCCGACAGCAACCACGGCATCTTCGCCGACAGCGAAGGCTTCGTCTGGATCGGCGGCAACGGCGGCACCGACGGCTTGGTGCTGAAGTTCACGCGCGACGGCAAGTTCGTCAAGCAGTTCGGCAAGAAGGGCGTCAAGGCGGACAGCAACGCCACTGACCACTTCTTCCAGGTGGCGAAGATCTTCGTCGACGAGAAGAACAACGAGCTGTACGTGGCCGACGGCTACGGCAACAAGCGCGTGGTGGTGATGGACACCGAGACCGGCCAGTTCAAGCGCTTCTGGGGCGCCTACGGCAACAAGCCGGACGATACCGACCTCGGCCGCTACAACCCGAATGCGCCGCTGGCACAGCAGTTCCGCAACCCGGTGCACTGCGCCGATCTGTCGGTGGACGGTCTGGTCTACGTTTGCGACCGCGTCAACGACCGCATGCAGGTCTTCACGAAGGACGGCAAGTTCGTGAAGGAACAGCAGTACCAGAAAGATTCGCTCGGCGATGGATCGGTGTGGGACGTGGCCTTCTCGAAGGACCCGCAGCAGAAGTACATCTTCATGTCCGACGGCCGCAATGCGAAGATCCGCATCATCGACCGCCAGACGCTGCAGGAGGTCTACAACTTCGGCGAAGGCGGCCACTATCCCGGGCAGTTCTACGCAATTCACAGCATCGCGATCGACTCGAAGGGGAACCTCTACACGACGGAGACCTACCAGGGCCGCCGCGTGCAGAAGTTCGTCAGCAAGGGCATCGGCGCCATTCCGCGCAAGGACATGGGCGTGCTCTGGCCGGCGGTAACCGGACGGTAGTCGCGAGCCGCAAGGCGCCCGGTCATTGGTCGATGGCCATTGGTCGTTCGTCGACACACTGCACGCACGACAACAGAACGCGCTGAGGGACGGGACACCGCCTCTCAGCGCGTTTTTTCTTCTAGAATGGTCCCTCCGCTGGAAGTCGAATCTCGAATCACGAATTTCCAATCTGAATTCTGAGTTCTGAATGCTGAGTTGTTGTCTGAGGTCTTGCGTGAGCACTGTCCGTTCTTCAGTTTTCTGCGTGGTGGCACTGGCCGTCTCGCTTTCCGCCTCGGCCCAGCAGGCTCCGCGCGCCGGGGCACCGGCGCCGCGCAAGGCGCTGGCGACGCGCACCACCGAGGTGCCGGCCATCGACGGTCAACTCGACGATGCGGCGTGGCGGCAGGCGACGCCGATCGCCGACTTCGTGCAGACCGAGCCGTCGGAAGGGCAGCCCGCGACGGAGGCCACCGAAGTCCGCATTCTCTATGACGACACCGCAATCTATGTCGGCGTCATGAACTTCGACAGCGACCCCTCGCACATCGTCACGTCAGACGCGCGCCGCGACTCGGCACTGAGCGGTCAGGACTCGTTCCAGCTGATCTTCGACACCTACCACGATCGCCAGAACGGCTTCATCTTCGGCACGACACCGGTCGGCATGCAGTACGACGCGCAGGTCCGGAACGAAGGCGAGCAGCAGTCGAGCGGTGCACCGACGCTCGGACGCTCGGGCGGCGGATCGGGCAGTGGCCTCAACGTGAACTGGGACGGCGCGTGGGAAGTAAAGACGAAGCTGCTGCCGAACGGCTGGTCGGCCGAGTTCCTGATTCCGCTGCGCACACTGCGCTACGGCGCGCCGCCGCAGGTGTGGGGCGTGAACTTCGCGCGCTCCATCGAGCACAAGCGCGAACAGGTCTACTGGTCGCCGCTCGCCCGCGTCTACAACATCACGCGTCTGTCGTCGGCCGGTGAACTGCAGGGGCTGAACGTGGCGCCGCCGCGCAACTTCAAGGTCATGCCCTACGCGCTGGCGCAGGCGAACCGGAACTTCACGCCGGGTGCGAAGACCGACGGCGACCTGAACTGGGGCGTCGACGCCAAGATCGGTGTCACGTCGAGCATGAACCTCGACCTGACCTACAACACCGACTTCGCCCAGGTGGAAGTGGACGAGCAACAGGTGAACCTCACGCGCTTCAACCTGTTGTTCCCGGAGAAGCGCCCGTTCTTCCTCGAGAACCGCGGTCTCTTCGCGGTGGGCAAGAACGGCGAAATCGATCTCTTCTTCAGCCGGCGCATCGGCATTACCAACAACGGCGCGCTGGTGCCCATTCGCGGCGGCGCCCGTCTCTCGGGCAAGGTCGCCGGGGTCAACGTCGGCCTGCTCGACATGCAGACCGACGACGTGGGGAGGGTGGCGGCGAACAACTTCGGCGCTGTCCGCGTGGCGAAGGACCTGCCAAACCGCTCGAGCGTCGGCGGCATCTTCGTGAATCGGGTCGCCACCGGCGATCTCGCGGGCACCGACAACTGGAACCGCACCTGGGGCGTGGACGGCAAGTGGGGCATCGGCGAGGCGTGGACCGCCACCGGCTTCGCCGCGCGCACCGAGACGCCAGGCGCGACCGGCCGCGAGCGCTCGTTCAGCGGCACCCTGCAGTACCAGGTGCGTCACCGCCGCACCTTCTTCGAGTACACAGAGGTGGGCGCCGACTTCAACCCGGAGGTCGGCTTCCTCGAGCGTCCCGGCGACGGCTTCCGCCAGTTGTTCACCGGCTGGTTCGAGAATGTCCGGACGCCGTGGCTGACGAAGCACGGGTTGCGCGAATGGCGCCCGCACGTCAGCTACGAAAGCTTCTGGGGCTTCGACCGCTTCCACGAAACTGCCACGCTGCACATGGACAACGCATGGGACTTCGAGAAGGGCTACACCTTCAGCCCCGCGGTGAACGTGCAGTGGGAGGGATTGCGCGAGCCGTTCGAAGTCTATCCGGGCGTGGTCGTGCCGGCGGGCAGTTACCGGAGCCCGCATGCCGCCGCGCTGTTCAACACCGACCGCCGCAAGTGGATTTCGCTGAGCGGCTCCTACGCCATCGGCGGATTCCTGTCAGGGAACCAGAACAGCTGGGCGCCGCAGTTGAACATCCGCAAGGGCAGCGCGTTCACGTCGAGCCTGCGCTGGACCATCAGCGACATCCACCTGCCGCAGGGCGACTTCCAGACGAACCTCGGTAGCCTGCGGATGGCGTACAACTTCACCCCCGCCATCAACGCCTCGAGCCTGGTGCAGTACAACGACCGCACACGGCGGTGGTCGACAAACCTGCGCTTCAACTGGCAGCGTGACGCGGCGACGGGCCTCTACGTCGTTTACAACGACACGGAAGGGTTCGAAGGGTTCGGTCCGGTGAACCGCGCGTTCATCGTGAAGTACTCACACTTGTTCGATGTGCTGAGATAGTCGCACGTCCCTCAGTCGGTTGGTCGTTGGTCGTTAGTCGGGCTGCGGTGTGCGCACGAGAGCAGCGGCGTCGTAGCCGTTCGCCACGGCCACGCTGACCGCCGCCTGGTAGTCCTCGTCGGACATCTGCGGTGTGCGCGACAGAATCCATAGGTACTCGCGCGACGGTTCGCCAACGACGACGTAGCGGTAGTCGGCGGGGAGGCCGAGGATCCAGTAGGCGCCCCACACCTGCGGGATAAACGAGAGGAAGGCCGGCGCGAAACGGACCTTGAACGTGGCATCGGGATGCGCGGCGTCGCGCGGGCGGGCGATGCCGACCGCCTCGATGAGCGCACCGTCGGTGCCGCGGCAGCGGTTCGTCACCCTCACCCGGCCGTCCTCGCGCCTGGCGTACTCGGCCGTGGTGTTGCCGGCGCAGTTCTTCTGGAATCGGTTCGGGTACTTCGCGATCTCGAACCAGCGTCCAGCGTAACGGTCGAGGTCGACGGTGGGGACGGGCGTCACGACGGGTGCGGCCATGGCCGTGTCAGTTGCGACGAGCGTGCCGAGGACGAGCATCAGGACCATCACTCCGCGGGACATCACCGGTATAGACGCTCGACTCTGCGCGGACGCTCCAATATTCCCGCCCTTGCCCCTCCGGACCGTCCTGCCCTTCCCGCCCTTCCCGCCCTTGTTAGAACCGGAACAGCGGTCGCCCGTTCGCCAGAAACGGCCACGGCACGGCCGACAAGATGACGGCCGTCGAGATGATGAACCAGATGAGCCTGCGCCGCTGCGCCAGCTGGGGCGTCGGCGCGTTCAAGGCGAGAATGCGCGCCACGCGCACGGTGAGGAGCGACGCGAACATCGCCCCCGCGTGAAGGATCGACCAGTAGCGCACCGTCGGGTCGTTCCACGCGCCGGCCGGATGCTCCATGGCGACCTTCGTGAAGACACTCAGGCCGAAGTAGAGGATGAGGCCCGTCAGCATCTGCAGGTCGACGGCCAGCATCAGGTAGGTATCCCAGGCCTTCCCTGGCAACGCCTTCGTGTCCGAACGAACCGGGCGCGCCGCATAGGCGATCGCGCCGATGCACATGATGAGGGTGAACCAGCGCAGCCAGTTGTGAATGAGAAGGACGTTTGCGTACATCGCGCCGTCATTCTACGACAGCGCCGGCGCCGCGCCGGTGCGACTGGCACGGACACCAACTGCCGGGAATCCGGCGGAGTCCAAGGGCTGCGTTCCGGAAAGCTGGCGCTGCCGCAATTCCGGCTGAGGCCGCGGCGGCGACAATCGCTCAATTATCGAGGGAAAGCGTGGGCGTCGGTGCGTCGACACGCGTCTCAGCTGTGGTCCGTCCCTTGCGAATGGAAGGTCGACCGCAGGCACGTGTCCGATCCCGCGGAGGGGTCGGGCACGTCGGCGGAGGAGCGATGTTCATGCTACCGACCCGCACTCACACACGCGCTGGACTGGCCGTCGTCATGGGCCTTGCCATCGCCGCGTTCTGTCTCCCCTCCACAGCGATGGCTGCCGGGAAGTCAGCCCGCGTCATGGCGGCCCCGGTCCAGAACGCCGGCGACTACGCCGGCCAGGACACGTGTCTCACGTGTCACGAAGACCAGAGCTACAAGGGCACCTCGCACGCCCTTGTTTCGAATCCGCGCACCCCGGCCGCAGGCCATGGGTGCGAGAGCTGCCACGGACCGGGGAAGGCACATGCCGACGCCGGAGGTGATACGACCAAGATTGTCCGTCTCGGACAGTTGAAGCCTCAGGAGGCCAGCGCCACCTGCACGACGTGCCACGACCGCGGCACGCACGCGCTGTGGGCCGGCAGCCAGCATGACCAGCGCAATGTCGGTTGCATCTCGTGCCACAGCGTGCACGCGCCGAAGGGCGCCAAGTTGCTGAAGGCCTCGAGCCAGAGCGCGCAGTGCGCGACCTGTCACAAGAACGTCACCAACAAGCAGAACCGTTTCAACCACATGCCGGTGCGCGAGGGCAAGCTCGAATGCACTTCCTGCCACAACGTGCATGGGTCGACCAACGTGAAGCTGCTCAAGGTCGGCACGACCGTCGACGAGTCGTGCACCAGTTGCCACGCCGAGAAGCGCGGTCCGTTCCTGTGGGAGCACGCACCGGTGGCCAACGCCTGCGTCACCTGCCACGACCCGCACGGTTCGAACAACGACCGCATGCTCCAGGCAAAGCAGCCGTACCTCTGCCAGCGCTGCCACGTGACCTCGCGGCATCCTCCAACCGTCTATGAGGGGTTCCTGCTTCAGAACTCTCAGAACGCCAACAAGATTTTCGGCCGCTCGTGTACGGCCTGCCACCAGCAGATCCACGGGTCCAATGCCCCATCGGGCAAGGCGTTCCTGCGGTAGCGAGGGAGAGATCACATGCGCACCAAGCTGATTGTTTTGACAGCAGCGCTGTTGTGTTCTGCGCCCTTCGCGCATGCGCAACAGGCTGCCAGCACCGAACCGGCGGGTATCGTCGACTTCGGTGTCCGGGCGGGAACGACGGAAGGCGACAAGGCCAGGTACGAGCGGTATCAGGATCTGCGTCACGGTGCCTTCTCGAAGGTCCAGTTCGGAAAGCAGACCAACACCTACATGTTCAATGTCGGAGCCTGGAACATCGGCTACCGCGACCAGAACTACAACGCCGAATACACCGACGGCAAGGCGAAGTACTCCGGGTACTTCGACTCGACTCCGCTGAACTACAGCTACCTCACCACGTCACCCTGGGTGGAGCAGACCACCGGCGTCTTCACGCTGGACGCGGCGGCCAGGCTTCAGGTGCAGAACAAGGTGCCTGGTGTCGTCGGCGTGCCTACCTCTGCGGCGCAACTCGCGACCCGCTCCATCTACGTTGGTATCGCGCAGCCGTTCGACCTGCAGTCGAAGCGCGACACCCTCGGCCTGAAGTACGCCCGTGACCTGAACAAGGAAGTCGGATTCAGCCTCGGGTTCACCTCGACGAAGAAGAGTGGTAACCAGCCCTACGGCATGTCATTCGCCTTCAACAACGCCAACGAACTGCCGATGCCGATCGACAACCGCACCAACGACCTGTCGGCCGGACTCGAGTACGTCCGCCCCGAGGGGATGGTTCGCGTGGCGTGGGATGCCTCCTTCTTCGACAACAAGATCAAGGAGATCCTCTGGGACAACCCGCTGCGCGCAACCGATACGACCCCGTTCGACGCCAGCGGCTACAGCAACGGCAACGGGTCGGCCTTCGGCCGCATGTCGATGCCGCCCAGCAACAGCATGAACAGCGTGAGCCTCACCGGCCTCTACAAGATGCCGGCGCACACCACCCTGAACGGCATCATGTCGTTCACGGCGATGAACCAGAACGAAGCGTTGATTCCGTGGACGACCAACGGCGCCATCAACAACGCGGCGGTCTGGGCGGTGTTCCCCGGCTTGCGGGAACTGCCGCGCGCCACCGCCGAGGCCAAGGTGCACGGCCTCAATGCGATGTTCAACTTCACGTCGCGCCCGAACCGCTACTTCGGCCTGCGCATGCGCTACCGCTTCAACGACCACAAGAACCTCACGCCGGAATTCGACGCGGTCGAGTACGTGCGGTTCGATGCGGTGCCTGAAGAGACAGGTGGCGAGACCGAAAACTTCAACATCCGCCAGAACACCTTCGACCTAACGGGCACGTTGAACCTGATCAAGTACACCGCCATCAACATCGGCTATACCTACGATGCGTTCGCCAGGACGGGCCGTGCGTATAGCGACATGAGCGACTACTCGTTCAAGGCGTCGATCGACACGGTGGGTAACCAGTGGGTGACCCTGCGTGCCGCCGCCGAGCACACCAACCGTATCGGCGCCGGCTTCTCCGAGGCGTCGATCGAAGATGGCGGCGCGCAGCCCGGCCTCCGCTACTACGACGAGGCGGATCGTGATCGCGACAAGGGCACGCTGCTGCTCGTGGTGAACCCGACCGGCTTCATGGACATCACCGCGTCCATGTCGAAGGGGAAGGACACCTACAAGGGCGAGGGGCATGAATTCGGCTTGCTGGACAACGACAACACCAACGCGACGGTGTCTATCGGCATCTCGCCGAGCGATTTCGTCGATTTTGGTGCCAGCTACGGGCGCGACCGCTTCGTGTCCAACCAGAAGTCGCGCAACGCCAACCCGCCGCCCGACCCGCAGTTCCTCGATGCGAATCGAGACTGGACGATGAAGAACGATGAACTGGTCAATAACTTCGACATCTACCTGAATCTGCCGAAGCTCATCGACAAGACCAACGTCCGCTTCAACTACGACTACGCCGACTCCGACAACGGCTTCCTCTTTGGAGGCCCGCGTATCCCGTCGCTCGCCGCGATCGGGCAGTTCATTGCCCTGCCCAACGTCACCAACAAATGGCAGAAGCTGTCGGCCGACTTCCAATATCACTTCTCGAAGAAGGTCGGTGCAGCGCTCGGCTATCAGTACGAGAAGTTCGAGGTCAGCGACTACGCGACGATCGACACCAACGGGTCGGTCGGCTTCACCGCCGCGACCGGCACGCCGCGTATCGATTACCTCGGCTTCCTCGGCACCGGCTACGGCAACCGCCCCTACAAGGGCAGCACTGCGTTCATGCGCCTGCTGTACTTCTTCTAGGGCCAGGGCCAGGCTGGGAGGGCAGGAATGTCCGGAAGGCCCGGAAGGCCAGTAAAGACGAAAGAGCCCGCTTCCTCATGCGAGGGGGCGGGCTCTTTTTGTGTCTGTTGTAGTGTTCGGCCTCAGCCGGACCGGGGCTCGTGTCTCGCCGAAGCCTGGCGAAGGCGGGCTATCGCCGCAACAATCCTCCCAGCCCCCGCTTCACGGCGTCGGTTGCCTGCGTCTTCGCTTCGTTGGTCAGCGCGCGCCTGGCGAGGGCGGTCGTGTCGATCTCGATCTGATATTTCTGCGCTGTGCCACGCACGGTGGCTGGCAGCGCGATCTTCCCGTTGTCCTGCAACGCCCGCACAATCGCCGGGTTCGCCTGCTTCGACAGTTCCTCGGACAGCTGCACAATTCCCTGCAAGGTCACCCCGGACCCATCGAGCTTCAATGCGCCGCCGGCATCGAGCCGGATGTCCTTCGAGATGAAGTGCAGGTCCGGCGTGCTTGCCGTGCCGGCCGCGATCGACAGCGAACCGCCCATCTCGCTGAACGGCTCATCGACCGGCTGCCCCTGCGCGGCGGCGATAACGGCCTGCGGGTTGAGCGACGTGGCTGCCACGGCGCTGCGCACCAGCGCAAGGTTCTTGACCGTGCCGTTGATCACGGTCAGCCTGGCCGTACCACGCGCGGTCTTCATCGCGGTGGCGGCGTCAATGCCGTTGCCGACGAGATCAATGTCGGCCGACAAGCGCCCGGTCACGAGGCCGGGACTGCCGGCATAGGCGGTGAGTGCCGCGACGTCGACGTCTTTCAGCGCCGCCCTCCAGCCGAACGACGGGGTGGTGCCGAGTGTGGCGGCCAGCGTGCCCTCGTAGGTGCCGCCGAACAGGCTGAAGGTCAGAGGGTCAACAGTGACCACCTCGCCCTTGAGGTGGGCGCGGCCGGCGACGCGGTCGATGGCAATGCCGCCCATCGTGGCGCGGTCTGCTGCCAGCGTCACGACGAGGTCGGCGGTCGACGGCGCCGTTGCGGTCGTCGCACCGCCGCCCGGCACCGCAGCGCCGCTTGCGGCGACGCCGCTGCCTTCACTGAAGTCGCTGGCGAAAGCCATCAGCTGGTCGAGGTCGAGAGCGCCGGCCTTGAGGTTGATGGTGCCGACCGGTCCGGCGAGGTCGGTGATCTCGCCCGAGCCGTCGATGCGGGCGCCGTCGGCGACCAGGGCAATCCTGCGGATGGTCACGGCGTTCGTCCCGTGCGGCACGACGTCGATGTCGCCCTGCAGCGTACGTCCGCGGCTCACGATCTTGATGTTCGACAGCACCACCTCGTCGATCGAGCCCAGTTGCACCGGCGCGCTCGACTCGGTGGCCGGGGCGTCAGCCGGAGCCGCGCCTAACGCGAATGGCGGCAGCGGCAGGTTCAGTGTCGCGCCGTCGATGTGCAGCGCCGCGGCCTCGATACGCCGCGACAGCAGGGCGCGCAGGTCGGAGCCGACGTCGAGCGTGTCCACCTTGATCGCGCCGTCCCTGCCGATGGCCACGCCCTTCAACTGCACAGTGACGCGCGGAAAGATGGTGGCGCTCACCGCCTCCACCGTGACGGGCTGGCCCAGCGTCGTCGACATCTGCGCCGCGAGCGCGTTCCGGACCGTGTCGGTGGTGAGCACCGACCGCGCCCATACGAACAGGCCGAGCCCCGTGAGCAGAATCAGCACCACCAGGCCCAGCACAACCTTCTTGATCATCGGACGATTCTCCTGCGCCGGCCCTCCGGAGCAATCCTGATGTCGGCAGTATGCCCGGAAACCCGCATGGATTTCACGTGTGACGGTCCGGTGCTTGACACACGCGACTGGCGCGGGCCAACGTTCTTGCGTGCCCACCTCCTGGTTCACCCACCTCGAATGTTCCGTTCCGTGCGGCGCGCCCGCGCTCGACCCGCGCGGCCGCCACAATCTCTGCGCCTGCGGCGCGCCGCTGCTGGCCCGCTACGACCTGGCGTCGGCCCGTGCCTGGGACCGCAACAGCCTGCGCGGCCGCGAACCGAATATGTGGCGCTACCGTGAGCTGATGCCGGTGTTCGCGGACGAAACGCCGGTCTCGCTCGGGGAAGGGTTCACGCCGCTGTTCCATGCCACGCGGCTCGGCGCACGCCTGGGCATGGACCGGCTCTACATCAAGGACGAATCGCTCAACCCCACCAACTCGTTCAAGGCGCGCGGGCAGTCGGCCGCCATCACCCGCGCCAAGGGGCTCGGCGTCACTACCGTGTCCGTACCGTCGGCCGGCAATGCCGGCAACGCCATGGCGGCCTACGCGGCGAAGGCCGGCCTGCGCGCCGAGGTGTTCCTGCCGAAGGACGTGAAGGCGCCGTTCGCACGCGAGTGCATCCTCTACGGCGCCGGCGTCACGCTGGTCGACGGCCTCATCACCGACGCCGCCCGTGTGGCCGCGGAGCGGGGCGGTCCGCTCGGCTGGTACGACGTCTCGACGCTGAAGGAGCCGTACCGCATCGAGGGCAAGAAGACGATGGGGTACGAGATTGCGGAGCAGATGGACTGGCGCTACCCTGACTGGATTCTCTACCCGACCGGCGGCGGCACCGGCATGGTAGGGATGTGGAAGGCGTTCGCGGAGATGGAAGCCATCGGCTGGATCGAGCCGCAGCGGCGGCCGCGCATGGTGTCAGTGCAGGCCGACGGCTGCGCGCCGATCGTCCGCGCGTTCGACCAGGGGCTCGAGAAAGCGCCGATGTGGGAGAACGCGGCCACTGTCGCTGACGGCCTGCGCGTACCGCGCGCCATCGGCGACTTCCTCATCCTGCGCGCCGTGCGCGAGAGCGGCGGCACCGCGCTGTCGGTGCCCGACAGCGAGATGGTGGACGGCATGATTACCATCGGGTCGACCGAAGGCGTGAGCGCCGCCCCCGAAGGCGGAGCGGCGTTGGCCGCGCTGGAGCGGTTGCTGGCGCGCGGCATCGTCAAGCCGCACGAGTCGGTGGTGCTGTTCAACACAGGCGGGGCGCTGAAATATCTGGACGTCCTGCCGCAGGCCTGAGGCCACCCCCACATGCCGCGTCTCGATCAATTACTCGCCAGGAATACGCCGTACTCGAGAGGCGAGGTGAAACGGCTGCTCAAGGCCGGGGCTATCACCAGCCAGTTGGACGAGCCTCTCGATAACTGGGTCGAGCCGGCGGACCTACCGCTGACGGTGCGCGTCCTCGAGCAGGAGGTCGTTCTCTATGACTCGTCGCATGTGCTGCTGCACAAGCCGGTCGGATGCGTCACCGCACTCAGGGACTCGCAGCATCCGGTGGCGATCGACTACCTGGACGGCGCTCCGCTGAAGGACGAACTGCGTGCGGTCGGCCGGCTCGACCTCGACACCAGCGGCCTCCTGCTGTGGACGACTGACGGCCAGTGGCTGCAGCGGTTCACGCATCCCAAGCGACAGGTGCCGCGCGTCTACCAGGCGGCGCTGGCGCAGCCGTTCGTCCAGCCGGCACCCGGGTTCACGCTAGATGACGGCCACCAGCCGCACATCACCGAACTGCACGAGATCGACGCCAGCCGCGCGCACCCGAGCCTCGCCAGGCCCGAGGGCGCCACACTGTTCGCGTCGATCACCATCACGGGTGGGGCGTACCACGAGGTGCGGCGGATTTTCGTGGCACTCGGCAGCCATGTCGAGGCGCTGTGCCGCGTCAGCTACGGCAACCTCGTCCTGCCGGACGACCTGCCGCCCGGCGCCTGGCGTCCGTTCAGGCCCGAGGACGTGATCGGCGAGGAGTCATCCGGCCGCGGAGCACCTTGAACTTCGCATCCTCGGCCACCAGCGACACCTGCAGGCCCTTCGGCACCATGCGCTCGTAGGGCAGGAAGCGGTTTGCCACGAGCAGCAGGACCCCCTCGTCGGTCAGATGCTGTTCACACGACTGGAGGAAGCGGGATACCACCGTGTAGTCGGTGCCGATCCCCTGGTGAAACGGCGGGTTCGTGACGATCAGGTCGAATCGCTGGTTCCCCACATCGTCGAGGCTGCCGACCGGGCGCACCTCGCGCGGCGTCAGGCCATTCACGCTGAACGTGCGCTGCGCGGCGACCAGCGCGAACGCGTTCGAATCGACCAGCGTCACCTCGCATGCCGGGTTACCCGACGCGATGACCGCGCCGATCACGCCGGACCCGCAGCCGAAGTCGAGCACGGTGCCGGCGATGGACGCGGGGAGGTGGCGCAGCAGGAACGCCGTCCCTTCGTCGAGGCGACCGTGGCTGAAGACGCCGGGCAGCGTCACCACGTCGATGGTTCCACCGCCGGCCGGCACCTGGTAGCGCTTCTCCCAGCCGTCGAGGCTGACCGCTGAACCGGTCTCCGTCGCTCGTGCCTCGAACAGCGTGCAGTGGCGCGCGGCGTCCGAGAACTCGATCGGTCCCACGCGCTCTTCGAGCCGCGCTGCATACGGCTTGATGCCGGCCGAGTTCTCACCGACCAGGAACACGCGTCCGCCTGTGGAGACGACGCTGGCGGCGAGGGCGAGCAGGTAGTCGTTCGCCTCCTTGCCCTTCTGCAGGTAGGCAACGACGACGTCGTGGCGAGGGTCGGGTGGCGCGTAGTTCGCGGCGAACACCGGCGTGAGAGCGGCACCGCTGTGGCGCACGTGTTGTGCGTGCTGCAGATGCGCGCTGTAGTCGAACGACAGCAGCACGCCGGTCTGGTTGCCGAAGAGCGGCACCACCGCCGGGTCGTTCGGCACGCCGAGCAGCAGCAGGTGTGACCCTTGAATCCGCTCGATGTTTCTCTGCAGCAGTTGTGTGGGCGGGAGTCCAGCTCCGCCGGCGGAGCCGGTCTCTGTCGCTTCCTTCACGCTCCTATCATCCACGAAATCCAGCCACGGCTCGGCTTGCGTCTTGACAGCCCCGCGGGCCCTCGCGTACAACTACCGGCAATGAACGTCCGGGTTGCGTGCGTGGCGCGTTGTTGTGGCGGAAGCACTTCCGGCCCAGCGTCGCCCCGTGTGCTCGCCTGAGATGTTCGAAGGTCAGCGCAGACACCAGCGATTTTACAAAGGCCCGGAAGGCACACCCTCCGGGCCTTTTGCTTTTGCGAGCCCGGACCTTCACAGCTGAAGTTACGAGAGAGGACGTTCGCATGAAGTTCACGGTTCGACTGTTCGCCACCGCGTTCGCGCTGCTGGCCCTTGCTGCTCCGGCGTTCGCCCAGGGGGCGGCGTCGCCCGCTGGGGTGTGGGACGGCGTGGTCAGCGTTTCCAACAACACCATCGAGATCCCGTTCAAGTTCGAGATCGTTGCCGCCAACGGCAGCTACCGCGGCTACTTCTTCGACGGCGACGTGAAGGTGGCGTCGCAGCCAGGCACCTTCATCGACGGCAGCGTCGATCTGCGCTTCGATCAGTACGGGGCACGCGTGCTGGCCAACTTGAATGGCAACAAGCTGGAAGGGAAATACGACCGAGGCACCCGCGGCGCGGCCTACCCGTTCCGCGCCACCCGAGCGGCGGCCGCTCAGCCGGTTGCCGGGAAGGTGCCCAACATCAGCGGCGAATGGCGCATCCCGACGAAGAACGCGCGTGGCGAAGTAGGCTGGCGCTTCATCGTGCGCCAGACCGGCGCGAACGTCTCGGCCTCCATCCTCCGCATCGATGGTGACACCGGCACGCTCAGCGGCCGCTACGGCAACGGCAAGTTCCTCATCAGCCACTTCTCGGGCGCACGGCCGGTGAAGTACGACATCACGGTGAACGCCGACGGCAGCCTCACACTGGTGCAGAACGGGCAGCAGACAATGGCGGCGTACAAGCTGACCGACGCCCGCGTCAAGGACACCACGCCGACGGCCCCGACGCAGTTCACCCGCATGAAGAACCCGTCGGAACCGTTCCGCTTCAGCTATCCCGATCTCGACGGCAAGCTGGTGTCGAACACCGACGCGCGCTTCAGGGGCAAGGTGGTGCTCATCAGCATCACCGGCAGCTGGTGCCCGAACTGCCACGACGAAGCGCCGTTCCTCACCGAGTTGTACAAGACGTATCACGAGCGCGGGCTCGAGATTGTGGCGCTCGGCTTCGAAGAACCAGACCAGTTGAAGAACCCGGTGCGGCCGCGCGCTTTCGTCAAGCAGTTCGGCATCACCTATCCCTTCCTGCTCGTTGGTGAACCAGAGGATGCGCCGGCGAAGATCACGCAGGCCGAGAACCTCAACGCGTTCCCCACCACGTTCGTCCTCGGCAAAGACGGCCGCGTGCGCACGGTGCACGCCGGCTTTGCCAGCGTCGCCACCGGCACGGTGCACGAGGACAGCAAGAAGGACATGAAGGCGGAGATCGAGCGGCTGCTTGCCGAGAAGTCGCCTGCCACCCACTGATTTCCAATCGACGCATTTCGACAACAAGGAGACGCACAATGGCACTTCGACTGGGTGACGTAGTCCCCGATTTCGCAGCAGACACCACCGACGGCCGCATCGATTCGTTCCACCAATGGAAAAAGGGCGCCTGGGCGGTCCTGTTCTCGCACCCGAAGGACTTCACGCCGGTGTGCACCACGGAACTCGGCTCGGTGGCCGGGCTCAAGCCCGAATTCGACAAGCGCAACGTCAAGGTGATCGGTGTCAGCGTCGACCCGCTTGACTCGCACACCCGCTGGGTGGGCGACATCGCGGACGTCACCGGCCATGCGCTGAACTACCCGCTGATCGCCGACCCCGACAAGACGGTGGCGAACCTCTACGACATGATCCACCCCAATGCCAGCGACACGGCAACCGTCCGCTCGGTGTTCGTGATCGGCCCGGACAACAAGCTCAAGCTGACGCTGACCTATCCCGCAAGCACCGGGCGCAACTTCCTCGAACTGCTGCGGGTGATCGACTCGCTTCAGCTGACGTCGAAGTACTCGGTGGCGACGCCGGCCGACTGGAAGCAGGGCGAGGACGTCATCATCGCGCTGAGCGTCTCGGACGCCGACGCGCAGCAGAAGTTCCCGGGCTACGTGACGAAGAAGCCGTACCTGCGGGTCACGCCGCAGCCGAAATAGTCATTGGTCATTGGTCGTTGGTCGTTGGTCGTTAGTCGGGCGGACGATGAGACGCCGTAGGGTCCGGCTTCAGCCGGACCTTCGAGGGAATCACATGACAAAGACAACGTGGATTCTTGGCGCGGCGCTGTGTGCGGCGACGTCGGCCTTCGGGCAGGCGCCGGCGGCTCCGGCTGCGGCGCCGCAGCAAGACTTCAGCAAGGTCGAGATCAAGACGACGAAGCTGAGCGACAGCGTCTACACCCTCGAAGGCTCGGGCGGCACCATCGGCATCCTGGTGGGGCCGGACGGCGTGTTCATGGTGGACACGCAGTACGCACCGCTCACCGAGAAGCTCGTCGCCGCCATCAAGCAGGTGTCGAGTGCGCCGATCCGCTTTATGGTGAACACCCACGTGCACCCGGACCACACGGGTGGCAACGAAAACTTCGCCAAGCTTGGCGTCACGCTGCTCTCGAGCGACCAACTGCGCACACGCCTCGGCGGCGGGGCACGTCCGGCGCCGCCTGGGGCGCTCGCCACTATCAGCTACGACGGTCCCGTCACGGTGCACATGGACGGCGACGACGTGCAGCTGATTCGGGTGCGGAACGCGCACACCGACGGCGACACGATGGTGAAGTTCGTGAAGGCGGACGTCATCATGTCTGGCGACTTCTACCGGCAGATCGGCTACCCGTTCCCGGACCGCAACAGCGGCGGGTCGGTGCAGGGACTCATCGACGGACTGAAGCAGATGGCCGATGCGGCCGGGCCGAACACGAAGATCGTGCCGGGCCACGGCACGGTGGTGAACAAGGCCGAGGTGCTGGCGCATCGCGATATGGCGATGGCGATCCGCGACAAGGTCGTGGCGCTGGTGAAGCAGGGGAAGTCGGCTGACGACATCGTGGCGTCGAAGCCGACGGCCGAGTACGACGCGAAGGTGCCGCAGGGGGCGACGACGTCCGAGCGGTTCATCCGCGCGATCGTTGCCGAGGCGACCGCGAAGTAAGTTAGTTACCGCACCGACCGCAGGTGCTGCCCGACGGCGGGCCGGATGGCATCGGCCACGGCCCGCAGCGTCTTCGCCATGGCGGCTCCTCGCCGCCAGGCAAGCGCCAGCGTCCGCCCGGGACCGGGCGGCGCGAACTTCCGCACCCGTAGCTGCGACCGCCGGTTCTCCACCGTCAACGCGATGGTCGGCAGCAGCGTCACTGCCTTGCCCGTACTTACCATCTGCACCAGCGTCGCGAGGCTTGTTGCGCGAAAGCTGTGTTCGGCAACCCGGGCCTGCGCGCACACCTGCAGCGCCTGTTCCCTGAAACAGTGCCCATCGTCCAGCAGCAGTACGGACGTGCCGTTGAGGACGTCGGCCGTGGCCAGGCCGCGCCCGCGCACGGCCGGATGACCGGGGGCGGCGGCGAGCACGAACGGATCGCGGCCGAGCGGCGCGTATTCGAGGTCGCCGATGTCGGCTTCCACCGCCAGCAAGGCCGCGTCGAGCGAGCCGGCCCGCAGCGCTTGCACGAGGTCCTCGGTCCGCGCCTCGGACCAGGTGAGCGTCAGCTTCGGGAAGGCCTGCGCCAGCGGCGGCGTGATGTCCGGCAGGAGATACGGACCGATGGTGGGAATGACACCCAGGCGAAGGCGCCCGCTGAACGGATCGGCCAGTTGCCGCGCCAACTCGCGCAGGTCGGCGGCGGCCACCAGCACGCGCTGCGCCTGCTCGACAAGCTGATCTCCCGACGGTGACAGCCGCACGCTGCGACGATCGCGTTCGAAGATCTGCACGCCCAGTTGCCGTTCGGCCGCCGCCACCTGCGCGGACAGCGCCGGTTGCGAGACGTGGCACGCCTGCGCCGCACGGCGAAAGCCGCTCAGGCGCGCGACCTCGACGATGTACTGCAGCTGCCGGAGCGTGATCGCCGAGATGTCAGTAACGCTCATAATCAGAAGCTATCACTGTTACAGTGACGTTGTCTTTGACTGTATCAGAGCCTCGACGGCACACTCACTCAGCTGTGGGTGCGCGGCCTTACTGAGGCGCGCACCGGCAATCTGCGATCTGCAATCGATAATCAGCAATTCCCCCAGAGGTCAGCGCCACATGAGCAACGAACAGCAGTGCCCGTTTTCGACCAAGACCCACAGCGGTCGCACGAACCAGGATTGGTGGCCGAATCAATTGAGCCTTCAGAGCCTGCATGCCAATCCGCCGATGCGCGATCCGATGGGGCCGGAGTTCGACTACGCGAAAGAGTTCGAGACGCTCGACCTCGAAGCCGTGAAGAAGGACATCGAGGCGGTGATGACGACGTCGCAAAACTGGTGGCCGGCCGACTTCGGCCACTACGGTCCGCTGTTCATCCGCATGGCCTGGCACAGCGCCGGCACCTACCGCGTGCATGACGGTCGCGGCGGCGCCGGGTCGGGCGAGCAGCGCTTTGCGCCGCTGAACAGCTGGCCCGACAACGTGAACCTCGACAAGGCGCGCCGGCTGCTCTGGCAGGTCAAGCAGAAGTACGGCAAGAAGCTGTCGTGGGCCGACCTGATGGTCTTTGCCGGCAACGTCGCGCTCGAATCGATGGGATTCAACACGTTCGGTTTCGGCGGCGGCCGCGAGGACGTGTGGGAACCGACGCAGGTGAACTGGGGCACCGAGGACATCTGGCTGGCCGATGCGCGCTACAGGGGCGAGCGTCAGCTCGATAATCCGCTTGCGGCCGTGCAGATGGGGCTCATCTACGTGAACCCCGAAGGGCCCAACGGCAACCCTGACCCGCTGGCAGCCGCGCACGACATCCGCGAAACCTTCGCGCGCATGGCGATGAACGACGAAGAAACCGTTGCGCTCATCGCCGGTGGCCACACCTTCGGCAAGACGCACGGTGCCGGTGATGCCAAGCACGTCGGCCGTGAGCCCGAGGCGGCCACGCTCGACGCGCAGGGCTTTGGCTGGAAGAGCAGCTACAAGAGCGGCAAGGGTGGCGACACCATCAGCAGCGGACTCGAGGTCACCTGGACGACGACCCCGACGAAGTGGAGCAACAACTTCTTCTCGAACCTGTTCGGTTACGAGTGGGAGTTGACCAAGAGCCCGGCCGGCGCCAACCAGTGGAAGCCGAAGCACGGCATGGGCGAGGGCACCGTTCCGGACGCCCACGACGCCAGTACGCGTCATGCGCCGACGATGCTGACGACCGATCTGGCGCTGCGGTTCGACCCGGCCTACGAGAAGATCTCGCGCCGCTTCCATGAAGATCCGCAGGCGTTTGCCGACGCCTTCGCACGCGCGTGGTTCAAGCTCACGCACCGCGACATGGGACCCATCTCGCGCTACCTCGGCGCGCAGGTGCCGGCCGAGTCGCTGATCTGGCAAGACCCGGTTCCGCCGGTCAGCCACGCACTGGTGAACGAAGCGGACGTCGCCGAGTTGAAGGCTGCGCTGCTCGCGTCGGGGCTCTCGACCGCTCAGCTCGTGTCGACCGCGTGGGCCTCAGCCTCCACCTTCCGCGGCACCGACAAGCGCGGCGGCGCCAACGGCGCGCGCCTCAGGCTCTCGCCGCAGAAGGACTGGGCCATCAACAACCCGGTAAACCTGGCCAGGACCCTCGAGACGCTCGAGGGGATTCAGCGAACGTTCAACGCCAAGGTGGGCGAGCGGCAGATCTCGCTGGCCGACCTGATCGTGCTCGGTGGCTGCGCGGCCGTGGAGCAGGCGGCGAAGGCCACCGGCGTCGATGTGATCGTGCCGTTCCTGCCGGGGCGCACTGACGCATCGCAGGATCAGACCGATGTCGACTCGTTCGCGGCACTCGAGCCGATGACCGACGGGTTCCGCAACTACGCGGCACCGGAACATCCGGTGCCCGCGGAGGTGATGCTGATCGAGAAGGCGGAGATGCTCACGCTCACCGCGCCCGAACTGACGGTGCTCGTCGGTGGTCTGCGCGTGCTTGGTGCGAACGCGGCCTCCGCGTCGCACGGCGTCTTCACGAAGCGGCCGGGTGTGTTGACGACCGACTTCTTCGTGAACCTGCTCGACATGGAGACGGAGTGGACACCGGCCTCCGAGGCGGCGGAGACCTTCGATGGCCGCAGCCGTACGACCGGTGCACCGACCTGGAGCGGCAGCCGTGTCGACCTGTTGTTCGGGTCGAACTCGGAGCTGCGGGCGTTGGCGGAGGTCTACGCGTGCGACGACGCGCGCGAGACGTTTGTGAGCGATTTCGTGGCCGCGTGGAGCAAGGTCATGATGCTCGACCGGTTCGACCTCGCGTAGACGTTGGAACTCCCAAGGCAGAAGTCAGAGCTGAAGTTGGAAGTGACGTCGACGCGTGTCGTCTACTTCTGACTTCGGAGCGCTGACTTCTGACTTGCTCGAGCATCGTCGTCAGACACCCTTGTGGACGTCGACCGCCTTCGGCCCCTTCGGGCCTTGCGCCGGTTCGAACACCACCGCCTCGCCCTCATGGATGTCGTCGAAGACAATCCCGCCGTGCAGTTCGCTTTCGTGGAAAAAGTAGTCGACGCCGTCTTCGGCGCGGATGAATCCGAACGCGCGGTCGCGGGTCAGTTTCTTGATGGTGCCTCGCATGATGTCCTCCATGAAGCGTGACCGCTCCAGTCGGCCGGAGCCGCGCTTCGCGGCCGGCCACGGCTTCGTCGCGCACGAACTGCATCCAGCACCAGGCGTTGGGGCCGGCTCCACGCATCGGCTCCACACACGGGGCACCCCAGGGGAACGCTGCAGTCAGAACGCTGAAGTGTGAACGCTGACTACGAATGTCGGTTACAAGAGGATGTCGAGGAAGAACGGCTGCGTGCGCAGGTGAGCGCACGGTTCGCCGAACGATTCGGTCGCGACCGGCCGCGACTGCCATCGCACACAGGTGCGGCAGCCCGTGGTCGATTCGAGTTCAACCGGTGTCTCGTCCCGCAGGCAACTCCAGGGGCGGTCGTTGGTATTCGCCCAGTCTGGCGTGTCGAGAAACAGGGTCGGCACGCTCCACCGGCAGTTCGCCGCTGCTTGTGTCCCGCTCATGACATCCCCCTCAGTCGGCTGGCAGCGCCGGAGATCCGGCAGAACTGCGACCGCCGATCGGGGAGGGGCAAATCGCATGCCCACAGTCTGGCTGTCCGGGGCAGGAGGACGCTGGTGTCGCCTTCTGTGCGTGCAGACCTGCACCGCGCGTGGTTCTGGCCGCGCGTGCGCGGATGAGCCAACAGGCAACGGGATTGCAGCAGATGACGACAGGCCGTCGTGTTTCCGGCAATCTGGCGGCCGTCGCACCCACACCGAGGTGACCCAGCCATGACCACGCCGATCATCGTCACGTTCCCGAGAACAAAGTCCAGCCCCTGGCTGGAGGGAGAGGTTCACCAACGGGTCGAGCGATTGAAAGTGTTGTGCAAGGACATTCGCTCGTGCCGCGTCGTCGTCGACATCCCGCACCGACGGCACCAGAAGGGCAACCGCTTCAGCGTCCGCATCGAACTGGCCGTGCCTGGCGAAGACCTTGCCATCACGCGTGACGCGAACCTGCATGCGGGAGTGAAGGATTCGGATGGGGCCGCGTGGGCCAAGCGCTTCGACGTCGAGGCCACGCGGCGTGACATTCGCCTGGTGCTGGCCGATGCGTTCGATGCGGCGAGGCGGCGACTGCGCGATTACGCCCAGGTGCGACGGCGTGAGGTGAAGCGGCACGAACCGCCCATCCGCGGCTGTGCCACCGCGACCAGGACGCGCCGGACAGCGGCAACCGCCGTTGGCCGTCAGTCCACCGCCACCCGCTAGCGAGCCCGCATCCATCAAAGTGGTTGAATCTCACGAAGATAGGGGTTACCTTCTACCAACTATCTGTGGGCGCAGACTGCCCGAGAGGTGCCTGGCATGGACGATATGAACCTGACTGAAGAGACTCCGAACAACCCGACGCGACGCAATTTCATCAAGGGCGTCATCGCTGCGGGTGCGGCGGTCTCCTCGGCGAGCTATCTGTTTCGCACGAAC
>JAYTXA010000069.1:0-74278 GCA_043743165.1 Acidobacteriota bacterium
CGTCGCCCTTCGGTCCGCGTGCGAACCAGAGCGCGCCGCCGAGGATCGCCAGCAGGTACACGTCGACGATCGGCATCCAGTCGACCGAGAACCAGGTCCATGCGAACGGACTCAGCGGACGCGTGCCGTACGCCGTCGGCAGATCCATCAGGATGTGACCGACGATGCCCACCATCGAGAGTGCCCACAGCGTGAGCAGGCTGGCGCGCGGCTCATCGCTGTTTGTGTCCCATCGTTCGCGGCCGAGCCAGACGAGCCCGGCGACGACCGCCGCAAGGCCCACGACCCCAAGCGGGCCGTGCGTCGGGCCGCGGTGAAACTCGAGGTACTTCGCGGCTCCACCGAGCGTGACGACGACGTCGACATCCGGTGCGTTGGAGGCGAGGAAGAGCGCCGCGGTGGCGCCACGTCCGGCGCGGCTGAGCGGCGTGCGCGCCAGCGTCAGGCCGAACAGACTGTGCGTCAGGTTGTCCAAGGGCCTTAATATTACAGGATGAGAAAGACGCTCTTGGCGCTGCTGTTCAGCGCGGTCGCGGTGCTGGTGCCCTCATCGGCATCCGCCTGGGGCTTTGCCGGTCATCAATTGATCATCCGGCGGGCGATTGCCCTGCTGCCGCCGGAACTGAAGCCGTTCTACGAGGCGCATCTCGCCGAACTCGAGGATCGGATCACGGCCCCGGACCTCTGGCGCAACGTCGGCTCTGAAGACGACCCGAATCACTTCGTCGACTTCGGCGTGCCGGAGTACGGCCCGCCGCCGTTCCTGCTGCTGCCGCGCGAGCATGGCGCTGCGCTCGACAAGTTCGGGGCGGTCGTCCTGAAGAAGTACGGCACGCTGCCGTGGCGCGAGGAAGAGATGGCCGGCGGTCTCAGGCGCGCTTTCGAGGGGATGGGCCGAAGAAGCACGTACGCCGTCTCCGACGTCACGCTGTTCACCGGCTTTGCCGCGCATTACCTGCAGGACGCCTACCAGCCGTTCCATGCCACGGACAACTACGACGGCCAGAAGACCGGCAACATCGACGTGCATGCGCGGTTCGAAACCGAGTTGATCGAGCGTTTCACGGCGCGCCTGCGGTTGTCACCGGCAGTTCCTGGACCGATGCCGAGCGCTCGCGACGCCGCGTTCGACGCCCTGATTGTCAGCTATGGCCAGATCGACCGCGTGCTGGCGGCCGACAACCTGACCAAAACCGGCAAGGCGTTCTACGACGACGACTATTTCGAGGCGTTCTTCACGGCGGTGCAGCCGGTCCTCGAGGAGCGCCTGTCGGCAGCGATCACCGCCACTGCGAGCCTGGTCATCACGGCTTGGGAACAGGCCGGCAAGCCGCTGATGTTCACGGCGCTTCCACGCGCCCCGCGACCGGTCCGGCGCTAGGGCGTGGTCACACACCTCATTCCGCTTGGCCGCAACCGGTACGAGCTCTACGCCGAAGCGCCCGAGGAAGACGGGGGACCGCTTCCGCACGACGCCGGCCGCGTGCGGCGCTGGCTGCACCGCGCGGGCGAGCAGTGGGGCGAATACGTCGATACGGCACGCATGGGCAACGCGTCCGGACGGTTCGCCCGCTGGCGCGACGCGATCATCTGCCGGCTGGCGGCCACCCTGGACGAGCAGCGGACGCTCCGCTCGCTGCGCACCGCGGGCGCGGCGACGCTGCTGTTCCCGTCGGGCATCGACGCCGTGGTAGCCCGCGCCGCGCTCGACCGGATCCTCACCTCGTCGCAACGGCACCACGGGCAGCGGCTGGTGATCTATCTCGTCCTGTTCGTCGTCTCGGGCATCCTGTTCTTCATCCCGGGGCCGAACATCGTGGCCTACTACCTGGGGTTCCAGGCGTTCGGCCACCTGCAGGCCTGGCGCGGCGCGCGCCGTGCCGCGTCGGACGTGGCGTGGACGCTCGAGCCGAGCCCCGATCTCGGGGAACTCGCCACGCTTGCGACCGAGCCGCACGCGGCTCGCGCGGAGCGTGTGCGCGCCGTGGCGCAGCGTCTCGCACTCGAGCACCTTCCGGCGTTCTTCGAGCGCGCGGCCGGCTGAAAACCGCGTGTTATACTCGCGCGAAACCGTTGACTCTCAAAGAATTAGCAGACCGGCTGCAGTGCCGGCTCGACGGCGACGGTCACCTCGTCGTCACGCGCGTCTCGGGCATCGAGCACGCGCAGACGGGCGACCTCACCTTCGTCGCCAATCCCAAGTACCACCACTTCCTCGACACGACGAAGGCCTCGGCGGTGCTAGTCACCGCCGACGTGCCGCGCCGGACGGATGGTCCGGCCCTGCTCATCTGCGATCACCCGTACCTTGCGTTCGCACATGCGCTCGGCGTGCTCGCCAACACTGAGCCGCCGATGGTGGGCGTCGATCCTTCGGCGCAGGTGGCGGCCAGCGCGCGGCTCGGCGAGGGTGTGTCGGTCGGTGCGCTGGCGGTGGTTGGCGCCGCCGTGCATATCGGTGCCCGCACCATCGTGCACCCCGGCGTGATCATCGGCCCCGGAGCGGTGCTCGGCAGCGACTGCGTCATCCACTCGCGCGTCTCCATCCGGGAACGGGTGCGTCTCGGCGATCGGGTGGTGGTGCAGGACGGCGCCGTGCTGGGCAGCGACGGTTTCGGGTTCGTACGGCAGCCCGACGGTACGCACCTCAAGATTCCGCAGCACGCCGACGTCGTGATTGAAGACGACGTGGAGATCGGCGCCAACACGGCCATCGATCGCCCGGCAGTAGGCGAGACACGCATCCGCAAGGGCGCGAAGATCGACAACCTGGTGCAGGTGGCGCACGGTGTCAGCGTGGGCGAGCGAACGCTCTTCGCGGCGCAAGTGGGCATTGCGGGCAGCACGGTCGTCGAAGAGGACGTGGTGCTGGCTGGCC
The DNA here is from genome assembly GCA_043743165.1 of Acidobacteriota bacterium. Lineage (GTDB taxonomy): Bacteria > Acidobacteriota > Vicinamibacteria > Vicinamibacterales > CAVVIG01 > CAVVIG01. Next base: position 2,879 of record JAYTXA010000069.1, read on the forward strand.
AGGTGGGTGTGGCTGGTCACCTCCGCATCGGCAAGGGCGTGGTGGCCACGGCGCAGACCGGCGTGCCGAACTCTGTCGATGCCGGCACGATGATCTCCGGCTATCCCGCCATTCCCAACCGCGACTGGCTCAAGTCGTCCGCGGTGTTTCGTAGCCTGCCCGCGCTGAAGAAACGAGTGATTGCACTCGAGCAGCGCATTGCGGAGCTCGAGGAGAAGCTAGACGCATGTCGTCCTCCGTCGGAAGACTGATTTGCCGTGCGGCCCTGGCCGCCGGTCTCTCTCTGGCCCTCACGCCGGCAGCCTTCGCGCAACTCCCGCATCCGCTCGACGACGCACCGGCCACCGCTGACTTCATGCCGCGCATCGACTGGAAGATGTCGGCGGCCTACCTGAACCACCCGGACCCCCGTTTTACCTGGGACACGCATTGGGCCGGCGACTTCGACCTGTTCAGCTACCCGAAGGGGCGCGTCTCGTTCCTGGCCGACTATCAGGCGCTGCTCGGCAAGGAGTTCCGCGCCTTCGATCCGTACCAGAGCAACTATCTGCTCGAGGCGTCGGGGTCCGTGTTCGCCGGACGAACCGAAGTGGCTGGTGTGCTCAGCCATATCTCGCGTCACCTGGGCGACCGGCCCAAGCGCATTGCCGTCGCCGAGAATTCGCTCGGTCCGCGCATCATGCGCCGGCTGGGCACCGAGGCCAGCGTCTCCGCGCTCGACATTCGCGTTGACGTGCGCAAGGTGATCGCAAAGGCCTACGACGACTACGACTGGATCGAGGAAGTGGAACTGGTGGCCCGGCGGCGTCTGTCGCCCTATGCCGGAATGTTCCTGCGCGGCTACGGCCAGCTGATTCAGGTGGACAAGACATTTGCGGGACGCGACCAGCAGCGCGGCGGACGCGTCGAAGCCGGTGTGCGGCTGCGCGGTAAGGGTCCGGCCGGCGGCGCGATGGAGCTCTTCGGCGGAGGCGAGCAGATGATTGACGCCGACGTGCTCGACCGCCTGCCCCGGCGCTGGGCGTATCTCGGTTTCCGAATGCTGGGGCGCTGATTTCGTGTGTTCTACGCGTCCCCGGACCACCTGCAGCAAAGGATAAGATCGGCTGATGACTCGCAGGGTGCTCCGCGCGTTCGTGGTCGCGATGCTGCTGGTGGCCCTCTTCGGCCTCTCCGCTCGCGCCGCCGTTCCGCCGCCGAAGCTGCAGTACGACTTCTCGACGCTGCCGAATGGCCTGAAGGTCATCTTTTCCGAAGACCACTCGTCGCCGATCATTCACCTCGGCGTCTACTACCACGTCGGCTCGAAGAACGAGCGGCCCGGCCGCACCGGTTTTGCCCACCTGTTCGAACACCTGATGTTCAAGGGGTCCAAGAACGTCGGCGCCGAGGAACACACCTCGGTCATCGCCTCCGTCGGCGGCCAGAGCAACGCCTACACCACCGACGACGAGACGGTATTCTGGCAGACGTTCCCAGCACAGTACCTGCCCATGGTGTCGTGGCTCGAAGCCGACCGCATGGCCACGCTGCGCGTCGACAAGGACAACTTCATCAACGAACGCGAAGTGGTGAAGGAAGAGCGCCGGATGCGGGTGGATAACCAACCCTACGGACGTCTCAACGAACTGATCTACGACCAGTCCTTCACCACGCATCCCTACAAGCACCCGACGATCGGCAGCATGGCCGATCTCGAGGCCGCGTCGGTTGACGATGTCCGCGAGTTCTACAACACGTATTACGTCCCCGGGAACGCCACCCTGGTCATCGTCGGCGACTTCGAGACCGCGCAGGCCAGGGCGCTTGTCGAGCAGTACTTCGGCCGCGTGCCGAAGGCGCAGCGGCCCGTACCGCGCGACCTGCCGAAGGAGCCCGTCCAGACGAGGGAGAAGCGGGTGACGCTGCAGCAGCCGTGGCCGCTGCCGGCGGTGGTGGTCGCGTATCACATCACCTACGACGGCCACCCCGACTCGTACCCGCTGCACATTGCCTCCAAGGTGCTGTCCGACGGACAGAGTTCGCGCATCTACCAGAAGCTGGTCTACGAGCAGCAACTGGCCGTCACGGCGTTCGGCGGCGCCAACCTCGTCGAAGATCCGAACCTGTTCTACGCCGTCGCCATCGTCCAGCCCGGTCAGTCGCCCGAGGCCACCATCGCGGCGCTCATCGGTGAACTCGATCGGTTGAAAGCCGACGGGATCTCCGAGCGTGAGTTGCAGCGTGCGAAGAACCAGTTCGCGCGCGACTACATCCTGGGACGCGAGTCGAACCAGCAGAAGGCGCTGCAACTGGCGCACGCCGTGGTCATCCACAATGACATCACGACGGCGGACGGCGAATTCGAGATCTTCCAGCGGATTACCGCCGCCGATGTGAAGCGCGTCGCTGAAACCTACTTCACCGACGCGAACCGTACCGTGATCACCATCATGCCGGCGAGCGGTGCCGACGCCGGAGGCGGACGATGAGGCGTGTGCTTGCGCTCGTGGCGCTGCTGGCCGGCGTGGTGCCGGTCGCCGCGCAGGACCGGTCATGGCCGAGTGAACGTCCGCCGAAGCCACTGCCGGCGCGCGAGTCGACGTTTCCCGACTACCAGATGCGCACGCTCGAAAATGGGCTGCAGGTGGTGACGGTGCCGCATCATGAGCAGCCGATCATCAGCATGCGCATGATCGTGCGAGCCGGCGCGGCGCAGGATCCGCGTGACCGTACAGGTCTGGCCGACCTGGCGGCGTCGCTCCTCGACCAGGGCGCGGCCGGCAAGTCGGCACAGCAGGTGCAGGAAGCGATCGACTTCATGGGCGGTGCGATGGGCGCCGGCGCCGGCGCCGACCTCACCTTCGCCAACGTCGTGGTGATGAAGGACAGTTTCGAGGCGGGCCTCCGCATCCTCTCGGACATGGCGAGGAACCCGGGCTTTGCCCCTGAGGAAATCGAGCGTCAGCGCCAGCAGGCGCTGTCGACCTTACGCGTGAACTTCGACTCGCCCGAGTTCGTGGCGGACGCCGTGTTCGACCGGCTCGTCTACGGATTCAATCCCTACGGCCTGCCGCAGAACGGGACGGCGCAATCGCTCGCCGCCATTACGCGCGACGAGATCGTGGCCTACCACGACACCTACTTCGTCCCGAACAACGCCATCCTCGCCGTCGTCGGCGACCTGACAGCGAACGACGCACTCGACCTGGTGCAGAAGGTCTTCGGCGACTGGCAACGGAAGGTGTTGCCGGCGCTGCCGTTCGTGGCGCCGCCCGACCCGACGCGGCGCGTGATCGTGGTGAACAAGCCGGGCGCGGTGCAGACGGAAGTACGTGCCGGACACATTGGCATCAAGCGCAGCCACCAGGACTACATGGCGTTGAACATGACGCTGCGGCTCCTCGGCGGTGAAGGCGCAAACCGGCTGCACCAGGTACTGCGCACCGAGCGCGGCCTGACCTATGGCGCCAAGGCGGACATGGACACGCTGTTGGAGGCGGGCGACTTCGAGGCGTCCACCAGCACCAGGACCGAGGCTACGGGCGAAGTCATCAGGCTCATTGTCGACGAGTTCTGGCGGCTGCAGCGCGAGCGCGTTGGCGACCGTGAACTCAACGACGCGAAGGCATACATCACCGGCAGCTTCCCGCTCACGCTCGAGGTGCCGGACGCGATTGCCACGCAGGTGCTGAACGTGCTGTTCTACGGATTGCCGGTCGAGCAGTTGCAGACCTACCGTGACCGCGTGAACGCGGTGCGACCGGACGATGTCGAGCGGGTGGCGCGCTACTACCTACGTCCAGACCGGTTGTCGATCGTGCTGGTGGGGAACGCCGCCGCGTTCCTGTCGCAACTGCGCGGACTCGGGTTCTCGAATATCGAAGTAATCGACATGGACGACCTCGACCTGCTGGCGGCCGACTTCCGCAAGCCCGGGACGACGTCGCGCTCGCAGGTCCCATCGGCCTCCTCACGCCGCGGCGCACCTGGCGCGTCGCTCCGGTTCCCTCTGGCCCGGCCGGCGGCGTATCAGCCGGCGTCGGCGCAAGCGACCAGCCGCGGGGCCATCACTCCCGACGAAGGAGCCAGCGCCCGGTTGCTGCTCGACCGGGTCATCGCGGCCAAGGGCGGCCTCGAGCGACTGCGGGCGGTGAAGAGCCTGGTGGTGACGACACGCGCCAGAGCCCTGGGACCGAACGCGCCGACGGACACGGCCGACACCGTCACCTACATCGAGTATCCGAATCATGTGCGGGTCGAGTCGAAGATCCGCGGCACCGACGTAATGCAGGTGTACGACGGCACGCGGGCGTGGGTGCGCGATCCGAACGGGACGCATGACGTGCCCGAGCGCGGCGTGCGCGACTTCCAGAATGGCCTTCGGCGCGACACCATCAACGTGTTGCTGGCGGCGCTCGACGGGCGTGTGCGCGTGCGTCGCCTGCCAGACGTGAAGGACGACGCCGGTGTGGTGCGCCCGGCCCTGGAGTTCTCCGGCGCCGACCTCGAGCCGATGGTGATGTATGTCGACCCGGCGACCGGACTCGTGTCGAAACAGACGTACGTTGCGGGCGGCATGGGCCAGCCGCTCGTCGAGGAGAGCTTTACCGACTACCGCGAGGTGAACGGCGTGCAAATCACGTACGCGGCCACCGTCCGCGTCGGCGGGCAACCCGCGCTCGAGCGCACCGTGACCGACGTGCAGGTGGGCGGCGTGCTCGATCCGTCCCTGTTCAAGCGACCGTGAGCCTGCGTCTGCTGCTCTCGTGCGGCGAGCCGTCCGGCGACCTCTACGCCGGCGCGCTGACGCGCGAACTCCGCGCGCTCGCACCGGACATCGAGATTGCCGGTCTTGGCGGGCCGGAATTTGCCCGCGCGGGCGGCCGGGTGATCGTCGACTACCGCGGACTCTCGGTGACCGGGTTCACGGAAATCGTCTCGAAGGTGCCGCAGTTGCGCGAGGCAAAGCGGCAACTGCTGGCCGACGCGCAACAGCATCGCCCTGATGCCCTGGTCGTCATCGACTACTTCGGCTTCAACGGCCGCCTGGCGAAGGATGCCCACGCCATGGGCATTCCGGTCATCCACTACATCAGCCCGCAGGTGTGGGCCTGGCGCCCCGGCCGCATCACGCTGATCCGCGCGGTGACGCGGAAGATGCTGGTGATCTTTCCGTTCGAGCCTCCGATCTACCAGGCGGCTGGCGTGCCGGTGGAATTTGTCGGGCATCCGCTCATCGACCTGGCACGTTCGCAGACACCGCGCGACGTGCTCCTGTCGAGGCTGGGACTCGACCCCGCCTCGCCAGTGGTCGGCCTGCTGCCAGGGAGCCGAACCAGCGAACTGCGCCGCATCCTGCCGACGCTGGTCGAGGCGGCGCACCTGATGCGCCAGCGCGTGCCCCGCGCACAGTTCATCGTGGCGCGCGCGCCGCATCTGGACGACCGGCTGTACGAACCGGTTCGGGGCCTTGCCGCGTCGGCCATCGTCACGGGGGAGACGGACGCCGTGCTGGCGGCGTCGGACGTCGTACTAACCGCGTCGGGCACGGCCACCGTGCAGGCGGCCCTGCACGACACGCCGATGGTGGTGGTGTACCGGGTGTCGTCGCTCGAATACCTGGTGGGGCGACCGTTCGTGAAGCTCGATACCTTCGCGATGGTCAACCTCATTGCCGGGCGCCGGCTTGTCCCCGAGTTGATCCAGGAGCAATTCACGGCCGAGGCGGTGGCCGCAGAGGCAATCTCGATGCTGACCGACAGCGACCGCGCGGTACGGATCAGGCAAGGGCTTGCCGAGGTGCGTGCGAAGCTCGGAGGTCCGGGCGGCAGTCGTCGTGCGGCCGATGCGATTCTGCGGACGATAGGGGAGTCATGACACAACGCGTGCTGATCGTCGCGATGCTGCTGTGCCTGCTGGCTGGGCGGATGCGGGCCACAGTGCTGGTAGCCACCGATCTGGCGGAACTCTCGCGCGACGCGCACCTCATCGCCAGGGGGCAGGTCGTGGCCGTCGACGCACGCTGGTCGGACGGTCGCCGCGCCATCGAGACCGTCGTCACGCTCGAAACCGAGAGCTACCTCAAAGGCGAGATGGGGCGCATGGTTCAGTTCCGTGTCCCCGGTGGCGCGATGGGCCGCTACCGCAACATCGTGATGGGAGCGCCGCAGTTCAGTGTTGGGCAGCGTGTCATCGTATTCCTCGGCGGCGTCGGTCCGCGCGTGCCGTTCATCCTCGGCCTGAGTCAGGGCGTCTACCGCCTGGGCGTCACGCCGGCAGGCGAGGTGCTGGTGTCGCCGCCGCCGATCATGCCGGGTGTCACGGGCCCCATCGTGCGCGGCGCCGTCACGCGGCAGCCCGCACCGTTGGCCGACTTCGAACGCAGCGTTCGCGCGCTGGCGGGAGACGGACGATGAGGGGCCCACGTGCCTCGGCCGTCCGGCGCGGCTTGAGCGTGCTGCTGTCGCTGACGCTGTTGCTGGCGATCGCATCGCCGGCGTTCGCCTACCTGAAGTTTGGTTTCGAGCTGGACGGCAAGGAGTTCACGCTCCGCTGGAGCAAGTCGCCGGTCATGTACTTTGTGAGCGATGTCGACGTCCCAGGCGTCTCGGCGTCGCAGTTCCAGGGGGCCGTCGCCAGCGCGTTCTCGACCTGGGAGGCGGTGCCGTCAGCCTCGATCTCCTACACGTTCGGCGGCTTCACACGCGGGTTGCCTGGTGAAAACGACGGCCGGACCACGCTCGGATTCATGAACGAACCTGAACTCGACCGCGTGCTGGCCTCTACCAGTTACCTTGTGGACGGTGAGACCGGCGAACTTCTCGAGTCCGACATTTTCTTCAATTCCGCGTTCGCCTGGTCCGTGGCGCAGGCGGGTGAGCGCGGACGCTGGGATGTGCAGTCGATTGCGCTGCACGAGATCGGGCACCTCAGCGGGCTCGGGCATTCAGCCATCGGCGAAACCGAACTGGCGTCCGGCGGTGGACGCCGGGTGCTGTCGATCGGGGCGGTGATGTTCCCGATTGCGCTCGGTAGCGGCGACATCTCCGGGCGGCGCCTCATGCCGGACGACATCGCCGGCATCTCCGACTTGTATCCCGATAATGGCTTCAACGATGTGACCGGGAGTGTGTCGGGCCGGATCACGAAGAACGGCGCCGGCGTCTTCGGCGCGCACATCGTGGCGTTCGACCCTCGCCTGGGAGAACTGGTCGGTAACTTCAGCCTCGGTCACGACGGGCAGTTCTCCATCGCCGGGCTGCGTCCGGGTCCGCACATCCTGCGTGTCGAGCCGCTCGACGACGCGGACACGGACAGCTTCTTCGACGACGCCGAGCCGGCAGACGTGAACTTCGCGATCACTATTTTCGACCAGCTCGTCATCGTGCCACGCGGCGGCGACAGCGGTGCGGTTCAAATTGCGGTGCAGCCGAAGTGACGCGCTGCGCGTGCATCGCGATGATGGCCGCGGCCCTCGTGCTGGGCTCGGCGAACGCCCATGCGCAGACGCCGGGCGCGGGCCGGCTCGAGCTGTCGGCCGGAGCAGGCTGGATTGGCTCCGTTTCTTTTGGAACGACCGACGCCAGCGAAACGACCTTCGGTGGCGGCAAGCGGACGTTGTTCAAAAGCTCGAGCCAGCTCGATGCATCGGCAGGCGGCAGGCTTGGCGTCGGCGTGCGCCTCAGCCGGGCGCTGCTGGCCGAGTTCACGACCGTCTTCAACCCCACCGGACTCAGCACGCGGGTCAGTGGCGACGCCGAGGGGGCAGCGGATGTCACGGTGAAGGCGCCGGTTACACAGTTCCTGTTCGAGGGGGGCCTGCTCGCGCAACCGCCGCGCTGGAGACGCGGCCGTCTGGCTCCCTACGGGACGGCCGGCCTCGGCTATGTGCGGCAACTGAACGACGGGCGGACCCTCGTCGAAACCGGACGTGCGTGGTACTTCGGGGGCGGGCTGTATTATGAACGTCCGGCAACTCATCCACGGCGGCTGAAGGCCACCGGGGTCCGGGCTGATCTCCGCGCGCTTGTCCTGCGCGGCGGAGTGGCGCCCGACGACACGAGGCGGGGCGCGCCCGCGATCACCGCTTCGGTGTTCGCGCGGTTCTGACCCTGCCTGGGGATGGGCAGGCCGCATGGAGGCCCGATGTTCAACGAGTTCAAGAAATTCGCAATGCAAGGCAACGTGGTCGACCTGGCGGTCGGCCTCGTGATTGGCGCAGCGTTCGGCGCCATCGTCAACTCGGTGGTGCAGGACGTGATGATGCCGGTCTTCGGTGTCGTCACCGGCGGACTCGACTTCAGCCAGCGATTCGCCCTCCTAAGGGACGGCACGCCGGCCGGCCCGTATGCGTCAATTGCCGTGGCCAAGGCCGCCGGCGCAACGACGATGAACTACGGCCTGTTCCTGAATGCGGTGGTGAACTTCCTCATCGTGGCCATTGCCCTGTTTCTCGTGGTGAAGGCCATGAATGCGGCGCGACAGGCCAAGGTGGAGGCGGCAGCTTCGGCGCCGGCCGCGCCGGTTGCCACCGTTGAAGAGACGCTGCTCACCGAGATTCGCGACCTGCTCAAGAGCGGCGCCCGCTCGTAGGCCCACGCGCCAGACCGACGGCAGAACGGGGACCTGGCGGCAACGCCGGCCCGTTCTTCTGTCCTCCCTCGCCTGAGGGCTGCGGAGAACACGTCAGAGCCCCCAATCCGCCCCCTCCTCCCAGACCCGTTCCTGTGCGGCCTGGGTACGATCCGGGCTCGACCCGTGTGGTACGATTGGCCCTTTCTTCGGGTTACCACACTTCAAGAGGTCACCGATGTCGACCGTAGACACCTTCGGCACCCGTTCCGCCCTGCAGACCGCCGGATCGAGCGTGCAGTACTTCAGCCTTGGCGCGCTCGAAAAGAACGGCTTTCCGGAGGTTGCGCGCCTCCCGTTCTCGCTCAAGATCCTGCTTGAAAACCTGCTGCGCCACGAGGACGGACGCTTCGTGAAAAAGGGGGACATCGAGGCGCTCGCGAAGTGGGACGTCAAGAGCACCGTGCAGAAGGAGATTTCCTTTGCGCCGGCTCGTGTCCTGCTGCAGGACTTCACCGGTGTCCCATGCGTCGTCGACCTCGCGGCCATGCGCGACGGCATCGCGCGGCTCGGCGGCGACCCGAACAAAGTGAACCCGCTCCAGCCGGTCGAGCTTGTCATCGACCACTCGGTACAGGTCGATTTCTTCGGCCAGGCCAATGCATTCGAGCTGAACGCCGAGCTCGAGTTCTCGCGCAACAAGGAGCGCTACGCGTTCCTGCGCTGGGGTCAGGACGCCTTCCGCAACTTCCGCGTCGTCCCGCCCGACACCGGCATCGTGCACCAGGTCAACGTCGAGTACCTCGCCCGCGTCGTCTGTTCGGATGACATCGATGGCCAGACCGTCGCCTACCCGGACACCCTCGTCGGCACCGACTCGCACACGACCATGGTGAACGGGCTGGGCGTGGTGGGCTGGGGCGTGGGCGGTATCGAGGCCGAGGCCGCGATGCTCGGCCAGCCGATTTCGATGCTCATCCCCCAGGTGCTCGGCGTGCGCCTGACCGGCATCATGCCCGAAGGCGTCACGGCGACCGACCTCGTGTTGACCGTCACCGAACGCCTGCGCAAGCACGGCGTCGTCGGCAAGTTCGTCGAGTTCTACGGTCCCGGCCTCCAGTACCTGACCATCGCCGACCGCTCGACGCTGGCCAACATGTGCCCGGAGTACGGCGCGACGATCGCCATCTTCCCGATCGACCCGATGACGATCGACTTCCTCCGCCTGTCGGGCCGCGACGAATCGCGCGCGCTGCTGGTCGAGGCCTACGCCAGGGCGCAGGGACTCTTCCTCGAACCGGGCGCTGCCGACCCGCTCTTCACCGAGACGGTCGAGATCGACCTCGCCTGCATCGAGCCGAGCCTGGCCGGTCCCCGTCGTCCGCAGGACCGCGTGTCGCTGAAGTCGGCCAAGGCCGGCTTTGCCACCGCGTTGCCGACGCTGTCGGCTGCGGCGAAGAAGCCGGCGGCGTCCGGCGGCGGCGCGGCCACGGCCGTAGCCGTCGCGGAACCGGCCGTCGGTCAGCTCGAGCACGGGTCGGTGGTCATCGCCGCCATCACGAGCTGCACCAACACCTCGAACCCGGGCGTGATGCTCGCGGCTGGCCTGTTGGCGAAGAAGGCGGTGGAGAAGGGGCTGACACGTCAGCCCTGGGTGAAAACCTCGCTGGCCCCCGGCTCGAAGGTCGTGACCGAGTACCTGCGCAAGGCTGGTCTCGACACATACCTCGATGCACTCGGTTTCAACCTGGTGGGCTACGGCTGCACCACCTGCATCGGCAACAGCGGTCCGCTGCCCGATGAGGTCCAGGCCGAAATCGATGCGCGCAACCTCGTCGTGGCATCGGTGCTGTCGGGCAACCGCAACTTCGAAGGGCGCATCCAGCAGGCCGTGCGCGCGAACTACCTCGCGTCGCCGCCGCTGGTCGTCGCCTACGCGCTCGCCGGCACGATGAACCTCGACCTGACGACCGAGCCGCTCGGCAAGGGCAAGAACGGCGAAGACGTGTACCTGCGCGACCTCTGGCCGACCGGCAGGGAAATCCAGGAGACGATGGTGAAGGCGGTCACCGCCGAGATGTTCCGCGAGCAGTATGCGGATGTCTTCAGTGGCGACACGCGCTGGCAGACGCTGGCCGTGCCGACGGGCGACCGCTTCGCCTGGGAGCCGGACTCGACCTACGTCCGCAACCCGCCGTTCTTCGACGACATCACGATGGAGCCGGCGCCGCTGAAGGACATCGTCGGCGGCCGCGCCCTCGCGATCCTCGGCGACAGCATTACGACCGATCACATCTCGCCCGCGGGCAACATCAAGAAGGACAGCCCGGCCGGCAAGTACCTGATCGAGCACGGCGTGCAGCCGGTCGACTTCAACTCCTACGGCGCGCGGCGCGGCAACCACGAGGTGATGATGCGTGGCACGTTCGCCAACACACGCCTCAAGAACCTGCTGGCTCCGGGCACCGAAGGTGGCTGGACGACCTACCAGCCTGGTGGCGACGTCATGGCCATCTACGACGCCGCCATGCAGTACAAGGATGCGGGTGTGCCGCTGGTCGTGATGGCAGGCAAGGAATACGGCTCGGGTTCCTCGCGTGACTGGGCCGCCAAGGGCACCGCGCTGCTCGGCGTCAAGGCCGTCATTGCCGAGAGCTTCGAGCGCATCCACCGCAGCAACCTGGTCAACATGGGCGTGCTGCCGCTGCTGTTCACCGGCGGTGCGAACGCGGCGTCGCTCGGCCTGACGGGTTCCGACGTGTTCGAAATCCACGGCGTCGCCGAAGGGCTGCGTCCGGCGGGTTCGGTGAAGGTGACAGCCATCGGCGCGGACAGGACGGTTGAGTTCGACGCGTTCGTCCGCATCGACACGCCGGAAGAACTGGTTGCGTTCCGCCACGGTGGCATCCTGCCGTACGTCGTGCGTCAGCTCGTCGGCAAGCAGTAGCGGCAATACGTCCTTCACGAAGGCACGAAGACGGCAGGAAGCAAGACTGCAATTTGCTTCAGGTCGATTCGTGGCCTTCGTGGCTTCGTGATGATCGTGTCCCTGCTCGAACTCCCCTCTGCACTCAAGGCCCGGGCGCTCGAACTTGGCTTCGACGCCTGCGGCATCGCTCCTCCCACCGGGCTTCCCGAACTGTCATTCTTCCGGGAGTGGCTCGCCCACGGCTACGCCGGTGAGATGTCCTTCCTCGAGACGTCGGCCGACCTGCGTGCCGATGCGTTCGGCGCCCTGCCGTCGGCTCGCAGTGTCATTGTGCTGGCCACGCTCTACAACACCGAGCGGCCGTACTCGATCGAGGAGACCGACCCCTCTCGCGCGCATGTGGCGCGCTACGCGTGGGGCGACGACTACCACCGCGTCCTGATGCGCCGGATGGACGCGCTCGTCGGCTGGATGCACGAGGTGCACCCGGCATCGTTCGAGGCCGCGCCCTATGTGGACACCGGACCGGTGCAGGAGCGGGTCTTCGCCCAGCACGCCGGCATCGGCTGGATCGGCAAGAACTGCTGCGTGATCAACCCGGAGCTGGGGTCGTTCATCTTCCTGTCCGAAATCATCTGCAGCCTGCCGCTGCCGTTCGACAGCCCGTCGCTCGACCAGTGCGGCACGTGCACGCTGTGCCTCGAGGCGTGCCCGACGCAGGCGCTGGTCGCGCCCGGAGTGCTCGATGCGCGGCGGTGTATCTCGTACCTGACCATCGAGCAGCAGGGCGAGGTGCCGGCCGACCTTGCGGCTGGCGCCGGCACGCACGTCTACGGGTGCGACGTGTGCCAGGAGGTCTGTCCGTTCAACGCGGTCTCCCCACGTTCGAACGACCCGGCGTGGTTGCCACGCGCGGTCTGGGAGCGGCCGTCGGCGCACGAGCTGGCGCATCTCTCGGACGCCGATCTGCGCATAGCGCTGGTGAACAGCGCCATGACGCGCGCGAGAAAGGCCGGCCTCCGCAGAAACTTCCGGCAGGCGGCGGCACAGGCGTCGCCGGGTCGTGGCCCGACCGGCTGACGCGAGCGAGCTGCGTGGCGTTTGCGACGGGAACGGCTTGGTTGGATACTGAGATGATGAGTTCCCTTGCTCCCGCCCTGCTGCTCTCGATGCCGCAGCTTCAGGATCCGAACTTCTCCCGCACGGTCGTGCTGCTGTGCAAGCACAGCGAAGAAGGCGCCTTCGGCCTGGTGCTCAATCGACCGCTCGTCACCACCGGAACGGTGATGGTGCATCTCGACCCGCCGGTCTCCACCGATCGCCAACTCGACATCTGGATCGGTGGGCCGGTCGAACCGCAGCGCAGCTGGATTCTCGTCGGCGGCGGCCCCGAGCATGCCGAGGTGTCCGGCGCGGCGCAGATCGCCGACGGCGTGTACCTCTCGACGTCGCCCGCGCTGCTGCGTCGCCTCCTCGAGCCCGCGCCGCCGCAGAACGCGCGCCTCGTCGTCGGCTACTCGGGATGGGGCGCCGGCCAGCTCGAACAGGAGCTGACCGAGTCGTCCTGGCTGCTGAGCGACGTGGATCCAGACCTCGTGTTCAACACGCCTGCCGACCAGATGTGGGAGAAGGCGATCCGCAGGCTCGGGGCGGACCCTGCCGCGCTGACGACCTCGCGCGGCGTGCATTGATCGGGGAGCGCTCCCCACCACCGACACGTGTCGCGACATGACGGCGCTGCGTCGTTGCAGTAGAGTCTCTGCTCATGAAACTGCGCGCTGTCGTCCTTGTCCTCTTCGTCGTGAGTTCCGTCTCGCTGGCTGTCGCGCAGAGCGCCGGTGACGCGTCGCTCTTCGAGCGGCTTCGGACGGAGGGCATGGAACACTCACAGGCCGAGGCGCTCTTCGACAGCTTGACGGTCGACATCGGCCCGCGCCTCACGGCGTCGCCGGCGCACAAGCGCGCGGCAGAGTGGGCGAAGGAGCGCCTCGCCGCCTTCGGATTGACGAATGCCCACCTCGAGCCGTGGCAGTTCGGACGGGGCTGGGAGGCGCAGCGCGTCGTTGTGGAGATGATCGAGCCGCGCTACCTGCCGATCATCGCCTACGCGGACGGCTGGTCGCCGTCGACGGCCGGCGAACTCTCGGGAGCCCCCGTGTTCGCGGGTGACAAGACACCCGAACAGCTCGAGGCGATGAAGGGCACGCTCAAGGGGGCCATCGTCCTCACGCAGCCGCTCTTCGACAACTTCGTGCGCAAGGATCGCCCGAATCCGAGTGATGCGAGCTATCAGGCGAACACGGCGGCCTACGCCACCAGCGTCGGCCGGCCGGCGAATCCGCCGCGGCAGCAGGGCGAGTCCACCGCGCAGCGGGCAGCCCGCATCTATCGCGAGGCGGGCACGGGCGCACTGCTCAAGCCGACGATCGGCGAACATGGCACCGTGTTCGTCACCGGACGAGACGGCGGGCCCGGTGCGGTGCCGTCCTTGTCCATCGCCAGCGAGCAGTACAACATGCTGCTCCGCTACGCACAGCGCGGGATTGCCGTGAAGCTGCGCGTCAGCGTGCAGGCGGCGTGGTTCGATACCGACAACGGCAACGCCTACAACGTCATCGCGGAGCTGCCCGGTAGCGATCCGGTGCTGAAGGACGAGGTCGTGATGATTGGCGGCCACCTCGACTCGTGGCATACCGGCGTCGGCGCCACCGACAATGCCGATGGTTCGACCACCATGATGGAGGCGATGCGCATCCTGAAGGCCGTCGGCGCACAGCCGAAGCGCACCATCCGCGTGGCGCTATGGGGCGGGGAAGAGCAGGGCTTGCTCGGGTCCGCCGCCTGGGTGCGCGACCACCTGGCAGGCGATGCGAACCGTGTGGCGCGTGAGAAGTTCGACGTTTACTTCAACAGCGACAACGGCTACGGTCCCATTTACGGCTTCTACCTCGAGAACAATCCCGCCAATGTCCCGGTGTTCGAACGCTGGCTGGCCCCGCTGAAGGCGCTGGGGCTGAAGCGCAACACGATTGAAGGCGTCGGCTCCACCGACCACCTGAGCTTCATCGCCGCGGGCGTACCCGGCTTCAATCCGATCCAGCGCTACGAGAACTACGACGTCCGCACCCACCACTCGAACATGGACACGGTGGAACGGCTGGACCCGAAGGAACTCCGACAGGCCGCCACCGTGATGGCCTGGGTGGCGCTTCAGGCGGCCAACGACGCCGCGCCGGTTCCGCGGCTGAGCCGCTGAAGCAGACGTCGGACCTCGGAGGTCCCGACGCCAGAAGCCGGGAGTCCGTTCCGACTCGTACGAGGCATACAATACGAGGGCATCAGGACATTTTGTCCTGCTGAGACGTCTGTGCATCCGCGCATCCGTGCCTTCGTGCCGACGGGCCGCCTGACGGCCCTCATCGTTGCCGCCACCATCGGCGCACTTGCGGCCGGGTGCTCGCGCGCACCTGCGCCGACGGTGCAACCGCAGGCGCCGGCGACGCACACGACCCTCGCTCACGACCGGCGCGACCAGTTGCTCCTGGCCGACGAGATGCTGCGGCGCGGATGCTACGACTGCCTGCGTGATGCACTGGCCGCCTACGAAGCGCTGCAAGGCGACGGTGAGTTCGGCACACGAGCGCGCGAGGCCGCCGTCCGCACCGCGCTGCTGCTGGCCGTGCGCGAGACTGAACTCGGCCTCAGCCACGGCGGCTACATCGAGCATGCACGGCATCTGCTCGGTCCGGTGGAGCAGGCGTCGCCCGAACTGCCAGGTCTGGTCGAGATCGCCGAGATGATGGTCAACGGTCCGGTCGGCTTTACCCGAACCGCCGGCACCGACTCACAGATTGCGGCGATGCTCACTACGGCGCGCAGTCAGAACCAGTGGGCGTCAATACTGCGCAACCTGATGCCGCAGGACCTGACGGCCTCCTATCTCTGGCTCAGCCTCGCGTGCGGGCCGTACGCCTCCACGTTCCCCGATCACGACCAGCGCGACGCGCTGTTGCAGAACCTGGCGGTCATTCCGTTGTTCGCGTTCAAGTTCGCCACCGCGTGCGGGCTGACCACCTCGGAGCCCCTCGAGGCGATGCTGGCCATCGAGCCGCGCTTCGGCGAGCTCAACTATCATCTCGGGCTTTTCGCGCTCGGCGGCGAAACCGGCATGCCGCCGGACCTTGACGCGGCCGACGCCCGCTTCCGCGACGCGTACGCCTGGCGGCAGGACTGGCCGACACTGACGCTCGCCATCGCCAACGTGGCCATGTCGGCCGAAGACTTCCCGCGCGCCTTCGAGTTCTACGATTTCACGCTGAGCCTCGCGAAGGACGAACCGGACGCGCTCACCGGCATCATCCGGGCGCTGACTTACTCGGACCGGCACGCCGAGGCCATTGCCCAGGCCGATCGTTTGATCGGCACGGGTCGCAACGTCGGCGAAGCCCAGTACTGGCGAGCCATGAATTTCGCGCGCCTGAAAGACGATGGGCAGGCGTGGACGGCGATCGAGGACGCCGCGAAGTCGCTGGTCAATGCCGACGTGCCGAAGCTGGCCGGCATCATCGCCATCAACCGGCGCGACTGGGCCACGGCCCGGCAACGGCTCGAACTCGCGGCCGCGCGTCGCCGTTTCGATTGCGAAACGGCGTACTACCTTCAGGCCGTCCTCGCCGAGCAACGCGACTGGGAAGCCACGGCCTTCGTCGCCTCGGACGCCGGCGCGTGCTTCGACACCGACGAATCGGTCATCCAGCAGGAACTCGCGGTCGTCCGCGCGTCGCAGATGGCCGCCGACCGCCGCGCCCGGCTCGTCGCGCGGCGTGAGGCGCAGCTCGTGTCCAATGCACGGATGCGCGCGACTGCCTGGTTCAACGCCGCCGCAGCCAACTTCAACCTCGCGCGCGCCGTGGAAGCCCGCCGGTTCGCCGAGAAGGTTGCCGGCGATACGTTCTATGGCGACCGGGCACGCTCGCTCCTCGATCGTCTCAAGTAGATTGCAGATTTCAGAGTGCTGATTGCTGCGTGGAAATGCGGGCGTCCGCAACCACAGATTTATTTCGCTCACCGTGAATTTCGAGTCTGCAATCCGAAATCAGCAATCTGCAATTCGCCCGCCTCCCCCCGGTATACTGGTGAGATGTCTGTAGCAAATCCTTTGCGGCGTAACGTCGCCATCATCGCGCACGTCGACCACGGCAAGACGACCCTGGTTGATGCGCTTCTGCACCAGAGCGGCACGTTCCGCGCCAATGAACGCGTGGCCGAACGGGCCATGGACAGCAACGAACTGGAACGCGAGCGCGGCATCACCATCCTCGCGAAGAACACCGCGGTCCACTACAAGGACCTGCTCATCAACATCTGCGACACGCCGGGCCACGCCGACTTCGGCGGTGAAGTCGAGCGCACGCTCTCGATGGTCGACGGCGTCATGCTGCTGGTCGATGCGTCGGAAGGTCCCCTGCCGCAGACCCGTTTCGTGCTTCGCAAGGCGCTCGAGCGCCGGCTGTTTCCCATCGTCGTCATCAACAAGATCGACCGCCCGGACGCCCGTGCCCAGGAAGTGCTGAACGAGGTCTACGACCTGTTCATCGACCTCGACGCGCCGGAAGAGGCGCTCGACTTCCCGGTGCTCTACACCAACGCCAAGGCCGGCACCGCCACCTACGATCAGAGCGGCATCGGCGAGGACCTGCGTCCGCTATTCGACGCCATCGTCAAGCACGTGCCGCCGCCCAAGGGCGATCCGGAAGCGCCACTGCAGCTGCTGGTGGCCAACCTCGACGCCAACGACTACGTCGGGCGCATCGCCATCGGCCGCATCTTCAATGGCCGGGTGAAGGTCGGCGAGCCGGTCACCGTCTGCAAGCTTGACAGCACGCATCAGCCGACGAAGGTGACCAAGCTCTACACGTTCGACGGCCTGAAGCGCGTCGACACGCTGGAGGCCGCAGCGGGCGACATCGTCTGCCTCGCGGGTATCGATGACATCACGATTGGCGAGACCATCGCGGACGTCGAGAACCCCAAGGCGATTCCGCCCATCGCCATCGACGAACCGACGGTGTCGATGATCTTCGGCGTGAACACCTCGCCCCTGTCCGGCCGTGATGGTCAGTACGTCACGTCGCGCCAGATCAAGGACCGCCTCGACAAGGAACTTCTTGGCAACGTGTCGATTCGTCTGGAACCGACCGACTCACCCGAGCAGATGCGCATCGTCGGCCGCGGCGAGCTTCAGCTCTCGATCCTGATCGAGATGATGCGCCGCGAAGGGTTCGAAATCCAGGTATCGCGTCCCGACATCGTCACCAAGGTGATCGACGGCAAGACGGTGGAACCGGTTGAACTGCTCGTCATCGACGTGCCCGAAGATCATCAGGGCGTGGTCATCGCCAACGTCGGCGAACGCCGCGGCATGATGTCGAAGATGGTGAACAACGGCAGCGGCCGCGTCCGCCTCGAGTTCCGGATCCCGGCGCGCGGACTCATCGGGTTCCGGTCGCAGTTCATGACCGACACGAAGGGCACCGGCATCATGAACCACATCTTCGACAGCTGGGAACCGTGGCACGGCATCATCCCGGCGCGCGCCACCGGCGCCCTTGTCGCCGACCGCACCGGCGTCGCCACGTCGTACGCCCTCTACAACATCCAGGAACGCGGCGAGATCTTCATCGACCCCGCCACCACGGTCTACGAGGGCATGGTCATCGGCGAGAACTCACGCGCCGCCGACATGGACGTGAACTGCACCAAGGAAAAGAAGCAGACGAACATGCGGGCGTCCTCCGCTGATGAAGCCATTCGCCTGGTTCCGCCGCGCAAGCTGAGCCTCGAGCAGGCCATCGAGTTCATCAACGACGACGAACTCGTGGAAGTGACGCCGACCAGCATCCGCCTGCGCAAGCGCGTGCTGCAAAGCAACATGCGTCCGAAGAAGCAGACCGCCGAGTAGTTCGGCGCGCAGGCCGTCGGTTGCCTGGCGCCGCCTGCGCTAACATGTCCTCATGCTCAGGCGCAGAACGTCCGGTTCAGTGGTGTGTCCGTCGTGCGGCTCACTGGTCGGTGTGAACGACGACCGGTGTTACTCGTGCGGACGATCGAACCCCGGCATGTGGGGCTTCACGCCACTGCTGCGTCAGCTGGGATCCGACCTCGGCTTCGTGCCGCTGGTCATCGGCGCGTCGGCGGTGCTCTACGCCCTCACCTTGATCGCGTCGGGGCAGTCGCTGGCCGTGATGGGCCGCGGCTTCAACATCCTGGCCCCTGGCAACTACACCCTGCTGGCGTTCGGCGCCAGCGGCGCCACGCCGGTCTTCGCGCTCGGCGCGTGGTGGTCCGTGCTCAGCGCCACCTGGCTGCACGGCAGCCTCCTGCACATCGTCTTCAACATGATGTGGGTGCGCGATATTGGGCCGTCCACCGCCGACGTGGTCGGGCCGTCGCGCACCGTTATCATTTACGTCGTCTCTGGCGTGTGCGGCTTCCTGCTGAGTTCATTGGCAGGGCAGTATCTTCCGCCGATTCCGTTGCTCTTCACCTCGATCAGCGGTGCCCCGCTGACGGTCGGCGCCTCGGCGTCGATCTTCGGATTACTGGGGGCGCTCGTCCACTACGGCCAGAAGAGCGGCAGCAGCCTCATTCATGGTCAGGCCAAGCAGTGGGCGCTCATCCTGTTCATCTACGGTCTGGTGATGCCAGGCGTCGATAACTTCGCTCACGCCGGCGGCTTCATCGGCGGCTACGTCACCTCGGTCTTCTTCAACCCGTTGACCCGCGAGCGCGGCGACCACATGCTCGTCGCCGTCGTCTGCCTGGCCGCCTCGTTCGGCGCCACTGCCTACTCGCTCTTCAGCTTCTGGCCCTACATCGGGCAGTAGCGCATGGCACCTCGCTTGCGCTCGTTCCTCACCATGGAGGGGATCGTCGCAATGAAGAGGCAATGGGCGGCATGGCGGAAGTCGAGCTGGGGCAGCTGGCGAGCAGCAAGGCGCAGAGCGACCAGGTGAAGCAGTTCGCGCAACGTATGGTCACCGACCACGGTAAGGCGAATGACGAGCTGAAGTCGCTCGTGCAGTCGAAGGGCGTGACGTTGCCTGCCGACAGTGGCGCGCACCACAAGGCCATGAAGGACCGGCTGTCCAGGCTGTCAGGCGCAGAGTTCGATCGCGCCTATATGCAGGAGATGGACACCGACCACCGCAAGGACGTGAACGCATTCCGCAAGGAGTCGCAGAGCGGCAAGGACGCCGAGGTGAAGGCCTGGGCGGCCAAGACGCTGCCGACGCTCGAGGAGCATTTGCAGATGGCCCAGAGCGCGAGCCGGGCGGCGGTTGGGACGTCCGGGACAAAGACCGGCGGCGACACTGAACGCGGCGCAGGTGGCCGCACGCGAGGCACCACCGGCGACACGGCGCGCCCGGGCTCGGGCAGTGGCGCTGGCGGCGGGGGGACGAGCACCGGAACCGGCTCGCGACCTGGCACGGGGAGCGGCGGCGCGACTGATGGCGCAGGCGGCACCGGTCCGGTCTCGTGTCACGCTTCGCACGAGTGTTTTTTGTTTGCCTTCTTACGGCCCGGTCCAGGGCGCGCGCGGAAACCGTGCGGGGTCTACTTCGCTCTGGCGAGTTCCTCGTCGATGACGCGCTTGAACGACTCGAATGGTTGGGCGCCTTCGATGGCGCGGCCATTGATGAAGAACGCCGGCGTGCCGGTTACACCGACGGCCTCGGCGGCGGCCATATCCGCATCCACGCCGGGCTTCTGCTGATGGTTGTCGACGCAGACGTTGAACTTCGTCGTGTCCAGCCCCAGGGCTGCGGCGTGCGCCTTCAGGTCGGCGTCACTCAGCTTTGTCGGATTCGCGAACAGCCGGTCGTGGTACTCCCAGAACTTGCCCTGCACCTCGGCGCACGCTGACGCCTCCGCCGCGGGACGCGCGGCCGGATGGTTCTGCAGCGGATAGTGGCGATAGACGAACTTGATCTTGTCGCCGTAGGTCTTCAGCACCTGCTCCACCGTCGGGTGCGCACGCAGGCAGAACGGGCACTGGAAGTCGGAAAACTCGATCACTTCGACGGCCGCCTTGGCGTTGCCCCTGGGCACGCGGCCGCCGTCGGTGACCTCGACGCGGGGCGGCTCGAGGCTGATGGTGATGGTCGTCTTCGCCTTCAGCGCGTCGACCAGCGCCGCGCGAGCGACGTCCATCCGCTGGTCGATCAGCATGTTCCTGATCGGCGCGCGCACCTGGTCGAGCGTGGCGCCGTTGACGCGGGCCGGGTTGGCCTGGAACCATGCGGCGACTTCAGCCTCCGTCGGTGCCGGCGCCTTCGAGGCAATTTCCCGCTCGACCAGCGTTGGGCGATCGATGCCGCGCGCCTTCGCTTCGTCGTCGAGCAGCCGGTTGGCGATGATCTCTTCAATCGTGGCGCGGCGTGCCATGTAGAGCGCCTGCACCAGCTTCGCGCTGCCGAACGACGACACCGGTTCCTGCAGCGCGCGGGTGTCGACCTCGGCCAGCGTCACTGTCGAGGCGCCGACGGTGGCAACCACCTCGGACTGGTTGGGCAGTGTGGTCTGCTGGGCGTCGGTCCTGGAGCAGGCCGCGACGATGATCAGGCCGAGTGCCGCCAAGGCTTTCACGGGAAGGTGCAGTGGGCGCATGTGAGTCCTATTCTGCACTGGTTCCCAGCCGCTGCGGCAAGTCGGCAATGACGTAGCTCATCACCGCAATCGCTGCCGCCGCTCGCGACACATCAACCGGCTCGATCTTGTCGACCGTGTCGCCCGGCGTGTGATGAAGCAGGAAGTAGTCGCCGGTGCCTTCATACGACAGGGCCGGAATTGCCGCCGCCGTGACGCTCGGTCCGATGTCGGTGCCGCCGCCGCCCGGCGTCACCGTATCCACTTCGATGTTCGTCAACAGGGAGGCGATGGCGCGCACGGTGTCGCGCGCCGTGTTGTTGGCCGTCACGCCGAACGACACGGGACGGAAGAGGCCGCTGTCGGCTTCGAGCATCATCACGTGCTTCGGCAGTTCGGCCAGGTGCGCGTCGCGGTAGGCCTGGCCGCCGCGGCCGCCGTTCTCCTCGTTCGTCCACAGGACGACGCGCAGCGTACGCCTCGGCCGCAGCCCGAGCAACTTGATCAGCCGCACGGCCTCCCAGGTGGCGACGATGCCGCCGCCGTCGTCACTGGCACCGGCGCCCACGTCCCAGCTGTCGATGTGACCGCCGATGACCACCACTTCGTCTGGCTTCTCCCGTCCGCGAATCTCGCCGACGACATTGGCCGACGGCGCGTCGGCCTCGAAGTGCGCCTCCATCTGCAGTTTCAGGACGATGCGGTCGCCGCGCTCGGACATGCGCTGTAACCGGTCGGCATCCTCGCTGGTGATGGCGGCGGCCGGGATCTTCGGGCTATTGGCGGCGTAGTTCAGGCCGCCGGTGTGCGGCAGGCGCAGGCCCGCCGGGCCGACGGCCCGAACGAGCGCGGCCACAGCCCCGTGCTGGGCCGCCCGCGACGGTCCGTCGCTTCGGTACGGACGCGTGACATCGTAGGTGGTGAAGGGCACATTGAACACGACGATGCGCCCCTTGACGCGGCTGGCGGCGGCATCGAGTTCGTCGAAGCTGCGCACCACGATCGCCTCGGCCTGCACGCCGCCCTGCGGGGTGCCGACGCTGTCGCCCAGTCCGAGCATCACGACCTGATGCCGTGCCGGTTCCTCAATCGCCAGGCTCTCGCGGCCACGCACCCAGTGCGGCACCATCACCGGCTCGGCATGAACGTTCTCGAGGCCGTCACGCTTCATCTCCGCCAACGCCCAGTCGATGGCCCGCGTCAGTTCGGGCGAGCCGCTGAGGCGTGCGCCGATGCCGTCGGTCAGGGTTGCGAGACGGCGCCAGGCGAACTGGTCCACCATCGCCGCGCCGACCAGCCGACCGGCTGTGTCTCGGTACGCATCGAGCCACGCCGGCGCCTTCCCGGCCATGGCGGACGGCGGGGGGAGCGCCTGGGCCGCTGTCTGGGCGGACGCCGAACCTGCATGCACGGCAGCCAGCGTGGCGCCGAGCACAACGGCGAGTCTGTGTCGAGAGAACACGATCACCTCGGGAGCAGAGGAAGGCGCCCGCGGCGCCTCCCGGTTTGGAACTGGACTACCTACAGCGACCCCGACGTGCGGCCCGCTGTCTTGGTGAGAACCGGCTCCGGTTCCGGCGTGAAGTCTTCACCCGGGTTGATGAAGCGGTCCTTCTCGAAGCGGTACTGCTTGTCGTAGAGCTGCCGATAGCGGCCGTTCAGGGCCAGGAGTTCGTCGTGCGTGCCGCGCTCGACGATGTCGCCGTGCTCGAGCACCAGGATCTGGTCGGCGCTCTGGATGGTCGACAGGCGGTGGGCGATGACGAACGTCGTGCGGCCGTGGCGCAGCGAACGCAAGCCGTCCTGAATCAGGGCTTCGCTCTCGCTGTCGAGGCTCGAGGTGGCTTCGTCGAGGATGAGCAGGCGCGGGTCCGCGAGGATGGCGCGGGCGATGGCCACGCGCTGGCGTTGCCCGCCCGACAGGCGGACGCCGCGTTCGCCGACGATGGTGTCGTAGCCGTTCTCGAATTCCTGGATGAACTCGTCGCAGTGCGCGATGCGGCTCACGGCGATAATGTCCTCGCGTAAGGCGTGCGGCCGCGCAAAGGCGATGTTCTCGGCGATGCTGCCGTCGAACAGGAAGTTGTCCTGCAGCACCACGCCCAGGTACTGGCGGAAGTCGCGCAGCTTGATGTCCGCCAGGTCGAGGCCGTCGACGACGACGCGGCCGCTGTGTGGACGGTTGAAGGCCATCACCAGCGAGATGAGGGTGCTCTTACCCGAGCCGCTCGAGCCGACCAATGCCGTGGTGGACCCTGCCGGAGCGCTGAACGAGATGTGCTTCAACACCGGCACACCCTCGTTGTATTCGAAGCTCACATCGTCGAACGCGAGGTCGCCGCGCAGGGACGGGAGGGACGCCCGCGAGGCATCTTCCTGGTCTTCGGTCGCCATCTGGCGGATTTCACGGATGCGGTCGAGACCGGCAAACGCCTCGGTGAGCTGCGTACCGATGTTGGCGAGCTGCACCACCGGCACGGCGATCAGCGCAGTAAAGGTGAGGTACATGACGAAGTCGCCAATCGTCATCTCCCCGGCGCGGATCGAGTTGCCTCCGACGAGCATCATCGAGATGCCGATCAGGCCGAGGACGACCGTGGAGAAGGCGGTGACGCTGGACACGCCGGTGAGCGACTGCGCCACGTTCCGGAAGATGCGGTGTGCGCCCCTGGCGAAGATCAGCTCTTCGCGCTTCTCCGCCGTGTAGGCCTTCACGATGCGGACGCCGCCGAGCGACTCAGCCAGGCGGCCGGTCACTTCCGCGTTGATCTGGCCGCGTTCGCGGAAGAGCGGGCGCAGGCGCTTGAACGCCATCGCCATGCCGACGCCGAAGGTGCCAAGCACCAGCATGGTGACCGCGGTCAGCTTCCAGTTGAGATACAGCAGGACGACCAGCGCCAGGAGGGCTGTAAGGATTGACCCCGTCAACTGCACGAGGCCCGTACCGACCAGGTTCCGAATGCCTTCGGCGTCCGTCATGATGCGCGAGATGAGGACGCCGGTCTTCGTCGAGTCGAAGTAGCGAACCGGCAGGCGCATGACGTGCGCCTCGATATCCTTGCGCATGTCGGTGATGGCGCGCTGCGCCGCGACGCCGAGCACCTGCGATAACGAGAACGAGGTGACCGACTCGACCAGGGTGGCGGCGGCGGCGGCCATGGCCAGCTTCGGCAGCAGGTCCCACTGGTTGCGCAGGACGACGTTGTCCATCAGGAACTTCGAGGTGGTGGGAAGGACGAGGCCGGCCAGCCGGTTGATGACCATCAGGCCGAGGCCGAGGCCAAGGCGCTTGCGGTGCAGCCAGATGAGGGCGCGCGCGTCCTGAAGGGCACCGGGGCTGATCTTTTTCTTGTCCTTGCCACCCGGGGCACCTTCGGGCTTCGGCTTGAAGCCCCTGGAGCGCTCTGCGCTCGCGTATCCGATCATCCTCAAACGTGTCACCTCGAACTGATTCAGACGCGCGCGGCCGGCCCTGCGCCCCCGGCACTCGTCACAGAATTATCGTCCAACACCAGGTTGCCGCGCGGAGTGGACCGCTGTCACCGCCGCTCAGGCACTGGGCGGGGTTCCGGCGTCGGGTTCGGCGTAGCGGGCGCGTGCCAGGCCGATCTGGGACGCAATCTCCCGCGCCAGCGGCTCGGGCGTCAGCACCCGGGCGAATGGACCGAAGCTGAGGATCCAGCTGTGGAGCGCCTGGTCGATGCAGACCTGCAGCGTCAGCACCAGCCGGCCATCCTCGTGTTCCGCCCACGACTGCGACTGGTGCCACTCGCGCGCACGCACGTAGTTGGCAACCGCCCGTTCGAATTCGATCGTCACCTCGGCGGGCGGTCCCGAGTGCACGCCGAGTGAGTGCTGGAACGCTTCATCCGGCAGCTCTTCCACGGGCGTGAAGCGTTCCTCGAGCAGCGAGATGTCGTCGATGCGTTCCACCGCGAAGGTGCGCACCTGGTTGTATTCGGGCACGTGTGCGAGCAGGTAGAGACCGCCCTGGGCGTAGGCCAGCCGGTAGGGATGCACGAGGTACGACTTGGTCCGCTCGCTCGAGCGCGAGTAGTAGGTGAGGGTGGCTTGTCGCTGATGCAGCGTCGCCTCGAGGGCCCGCGCGATGATCTGCTGCTGCCGCCCATCGACATCGGCGAGGCGCCGGAGCGGATCGGGCTTCGAGGCGATGACACGCGGCAGCTGGTCGAGGAACTGCCGCATGTGCGGCGTGAGCGACGCCCCGAGCTTGTCGAAGGCACTTTCGAGTTCGTCGCGGAACGGCGTGCCGGCCAGCGACTCGAGCAGGGTGCGGCTGAAGTGCAGGGCGCAGAGCTCCGACAACGTCAGCCCTGCGAAGAGCCCCTTGAAGGCGGTGCCGTTAATTGTCCAGCGCGTGCGGCCGTCGTCATGTGCTCGATCGTCGTAGAGCGGGAAGCCCGCTTCCTCCAGTGCCTGCAGGTCGCGCCGGATGGTGCGTGTCGTGACGTCGCAGAGCGTGGCGAGGGCGTCGATGGTGACGCCGCTCGCGCGCGAGCGCTCGATCTCGCGGAGGATGGTCCACTGGCGGATGACTTCCGCATTGCGGGGCATGGGCGATTGTACCGTCGCCACCCATCGCCGTGGCCGCTCAGTCGATGGAGATGCGCCGGAGCAGTGGGAAGTCGGACAGCATCTTGCCTGCGCCGAGCACCACCGACGTAAGCGGGTCCTCGGCCATCTGCACCGGCAGCCCGGTGTCGTCTCGCAGGCGACGATCGAGGTGCTTCAACTGCGAGCCGCCGCCAGTGAGCATGATGCCGCGGTCGAAGATGTCGGCCGACAGCTCCGGCGGGATGCGCTCGAGCGCGTCGTGAACCGCCTGCACGATGGCGCGCACCGGGTCGGCCAGCGCCTTCCTGATCTCGGTGTCGTTCATCAGGATGGTCTTCGGCCGCCCCTCGGAGACGTGGCGGCCCTTCACCTCCATGGTGAGCGGAGTCTCGAGTTCGGCCGCCGAGCCGATGTTGATCTTGATCTGTTCGGCCGTGCGTTCGCCGATCAGCAGGTTGTGCACCTTCTTGGCGTGCAGGATGATCGCCTCGTCCAACTCGTTGCCGGCGATGCGGACCGAGCGCCCGTAGACGACGCCGGCCAGCGAGATGACGGCGATATCCGTGGTGCCGCCGCCGATGTCCACCACCATGTTGCCGGCCGCCTCGGTGATTGGCATGCCGGCGCCGATTGCCGCCGCCATCGATTCCTCGATCAGGTGCACTTCGCTGGCCTTGGCGCGCATCGCGCTGTCGCGCACGGCGCGCCGTTCCACCTGGGTGATTTCCGATGGCACGCCGATGATGACTCGCGGTCGCAAAAACGTGCTGCGGCGATGCGCCTTGCGGATGAAATGGGTGAGCATCTTCTCGGCAGCGTCGAAGTCGGCGATGACGCCGTCGCGCATCGGCCGGATGGCGGTGATGTTCCCCGGTGTGCGCCCGAGCATTTCCTTGGCTTCGGTGCCCACCGCTTCGATCCGGCCCGTGACCGTATTCAGCGCGACGATCGACGGTTCGTTGACGACAATGCCGCGGCCGCGCGCATAGACGCAGGTGTTGGCGGTGCCGAGATCGATCGCCAGATCCTGGGAGAAGACGGAGAACAGGGATGAGAACATGAGCCAGGCTCCCGCAAACGCGATGCCGCCGCGTACGCGGACGGCGTGAGCCCGTGGACGCCGTCACCACGCCGCGTGCGGAGGCGATGGGGTTGGTGCCGCCGGGACGCGACGGAGGAGGCCTCGCCGACGACGCATCTTATAGACGACAATAGGGTTGACGTGACTTCAGCGCTCCTGTTCCTTGCGGCGTTCGTTGGCGGCGCCCTCAACGCGGTGGCCGGCGGCGGATCGTTCATCACCCTGCCGACTCTGCTGTATAGCGGTGTCGGTCCGGTGTCGGCAAACGCGACATCCACCTTTGCGATGTGGCCGGCGTCGCTGGCCAGCGCGCTGGCCTACCGGGCGGAGATTGGCCGCTCGCAGGCGTGGATGCTGCGGCTGGGCGCCATCAGCCTGGTGGGTGGGTTGCTCGGCGGGCTGCTCCTGGTGCGCACCTCGGATGAAAGCTTCGTGCGTCTCCTGCCGTGGCTGATGCTGGTGGCGACGACGACGTTCTCGTTCGGGAGCCGGGTGACCGCCTGGGCACGACGCCGCAGGGCGGGCACCGCCGCGCCGGACGCCGACACTCACGCGGACGGTGGAGCGGGCAGCATCCGCAGGGTGCATGTACCGCTCTGGACCCTGCCGCTGCAACTGCTGATTGCCACCTACGGCGGCTACTTCGGCGGCGGCATGGGCATCATGATGCTGGCGGCCATGGCCGTGGCCGGCATGACCGACATCCACGAGATGAACGGCCTCAAGACGATGCTTGCCATCGCTATCAACGGCGTCGCGCTGGCCGCCTTCATCGTCAGCGGCTCCATCGCCTGGGCGCCCGGCCTGGTGATGGTGCTGGGCGGCGTGTCCGGCGGGTATACCGGAGCCTCGCTGGCGCGCCGGGTCGCCGGACCCGCGGTGCGGCGCGTGGTCATCGTCGTGGCGTGGACGATGACCGTGTATTTCTTCGTCCGCTGACGCCCCGCACCAGGGGCCGCTAGAATGCATCGAATGGTTCTTGGGGAAGAGCAGCCTGTCCACGCACGCCTGGCTCAACTCGACATCGCGTTCGATCGCCACGAGCATCCGCCTGTTGCCACTGGTGACGAGGGGCTCGAATACTGGAACGGGATCGACGCCGTCCACTGCAAGAACCTGTTCTTGAGAAACCAGAAGGGCACACGGCACTATCTCGTCATCCTGCCGGTGACCAAGCGCGCCGACCTGCGGATGGTGGCCGACCAGATCGGCGACGGCAAGCTGAGCTTCGCCTCAGCCGAGCGTTTGATGACCTATCTGGGCGTGACGCCGGGTTCAGTGTCGCCGTTCGGCCTCATCCACGACACCGATCACCACGTGCGCGTATTCCTCGACAAGGATCTCAAGGCCGCCGCCCGCATCTCGTTCCATCCGAACATCAACACCCGAACGCTCGTGCTGTCGTTCGCCGACTTCGAGAAGTATCTGGCCGCCAGCTGGAACGTCGTCCGCTTTGTAGACGTGAACCGGGCAGGCTGACCCCGAACCTGCGCGTGTCCGGCTCCCACCCTCTGGCCTCCCCCCTTCGGTCTCGAGGTGGGCATCCCCTGAAATTGATAGATACCAGGACGTAAGAACTGTGTAATATGTCTCGGCCTGAGTGCGCCTCACGCGGATTAGAGGCAAAGGAGTCCGAGATGATCAGACGTACGTCCCTCGGTATTCTGGGAGCCGCGTTCGCAACGGCTGCCCTGATGTCGCCGAGTGTCGCCGGCGCGGCCGACACGGTTCCCACCTTCGCGAAAGACATTGCACCGATCTTCCAGGAGAAGTGCGAAGCGTGTCACCGGCCCGACTCGATCGCGCCGATGTCGCTCATCAGCTACGAGGATGCTCGTCCGTGGGCGCGCTCCATCCGCAGCCGCGTCGAGCAGCGGCAGATGCCGCCGTGGCACATCGACCGCACCATCGGTATCCAGGATTTCAAGAACGACCGTTCGCTCTCCGACGCGCAGATCGACACGATCACGCGCTGGGTTGACGGCGGCGCGCCGAAGGGCGACGCCAGGGACATGCCGTCGGCCAAGGTATGGCCGAATGAACAGGGCTGGAACTTCGCGGCGCAGTTCGGCCAGAAGGAACCCGACCTGATCATCCGCTCCACGCCGTGGACGCAGAAGGCGGGCGCCAACGACACGTGGTGGAAGCCGGTTGTCGCCACGGGGATCACCGAGCCGCGCTGGGTGCGCGCCATCGAACTGCGACCCGCGACGGTGAAGGGGCGCAAGATTACGCACCACGCCATTGCCCGTCTGCAGCAGGAAGAAACCGACGCGCTGGCCCGCAACGATGTGGATCAGAACGGCGCGCAGCAGGCTGGCACGTTCATGGAGTGGGCGGTCGGCAAGCAGGGCGAAATGATGCGGCCGAACTCCGGCAAGCTCATGCTGCCCGGCTCGAAGATCGTGTGGGACATCCACTACTCCAACGGCGGCGAGAACATCACCGACATCGTCGAACTCGGCATTTACTTCTACCCGAAGGGGCAGGAGCCGAAGTTCCGCCAGGTGCTGCACCTGATGGGCGCCACCAACGCCGGCGGCGTGGATATTCCGCCAAACACCGTCAAGCAGACCGAAGGCTTCTTCGTGATGCGTGAGAACGGCCGCATCGAGAGCATGCAGCCCCACATGCACCTGCGCGGCAAGGCCATGGAACTCTCGGCCATCCTGCCCAACGGCCAGGTGCAGGTGCTCAGCTACGTGAACCGGTTCGACTTCGCGTGGATGAACACCTACATGTACGCCGACGATGCGGCGCCGCTGCTGCCGAAGGGCACGATCCTCAAGATCGTGGCGTGGCACGACAACACCGCCGCGAACAAGAACAACCCCGACCCGAACGTCTGGGTCGGCTACGGCGACCGCACGGTCGACGAGATGGCGCATGCCTGGGTGAACGTCACCTACATGGGCGACTCCGACTACAAGGCCGAACTCGACGCGCGCCGCGCCAAGCGCGGTACCACCCAACAGCAGCAGTAGCGGGCCGAGGCGGGCCTTGCGCCCGCCTCTCCCCACTCGTTCGCAAATCGACTTCAGGCGTCGTCCCTGTCCGGGGCGGCGCCTTTCTTTCAGGTTCAGGAGAGCGTCCATGCACGCATATCGATCCGCCGTAGCCGCCATGGCCACGGTGATCGTCGCCGGCACGTGGGTCGGCGTTGGCCGTGGTCAGCAGCCGGTGGCGCCGACGCCGCAGTTGCCCGGTGCACCACTGACCTCCCAAGGCGAAGCGGTCTTCGCGGCTGTCGAAGGGTGGGGGCCGCACAAGGACGGTCAGAACGTCATCGAGATCGGGTACTACAACCGCAATCGCGATCAGGTGATCGACATCCCGATCGGGCCGAACAACCGCATCGAACCGGGCGGGCCAGACATGGGGCAGCCGACGCACTTCGAGGCGGGCCGTCACTACGGCGTGTTCAGCATCACGGTGCCGAAAGACTTCGGCACGAAGAAGTACACGTGGACGCTGGTGGCCAATGGGCAGACGTCCTCGGTGCAGCTCGGGCTCACCGGGCCCTACTGGGTGAACTTCTTCGAGAACCCCGCGACGGGCAACACGCCGCCGAGGCTGCGTTTCGCGGCGAACGGTCCCGAGAACGTCGGACCACCGCAGAAGATCGGCGACACCCGCACGGCCACGGTCGGCCAGCCGCTGCCGCTGTCGGTGTGGGTCTCGGACAAGCCGAATACCTACGATCCTGAGGAAGGCCTGCCGGCGAACCTGCGCTCGGCCGCGAACGGCGCTGAACCCGCGGCGGGCCGTGGCGGCGGCGCTGCGTCCGCCACGAACTTCGACGTCTCGGCCGCGCGCGCCAGCGGGCAGCCGCGCGGCGATTTCGGCCGGGGCACGGGCCCGCGTCCCGATGTCACGGTCACCTGGAAAGTGCACCGCGGTGCGGCGTCGAACGTCACGTTCAGCCAGTCGCCGATTCGTTTGTTCAACAAGGGCGATATCAACGCGGTGATGGAAGCGAAGAGCGACGTGACGTTCAAGGCGCCGGGCGAGTACGTGCTGCGCGTGCAGGCGAACGATCAGACCGGCGACGGCGGCGGCGGCGACCTCTGCTGCTGGACCAACGCTCTGGTGAAGGTCACGGTCAAGTAGCCACACGCCACCTGCAGATCGGGACTGGGCACGGGCGCTCGCCAGGGCGTTCGTGCCCTTCGTGTATGCAGGCACTGTGTTACCCTGCGCCGCATGACTCAGCCCCTGTCACGTCGTGCGCTGCTCCA
The DNA here is from genome assembly GCA_043743165.1 of Acidobacteriota bacterium. Classification (GTDB taxonomy): domain Bacteria; phylum Acidobacteriota; class Vicinamibacteria; order Vicinamibacterales; family CAVVIG01; genus CAVVIG01. Next base: position 33,903 of record JAYTXA010000069.1, read on the forward strand.
GACCCTCGGCGCCGCCGCCCTGTTGCCGCGATTTGGCGTCGCCGCCGTTGGCGCGGCTCCGGCGGCCAAGCCGATGCGCGGCGTCTTCATCATCCTGAACACGCCGTTCACGGCCACCGGTGCGGTCGACTGGGACGACCTCACGCGCGAGGTGGCGTTTGTCGATCGTGGCGGTTGCGCCGGCGTGGTCTGGCCGCAGGGATCGAGCGGCGTGACCACGCTGACGCGGGAAGAACGGCTGCGTGGGATGGAGGTGCTTGCAAAGGCGGCGCAGGGCACGCGCCTCTCCCTTGTCCTCGGCGTGCAGGGCCGGGACACCGCCGAGATGCTCGAGTACACGAAACGCGCCGACGCCCTGGGGAGCGACGCGGTCATTGCCATGCCGCCGACGAGCGGCCAGACGATGGACGACTATCGGGCGTACTTCCGCGCGCTGGGCGGGGCGACCACACGCCCGGCGATTGTGCAGACGAGCGGCGGCGCCAAAGGCCTGTTTCCGAGCGTCGAGCTGATCGTCGAACTCGCACGCGCCTTTCCGCACATGGCTTACGTGAAAGAGGAAAGCGAGCCGCTCATTCCGCGCATGCAGGGCGAACTGGCGGCGCGACCGGTCATGAAGGGCGTGTTCGGCGCGAGCCTGGGCACCGGGTTCCTCTACGAGATGCGCCTCGGGCTGGACGGCGTCATCACGGGGATGGGCATGTACGCTGATCTCATGGGGCGGATGTGGGAGCTGCACGAGCGCGGGGAACACGAGCAGGTGCGCGATGCCTACAGCCGCTTCCTCCTGATGCGGAACCTGAACGAGTCGATCCCCGGCACCGACCTCTACGTCATGAAGGTGCGCGGGGTCTTCAAGACGGCGGTGCGCCGGACGTCGGCGCCGTCCGGTTCGGCTCCCGCCGCGCTTCGGGACATGGTGCCGAGCGCGCTCGAGCGGGAGGAAATCGAGTTCCGATTCGCCGCCCTGAAGCCGTTTTTGAGCATGTGACCTGACCTGTCACACCGTCCTTCTACAGTGAAGGGCATGAACACGCTGCGCATCGACGACGCCCCCACGCACGCCGACATCGACTGGACGCCCTTCCCCGGCGGCGAGCTGGAAGGGAAACGTCCCAAGGCCCAGTGCCCGACATGCCGTACCCGTAGCGGGCGGGACACGGCAGGCGCCGGTGGGCCCCGCAAGCCGGCGCTCTGCTTCCAGTGCTACCGCGCGGACATCGACAAGAACCGGAAGCTCAAGGCCGCGGCCGAGTTGGACACGGCGTCCGACGCGCGTTTCCAGTGCACCCTGCCGTTCGAGCCGGTGAACGTGTCGCGGCTGGCGCGCCTGAAGGTGGAGCGCGAAGAGGCCAGGGTCAATGCCCGGGCCGGCGCCGGCAGCTACATCGAGAAGCGGCACCGCGCCCAGATTGACGCGCGCCACGCACTTGCGCGGCTCCTGCACGGGCTGAAGCAGCGCGAACTTTCCGGGGCCGGCCAGGCGACGAGCCGCCGGGTCGTCGCCGACATGGCGATGCACGCCGTCGAGATGCAGCTGCCCGAGTCGTGGCTGCCGTTCGTCGTCGCGCGATAACCCGCATGCGATACTGACGCGTCGTGGATCCCGCCACTTTCGTCCTCATCCTGGCTGCGCTGGCCATTGGTGCGCTCGTCGGGTGGCTAGCCGGCAGGCCATCGACGGCGCGCCTGCAGGCCGCGCTCGAGACGGAGCGGACGGCGCGGATCGCGCAGGAACGGATCTGGACGCAGGCCGAACAGGCGTTCCGCGAGGCGTTCAGTTCGCTCAGCGCCAAGGCGCTGAACGAGAACAATGCGGCGTTCCTGCAGCTGGCCGAAACGCGCCTGCGGCAGGCGCGGACGGAAGCGGTGGCCGACGTCGATGCCAGGAAGAAGGCCATCGAAGACCTGCTGTCGCCGATGGCCAAAACCCTCGAGCGGGTCGATGCCGAGGTGCGCGATGCCGAGCGTCGCCGGCATTCGGAGTCGGCGGAACTGCTGCAGCGCATGGCGCTGCTCGACGGCAACAGCCGCGACCTCCAGGCTGAAACGCGTCGTCTCGTCGATGCGCTGAAGCGGCCAGGTGTGCGCGGCCGCTGGGGTGAACTCCAGCTGAAGCGCGTGGTCGAACTGGCCGGCATGCTCGACCACTGCGACTTCTTCGAGCAGCAGACGATCGCCGCCAGCGAGCGGCGCATCCGCCCCGACGTCATCATCCAGCTCCCCGGCGGCAAAACGGTTATCGTCGACGCCAAGGTGCCGCTCGACGCGTATCTCAGGGCGCTCGAGGCGCCGGACGAGGCGGCGCGGCAGGTCCTGCTAACCGACCACGCCCGCCAGGTCCGCGCGCACCTGTCGCAGCTCGGCGCCAAGAACTACTTCACGGACGTGGCGGGAAGCCCCGAGTTCGTCGTCATGTTCCTGCCCGGCGAGATGTTCTTCAGTGCCGCGCTCGAGCAGGACCCCGCGCTCATCGAATTCGGCGTCGAGCGGAAGGTGATTCCGGCCAGCCCCACCACGCTCATTGCCCTGCTACGCGCCGTCGCCTACGGCTGGCAACAGGAGGCGATGGAAGAGAACGCGCGCCAGATCAGCGAGCTGGGCCGCAACCTGTATGAGTCGGTACGATCGCTGGCCAGGCACGTCTCGGATCTCGGTGGCCGCCTCCAGTCCAGCCTCGAGGCCTACAACAAAGCGGTCGGGTCGCTCGAAGGAAACGTCCTCGTGAAAGCGCGCCGGTTCAAGGACCTGCAGGTGGCGCCGAACGCGGAGGACATCGAGCGTCTCGAGCCGATCGACCGCGTGCCTCGCGTGCTGCAGGCGGCTGAACTCACGAACGGCCTGCCGTTCGCGGACGACGAACAGATGGAACACGTATGACGCCGGTCTCTGTCTTCGAGCGCTCGCTCCTCGCCGGTCGCACGGCGCTGGTCACCGGCGGCGGCACCGGCATCTGCCGCGGTATTGCCCTGGCCCTGGCGGCGCATGGCTGCGACGTGGCCATCGCCAGCCGCACGGCCGAACACCTCGAACCGACGGCCGGGGAGATCGCTTCGCTCGGGGTACGTGCCCTGGCCGTGTCTGCCGATGTCCGCCGGCCAGAGCAGGTAACGGCGGCGGTGGCCCAGGTCGTCCACACCTTCGGCCGCCTCGATATCCTGGTGAATGGTGCGGCCGGTAACTTCGTGGCTCGAGCCGAAGATCTGTCGCCCAACGGCTTCGGCACGGTCGTCGACATCGATCTGAAAGGGACGTTCAACGTCTCGCGCGCGGCGCTGCCGCACCTGAGGGCGAGCCGAGGGGTGGTGCTGAACATCAGCGCCACACTGCAGTTGCTGGGCACCATCGGGCAGGTGCATGCGGCAGCGGCGAAGGCCGGCATCGACTCGATGACGCGCACGCTCGCGGTTGAATGGGGCGGATACGGCATCCGTGTGAACGGCTTGGCGCCGGGGCCGGTGGACGGCACCGAAGGCGTGCGCCGGCTTGTGTCGGATGCGGGGCGGGCGGCCATTGCAGCACAGGCCCCACTGGGGCGCATGGCCACGATCGACGAGGTGGCGCAAGCGGCGCTCTACCTCTGCTCGGGCGCCTCGGCGTTCATCACGGGCGTCACGCTCGTCATCGACGGCGGCCTCTGGCTGCGCTCCGGGCAGGCGCTTGGTGAATAAAGCGCACCAGTTGCGCCTGTTCGGGATGTCGGAGTCTGACGGTGTCGCGGAACCGGACGTCCGCACCCACCCCGAGCCGCTGGGGCCCTCCGCGCCGATACCCGCTCCGGCTCTCACTCCCGGCACCGGGGCCACACTGCAGGCGCCCGCGCTCGCCCCACTTCCGTCGCCCCCGCGCGCATCAGCGCACTCGCCCTCGCCCGAGGTGTCGTTCGTCCGTCACCCGCGCGCGCGCCGATACCTGATTCGCGTGCGCCTCGACGGCCGCGTTCGCGTTACCATTCCGCGCCGCGGTTCGAGGCGCGAGGCCGAGGCCTTCTACCAGCGCCAGCTGGGTTGGGTCACGAACCAGCTGCAGCACGTGGCACAGGTGCGCGAGCGGTTACCCGAGGACCTTCCAGACACGGAGCAGCAGCGTCTGCGCGTCCAGGCCAAGCGCGAGCTGCCGCCGCGGCTGTTCGAGTTGGCTGAGGATGTCGGCGTCACGGTGCGGAAGGTCAGTGTGCGCAACCAGCGCCAGCGCTGGGGCTCGTGTTCGCAGTCTGGCCTCATCTGCCTGAACTGGCGGCTCATCACGATGCCCGCCTGGGTGCGCGACTACGTGCTCTACCACGAGCTGATGCACGTGAAGCAGATGGACCACTCGCCGGCGTTCTGGGCGCTCGTGGCGCGAGTCTGTCCGGACTATCAGCGGGCACGACGCTGGCTGCGGCGCCATGCGCACGCGCCGCACGCGCCCGAGGCGCATGCCGATGCCGCGCGCGGCGCAGGGCAGGGCGACGCCGAGTCGGCCGACGACGACGGCTGCTGAGCGCGGTTAGAAACGGGCGCCGAGCCGCACCAGGTGCTGCTCGAGGCTGTCGTAGGTGGGCAAGGCCAGGGCCCGTCCCTTCTGCCGCTTCGCACTCCGCTCCGCTCCGGGGCCACCGAGCCACAGTTCCACGTGCGACTCGAGATGCCTGGCGATGAGTGCCACTTCCTTGTCCACCCGCTCGGTATCCCCGGCGCCGCTCACGCCGAGCACCACCACCTCGATCGGCACGACGGTGGTGACCGCCACGATGTCGTCGCCGGGCAGGTCCGGCCCCAGATAGATTGCGCCCAGCCCGCCGCTGGCCGCCAGGAGGGCCGCCCCCAGTGTGCCGAACTCGTGACGTTCCCCCGCAGGCGTCGCGAACAGCAGGCGGTCGGGCACGCCGGCCTTCTGATGCACACGCAGCAGCGACCCGAGGACGTTCCGGACACTGGCCGACAGCATGTGCTCGTGGGTGATGCGGCCACGGCCGTTGTGCCAGCGCTCGCCCACTTCGGTGAGCACCGGCACCAGCACGTCGCGCAGCAGTTCCGGCGGCCGCAGCAGCGCCGCCGCCCGGGCCAGTGCGGTCTCGACCGTGCCGGCATCGAACCGCTCGAGTGCGTCGATGATCGTGGTCGTGTCGACCACCGATGTGGACGGCGCTCGGCGCGTGGCCGGCGCCCCGTCCGGCGCGGCGGCCAGCGACATCTTCTCCAGGTGCTCGTCGCTCATCGCGGCGATGCGGCCGATGGCATGCCCCGCGGCAACGGCATCGCGCAACCGCTTGATGCGGCGCACGTCGGCGTCCGTGTACATCCGGCCGCGCTCATCGCGTACCGGCGTCACGGCCTGATGCCGCCGCTCCCAGGCGCGCAGCGTATCGATGCTCACGCCGGTCATCAGTGATACGGCGCGAATAGGATAGGTGACGGCCGGCTTCTTCATGGCGGGCGACCGCGGACGAGCAGTGTCGGAATGGGGCACCCGGGCTTACCGGGCCGCGACGCTGAAGGCCGCAATGCCGAGGCCGAGGAACACGAACACCGGAACGGCAGCCAACCAGACCGGCACGACGCTGCCGTCGACGATGGGCCCGAGCGGCGCGAGGTTGGTGACGTAGAACGTCCTCATGACGAGCCCCAGCCATATCTCATCGAGGATCATGAAAGCCAGGATGCCGGTGCCGATGGCGGTCAGGTTCATAGGTGTGTTTCTCTGAATGCAAGCGGATCGAAGGGTCGAGGCCTGCCGTGCCGGTCAGGGCTTCGGCCGCCACGGGACGAACGCGCTGGTAGTCCGTTGATACTGCCGATAGTCGTCGCCGCGTGTGCGTACGGCCTGAGCCTCGGTCAGCGGGATGCCGGTGACCCGGAACAGGAAGTAGAGCATCGCGAGCGGGCAACCAAGCGCCAGCCACCCGAACGGCGAGGGCAGCGCGAACAGGGCGTAGGCGACCCACATGAGCCACTCGAAGAAGTAGTTGGGATGGCGCGAGTAGCGCCACAACCCGACGCGGCACGTGCGGCCGCGGCTCGAGGGGGCGTGCTTGAACTGCTCGAGTTGACGGTCGGCGGTGAGTTCGCCTGCGAACGCCACCAGCCACAGCAGCAGCGCGCCCTGTTCGACGACCGAGAGGCCGGCGGCGCCGTGGGCCGAGGCCAGCAGCGCCGGCAGGGCGAAGAACACGGCAGCCAGCGCCTGCGTCTGGAAGAACCAGAACAGTTCGCGGTTGGCCGACGCGCCCCACGTGCGCCGCATCTCCGCGTAGCGGCCATCCTCGGGGCGGCCGAGGACACGGTCGCGCAGCAGGTACGAGCCGAGACGCACACTCCAGATGCCCATGATGGCGGCCACCGCGAAGCGCCGGCCGATCCAGCCGTCAGACAGCACGGCGGCCAGCGCCGCCAGCGCACCGACGCTGAAGGCCCAGCCGACATCGACGATGCCCGCATTGCGGGTGCGCCGCTGCACACCCCACAGCGCCACCATGACGATGCTGACCACCGCGAACGCGACTCCGACCAGGCCGATTGTGGTCCACATGTCGAACATCTTATGTCATGGACAAATGCTTGACAAGATCCATGTGCCTCTGTCAGGCTCGTCGCGTCAATGAAACGCATTGCAGTCGTCGGCAGCGGGATCTCGGGCTTGGCGTCTGCCTTCTTTCTCAGTCGGCGGCATGAGGTGCACCTGTTCGAGAAGGACGGACGGCTCGGTGGGCACACCCACACGGTGATGGCCGAGAGCGCGACTGGCCCCGTCGCGCTCGACACCGGCTTCCTGGTCCACAACGACCGGACCTACCCGCGTCTCGTGCGTCTCTTCGACGAATTGGCCATCGACACTGTGTCATCCGACATGTGCTTCGCGGTGGCGTGTGTCGGCACCGGACTCGAGTACAGCAGCCGTGGCGCCCGCGGCTTCTTCGCGCAACCGCGCAACCTCGTCAGCCCGACACACCTGGGGCTCTTGTCCGAGATCTTCCGTTTCAACCGCGAGGCACCACGCCTGCTCTCTGCGCCCGAGGGCAGCGGCATGACGCTCGGCGAGTTCCTCGATGCGCGCCGCTTCAGCGAGGTGTTCGTGCACCGCTACCTGCTGCCGATGGCGTCGGCCATCTGGTCGGCCTCGCTGGCGTCTGTCCGCGCGTTCCCCGCACTGACGATGATCCGGTTCCTCGACAATCACGGCCTGCTGGCGGTGGCCGGGCAGCCGCAGTGGAAGACGGTGAAAGGCGGCAGCGCCACCTATATTCCGAAATTGACGGCGCCGCTCGGGAACCGGATGCATCTCGGGGCGTCCATAGAGGGCATGCGACGCGATGACACCGGGGTAACCATCCGCTTTACCGGTGGGCGGCCCGACCTGCGGTTCGATGAAGTGGTGCTGGCGTGCCACGGCGATCAGGTGCTGCCGCTGCTCGACGACGCCACTGACGGTGAACGGGACGTGTTCAGCAACTTCCACACGACGACGAACGAGGCCTGGCTGCACACCGACGACTCGGTGCTGCCCATGCGTGCCGCAGCCCGGGCGTCCTGGAACTATCGGCTGCATGACGACACCGACCTCGCGCCTACGGTCACCTACGACCTCAACCGTCTGCAGCAACTGACGACGAAAGAACAGTTCTGCGTCACGTTGAACCCGAACGGCGACATCGACGATCGCAAGGTCATTCGTCGCATGTCGTATGCGCATCCGCTCTACGATCACGCGGCCATCCGGGCACAGGGGCGCTGGGCCGAGGTGAGTGGCACGCAGCGGACGCACTACTGCGGTGCCTACTGGTTCTACGGTTTCCACGAGGACGGCCTGCGCTCGGCGCTGCGCGTCGCGAGCGCGCTCGGAGTGGAGTGGTAACGCCGCGGCTGCGGCCGGGCGTCTACACGGGGTGGCTCCGTCATCGGCGGACGGCGCCCGTCGCCCACGCCTTCTCGTACCCGTTGTTCATGGTACTGCTGGACATCGACCGCATCCCGGAGCTGATGTCGGCCTCGCCGTTCACCAGTCACAACCGCTGGAACTGGGCCTCGTTCCACGACGCGGACCACTTCGGGGACCGCTCGCTTCCGCTGCGTGACCGACTGTCGCGCGATGCCGCAGCCCGCGGGCTGTCGCTGCCCGACGGGCCGGTCCTCCTGCTGACGCACCTGCGGTACCTGGGCTACTGTTTCAACCCGGTATCGTTCTACTATTGCCACGATGCCGGCGGTCGGTTGCGGCTGATTCTTGCCGAGGTGAACAACACCTTCGGTGGGTCGCACAATTACTGGCTGACGCCAGAGGAGGCGGGCGCGGTCGCGAGCGCCCAACCGGCGGCGATGTTCCGCGCCTCCGCGTCCAAGTCGTTCTACGTCTCGCCCTTCATGCCGCCGGACATGCAGTACACCTTCGCGTTCTCCCAACCCGGCTCGACGCTGGTGGCGCACATGGCGCTCGAGCAGGCCGGCGGCGAGCCGGCACGCCACAGTTTCGACGCGACGCTCAGCCTGCAGTTCAGGCCCTGGTCACACGGCGAGCTCACGCGCGCGCTGTTCAAGCACCCAGCCATGACCCTGACGGTGATGGCCGGCATTCACTGGGAGGCAGTGAAGCTCTGGGCGAAGGGGCTTCGCATCGTGCCGCGCCCTTCTCCAGACGGTGTGTTCCCGGACACTGCCGCGCCCGAGCCGGGCCCGGCCACGAGCAGATCATGACCATCATCGATACGCTGGCCAAGAGGGTGTTGCTGTCTCGTCTCCCCGATGTGCAGGGTGGTACGCTGAGCCTGCTGAACGAGTCAGGGCTCGCCCGCTTCGGCCACCGCACCTGGACGCTCGGCGCCGACCCGCTCGACGCCACCCTCGTTGTGCACGACGATGCCTTTTACCGGCGGGCGCTACTCGGGTCGGACGTCGGCATCGGCGAGTCGTACATGGACGGCGAGTGGAGCAGTCCGGACCTGGTGACGCTGACGCGCCTGATGATTCGCAATGCCGCGCTCATCGAGCAGAAGGGCGGGGTGCTGCGCGACGTGGTGCGCTTTGCCGGCGGTGTGTCGCGCCGCCTGCGCGACAACAGCCTCACCGGCAGCCGGAAGCACATTCGCGACCACTACGACCTCGGCAACGACTTCTTCCGGCTCTTCCTCGATGGTCAGCACCTGATGTACTCGTCGGCCTACTACGAAACCGGGCGCGAGACGCTCGAGCAGGCACAGGGAAAGAAGCTCGATGCGATCTGCCGGAAGCTGAATCTCGGTCCCGGCGACCATGTCCTCGAGATCGGTACTGGCTGGGGCGGCTTCGCCGTGTGGGCAGCGACACGCTACGGCTGCCGCGTCACCACGACGACGATCAGCGAGGAACAGTACCGGCACGCCTGCGACTGGGCGTCGCGGCTTGGCGACGCCGGGTCACGCATCAGCGTGCTGCTCACCGATTACCGTCAGCTGGAAGGGCAGTTCGACAAGATCGTCAGCATCGAAATGTTCGAGGCGGTGGGGCTCAACCACTACGACGACTACTTCGGCGCGGTCGAGCGCTTGCTGAAGCCGAACGGCTCGATGCTGATGCAGGCGATCACGGTGGACGAGCAGCACTTCCCGCATTATCACGGCCAGCCGGACTGGATCGAGAAGTACATCTTCCCTGGCGGCGAGCTGGCGTCGCTCGGCAAAATCCTGGAGTCGCTGGGGCGGGTCACGTCGATGTCGGTCTATCACGCCGAGAACTTCGGCACCCACTACGCGCGGACGCTGCGGGAGTGGCGCGGACGCTACCACGCCGAACTCGAGCGCGTGCGCGCGCTCGGCTTCCCCGACCGTTTCCTGCGCATGTGGGACCTGTACTTCGCGTTCTGCGAAGCGGCGTTCCTCGAACGGCACACCGGCGTGTTCCAGATCGTCTTGAACAAGAACTACAGCGGGACGCTGCACTTCAACGAGCCGTGGGGCGGCGTGGCTGAGGATGCCACCGCGGCCGTGGCGTAGGTGCCGCGTTAGTGGACGCTGCCCGATTCCTGCTCCGCGCAGTGCTGGCAGCTCGAGTCGTCGTCGGCCATCCACTCGGGTGGGTTGACCCGGCCGCAGAAGGTGCAGGTGCGGTAGCGCGCGCGGCGCGTGGCGCAGGCGCCCTTGATGAGGTCGCCGACGACACTCATCAATTGCGACTCGGGTAGTCGCCGCCACTTCACCATGCCGACCCGCCGCGGCCGCACGACCGGCGAGTAGGGCGTCTCCCACCGGACCGCGTACTCATCGACGAACACCGCCGTGTCGGTGAGCCTGACGATGACCTCCGAGGGCGACCCGGCGGTGAAGATCATCACGCCGTCCACGTCTTCCTGCGTGAACGGCACCGGCAGGTGCGTGCTGATGAATGCCAGGAGCTGCTCGTAGTGCTCCGCCACGCTCATGACGGGGATCCCTGCGCCGATTGCGTCATGCCCTCATTCTCGCACCGCGTGCGCCCTACCTGGCACTCGTGATGGCCTGGTAGGTCAAGGACTGGAACGGGGCGGCGGCGGGCGAGCCCGGGTAGCGCTGCACCATCATCACCCCTACCAGCTTCTCCTTCGGATCGATGAAGAAGAAGGTGCCGAGGATACCGCTCCAGCCGTACATGCCCACCGACCCTGGCTGCTGGGTGGCGCCGAGGTCGCTCGTGATCTTGAAGCCGAGACCCCACTGGGCGCCGGCGCCGATGACCGGCGTGCTGGCGAGGTTCAGGTCGAGCGTATGGCTGGTGGTCATCAGCTCCACTGTCTTGGGGCCGAGCAGCCGCACGCCGTCGAGGATGCCACCGTTGGCCAGCATCTGCGCGAAGCGCGTGTAGTCGTTGATGTTCGAGACCAGGCCGGCGCCGCCGGCGAAGTACGCCTTGCCGGTCTTGAAGTTGTCTGGCGCGAAGTGGGTGTTGCCGAACGACTCGGTGCTCCGCATCGGGCGCACCCCGCCCGCGCCGTCGGGGGTGTAGACCGTGGCCATCCGCGGCCACTTCGCATCGGCGACATCGAAGCTGGTGTCGTTCATCTTCAATGGCCCGAAGATACGCTCCTTGAAGAAGCGGTCGAGCGGCATCCCTGAAGCGACTTCGATCACGCGTCCGAGGACGTCGGTGCTGAGGCTGTAGTGCCAGTCGGCGCCAGGCTGGCTCACCAGCGGCGCCCTGGCCAGACGGTCGACGTTCTCTTCGAGTGTGCCCTCGACCAGTCCGAGGCCGTCGGCGACGCCGCCGGTGCGGTAGGCATCGCCAACCGGCCCGTTGTCGAGGAAGCCGTAGGTGAGGCCGGAGCGGTGGGTGAGCAGGTCGCGCACGGTGATCTGGCGACGTGCCGGCGTGAACTCGGCACCCTGTGCGCTGCGCGACATCACCTTCATCTCGCGGAACGAGGGGATGAACTTCGAGACCGGGTCGGTCAGCGACAGCTTGCCTTCCTCGAACAGCATCATGGCGGCGACGCTGGTGACCGGCTTCGACATCGACATGATGCGGAAGAGCGAGTCGGTGCGCAGCGGCGTCCGCTGGTCGGCATCGAGAAAGCCGAACGCCTGCAGATCGACCATCTTGCCGTCGCGCGCCACGAGGGTGACGACACCCCCGACCTGGTGCGCGTCGACCAGCGCCTGCATGGCCGCATGCATCCGGGTCAGGCGCTCGGTCGACATGCCGACCGATTCGGGCGTCGCCTTCGGCAGCGGCTGCGCCAGCACGCGCGGGGCGACGAGCAGGAGGGAGAGGCAGAGCAGGACAAAAGAGCGACGCATCACGGGAGTAGCCTCGTTGAAGGTGGTCGATTAGCGGACCGCGAAGACCCACACGGTGCCGCCTTCCGGCACCTCGGGATACTGGCCGGGACGCAGCGTGTTCAGGCGCCCCTGCATCGCCCGGGAATCGACGCCCCAGCCCGACTGCACCGCGACGTACTGCACGCCGTCGACGGTGAAGGTGGACGGTTGCCCGATCACCCCCGAACTGGTGGGGAACTCCCAGAGCACCGCGCCGGTCTTGGCGTCGAACGCCCGGAACCGCCGGTCGTTGGTGCCGCCCGAGAACACCAGGCCGCCGGCCGTTGTCAGCATCGGCCCCCAGTTGGGCGAGGTCGGGAAGGTGTGGGTCCAGACCTTTCTGCCGGTGTCGACGTTCCAGGCCTGCACCTCACCGATGTGGTCGGCACCTGGCGCGATCATCAGTTCGGTGGTGGCGCCAACAAAGGAGCTACCTGGCGAATAGGGCACTTCACGGCCGGTGATGGCGCTGCACAGGTTCTCGTTCGCCGGGATGTAGATCATCCGGGTGTCGGGGTTGAAGGCGATGGGCGGCCAGTTCTTGCCGCCCCAGAACGAGGGACAGAACTCCGCCCGCTTGCCGGTGCCCGGCTTGTGCGCCGGGTCGACATCGGCTCGGCCCGTCTTCGGATCGACGCCGCGGAACACGTTCTGCTTCACGTAGGGCTGCGCGTCCACGAAGCGGATCGGGCCGTCGGTGCGCTCGAGGAACCACATGTAGCCATCGCGGGCGATGTTGACGAGTCCCTTCACCGCCCGGCCGCTGCGCTGGTAGTCGATGAGCAGCGGCGGCGACACCTCGTCCCAGTCCCACGATTCGTTCGGGTCGTACTGATGGTGTCCCTTGATGGTGCCGGTAGTGACGTCGAGGGCGATCGTCGACGAGGTGTAGAGGTTGTCGCCGGGGCGCTGGTCGCCCATCCACGGGCCGCCGTTGCCAGTGCCGAAATAGGCGAGCTTGGCTGCGGGGTCGTAGTTGGCGGTGACCCAGATGGAGCCGCCGCCGGTCTTCCACTGGTCGCCTGTTGGCCAGGTCTCGCTGCCGGGTTCGCCTGGGGCCGGGATGGTGAACACCTTCCACAACTGCTTGCCGGTGTCAGGGTCGTACGCCGCGACGAACCCGCGCACGCCGAGTTCGCCGCCCGAGGTGCCGACGATCACCTTGCCGTCGGCGACGAGCGGCGCCATCGAGATGTAGTAGCCGTTGCGGTTGTTCTCGACTTCGGTCGACCACACTTCCTTGCCGGTCTTCGCGTCGAGCGCCACGAGCACGGCCTCGGCCCGCGCGAAAAACACCTTGTCGCCGTACAGCGCCACGCCGCGGCTGGTGCGGTGCAGGTTGATGACGTCGGGCGGCGGCGTGTTGACGTAGCGCCACAGCAGCAGCCCGGTCTTCGCGTCGAGCGCCAGCACCTGGTTGCCGGGTGTAGACACGAACATCACGCCGTTGTTCACCAGCGGTGTTGCTTCGTGGCCGCTGGTGTTGCCGGTTGCAAACGACCAGACCGGCTGCAGCCGCGACACATTGGCGGTGGTGATCTGCTTCAACGGGCTATAGCCCCAGCCGTTGTAGGTGCGGCGCACCATGAGGACGTTGCTGTCCTCGGGGGCGAGGAGCCGTTCGGCCGTCACGGGCGCGTAGCGCTGCAGCACCAGCGGTACGGGCATCACCACCGTTTGCTGGGCCGCGAGGACGCCGCCGGCTGACAGAGCCAGGGCGGTTGCTGCAAGACGCTGCTGGAGGTTGGTCATCTGGTCTCCCCGTTGCCGGTCAGGCCGTGCCGGCCCGGATCTGTTCGATCTTGCGGTCGCGCTCGGCGGTGAGGCGCTCCTTCTCTCCCCTGAACTCCGCCGCGAGCGCATCGCGCCCTGCCGGGTCGAATACGGCCGCGCTCCGCGACTGGTACATCACCTCGTGCTCGGCAATCTTCGCTTCGAAGTAGTTCCGAAGTTCGGCAATCTGCGCCTTCTCGGCGTCGGACAGTGCGCGGACGGTGACGCCCGATTCGGCGTCCTTCTGGCGGAGCCGTTCCATTGCCAGTTCGAACGAGGACTTCAAGCGTGTCTCTTCAGCCATGGTATGAGTGGGGAGGATTATGGCCCGAAAGAAGGCGCCCGCAACCGGTCATCATCACGTCTATGTCGTGTTCCTGCGGAACCCGAAGGGCGACAACAGACCAGGGTATTACGTCGGGATGACCGGCCTGACGCCGGCGCAGCGCTTCGAGAATCACAAGAAGGGCGTGAAGGCGGCGTCCGTCGTCCGCAAGTTCGGTGAGCGGCTGATGCCGAAGCTCTATGCCCACCTGAACCCGATGCCCTACGCGAAAGCGGTCGAGATGGAGGTGTGGCTGGCCGACAGCCTGCGCAAGCGCGGCTTCCAAGTGTTCGGTGGGCACTGACGAGGTCCTTACTCTTGCAGCGCTTTCGGCCGGAAGGGGAGGGACTGATGAGACGTCAGGACATTGGATACGGACTGCTGACCCTATCGCTGCTGGTGGTTCCGGCCTGCGGCGACGCCGGCGGTTCAGGCACCGGGGCCTCGAACAACCGCGACCAGCTTGCGACAGAGCGGGCGGCCGGACAGACGAACTCCACCGCCGCCGAGGCGCCACGGGGGTCCGATCGCGAGGGCACCGACCACGCGACCGGCACGTCGGGCTCGATCCGTCAGACGACGGAGGCCGACATGGGCGTCGGGCCCGATGCTGCCGTCACCATGAAGATCCAGGCGGCTTACGCCAGCGACGATGTGGTGAAAGGGCGGAACATCGACGTCGACACCGACAACGGCGTGGTGACGCTGAAGGGCAGCGTCGACTCGCTGCATGAACGGGACGCCGCCGAGCAGATCGCCCGCGAAACCGCCGGCGTCAAGCGCGTCGTCAACACGCTTGTCGTCGCCGCTCCGCGCTGACCGAGCGATCCTTCCCCTACAATGTGCGGATGCGAGTTGTGAACCGCACCGCTGTCACTGTGGTGGGCATCGAGCCGTATCTCGAATGGACGCGCAGCCGCGATGCCGATTTCAACAGCGGCCAGTTGACGGTGCCGCGAACCAAGCCGTTCGGGTCGGCGTTCCTGCTGCCCGAAGTAGACTACGAGGAGGATCTCCAGGAGTGGCTGGAAGAGAACTTCGCGTGGATCTTCGAGTTCCAGTTGTCGTCGTGGACCGCTGACGAGACGGCCTGGCCCGCGAATCGCGACCTGCCGATGTTCCGGGCCTGGTTCCGGGTCGATCTTCACAGTGTCGTGGTAGACGTGGCCGACGACGACATCGAGGGCGAGGAACTCTGATGCTGACCCATATCGTGTGCTTCAAATACAAGGCGGACGTATCCGACGACACCCGCACCGGCCACCGCGAGCGCCTGGCCGGCCTGCGCGCGCTCGAGGGCGTAGTCAGCCTGCAGGTTGGCGCCGACGTCGTCCACTCGGCGCGTTCGTTCGACACCGGCCTCATCGTCGTCTTCAACGACCGGGCCGGCCTCGATGCCTACGGGGTCAACCCGCAGCACGTGCCGGTGGCGCAATACGGTGCAAGCCTGTGCGAGCAGATCGTCGCGGTCGACTTCGAGTAGTTTTTCCACGGCTGGCACTTTCTGACAGCCGCCGCAAATTTTGTCAGGTCCCCTCTGTGCGTCCGCGGCACACCTGTGTCGCGGACGGCACGTTCGCCCTCCTGACACCACCCGATCGAGGCGGGCACGGTCAGTCGAGCGGACAGAAGCGTCACGCCGACCCGGCAATCGATTTGCTGATGTGGTCGGCATCATGAACGTAACGCGCCCGCTTGAACGGCATGCTGAACGACTCTGGACCGCGTCGGATGGAACGGTCTGCATCCTGGCCACCTGCGACACGCCGCCGATCTACTCGGTCTCGCTGATTCGCGATGCGCAGGTGCTGCGTGAACGTCGCCTCTACGGGCTCGCCAGCGCCCAGATGCTGGCGCAAGGGTGGAAGGACGGCAGCCAGCCTGCTGCCGTGTGAGCGGCGCGGTCAGGGCTCCGGAATCAGTTCGGGCGACGGAATGAACCATTGCAGGTGCCGGCCAACGATTTCCTGCAGCACCACGTCGGGGTGCTCCTTCTCGACTTCTTCGAACGCGAAGTCGTTCCGCCACAGGTAGACCACGCGACTGAAGTGCTCCGAGAAGTAGGGCGCCATCGCCGACGTGAACGAGTCCCGGAACACGACAGCCCTCGGCAGCGTCGACCCCGGAATCTCGGTGACGATGCGCGGCTCGCCCGCCTCGACGATATTCCACTTCGGTTCGACCACCACGTATTGCCGCGGCTGTTTCGGCACCAGCTTCATCTGCTCTTCACCGAGCACGCGCGTCAGCCCCATCATGCCGGCGAGGTCCATGCCGGGAATCTTCACCGTCACCTCGTCGAAGTCGGACAGTGGCTTCGCAGGCGGGATCGCCGGCACCTGCAGCCGCAGCGCCTCGATGATGGTGCGGTAGCCGATGTAGGCACCGCGCGGGTTCCAGTGCGTGTCGGTCTTCTGGAACAGCCGCACGTTGCGCTTCTCTTCCATCAGCGCCTGCCGCACGTCGACGGCGGCGCCGGTGTCGGTGATCGCCGTAATCACCTGGTCGGTGCGTGACAGCCGGCTGACGCGGCGCACGGTGCGAGGAAACAGTTCGGGATAGATCGTTCCCTTGTCCGGCAGGATCGTGAACGCGTACGCGATGCCGCGCGCCCGGCACCAGCGCTGTGCCCGCACGAGGGTGTCGCGCCAGTTCTGGATGGCTGCTTCGTTGAGGAGGTCGGCGTTCGTGAAGTCTTCCAGCCCCCCATCGTCGGCGAAGAACAGCCAGCCTTGCGGACCGATCGCGACCGAGGGCGACGGCGAGACGTGCAGCCAGAGGTAGCGGCTGATGCCGTAATACTTCACGAGCGTGGAGCGGAATCCGAAGTGATCGGCGAACCAGGCATCGAGCCCGGGCAGGAACGCCTTCACGCCGGTCCAGGTGAGGGTGGTGACGGGGAAGTCGGCCAGCTTGCGGTTCTCGGCTGTGGCGTCGGCGCCGTCCGTGCCGAGCAGATTGGCCACCGGCGGCGCGGCGATGATGCCGATGAAGGCGGCGACGACCAGCCAGTTGGACACGCGTCGCATCAGAACCGGAAGTAGATGAACGGGTTGTAGCTGCGGGCGGCCACCT
Organism: Acidobacteriota bacterium; assembly: GCA_043743165.1. GTDB lineage: Bacteria > Acidobacteriota > Vicinamibacteria > Vicinamibacterales > CAVVIG01 > CAVVIG01. Next base: position 50,816 of record JAYTXA010000069.1, read on the forward strand.
GCAGCAGCGCCGCCACGAACACGGCTACCAGCGCCAGTGCGCCGGCGGCTTCGGCCACCCACCCCTGCCAGGCCACCGCGAGACGTTCCACGCGGTCGCGCAGGGCGGGCACGATGGGCATCGAGCCGACGAGGCCAGCGAGCAGCGCCCACCGCACCTCGGGCGTGAGGTACCAACTCAGTCGCAGCGGTGGCATCTCGCCGATGCCGAAGCCGAACATGGCGCGCAGGTAGGCGATGGCGGCCGGCAGGTCCGCCGCACGGAAGAACACCCAGCCCACCATCACCACCACGAGCAGGTAGAGGTGCCGGGTCACAGGGCCGACCCGTTTCAGCACCGAGTCGAGGCCCAGGCGCTCGATGACCAGGAACGCGCCGTGGAACAACCCCCAGATGACGAAGTTCCAGCTGGCGCCGTGCCAGAGTCCGCACAGAAAGAACACCGTCACCAGGTTGCGGTAGACCTTCCACGGCTCGACGCGGTTGCCGCCGAGCGGCACATAGACATAGTCGCGGAACCAGGACGACAGCGAGATGTGCCAGCGGCGCCAGAACTCTTGCACCGAGTCGGCGACGTAGGGCCAGCGGAAGTTCTCGGGGAAGCGGAAGCCGAAGATGCGGCCGAGGCCGATCGCCATGTCCGAGTAGCCCGAGAAGTCGAAGTAGATCTGCAGCGAGTAGCAGATGATGCCGAGCCAGGCGTACGGGGCAACGAGTTGTTCGGGCTTCAGCGCGAAGATGCCGTCGGCCGGCACGGCGACGATGTTGGCGATGAGCACCTTCTTGCCAAGGCCGATGATGAAGCGCCGCACACCCCAGGCGAAGTCGTCGAGCGACACCACGCGTCTCGCCAGTTGGTCGGCAATTTCCTTGTAGCGGATGATCGGGCCGGCGATGAGCTGCGGGAAGAGCAGCAGGTAGAGGGCGGCATGCACCGGGCTCTTCTGCGCCGTCGCCTGCTTGCGGTAGACGTCGACCACGTAGGAGATGGCGTGGAAGGTGTAGAACGAAATGCCGATCGGCAGCAGCACCTCTGGCGCCGCGAACCCGCGGCTGCCGAATGTCTTCAACACGCCGTCAACGTTCTGGACGAAGAAGTTGGCGTACTTGAAGTAGCCGAGCACGACCAGGTTTGTGCCGATGGCGACCGCCAGGATGGTGCGCGCCCGCGCCCCGGAGACCTCGCGCCCCTTGTCGACCGCAATCGCCATCCAGTAGTTGAAGGCGATCGACCCGAGCATCAGCCAGGTGAAGCCGCCGCCCCCCTTGGCGTAGAAGAGCACCGATGCGACCAGCAGCAACCCGTTCCCATAGCCCGCATGCACCCGCGTGAGGAAGTACAGCCCCAGCAGGATCGGTAGGAAGAGGAAAAGGAACGTCGGCTCAGTAAAAAGCACGGGGGGCGTTGGTCGTCAGTCGTGGGTCATTGGTCGTTGGTCGCGGAACGAGGCGCGTCCGCGACCCTGCCATGACCCACCACCGATGACCAATGACTAATGACTAATGGCCATCTAGTTCTTGGTAAACACCAGGATGTGCTGGCGGGGCAGGCGCTCGTCGACCTTCGAGAGGGTGAAGCCCTCGGCTTCGACTTCCATCTTGGCTTCGGCCACGCTCATCTTGTGGTCGGGGCGAATAGGGATGGACGGGTCTTCCTTGCGGTACTCGAGCAGGACGAGCCGCCCGCCGGTCTTCAGCGAGTCGCGCATCTTGCGCAGCATCGGCTGCGGCTGTGCGAACTCGTGATAGACGTCCACCATCAGGATGAGGTCGATGGTGTTGGCCGGCAGCTTCGGGTCGTCCATGGTGCCGAGCACCAGCTCGACGTTAGCCACCTTTTCACGGTCGAGCCGTTGGCGCAGGATGGTCAGCATCTGCGGCTGGATGTCGTTGGCGTAGACCTTCCCGGTGGGTCCGACGCGCTTGGCCATTTTCACCGTCATGTAGCCCGAGCCGGCGCCGACGTCGGCAACCACCGCGCCCGTGGCGAGCGCGATGGCGTCCAGCGCCGCGTCAGGCTCTTCTTCCTGGACCCGTTCCGAGCGGTCCAGCCAGTCTGCCCCCAGGTAACTCATGGTGAGGGCGTAGCGCCGGCCGCTGATAGGGTGCACGCCCGGCGAGACGATCTGCTGGGCCGCGATGATGGCCGAGGCCGCAAGCACCACCACCGAGCAGAGAGCAACGAAGCGGGTCAGTTTGTGCATAGAATTGAAGTTCCATTATGACCGAATCGACGTTGACTCCCTCCAGACTTTGGCGCCGCATGACCTCGGACCAGCGTCTCCGTGCGGCCCGCGCCTTCTGGGCCGAAGAGGCCGCGGCTGATGATCAGGTGCAGGCCGCCCTGCTGATCGCGCAGACGAAGAAGTTCCGCCCCAAGTTCGTCATGGGGCTCGACGACGAACGCCGGGCCAAGCATCTGGCGACGCTCGCGTCGCTGCCGGAAGTGCTGGCGGCCCGCTGTCTCGTCGTCTATCACCTGACCGAACAACGCGAGATGATGGGCGTATTCCTCGACAACCTGGGCCTCACGCACGAGAACGGCCTCATCCAGGACGACGACGCGAAGCCCTCGTCCGAGAAGATCGGTCCGGCCGTCGAGGCTATTGCCGGCAAGTATCCGGCGGAAGATGTATCGCTCTACCTGACGACGCTGCTTTGCCAAGACCCAGAAACCTGGGGCGAACTGGGCAACCTGCCACAGATTCTGCAGGCATAGGGCGCGAGGCTGAAGCCTCGCGGCTACGTACCCAGTCGTAGCTGCGGAATCCAGTCGTAGCCGCGCACCTTCCGCCTTCGCGAACGCTTCGGCGGACCGCCGTAGCCTTGGCGGAGGCTGGTCAGGTGCGCACAGTCATTCACATGCGTAAAGCCGTAGTCCTCATCACCGGTGCTGGCGGCGAGATCGGCCATGCACTGGTTCGCGGCCTCGCCGAGCAGGCGAGCGTCATCACGCTCGACGTGAATCCGCTCGACGCGAAGGTGGCGCCTTTCGTACGACGCGAGTTCACCGGCTCGATTACCGACACGAACCTGCTCGAGCGCATCCTCGCCGAGTTCGAGGTCGACTGCGTCTATCACCTGGCGGCGCTGCTCTCGACCCGTGCCGAGTTCACCCCCGTGACGGCGCACCACGTGAACGTCGAGGGGACGCTGAACCTGCTCGAGTTCGCGCAGAAGGAAGGGGAGTCGCACGGGCGCCCCGTCACCTTCATCTACCCCTCGTCCATTGCGGCCTACGGGATGCCGAGCCTCGACGTGAAGTCGAGTGCCGGAAGGGTGACGGAAGACCAGTTCGCGCATCCCACCACCATGTACGGCTGCAACAAGCTGTACTGCGAGGAACTTGGGCGCTACTACGCGCGGCACTACAAGCAACTCTCGGTCGACCTGGCACCGCGGGTCGACTTCCGCTCCGTCCGCTTCCCGGGCCTTATCTCAGCCACCACGTTGCCCGCCGGCGGCACGTCGGACTACGCGCCCGAGATGATTCATGCGGCGGCGAAGGGCGAGCCGTACGCCTGTTTCGTCCGGCCGGACACGACCATTCCGTTCATGGCCATGCCGGACGCGGCCACCGCCCTACGCCTGCTGGCTGCGGCGCCCCGCGAGCGGCTGACGCGGACGGCCTACAACGTCGGTGCGTTCAGCCGATCGGCGGCCGAGATCTGCGAGGTCGTGCGCGCGGCATTCCCGAATGCGCAGATCACGTATAAAATCGACCAGAAGCGACAGGGTATTGTCGACTCCTGGCCGGCCGATGTGGACGATTCGGCGGCGCGGACCGACTGGGGCTTCTCCCCCGAATACGACTTCGAACGCGCGTTCCGCGAATATCTCATCCCGTCCATCGGCAACTACTACCGCTCATGACCTCAGTGACCGCCTTTGCGCCCGCGACGGTGTCTAACGTCGCCTGCGGCTTCGATGTCCTCGGCTTCGCGCTCGACGAACCCGGCGACGAAGTGACGGCCACGTTCGCCCCGGCCGGCGTGACGATCGCCGCCATCGAGGGCGACGGCGGGCGGCTGCCGCGCGAAGCGGCGAAGAACACGGCCGGTGTCGCGGCGCTCGCGCTGCTGACCCGGCTTGGCGCTCGGCGCGGCGTGTCGCTCACCATCCGCAAGGGGTTGCCGCTGTCGAGCGGTCTGGGCGGCAGCGCCGCGAGCGCCTCGGCGGCGGTCTTGGCAGTCAGCGCGCTGCTCGGCGCCGACGTCTCGAAGGACACGCTGGTGCAGTGCGCGCTCGAAGGCGAACGGCTCGGAGCCGGTTCGTCGCACGCCGACAACATCGCTCCGTGCATCTACGGCGGCTTCGTGCTGGTTCGCAGCACCCACCCCACCGACATCGTCACGCTGCCGGTACCGGCCGGTCTGACCGCCGTGGTCATCCATCCTGACCTCGAGATCGAAACCGCGAAAGCGCGCGCGCTGCTCGGGAGCACCGTGTCATTGCACGACGCCGTGAAGCAGTGGGCGAACCTCGGCGCGTTCGTCCACGCTCTTCACACGAACGACTTCGACCTGCTGTCGCGTTCGCTCGAGGACAGCATTGCTGAACCGCGCCGTGCGCCGCTCGTGCCGGGGCTGGCCCTCATCAAGCGTGCCGCGGCCGATGCGGGCGCGCTCGGCAGCAGCCTCTCGGGCTCGGGCCCGTCGCTGTTTGCCCTCTGCCGGGGGGATGAAGTCGCCGCGCGCGTGGCGGCCGCCATGACGACGGCCGTGAAGACCCACATCGGCGGCGAACCGCAGGTCTACATCTCGCGCATCAGCGGGCAGGGCGCGCGGGTGTTGTCGACATGCGCTTCGTAACCACGCGCGGCTCGCGGGCCGCGGGCGCGGAGGGTCCGGCGTCGGTCTCGCTGAAGACGGCGATGCTCGAGGGGCTGGCGCCCGACGGCGGTCTCTACGTCCCCGAGACCATCGAGCCGTGGAGCGAGAGCGAACTGGCGCGGCTTCCGCAGCGCACCCTCACCGAGATCGCCTACCGCGCGCTGCGTCCGTACACGCGTCCCGAACTCGACGCCACCATCTGCGAAGCGGTGGTGGCGGAAGCGTTGAACTTCCCGATTCCGCTGGTCGAGGTCGAACCGGGCATCTATTCGCTCGAGCTGTTTCATGGACCGACGCTGGCCTTCAAGGATGTCGGCGCGCGGACGATGGCGCGGCTGATGGCGTCGCTCGATACGGGCGACCAGCCGCTCACCGTGCTGGCCGCCACCTCGGGCGACACCGGCAGTGCCGTGGCGCATGCCTTCCACGGCGTCCCGCACACGCGCGTCGTCATTCTCTATCCCGACGGGCGCGTCAGCCCGACGCAGGAAGCCCAGTTGACGATGTTCAACTCGGAGAACGGGAACGTCCGGGCGTATGCCATCGATGGCAGCTTCGATGACTGCCACAGGCTGGCGAAGGAAGCGTTTGCGAACGCCGACGTGCGGCGCGAGGTGCGGCTCACCTCCGCGAACTCCGTGAACATCGGCCGTCTGCTGCCACAGATGGTCTACTACTTCCACGCGGTGGCCCAAGCGGCGAGTGTGCGTCCCAGTGCAGAGATCCACGTGTGCACGCCGAGCGGGAACTTCGGCAACCTCACGGCGGGGCTCATCGCGAAGCGGGCCGGGCTGCCGATTCGGACGTTCGTTGCCGCCACGAACGTGAACGATGTCGTGCCGGGCTACCTCACCAACGGCCGGTTCGAGCCGCGGGCGTCGGTGCAGACCATTGCGAATGCCATGGACGTGGGGCACCCGAGCAACTTCGAGCGCATGCGCTGGCTGTACAACGACAACCTGGAGGCCATGCGGGCCGACATCGAAGGGTGCCGCTACACCGACGCTGCGGTGAAGACCACCATCCGGCGGGTGTACGAAGAACGCGGCTACGTGCTCGATCCGCACAGTGCGATTGGCTACATGGGGATCGCGGACCATCTTGGGCGGGCGGGGCGGAACGGTCGCGAGGGGCAGGCGGGGCAGGCTGGAACGGACCGCATCGGGATCTTCCTCGCCACGGCGCATCCGTCGAAGTTCAGCGAAGTGGTGGAGCCGGTGCTCGGCCGCCCCGTGGAGATGCCGGCCGCACTGGCCGAGGTGGTGTCGCGCCCGCGTCACGTGCTGAAGATCAACGCGACGTTCGAAGCGGTTCGACGGACGCTGGCGGAGTAGGCGCCCCGCGAGGAGTGAGGCGCCGGCTTTGGGCTTCAGGCTTCAGGCTCCTGGCTTCGGGCGCTGAGTCGCCGCGTGACCTGCGGGAATGCCCAGAGCCCAGAGCCAGCAGCCTTCCATGAGCCACCGCTATCGTCCCTCCGTCCTCGCCGACCTCGCCCGTCACGGAGTGATGCCGCGGCCGCACACGCGGCCCGAACTGGTGCGCGACTACGTCCGCGAACTCTACAAGTACGAGATCAAGCGTTTGCGAGCACGGCTGCTGGCCGGCGAGTTTCCCCGGTCGGAGTACGCGGGGCGCGTGGACGGGTTACGGCGGCAGTATCCGGAACTGGCGCTGCAGGCGTGGCAGTTCGTGATCGAGGAGCGTTCATGACCCCGGGGGTGAGCGCCCAGCGTCGGCGATCTCGCTACAGCCCGAACTCCAGGCGCAGGCGTCCGACGGTCACCTCGACGTCGGCCGCATCGTTCAGCACCAGCGCCACGTCGGAACCAGGCTCCCGGGCGGTGCCGAGCGACACGAAGCGCACCGGGTGCAGCCCGCCGGCCGTCTGGATGCGCTGGCTGGCCGTCAGCTTCTCGCACACGAGCACCAGCGGTTCGCGCCGCGCGAGTGCACGCGCCACCACAGCATGAAGGTCCGAGGCTGCATGCGGCGCATCGGCCTCGATCACGTTCCACCGCACGCACTCCGCGAGCCGTGCCCCCACCGCCGTCGTCTGCGACCCCGCCTCGCCCATCAGCACAATCACCATTTCATCGACACCTGACTACAATTGTCACTCAACCGTGACCGAGCAGCCAGGCTTTCGGCCCGATGGTGACGAACAGACAGCAGCCGTCTACGGCGAGCTGCGCCGGATTGCCGCCGCGTACATGCGCCGCGAACGCGTCGGTTTCACGCTGCAGGCGACGGCACTCGTGCACGAGGCCTATCTCCGCCTCGCGGGCAGCAGCGCCGCCTTCACCGACCGCAACCACTTCATCGGCATCGCCGCGCGCTCGATGCGCCAGATCCTCGTCGACCGCGCCCGCGCCCGCGGCGCGCAGAAACGCTGGGCCGGGCTCGACCGGGTGTCCCTCTCCGATTCGCTGATCCGCGCCCATGAACAGGACAGCATGCTACCGGCCCTCGACGAAGCCCTCGAGCGGCTCGAAGCGCTCGATCCCGAACAGGCACGCATCATCGAACTGCGCTACTTCGTGGGCCTGAGCGTCGAGGACGCGGCCCGGACGCTCGGGATGTCGCCCGCGACGTTGAAGCGCCGCTTCGCGCTGGCGCGCGCTTGGCTGTTCCGCGAACTCGACGGCGTGCACGCATGACGCCCGAGCAGTGGCGCCGCGTGCGCGATCTCTTCGAGCAGTGCGTCGACCTGCCGCTGCCGGAGGCCGATGACTGGCTGCGCACCCACGCCGAATCGTCCGACGTCGTCGCCGAGGTGCGCTCGTTGCTGCGGCATCACTCGCGGGCTGGCGCCTTCCTCGACGCCCCGGTGCTCGAGGCCGCCTCAGACCTTTTGGCCGACACCGATGAACGGTTCGAGCCGGGTACGGCCATCGGCGCCTATATCGTCCGCAGGCCGCTCGGGCGTGGCGGGATGGGGCACGTCTACCTGGCGACCGACACCCGTCTTGGCCGCGACGTGGCGCTCAAGGTGCTCGCGCCGCACCTGGTGCGCGACCCGGCGCAACGCGAGCGGCTGCGCCGCGAAGCGCGTGCGGCCGCTTCGCTGAGTCACTCTGGCATCTGCACGGTCTACGCGCTCGAGGAGGTGGGGGACGAGGTCGTCATCGCCAGCGAGTACGTCGATGGCCGGCTGCTCCGCGAGGAGATCTCGCAGGACGAGCGCCCCGACCGCGATACCGTGATGCGCACGACGCGCGAGTTGGCAGAGGCACTGGCGGCGGCCCACGCGCGTGGCATCACGCATCGTGACCTCAAGCCCGAGAACATCATCCGCTCGGCCGGCGGCACGTTGAAGATCCTCGACTTCGGTCTGGCGCTCGTCGATGCGACGGCCGCGGCGGCCCTGGAGTCGGCGAGAGTGACCACGCCGGGAACCGTCATCGGCACGCCGGCCTACATGGCGCCCGAGCAACTGACTGGGCTCAGCACTGACGCACGCACCGATCTGTTCGCGTTCGGCGTAGTGACCTACGAGTACGCCACCGGCGTCCACCCCTTCGCCGCGGCCACGCCGCTGGCGATGAGTGCGCGGGTGCTCGAGGCCGATGCGCCGCCGCTGGCGACGCGCCGCCCCGACCTGCCGTCGACGCTGATCGACGCGGTCGAGCGGTGCCTGCGCAAGCAACCGTCCGAGCGGTACGCCTCGGCGGCCAGCGTGGTCATCGCGCTCGATGCGAGCCACACGCCGGCATGGCGCGGCGGCGCCGCCGCGTGGTGGCGCTTTCACCTCGGCACGGCGTTCGTCCTGTACCTGTCGGCGATGCTTGCCGTCTGGCTGGCGAAGCAGTGGGAGCCTGGCTGGGCCGACGCGGCGTTCGTGGTGGTGACGCTGCTGGCGACGGCGGGCGGCATGCTGCGCGGGCATCTCCTGTTTGCCCAGCGCACCCACGCGCCAGCAACCTTCCTGCGCGAGTTACGGCGGGCGACGCGCTCGCTGGTGGCCATCGATCTGTCGGTGGCCGCGATGCTGATCGCTGTCGGGCTGTGGACCGCACGCCCGCATTCCTTGCCAGGGGCCCTCATCGCCGGGCTGGGCGTTGGCATCGCTCTCGCCAGGCTGGTCCTCGAGCGCTCGACCACGGAGGCGGCATTCGGCAAGGACTGAACTTGCCCATCGCCCATCGCCCATCGCCCAAATGACCAACGACCAACGACCAATGACCAACGACCCAATGATCGCCATTGCCATTCGCGAACCAGGCTCACCAGAGGTCCTCGTCGCTGTCGAGCGGCCGCGGCCAACGACCGGCCCGACCGACCTGCTCATCAAGGTGGCCGCCGCAGGCGTGAACCGGCCTGACGTCATGCAGCGGCAGGGGCGCTACGCGCCGCCGCAGGGAGTCACCGACATTCCAGGGCTCGAAGTGGCAGGCACCGTGGCAGCGGTCGGGAGCGCCGTGACGGGCTGGTCCGTGGGCGGCCGCGTCTGCGCCCTGGTTGCCGGTGGTGGCTATGCCGAGTACTGCGTCGCACCGGCGCCGCAGTGTCTGCCCATACCGGCCGGACTCGACTTTACCCACGCCGCCGCGCTGCCGGAGGTGATGTTCACGGTGTGGACCAACCTGTTCGAGCGCGGGCAACTGAAGGCCGGGGAGTCGGTGCTGATTCACGGTGGCTCGAGCGGCATCGGCACCGCGGCCATTCAACTCGCGAAGGCGCGCGGCGCGAGGGTGTTCGCCACCGCCGGCAGCGACGAGAAGTGCAGGGCGTGCGAGGCGCTCGGCGCCGAACGCTGCATCAACTATCGCGAGCAGGACTTCGTGGTCGAGGTCAAGGCGCTCACTGGCGACCGTGGCGTTGACGTCGTGCTCGACATGGTTGGCGGCGAATACCTGCAGCGCAACATCGACGTGCTCGGTATGGACGGCCGTCTCGTGCTGATCGCACAACTCGGCGGCTACCGCTCGACGATTAGCACCATCCCTATCCTCCAGCGCCGGCTCACCCTCACCGGCTCGACGCTGCGGGCACGGTCGGTGGACGAGAAGGGCCGCATCGCCGCGGCGGTGCGCGAGCACGTGTGGCCGCTGCTGGAGTCGGGCGCCGTGCGCGTGGTGCTTCACGCCACGTTCCCGCTGGCGCACGCAGCCGAAGCGCACCGCATGATGGAGGCGAGCCAGCACATTGGTAAGCTGGTGCTTCTAGTAGAATCGTGAGAACGACTATGAAACAGTTCCTGACCCTTGCAAGCCTGTTTGCCCTGCTCGCCACCTTCAACGCGTGTGGCGGCAACGATGTGGCGCCAAGTGCGACCGCCACTGCTGATACCGGTTTGAGTTCAATCACGACACTGCAGACGACCGACCTCGTTGTGGGCACGGGCGCGGAAGCAACAACCGGTCGTTCGCTCAGCGTCCACTACACCGGCTGGCTGTACAAGGCCTCGGCCGTCGACAACAAAGGCACCAAGTTCGACAGCTCGATCGACCGCGGCTCGCCGTTCTCCTTCACCCTTGGTGTCCGGCAGGTGATCGTCGGCTGGGACCAAGGTATCGTCGGCATGAAGGTCGGCGGCCAGCGCAGACTCATCATTCCGCCAAGCCTGGGCTACGGTGCGGGCGGACAGGGAGCGATCCCAGGCAACGCCACGCTCGTCTTCGACGTGCAACTGCTCGCAGTCAACTAAGGCAACGCAATCGTGACGCATATCCTGATTCGTGTAGCGATCCTCGGCGTGCTGACCACGTGTGTCGCGTGTGGCGGCAGCCGCAGCGCTGAAACGACGACCAATTCCGAAACGACTACTGGAGGTTCCGGCGTGAGCAACCTGACGACGCTGCAAGTCACCGACGTGAAAGTGGGCACGGGCACCGAGGCCACGAACGGCAAGGTGGTGTCGGTCCACTACACCGGCTGGCTCTACAACGAGGCAGCCGCTGACAAGCACGGCACGAAGTTCGACAGCTCGCGCGACCGCAACCAGCCGTTCGAGTTCGGCCTCGGCGCCGGGCAAGTCATTCGTGGCTGGGATCAGGGCGTGGCCGGCATGAAGGTCGGCGGACAGCGCACGCTCATCATCCCGCCGAGCCTCGGCTACGGCAGCGCCGGCGCCGGCGGCGTCATTCCCGGCAACGCCACGCTCGTGTTCGACGTGGAACTGCTCGGAGTCCGATAGCGCTCCGAAGTTGGAACTCAGAAGTCAGACATTCTGACTTCTGAACTCTGACTTCTGAATTCCGTGTCGTCCCTGCCGCGATCGTTCGTCGCACTCCAACACCGCAACTTCCGGCTGATCTGGATCGGTCTGCTGCTGTCGTTCTCCGGAACGATGATGCAGAACGCCGCGCTGCTGTGGCATGTGTCGCTGCTGGTATCGCCAGGGCGCAAGGCCATCGCCCTTGGCTTCGTCGGGCTGGTGCGCATCCTTCCGATCATTGTCTTTTCGATGGTCAGCGGCGTCGTGGCCGACGCCATGGACCGGCGGCGGGTGCTGTTCGTCACGCAGTCGATGTCCGGCCTGGTGGCGCTGTCACTGGCGATGTACACCTACCGCGGCGGCACCGCGGTGTGGCCCATCTACGCGCTGTCGGCCATTGGCGCCGCCGTCAGTTCGTTCGACCTGCCGGCTCGGGCGGCGCTCGTGCCGACGCTCGTACCGCGTGAACATCTCTCGAACGCCATCACGCTGAACACGATCATGTTCCAGACGGCGTCGGTGGTTGGACCGGCCGCCGCCGGACTGGTCATCGCCGCCACCGGCGTGGCCTCCGCCTACTTCTACAACGCCCTGTCGTTCGGGTTCGTCATCGTCGCGCTGCTGATGATGCGCGACCTGCCGGTGGCCGCCGCACCGGTGGCAGGCGAGACGAACGAGGTGTCGTGGGCCGCTGCAAAGGAAGGGCTACAGTTCGTCTTCAGGGCGCCGCTCATCCGCTCGACCATGCTGCTCGACTTCTTCGCGACGTTCTTCGCGTCGGCTACGGCGCTGCTGCCGATTTTCGCGCAGGACATCCTGATGGTCGGAGCACGGGGCTACGGCTGGCTGTTCGCGGCTCCGGCCATCGGCTCGTTCCTCACGAGCGTCGTCATGGTGCCGACGACGGAGAAGATCAGGCGGCGCGGTGCGGCCATCATCTGGTCGGTGGCAGGACACGGCATTGCCACGATCGTGTTCGGTTTCTCCCGGCACTTCTGGCTCACCTTTGCCTGCCTGGCGCTTGTCGGGGCGACGGACACGGTGAGTACGGTGCTGCGCAACGTCATCCGTCAGCTCGAGACGCCCGACCGCCTGCGGGGACGCATGACTGGTATCAACATGGTGTTCTTCACTGGCGGGCCGCAGCTCGGTGAACTCGAAGCGGGGGCGGTGGCCAACTCGTTCGGTGCGCCGTTCTCGGTCATTACCGGCGGCATTGGCTGCCTGCTCGCCACCGGCTGGATGGCGCTGACCACCCCGGGACTCCGCGGTTACAGGCACGAGGCGACCGCCGCTCCACCGTCATGACGACCACACGCGTGATCGTCGGGCTCATCTCCGACACCCACGGCCAGTTCAGGCCGCAGCTGTCCGCAGCCTTGGCCGGAGTCGATCTCATCATCCACGCCGGCGATGTCGGCGGTGCCCCAGTGCTGGCCGCGTTGCGCGCCATCGCGTCGGTGACTGTGGTCTCCGGCAACGTTGACGACAGGCACGATCCGGACCTGCCGCGCGCTGTGTCGCTGCCGATTGGCGCACTGACGCTGCACGTGAGCCACGGCGACGAGTTCGGCAGCCCGACGCCCGACCTGTTGCTCGCGCGCTACGCCGCGGACATCATCGTGTTCGGCCACACCCACCGCGCGCTGATGGTCCGGTCCGGCGACGGCCGGCTGGTGGTGAACCCGGGAGCGGCGGGTCCGCGCCGGTTCAACCTCGAGCCGAGCGTCGCCATCCTCACGGTGGACGGCCGCGCGGCGCACGTCGACTTCATCTCACTCTCGGCCTAGCGAGCGGTCCGAAGCCGCGAACCTTCAGGTTCGCCGTGACGAGCCGACCTGAAGGTCGGCAGCTACGTCGTTCGTGCGACCATAGCAGCCATGAGAACAGCCGCTGCTGCTGCCTTCGCCGTGCTCGTCTGCGCCGCCTCCACTGTGTCGGCACAGCCAGCCACCGACCCGACCGCCGCGCTGCTCCAGGAGATCATCAGGCTCGACACCAGCAACCCGCCCGGTCGTGAAGGGCAGATCGATCAGTTGCTCGCGTCGAGACTGCGGCCGCTCGGCTTCGAGGTGACGATCGTCCCGACGCCGGAAGCGGGGAAGTCGCACATGATTGCCCGCCTCAAGGGCGACGGCAGCAAGCGCCCCGTACTGCTGGCGGCGCATGCCGACGTGGTTGGTGTGGAGCGCGAGAAGTGGACGGTCGACCCGTTCGCCGGCGTCATCAAGGACGGCGATGTCTACGGCCGCGGCGCCATAGACTTCAAGGGTGGCCTCGCCGTCTTTGCCAGAGCCGTCATGCAGCTGGCCGAACGCAAGGTGCCGCTGGCGCGGGACGTCATCTTGGTCGTCGAGGCGGACGAGGAAGCCGCGCAGTACAACACGTCGTGGCTGGCGCAGACGCACTGGGCGCAGATGGACGCCGAGTTCGCGCTGAACGAAGGCGGCTGGATCATCGCCGGCGACGACCGCAAGGTGAAATACGTCAGCATCTCGACCGCGGATAAGTCGTCGGTCGGTGTGATTGTGTCGGCGACCGGCACCTCCACGCATTCGTCGATGCCGCGGCCCGACAACGCGATCTTTGCGCTGTCGCGCGGACTGGCGAAGCTCTCCACCTTCGACTTCCCGGTTCAGCTTACCGAGGCCAACCGCAAGTTCCTGGCGGTGCTGGCGCGAACCTCGGCGCAGCCGCTCGCTGGCCACTACCAGACGTTGCTGACCAGCAGCGATCCGGCGGCGCTGGCCGCGGCGGACCGCGAAGTGAGCAAGGACCCGCTGATGCACGCGATCATCCGCAACACGATCGCACCGGTCATCATCGACGGCGGGTTCCGCAGTAACGTCATTCCGGGGTCGGCCGAAGCCACCATCAACGTCCGCGTCATCCCCGGCACCGACCCGAAGGACATCGTCAGTACCTTCGAGAAGGTGATCGACGACCCAGCCATCACCGTCCGCCTGTCGAACCCGAACGCCGGACCGTCGCGCGTGCCGCCGTCGCCGGAAGACAACCCGCTCTACCGCGCGCTCGAGAAGCACGCCCGCGCGACGTTCGCCGGAGCCGAGGTGGCCCCGTACCTGTTCCAGGCGGGCACTGACGCGGGGGCCTGGCGCAGCCGCGGCATTCCGGTCTACGGCATCTATCCGTATCCGATTACCGCGGATGAACTGACCCGCATGCACGGCAACGATGAGAAGGTGAGCGTGGAGTCGCTGCGTCTCGGCACCGAGATGATCTTCAACACGCTGGTCGAAGTGGCGAAGCGGTAGGGGGCTGGCAGGGCAGGTGAGCCAGGTGGGTAAAGGCAGGATGACGGCTTGACTCGCCCTACCTGCCCTACCCGGCCTACCTGCCTTATGCGTCAGTCCCGGCCGCGTTCCTTCGTCATCGCCCGCTCCGCCTCGAGACGGCGCTTGTCCTCGTCCTCGGACGTATCGCCCATGTGGGTCTGCTCGCCACCGGTTTCGAGGCCGAGGATGTCGCCCGGCTTGGCGCGGCCCTCGAGGTGCGGACTCTGGTCCGTCGCTCTGGCCGTCACCAACTCGCGATCCTCGCGGTACTCGCTCCGGTCGCGACCACTCGTGGTGGTCGCGTCGGTCGACGTGGGCTCCGCGTGGGTCCACGGGAAGGCATTGTCCCGATCCTCACGGACCAGGTCGTCGGCCTGCATCTCGCCGAAGGCCACCGGCACCTTCGAGGCGGGATAGTCTTCCGTGGCCGCGAAGCTGTCTGTGGCGCCCAACGTGTTGCCAAGCGGCGGCGAGACGGCCGCCCACCAGTCGGGCTGTGTGTAGGCCGGACGTCCCCACACGGTCGACAGCGGGTCGGCCGAAGACGTCGCCATGTCCGACAGCGGGGTGTACGCGGCGGGGGTGTCGCCCACGGCGTCGCAGATGGCCGTGTTCATCCGCGCGATGTCGTCTTCCTTCAGCTTCTCGAACTCGTCCCGGTTGAATCCGGGAAAACGCTCGATCCGTTCTTTCGGGATGTTGACGACCAGTGCATCCTGGTCGTCGTCGATGCGGGCGTGGCCGATGGGCACGAGGAAGTCTTTCGACTTGAACCAGCCGCCCGAGTCGACCACGACGTAGTAGGGACGCATGGAGGCGTTGTCGACGACGAACCCCTGGACGCTGCCGAGCGTCTCCATCGCATCGTTGCGAACCTTCAGTCCGTCGAACGACAGGTTGGTTGCATTAACGCGGTTTGCGTCGACGTATCTCAGCCACGGAAGCGGATGATTCACCAGTTACCCCCCGGTTGTCTGCGCGGCATCGCGCACTCACCCGAGAGCAAGATCGTCGCCGTCGAAGTATGATTTTTCGAATGGACCTCTACGCACCTGCCGACGCCCCCGCCGCTGCCACGCTCCGAGAACGCGCCGTCATAGACGACCGCTACAAGTGGAACCTGCAGAGCATCTTCAGCGACTGGCAGGCGTGGGACGGGGCGTATGCCGAGCTCGACCGTGAAATTGCGGCGTTTGCCGAACTGCAGGGGTCGCTGGCGGGCGGTGCCGCCGCGCTGCTCGCCGCGTTGCAGCTGCGGGATCGCATCGGGCAACTATCGTATCGGGTGTGGTACTTCGCGTCGCTGTGGTACGACCAGGACCAGCGCGACAACGCCATCAACGCCAGACGGCAGCAGGTGCAGATCCTGTTCGCGAAAGCGGCGCAGGCCTCGGCCTGGTTCGACCCAGAGTTGCTGGCGATTCCACTCGCCACCGTGCAGCAGTGGCTGCTCGACGATGCGGCGCTGGCCGTCTACCGCTTCGCGCTGGAAGACCTCTACCGTCAGCAGGAACACGTGCTCGACGAGAAGGGCGAACACCTGCTGTCGCTGTCGAGTCGCTTCTCGTCCGCACCCAACGACGCCTACTCGTCGCTCTCCACTGCCGACCTGAAGTCGCCGACGGTGACGCTGCCGAGCGGCGCCACGGCCACGCTCTCCTACGGCCAGTATCGTGCGCTGCTCGCCACCAACCGGCACCAGGCTGACCGCGCGGCGGCGTTCAGGGCGTTCCACGAAACCTACCAGGCGAACATCAACACCTACGCCGCGCTCTACAACGGCATCCTGCAGCGCGACTGGTTCCACGCGCAGGCGCGCGGCTACGCCACCATGCTCGATGCCGCGCTGCACGGCAACAACATTCCCACGGGGGTCGTCGACAACCTCGTCGAGCAGGCCAGGGCCGGCGTCGAGCCGTTACAGCGCTATCAGCGGCTGCGCCGCCGGGTGCTGGGGCTCGAGACGTATTACGGCTACGACTCGGCGATTCCGCTCGTCGACCTCGACGAGAAATACCCCTACGACGAGGCCCTCGAGTGGCTGCCACAGTCGGTCGCGCCGCTCGGCGCGGCCTACCAGCAGCGGATGCGCGAGGTGCTGGCCGGTCAGTGCATCGATGTGTTCGAGAACGTTGGCAAGCGAAGCGGAGCCTACTCGGCTCCGGTCTACGGCTGTCCGCCGTTCATGCTGCTGAACCACAACGACACGCTCGACTCCGTGTTCACACTGGCGCACGAGATGGGGCACTCGATGCACACCGTGCTGGCGCACGCGCACCAGCCGTTCGCCTACGCGAACTACACGATCTTCGTGGCGGAAGTGCCTTCAACGCTGAGCGAAGCGCTCTTCCTGCGCTTCATGCTCGAGCGCACCACCGACCCCAGGCAGCGCATCGTCCTCCTCCAGCACGCCATCGACGGCATCGTCGGCACGTTCTATACGCAGGTGATGTTCGCCGACTTCGAGTTGCAGGCGCACCGCCTGGTGGAAGCCGGCAAGCCGATTACCGCCGACGTGCTGAACGCGCTCTACTTCGGCCTGCTGAAGGCCTATCACGGCGACGCGTTCGACTACGACGAGCTGTCGGCCGTGACGTGGGCGCGCATACCGCACTTCTTCGGCACGCCGTACTACGTCTACCAGTACGCCACCTGCTACGCCTCGAGCGCGCAGATCCTCAAGCAGATTCTCGGTGCGTCGGACGTGGAGCGCCCGGCCGCCGTCGGGCGCTACCTCGACCTGCTGAAGGCGGGCGGCAGCGATCACCCGATGGCGTTGCTGCAGCGCGCCGGCGTCGACCTGAGCCAGCCGGAAACGGTGCAGGCCGTGGTGCAGCAACTCGACGAGCTGGTGACGCAACTCGAACAGGCGATCGCGCAACTCTGAGTCAGAAGGCTGGAGTGTTTCGCATGCATGCCAATCCGTCCGACGACGAACTGCGCCGGTTGCTGACCGAGGCGACGACGGTGGCGATGGTGGGTGCGTCGAGCAGTCCCGAGAAGAGCTCGCACGGCATCATGCGGAAGTTGCAGAGTGTTGGCTACCGCGTCATTCCGGTGAACCCGAAGGAAACGGAAGTGCTTGGCGAGAAGGCGTATGCGCGGCTGGAAGATATTCCTGAGCACGTCGATATCGTCGACGTCTTCCGTCGAGCCGAAGATACGCCGCCGATTGCCGGTGCGGCGGTGGCGATCGGCGCCCGTGCGCTGTGGCTGCAGTCGGGCATCAGCAACGACGAGACGGCGGCGCTCGCCGCAGCCGGCGGACTTGTGGTGGTGATGGACGCGTGCATCGGTGTGATGCATTCGATGCTGCGGATCGCGAAGAAGCCGGCCTGAAGCCCAGAGCCGGGAGCCCGGAGCCTTCTCATTACTGTCCGCTGCCCATGATGTGGACGGCTCGCACTTCGGCGGCGGCGCGGTGGCCCGATTCCACCGCGCCGTTCATGTAACCCTGCCAGCGCAGGCTGGTGTGTTCACCGGCAAAGAACAAACGTCCGCACGGCTGCGCCAGCCAGCCGCGCAGGCTCGGCTTGAAGGCCGGATGAAACATCGCGTAGCCGCCACGCGACCACGGGTCCGACTCCCAGCGGGTCTGCCGCCACGCCACCACGTCGGTCTGCGTCGCGCCCAGCCAGTCGAGCCCGCGCACAATCCCCTGAATCCCTTCGCGCTCCATGATGCTGGCGGTCGCATCGGAGGCGGAGCCGCCGGCCAGCAGCGCCAGAATCCCCGGCTTGCCCCGCTGCTCCTCGTTGCCCTCCCAGCCGGCGCCGATCGGCAGCGGCGAGCCGAACGCGCGGGGCCGGCCGGTCTTGCGCCAGAAGCGCGAGGTGAACTGCAGCAGCGTCTTGGTGCCGCGGCCGTAGGGGAGCGAGGCCACCGCTTCGTGTTGCTGCGCCGGAAGCGCGGGCGTAATGGGCATGCGGCGGAGCAGCGGGGCAGGCAGGGCCAGCACGACGTAGTCCGCCTGCACCTGGGTGCGCGACCGGCCGTTGCGGAGCGAGGCGCGAACGGTGCCGCCCCGCTGCGACACGGCCAGCAGTTCCGTATTCAGGTGCACTCGTTCACCGAGCAGCGCGGCCAGTACGGCGGTGAGGCGGTCGTTCCCGCCTTCGATGCGGAACATCTTGCCGGGAGCGGGCGCGTCGTCCTGCGAGAACTGATCGACCAGTTGGAGTAACGACAGTTCCTCGGGGTCAGCAAGGAAGAAGCCGCGCAGGCCCATGCAGGTCTCTCGAAGCTCGCCGTCGGCGCCGATGTCGTCGAGCCACTGCGCCACCGAGCGGCGGCCCATCTCGGCGGCCACGGGCGAATCCCACCGCCGTTCGCTCCAGCGGTAGCGCTGGGCCAGCCCGGCCAGCTCGTGGCCGACGCGCTCCCAGCCGCGCGCCGCGCTGCGGGGCACCAGACGCACGGCGCCGGTCTTGTCGGGACGGGCGTAGCCAAAGCCGTTGGCGAGAATGCGAACTTGCGTCAGGCCAAGCTCGTCGGCGAGGGTGCGGATGGCCTGCTGTTCCTCATCGATCATGTCGCCGCCGGCCTCGGCGTGCTGGCCGTCGATGAAACCGTCCCGGAGCGTCCAGACCCGTCCGCCGACCCGGTCGCGCGCTTCGACGACGGTGACGGCTGCGCCCATGGCGGCGAGGTCGCGGGCGGCCACCAGCCCCGCAAGGCCGGCTCCGGCCACCAGCACGGAGGCTCCGCTCAGGCTCAAATCGGGCGTTGTCACAGCATCAACTCTAATGGGGAACGGCTCGCCCGGTGAGTCCGTGTTTACCGGCCGCCTGGACACGGAGCCGGATCCGCCGCAATTTGCCACCAAAATGCCGGGTCCGATCGCGATCTCGAATGCTCTTAACCCGCTGACCTGTGGTAGTTTGTCCCATGCTTTCGATTGACGTCGGCCGCCGCGCCGCGTGGCTCGGCATGGCCTGTTGTGCCCTTCTTCTCCTTGCCGCGCCCGTCGTCGCGCAGCCCCAGCAGCACGATCATTCGCAGGACCAGCCGGCAACCGAGCAACCGAAGCCGGTGGCCACGAACCGCCGCGCCCAGCTCCAGATTCAGGTGTCGCGCGCGTCGCGAGCGCCCGAGATCGACGGCATCCTCTCCGATGAGGCCTGGCGCACCGCAACGGTCGTCGACAGCTTCACGCAGCAGGAACCGGCGAACGGCCAGCCGGCCACCGAGCGTACCGAAGTGAAGATGCTCTACGATGCCGGCAACCTCTACATCGGGGTGCACGCGTTCGACTCCGAGCCCGACCACCTTCGCGCCACCGAGATGCGGCGCGACTCGTCGCGCATCATGGATGAGGACAACTTCCAGGTCATCCTCGACACCTTCCGCGACTCACGCTCGGGCTACATGTTCGTGACGAACCCGCTCGGGGCGAAGCTCGAGCAGCAGATCTTCGAGGAGGGTGGCGGCAACGTCCGCGGCTCGGCGTCGAACATCAACAAGGACTGGAACGGCGTGTGGGAAGCGGCGTCGCGCCGCACCAGCGACGGCTGGATCACCGAGATTGCCATCCCGATGGTCACCCTCCGCTCGCCCGAGGTGCCGGTGCAGACGTGGGGCGTGAACTTCTCGCGCAATATCCGCCGCAAGAACGAAATCGTCTACTGGTCGCCCATCCCCAAGCCGTACAACCTGATGCAGGTCAGCCTGGCCGGCACCCTCACCGGCATGATCGATCTCAACCGCGGGCTCGACCTCCGGTTGAAGCCCTACATGACGGCGGGCGGGAAGTATGCCCGCGTCGGCTCCGCGTCGAATACGGAAGCGTTGAAGAACATCGGCGCCGACGTCAAGTACGGTATCGGCCACGGCCTGGCACTCGACTTCACGGTGAACACCGACTTCGCCCAGGCCGAAGTGGACGAGCAGCAGGTGAACCTCACCCGCTTCGCACTGTTCTTCCCGGAGAAACGCGACTTCTTCCTCGAGAACTCGGGGCAGTTCACCGTCGGCACCCAGGGACTCGAACGCCAGATGGACCTGTTCTTCAGCCGGCGCATCGGCCTCTCGGACACGGGGCAGCCGATCGGCATCCGCGGCGGCGCCCGCCTCACCGGCAAGGTGGAGGGGAACAACATCGCGGTGATGGACCTGCAGACCGAAGAATTCAACGGCCGTCCGGCCGACAACTTCCTCGTCGCCCGCTACAGCAAGGACCTCAACCGGCGGTCGAAGATCGGCGGCCTGATCGTCAACAAGGAGTCGATGAACTCCGCGCGCTTCAACCGTGTCATGTCCGCCGACGCGCTCTTCGCGCCGAACCGCGCGTTCTCGCTGCACACCATCGCCGCGAAGTCGATGACGCCCGGCATCGACACCGACAACAACGCTTATCACGCCCGCGCGCTCTACCTCGACACGAGGTGGCAGACCTACGCCGAGTTCTCGCAGATCGAGCCGAACTTCAACGACGAGGTCGGTTACGTGCCGCGCACCGGCATCCGTCAGTCGAAGGTGCACCTCGAGCGCAACCCGCGTCCCGGCGGCCGCATCCGCGTGATGGAGCCGATGATCAATGTCATCTACATCACCGACATGAACAATCGCCTGCTCACCAGGCGCAACCACCAGATGGTGGGCACCCGCTTCCAGAACGGCGCTTACCTGAATGTGTGGTGGAACCACTGGTTCGATCAGATCGACGCTCCGTTCCGCGTGCAGACGGTCACCATTCCGCGTGGCACCTATCGCTACGACGAGGTGAACCTCACCTTCAACTCGAATCCGGCGCGCCGCATCTACGAGCAGTTCACCTTCTCGCCGCAGACCTACTACGGCGGCAACCGCACCGACGTGTCGGCCACGCTCGGCGTGCGCCTCAATAACCGCGCCTCGGGGGAATACTCGATTCAGCGCAACGACGTCGACGGCCCGTGGGGTGCGTTCGTCGTGAACCTCAGCATCCTGCGCGTCGACATGGCGATTTCGCCGCGCCAGACGATCCGATCGCTATCGCAGTACAACTCGCTCACCAAGCAGCTGTCGCTCAGCTTCCGCTATAACTTCATCTACAAGCCGGGCAGCGACATCTACGTCACCTACGACGAACTGCAGACCGACACACTCGGTCGCCCGATTGGACGCAACCGGCAGTTCGCGCTGAAGACAACGTATCTGCTGTCGCGGTAGGGCGGGAAGGGCAGGTTGGACTGTCGTAGCTGCGCACCTTCAGGTGCGCCTCGGGGTTGCCTGTCGTAGTGTCCGCCTTCCCCTTCGCGAACGCTGCGGCGAACCGCCGGCCAACTGCCGGCAGCGCGAGAGGCGTTTCGATCTTGGCGCGTGGTTGCGGAAGACGTCGCCGGACCGATAGCGACCTCCGGCTCGATCCACATTAGACAGCGGCTCCCTCGCAGCCTAACGCGGCTGCCGGGCCAGCCGCGCCGCTCCGAGCGTCTGGCTTCGCAGCGGCTTCCCGCGACTGCGGCCCTGACGTCGGCGGTTTTAGGTAGCGGGGCGCCGCAGTCTCATCCGGCGGTTCGCCGCCTAACGCGTCAGCCCGCTGCAGCCGTGAAAGAACGGATAGCATTCTTGCCGTGCGAGTTGCGGGCTACGATACGCGGTATTCGTGATGGATTAGGCAGCGCCGAACGTGGAGCGCGGTCTACTCCATTACTCGTTAGGCGGACCCGATCACGTCGATGACAATTACCCGTAAACACATCGAGCGCGCGATCAACGAAGCCCGAGATCCGTGGGCGGTCAGCAACGGGGTGCTCTATGCGCTGTGCCGGAAGCATCCAGGCCATGGTGACCTCAAAGCGTCGACTGCCAAGATGCTGCTGATTGGCCGAGCCTACGCTGCGTCTGCGGAGCGAGGCCGGTCGGCTGGTTCGAGCGCCAACGCATCTGGGGATGAGTTCTATACCCGGGATCTCCCAATGGCCCTGAAACGCTCAAGCATTGACACCCGTCTCAAGCCGTTGCGAGATGAGCGTCGGCCAACGGCGGAGAACGCGGGCTTGGCGCTTGCCGTGCACGCCGATCTCACCTCTCTGTTGCAGGAGCTCACCGGACTAGAGAAGCGCTCACTAGCCTCGAAGTACCTTCACTTTCACGTCCCACAAGTCTTCTTTCTCTTTGACGGTCGTGCAGAGCGTGCGCTTCGACGCATCAGCCCTGTTCGCCCGCGTGCGACGACCCTCCGTGAGATGGGCGGGGATCCGGCCTACGCCCGGTTCTTGCTACGAGCCCTGGCGGTCATGAGCGAGGCCCGCAAGCGCTTCGGTGTTTCCCTTAGCCCCAGGCAACTCGACCGTGTGCTACTCGCCCTCGACGCGGGTGCGTAACCTTGATGCCGCCTAACATCGGCTTGCAGCCGACGGCGGCCAGTGAGATGCTGGGCCGCCGCGGCTGAAGCCGGGCGTTAGCCGTCCGCGACGAGCAGAGTGGACCAGACGACGATAGGATCTTCAGGTGCGACTGCCGAACGCCGATCAAGCCTTCATCGATCCACAGAAATTGCACGGATACCTGCTGTCGTCATCGCATCAGGTGGGTCGATTCAAGGCGCGGTTCTTTACGGCTTTGGGCTACGCGGCCGAGCAGTGGCAGGACTTCGAATCGGATCTCCGAGCGCAGCATCTCACCCAGGATGCTGAGCTGTCCGACTCGATGCCCGAAGGGCAGCTGTTCACCATTCGCGCTATCCTGAGCGGACGGAATGGCCAGTCGGCCCTCGTGCAAAGCGTCTGGTTCGTTCCGGCGGGTGGTGGCGTTCCCCGTTTCGTGACCGCCTACCCTGGAGGTAGCAAATGACGATGCAGATCCTCGATGTCGTCGTTCTGACGAGAGACCTACCTGTTCACGACTTGTGCCGAGGCGATCTTGGCACCGTTGTCGAGCGGTACGGTCCGGACTCCGTCGGTGTCGAATTCGTTGCCGCATCTGGCCGAACGCAGGCTGTGGTCACGCTCCGTCCCGATGATCTTCGCTCCGTGGCGGACGACGATCTCGTGGCCGTGCGCCAGGCCCACGCGACAGTCTGACGCGACGGCTGACCTTCAAATGGAGCCGACGCCCTTGACCCGCTCACGCGCGTCTGCGGGCGCAGCTCATTTCGCACGTTGATATGACTTCGGTTTGTCAATCGAGCGGGACACGGACGCACGGATAGCGAGTCGTCGAGGCGCAGGTCGTCGAGCGCGTGATGCGCGGGTGGG